>JAIQFI010000042.1 GCA_020073345.1 Terriglobia bacterium
CGCTGTTGCGCACCGACTTGTGCAGCGCCGAGATGAGGTTGTAGTGCTCCTCGCCCGACTTGTCGTAGAGCAGCACCTTGCGCTCGATCACCGATTCCACGGCATCGCGGTCCAGCACGCCTTCGCGGGCCACGCCCGCCGCCGATTCCAGAATGTTGTATGCCGTGCGAGCGTCCCCGTTGGCATAGATCGCGATTTGCTCCAGCAGATCGCGCGGTGCGGCCAGTTCCAGAGCAGTGAGGCCACGCTCCAGGAGCGTCACGATTTCCTCCATCGAAAGCGCCCGCAGAGCGTACACCTTGGACCGCGAGAGCAGCGCCGAGACGACTTCGAAGGACGGATTCTCGGTGGTGGCGCCAATCAGGATGATGTCGCCGCGCTCTACATACGGCAGAAAAGCATCCTGCTGGGCTTTGTTGAAGCGGTGAATCTCATCCACGAACACCAACGTCTTGCGGCCGGCGCGGCGCAGACGCTCGGCGTCCGCCATCACCGCCTTGATTTCCTTAATGCCGCTGAGCACCGCGCTGAACGGCACGAACTCGCAGCGTGTCATGCGGGCAACCAGACGCGCCAGCGTGGTTTTTCCAGTGCCGGGAGGCCCCCATAAAATCATCGACTGCAGCTCGTCGCGCTCGATCTGGGTCCGCAGAGGCTTGCCCGGGCCCAGGATGTGCTGCTGGCCCACGAAGTCTTCCAGGCGCTCGGGCCGCATGCGCTCGGCCAGCGGACGTTTTCCGTCCGGCGCGGAAGGAAGCGGGGCGCTGTCGAAAAGACTCATGCGTTTCTTTGGCGGCGTGCTTCGTACAGCAAGATGCCTGCTGCGACCGCCGCGTTCAGCGATTCGACCCCAGCGGTCGGGATCTTCAGCCCCGTGGCGCGCGCCGCGAGTTCGGGCCCCACACCCCTTCCCTCCCCTCCGATGACGATGGCGCAAGGAGCCGCCAATTGGGCGTCGGCGACCAAAAGTCTTGCCCGCGGATCGGCCGCATAAAGCTTGAGGCCATCGGGGATTGCAGTGACGACCGGCAGCCGGAATGCAGACCCCGCCGAGGCTCGCAGGCATTTGGGATTGGACGGACTGACCGTGCCCTTGAGGAATACCGCGCCGGTGGCTCCGAAAGCCTCCGCCGTCCTCAGGATGGCTCCTGCGTTCCCAGGATCCTGCACTCCATCGAGAACGACCACCAAAGGCGTCCCGCGCGGCTCTTTAGGACACAAGTCTTCGACGGTCCACTCCGGCAGGCGGACCAGCGCCAGCACTCCTTGCGGCGATTCGGTGGACGCCAGCTTGTTAAACAGGCCATCCAACACGCGCACGACGCGAGTGGCGCCAACGCCCGGAAACTCGCTCGCCGATTCCGCCAGAATCACAGCGTGAATCTCTATCCCACTGCGCACCGCCTCGTCCAATAAGTGAGGTCCCTCGGCCAGAACCAGCCGGGCGTTAATGGAACCGGCGCCGGGGACGCCGCCGGCAGCCAAGCGGCGTACCTCTTTGAGCAAGGGATTCTTATCGCTGATGAGCGTCTCAACCACGTCTGGAGCGAGGGACCTGCGCGTTAAGCAGAGCCTACAATAGATCTGAGCATATCGCATGAACCGGGTCTTGCTCAGAGTCGGACTGGGCGCCGCCGCCGTGGGGACCGTGGCAGCAGGTATCGGCCTGACCACCGTGGCGCGCGATATTCGCCGCCAGTCGCGGGTGGATGAGGCGCAGCCCGCCGACGTCATCGTGGTCCTGGGCGCGGCCGAATACCGCGGCCGGCCCTCGCCGGTTCTCGAAGCCCGCCTGAATCACGCGCTGTTTCTGTACCTGCGCGATCTGGCCCCGAGGATTCTGACCACCGGGGGCGCGGGCGGCGATCCCACCTTCACCGAGGGCGGCGTGGCGCAAGCCTACTTGAGCCGGCATGGAGTTCCCGCCGAAGCCATTCTGGTCGAATCGGAAGGCGAGAGCACGGTGCACAGCATCGCCGCCGCGGCCGAAATCATGCGCCGTATGAATCTCAAGTCGTGCATCGTGGTCAGCGACGGATATCACATCTACCGCGTAAAGAAGCTGCTCGAGAACCAGGGGATGAAGGTGTACGGGTCGCCGCGCCCCGAGGATCGGGTCCCGTTGGAGCCGGCCGGCTGGAAGCAGGAATGGTTGTACATGCGCCAGGCCCTCGCCTACGGTCTATGGCGAGTCGGCATCCCGATCTGAGAACTCAACAGAGAATGACCCGCCGGTCTTCTAACTTCGTGATGGCCGACCATGCGTTCACAATCGCCTCCTCCAGGCTCTCAACGGTAACGACTACGCAGATTTCAGCCGAGAAAGATCTTTCGATGCTTCTATCGGTTACTTTCCCTGGACCGAGAATGCCAGGAGCACGTTCCCGGGCATGAAGCTGGAGCCCGAGTTCACGAACACCATCCCATTGACAACGGCCGGACCGCCAGCATCCATCGCCCCGCCGCGCGCCGCGTCGCCGTTGACCGTCGCGAATTCCTGAGCTGTGTCCACGTCCCACACTACCTTGCCCGATGCCGTCGAGTACGCCCGCAAGTGCCCGTCCATGGCTCCCGAAAATACCACGCCAGGAATCGCGGTCACCGCCGCGGATTGTGCGGGGGAGCAGTCCGTCCTGCCTGCGGCGCAAGGTGCCGGTTTCGCGCTCCACACGATCTTGCCCGCTTCCAGGTCCAGCGCGTGCAAACCGCCACCTTTGTTGGGATCCACCACAACCCGGAGACCCATCGGAGTGGACGCATCCGCTACCGTGCTGATCCCTACATCGGAGATCGCCACATAAATATTCTTCCCATCCGATGCCGAACCCCATTGGCTGCCGCCGAGCGCGCTCCCTTCGCCGGCGCGCGTCTGCCACAAGACGGCCCCCTTGTGGTCTGGATCGATCGCATGCACCATGCCCGACTTCTGCCCGATGATCAGCGCCCGCCGGCCTCCTCGCAACTCCACCAGAATCGGCGGCTGGCCGAAGTCGAAGTCCGGACCCATGGCTTCCGGACAATTCGTCGGCATGGGCGAACAGCCCAGGTTGAATGCGTCGCCCTTCGTCAGTTGGCGGGACCACAGCAGCTTGCCCGTCTTCAGATCCATGGCCAGAATCGCGTCGCTCGTTTCGGTCGGCGGGTCCGAGTAATTGTCTCCCGTCGCGACATACAGCGCCCCCAGCTTTTCGTCGATGGTGGGCGTTGACCATATGCCCGCGCCCGAAGGTCCGTATTGCTGTGTTCCCGAAGCGTTCTTGTGCGTCGGTTTCGGCTCCTCCGGAATCGTGAAGGTCTGCCAGAGCTTCTCCCCCGTGGCGGCGTTCAAGGCAATGACACTCCCCCGGAACTTGCAGCACTCAAACTTTGCGTCGCCCGCGAGGGCTTCCTCAAGTGAAGAGATCGGCTGGTAAATGACACCCTTATGGATCTGTAGCGTCCCCGTCGCCATGGATCCAACGAAGTTCCAAGGGTGGACCTTCCAGATCACTTTGCCCGATTCCGCGTTCAGCGCGTAGATGGTCGCCGCGCCGTCCGCGAAATACAACACGGGAATCCCATTGGCATCCGCCACCTTCATGCTCCCCCGCAGCGGTACGTCCGCGCGAAAGCTCCAGTGCGTGCAGCCTGTATCGGTGTCCAGCGCGTAAACTGCGCCCGTCTGGCTGCTGATGAACAAGCGTCCACCCAAGACCACAGGCTGCCCTCGTGTCCCAGCGACGCTTCCCAGGTTGAGCGCCCATTTGAGCTTGAGCTTCGGAACGTCGGAAGCAGCGAGCCCGGCTGCCTTGGCATCCTGGAAGCGCGAGTTGGTCACGCTGGTGCTCCACCCATTCCAGCCAGGTCCTTCCAATTTCGGGTGGAATGCAGCGTCTCCTTTACAGGACCGCTCGGATCCCGGAATCGCGGTTTGACCGGTGGGGGCGATGAAGCCGAGCAGCGCGAAAAGTTGCTGCGGGGATAACCCCTCCGCCTGCTTCTTCATGCCGCCCGTCGCCAGGGACGTGAAAATGGCTTCGCCGGTCATCGTCTTGAGAGCATCCAGTTTGGGAGCGCGGCCCTCGGCGGCATCGTGACAAGAAGCGCAACGCTCTTTGTAAATCGCGGCTCCATCTTGCGCGATCAGCATCGCCGGAAGAATGAAGGTGAGTAGACACACGCATCGCATAGGTATTTCCTCGTTTCTTTTTTCGCTAATTCCTAGGAGGCGGAACCAGCGGTTTGACGGTCGTTGCCCATGCGCCGCCCGTTCTTTCGTATGAAGCGGCGCAATTCATGCACACAGACGAGGCCTGAAACGATGCAGGCCAGCACCAATACTCCCCCGACCATCTGATTCAGCGTCGCCAGTGGCTTTGCCTGAGTGGGATCCCACTTGGGACCCGCTACTAGTAAATCCCCCGCGCGCAGCAGCAAGATCGCCAGCACCGATCCCGCGGCGATCACGGCGGTGCGCAGATACCGCCGCCACTCCGCCGCGACGAAGCCTGTATACCCAAGCCACGACAGAGAAGTCCAGAACAAAGCCAGCAGCCACAAGGGCAACCGCATCGCGTAAACGGCATCTGACGGGCTGAAAACGCCGCGTCCGCCCCAGACCCAGAACATCCAGGGTGAGAACAACGCCATAGCCCAAAAGATCAGCCACACTACCTGACCAATAATCTGCACCATTGGTCGCGGTTGCTTCGATGCGACAGGATGCGTGACAGGAGGCAGAGACTCCGGCTTCCAGCGTTCCCAATACCGGAACTTAAAATATAGGTATTCCCAGGTGGCGAAGATCCACGTGACACCCGAGGGAATAAAGAATGCCGCCAGCAAAATGTCGCGACCGAGCTTCCAAAGAATCTCGCCGGCGGGCGTGGTTCCCTGAAAGACGAAGACCGCTATGATCACGCGGACCGTCACCCATCCAACCAGCATGGCGCGCAGTGTGAACCAGTAGAACGGGAAAAACCACGGACTGATCAGACCCCGCATGTTCGGATCGCGGTACGGGATGGCCACCAGCGCCGGATGACCGCGCTGCTTCAGAATCGCGCTCATTTCCTCGGGGCGCAGTTCCCGCCCCAGTTCCACGGCCCGGTCTTCCGCCAGCGACTCCAAATTGGAGCGGATTTCCGCCGCGATGTCGTCCATCTTGTCCGGGGGCAGCAGCATCTTGAGCGAGTGAATGTACCGGTCCAGCAATTCCTGATTCGTCAATTCCCGTTTCATGTTTCTCTCCTTCCTGCCGCCAGCGGCGCATCCAACAGCTTCTCAATCGCTCCATTGATGCTCCGCCACTCCACCAGTAGCCGTTCCAGCGCGGATTGGCCCTCCTCGGAAAGGCGGTAGAAACGTTTGTTCCGCTTGTCTTCCATCCGCCACTGGCTGACCAGCAACTTCTGGGTTTCCAATCGCCGGAGAAGAGGATACAAGGTGTTTTCGTCGATATCGAGGCCGTTCTCCGCCAGAGCCTTGCTCAACGCGTATCCGTGATATTCGGATCGGAGTTTCGCTAGAACAGCCAATACGAGGCAGCCGCGCCGAAGTTCCAACCGAAGATTTTCGAGGACATCCAAGCTCATGACGACCTTGCCTACCACACACAGTGTATGGCGCACAGTATAATCTGTCAAGAAGTTTCGTTTCTCGACTTGCCGTATCAACAAAGCACGTCTTTTTGTACATAAGACTTGACAATCATCGGGGGCGAAGCTACACTAATTGTCAACTACACTTTACAAACAGACAACGAAGGGAGACATTATGAATCCACAAGAACCCCGCGTGAGTGGCTATCAGTCGCGGACCCTTATGGGCCTGTCTGAAAGCGCTGCGATAATCAAGCTCTTTTTTCGTTCCACCGTTGCGCAAGACTGCTGTTGCGGATACACTACAAGCGGCCGGAGCGGAGGATAAGCCTCTGCTGGGAAGCAAGCTGAGCGCCGACTCCGGGGCCAAGACCAGGCTGGGGTTCGGTTAAAACTGAGCCCCAGCGGCAAGAGTGATTCACTGGGATTGGCATCCAAGCGATAAATCCCAGGGGTCTGGGGACTGAGTCCCCAGAGAAACATCCCTCCTTTGCTATCGAATCGCTTCGTCCGTTCCGCTCACTTTCAGATTCCGTTCTTTCGTCGGACACATGTCTCCGCCCTCAACTTCTGCATGAGCCTATTCCGCTGGTCGGGTGTCGCAATCAATAATCAGCCTCGTTGGGCTAGGGCCATAGCCGCGCTTACCCGAGCGTCGACGAAAGAGCCTGCTGCCGCGGACCCCGCGGCTCGCGATAAACCTGCTGCTTGGTGAGCACCCACCAAGCAGCTTCAGCCAAGTGGCGCCCCACGGCGACCACCGCCTTCTGATGATTCTTGGCGCGTTTGATTCGTTGATATAGCCGCACCACGTGAGTACCCGCCAGCCGGCGCTGGTTGATCACAATCAAGTTACCGATCTCCACAAAAGCCCACTTCAGATTCCGGTTCACGTTGCCGCAGACCTGGCCCATACGCGTGTGACCGCCGCTGGAACGCACACGCGGCACTAGCCCGGCGTAGCTGGCCAGATGCTGTGCCGTCGGGAACCGATCCACGCGGCCGATCTCCAGCATCAGAACCATACTGAGGATTTTGCCTACGCAGGGCAGTGTCTTTAGTAGATCCGCCTCCACGCTTACCTTCATAATCGCGTTCAATCGCTGCTCCGCCGATTCGATCTGGACTTCCAGGAAATCGAGCGTCGCCAGCTCTTGTTCGACGGCTTCACGGCTGTGTATCGGTAATTCCGGCAGCCGCGTGCCGAGCTCCAAACGAGCAGCGACGCCGAAAAGATCTGCTCCCGGCACTTGCACGTTGTGACGCGCGAGCGTGCCGTGGATGCGATTTTTCACTCGCGTGCGAAGCCTCACTAGAAAAATGCGGAGGCGAAGCAACTCACGTTGGTCGCGCAGCTCGCTCGGTGGAATCCAGACCTCCGGCAGAGTGCCGTTTCGAAGCAGGATTGCCAGCCCTCTGGCATCCAACTTGTCGGTTTTGTTGGTCAAGCCCATTCGCCGCTTGGCCTCTAGCGGGTTGCATAGCCTGGGACGGTGGCCCGAACGCTCCATCTCATCGACCAGCCAACTGTAGCTCCCGCTAGCTTCCACCGCGATCGCCGAGTGCGCAGGGAGCCGTGCCAGAAACTCGCGGTAAATCTGCCGATCGTGCGCTACCCGTAGCGCCTCGCCGGCCTGGCCTTTTTCGTTCACGGCGACGAAGACGGAAAACTTCTTGTGTGCGTCACATCCGATAAACTGTTCCATATTGCTGCAGCACCTCCTCGTGCTAGGGGTTTCGCTCGCAGTCTACGCGAAACCCCGATGCAGCGCTTTCATAGCATCAATAGCGGTCCCGCACGTTGGGCGATCTAATGTTTTTGCAAGTGACGGGCAATCGAACCGGAGCTAGGTTTTTGGGACGCCCTTGCGCGCCCGTTAGGCGATCAGGAAACGGAATCGTCCCGATTGCCCGATGAGGTTTGCCCGGCTCGCCTGGGTCGCCAGAACGTTTTTGGGACGACATCCGCATGGCAAGCGCCGCTCAGTCTTCCTTTTGACGATGCTTGCGTTTAGACTCGGCGCCCTCCTGGCACGCCGGCGGAAGCGCGTTTCGTTGGGTTTCCTCAATGGTCGGGCCGGGGCGGGTGCTGGGTTCAGGGCCGCTTAGTGCAACGCAATTCCAGTAAATATATATTATACGTGCGCACACAAGCGCAACCGTGTGGAAGTAATACTTGTGCATCAGCGAGTTAGTGCTTATAGGAGTGCTCTGAAAAATTGAGGCAAGAACCGGGCTCGAAAACAGATGCTTTTCGGGCATCCGGGAGGGGTTCTTATCCACGGGAAAAGAGTGCCGCCGGCGCCGCTGCCATCCCCTAACCCATCCCAAGTCCAGACCACAAAGCAAGCGCACCCGGCTCTCGCTTTGGCTATTGCGCCCTGGAAGCCTTTTTGTCGGCTCCGGTACAGCTACCCTCGGACCCGACGTTCCGCGAGTTTCGGGACGCAGTTGTTGAATATTGGGACGTCTCGACCCTCGGCAGTGCGCACAAGATTCCCCTACCGATCAAATCTCTCTATTTGGCAGTCGACCGTTACGCTCGCACGCTCCGGATTTAAGGCGGGGCGGCAAAGGGTGAAATACCTTCGGCCAACGGGCGCCCATCAGATGGTATTTTATTTAACTCGCGCGCGCGAGGCGCGGAGACCAAGGAAGCCCCCGTGAATCAGCAACATAAATCATACAGCCAATTTCTAGAAAAATGCGCTCCCCGCATGCCGGAAGATACGTGAACAGGAGAGACTCCGACGTCGTCCCTTGAGCCGCGCTGTAAGAGACGATGCCGTCTGGAACATCTCGGCGAGCAACCCAGTCAAAGATGCGTCGTGACCTCGCGGCCGTTCAGCTGGACGCTGATACGCGGACCGGAGTACACCGGATCAGCCAATGAACGTGTTTCCCTAAGGCAAGCTTTCACCGACGAACGAAGCCAGAGGAGTACAACGCGGCGAAACTCTTCATTCATGAGCGCCTTGCGGGCGAAGAGGATGGCCTTTCGGTAGATCGTTATGGCTCGATCGAACTTGTGTTGGTCCTGATACAGACGGGCCATTGCGACAATCTTCATTGCCTCAAACCATTCGAACTCCTGGCGTTTTTCGAAGTCACCTGACCATTGCAGATAATCTTCATCCGCCTCGCGGTACCACTCCGAATCGCGGAACTGGTTCGATCGAAACAATGCAACCTGAAACTCGAAATTACCCCGCCAATCTGAGTGCCGCCTGCGGTAGCGGTTGACCTGTCTCCGAATGGTGTCGGACAGACGGAGGAATGGCGGTTCAGAGCTCTTGCGAGGGGTGCCGACGTTATCCTCGGCTTCCGTGTCCTGGTCGGACCTCAGGAATCGCCTCTTCAGCCGTTCACACCCGGAATTCAGCAGGGCTTGAGCCACATGCAGGCAGGCCTTTGTGTTGCTCCCCCGGGCTCCGCCGAGCCGCTCTTGTTCGATCATCTCAGCGGCGGCAACGGCCATCGCGAGTCGGTATTCGGAATCGGAGTCGTGAAACTGTTCGTTTTGATAGCAAACATAGTCGCCATGCACAAACACGCGGCGGCGCAGCCGGTCGATCAGAATCCAACGCCTCTGCCCCCGCGGTAGATATTCGCCGGAATCAGTACGACGCTCGGCGATATCGCTGAGGATGTGTGGAATAAACCACACGTAAAGCTCTTGGTCGGTTGGCGTCACCATTGTCCCAATCCATACTTTGACAGATACCACAACTCCGGTGACACTGATCATGCAGCTACTCGATTTCAGGAATCATGCCGAAGGTCTTGCAGCCCGAGCCGGTAACGATCGACCCGCATTATTCACCGCAGTTCTACGCCGAACTATGGGGCACGAGCCCGTCCACCGTAGTCCGATGGTTTCAGGATCTGGAAGGCGTCCTCAAGCTGAACAGACCAGCACGGAATGGGAAGCGCTCCCGGGTCGAGTTGCGGATTCCGTTCTCGTTGGCCATGAAGGTTTACCGCGAACATACGCAAGGAGCGATAGAATGACGCCCATGCTTACACTTCAACGAAGGCACTCTCTAAAGTGCCCCAATCACAACAGAGTTCCCAGCCGTAAGGAAACGAGATGTAGGTGCCCCTTGTGGGCTTGCGGCATGGTCGACCAACGGAGAGTCCGACTCTCCCTCAAAACCCGTGATCTGCAACGTGCGGCACGTCGGCTGACGGAGATCGAAGACCGCATCTCAGGAAAACCGCGCAAGACAATCCAAGATGCGGTCAGCGCATTCCGGGCGCAGCACGAAGGCAAGGCCTCTGAAACCAAGCGGAAGTACAAACGCATCCTCGGGTTCTTGGGTGACTTCTGCGCGAACGCCTCGATTCACTACTTGGACCAGGTGAATGTCGAAACGATGGACAGCTACACTTTGTGGCGGGGAAAAGCCGGCTGGGCCTGGATCAAGGAAGTCGAACTGCTAACGCAATTCTTTGAATTCTGCCGCGATCGCGAATGGACTGCGAAGAACCCAGCGCGAAGTCTGAAGCGGCCCAGAATGATCGAGGCCAACAATATCGAGCCCTACACCAAACAGGAAATCATTGTGATCATCGCCGCGTGCGACCAGATTGGCCGAACCAGCTATGAGCGCCGGCGTGCTCGGGCGATGACGCTACTGATGCGGTATGCTGGCTTGCGCATCAGCGATGTGGTTACTCTGTCTCGCGATCACGTCCGGGGGACGCGCCTTGAAAAGCGCGCCATTAAGAACCACAGAATGATTCGAGTTGAGTTGCCCAGCGCCGTGATTGAGGCGCTTGAAGTGCTGCCGCACCCCAAGGGCGCGGCGGGCGACAACCGACGATTCTTTTCCAAAGACACGGCCACTCTTCGCAGCCTGGTGAAGGGAGCATGGCGGACAATGGCTGCGGTCTTCAAGCAAGCTGGCGTAACGCACGCGCATCCGCATCGCTTCCGCCATACGCTTGCATCCGAGCTTCTAGGGAAGGGCGGAAAACTTGAGGAAGTAGCAGCCATCCTCGGGGACAGCGCCGCCACGATCAGTCGTTACTATGCGAAGTGGACTCCGGAGTATCAAGACCGGCAAGACGTGTTGATCCGGAAAATCCACGGCACAAATCTGACACAGACAGAAGAACAGGCGTCTAAATGCTGATTGTAAAGACTTTAGTGAAGTGGCCAGGGACGGAATCGAACCGCCGACGCCAGCCTTTTCAGGGCTGCAGCCTGCCAGGGCTAAGTCGTTGCAAAGATTGCCAATATTGCATACTTTTGGCTCCAAAAAAGGGGTCTAAGTGCAACCAAATGCAACCAACGGCTCGTTCGGATTTGCTCATGCTCAGCGAGCCGCGCGGATGGAAAAGCCTGAAGTACAGACTCGCCGGATCTTAGATAGACGGCTTTCGCACGAGATCAGCACTGAAGGGAAAGCACGAGCCCCGCCTGACCGAGATTAACATTGATAAGCGGATAAGCGCGATCTTGTTACTGGCGGCCTCGAAGCTCGTTGGCCGATGCGCGCGGAGCGAAAAGCCACAGAGGCCTGCGCGAAAGCACGCACACCTTCCAAAATCCAGCCACCCACCACTCTTTCCGAGAGAAGAAAGTGGAAGTCAACGTGCCAAGTCCGACGTGGATCGAGAGAGTACATGAGTTGGGCACCGATTAAGAAAGACTTATCAGCGGAGCCGGTGCAACCGAATCTGCCCGACCTCGAACGAGCACGCGCGGCATTTTCGTGGGACCAAGCTCGCGGCGAGCTGGGATCTGTTGGTTGCTTTAACATCGGACAGCTTGCCGTCGATCTCCATGCTGCTGGGCGACTTCGCGATCGCGTCGCCCTTCGATGGCTGGGTCGGGATGGGACTATTCTTGACACGACCTACTCCCAATTGCGGGATCAGACGAACCGCTTCGCTAACATGCTGCGGTGGCTGGGCGTTGGCAAAGAGGATCGCGTATTCGCACTGGCAGGGCGAATTCCAGCTCTCTACACCGCGGCGCTGGGGACGCTGAAGAACACCAGCGTCTTTTGCCCACTGTTCTCGGCGTTCGGTCCGGAGCCGGTCCGTCAGCGGTTGCAGCGCGGCAATGCCAAAGTTCTGGTGACTACCGAGAGGCTGTACCGGAAGACGATTGCCGAATTGCGTGGCGCATTGCCAGAACTGAAACACATCCTGTTGACCGATGCTCGCGAGAACGTCGATTCCAGTGTCTGGGCGCTGGAGCCGCTACTAGCCCAAGTGTCTCCGGACTTCGCGGTCCCGCGCACCGGCCCGGACGACATGGCCCTTCTGCACTTCACTAGCGGCACCACCGGAATGCCGAAGGGCGCCATTCACGTCCACAACGCCGCGCTGATGCACTACATGACTGGAAAGTTCGCTCTGGATCTGCATCCGGAAGACATCTTCTGGTGTACGGCGGATCCAGGTTGGGTCACGGGAACCTCCTACGGGATCATTGCGCCCCTTCTTCACGGAGTGACCAACCTCATCGATGAAGGCGACTTCGACGCCGATCGCTGGTACAGCGTCCTCGAGAAGCAGAAGGTGACGGTCTGGTATACAGCACCCACCGCGATCCGCATGTTGATGCGACTTCCTGGTGAGCCGCGAGCCCGATACGACCTCAGCCGTCTTCGTCTGATTGCCAGCGTCGGCGAGCCGTTGAATCCTTCCGCCGTGGTCTGGGGCCAGCAAGCGCTCGGATTGCCGATTCATGACAACTGGTGGCAGACCGAGACAGGCGGCATCATGATTTCAAACTATCCGTCGATGGAGATCCGGCCCGGGTCGATGGGGAAGCCGTTACCCGGAGTTGATGCAGCCATTGTTCGTCGGCTGAGTGACGGCGGCGTGGAGGTCCTAGAACAGCCGGATCAAGAGGGCGAGCTCGCGCTAAAACCGGGATGGCCATCCATGTTTCGGGGCTATCTGCACGAACCGGAGCGCTATGCAAAATGCTTCGCCAAAGACGTTTCAGGTAAAGACTGGTATTTGACCGGCGATCTGGCGCGTCGAGACGTCGACGGTTACTTTACGTTCGTTGGCCGCGCGGATGACATCATCAAGACTGCTGGACACATGGTCGGGCCATTCGAGGTGGAAAGCGCATTGATGGAGCATCCGGCCGTGGCCGAGGCGGGCGTGATCGGGAAGCCCGACCCCACCATCGGAGAGATCGTGAAGGCATTCGTGGCATTGCGACCGGGACATACACCGAACGAGGACTTGAAGCTGGAGATTCTGGGATTTGCCAGAAAGAAGCTGGGGGCAGCCGTGTCACCGAAAGAGATTGAGTTTTGTTCCCTGATTCCCCGCACTCGGAGCGGCAAGATCATGCGCCGGCTGCTCAAAGCGAGAGAATTGGGATTGCCGGAGGGAGATTTGTCGACCCTGGAGGGAACCGCATGAACGGCGTTCGCGAGCACCGGCTGGAACTGCTGCGGCAAATGCTTCTGATACGGCGCTTCGAGGAGAAGTGCGCGGAACTTTACACACAGCAGAAGATCCGCGGATTCCTTCACCTTTATATAGGCGAGGAAGCCGTGGGGGTCGGAGTGATCCAATCTCTTCGGCCCGAAGACGCGATCGTATCCACTTACCGCGAGCACGGGCACGCGCTGGCCCGGGGCATTTCTGCCGGATCGGTGATGGCGGAGATGTTCGGCAAACAGGAGGGCTGCAGCCGCGGACGCGGCGGATCGATGCATCTGTTCGATGCCAGGACGCACTTCTACGGCGGCAACGCTGTGGTTGGTGGTGGTCTTCCCGTAGCTGTCGGTTTAGCGCTGGCCGACAAGATGCGCAACCAGCCGCGTGTCACCTGCTGCTTTTTTGGAGACGGGGCTGTTGCCGAGGGCGAGTTTCACGAGTCTATGAACTTGTCGGCCCTGTGGAAACTTCCGGTGCTCTTCGTGTGCGAAAACAATCGCTATGCGATGGGCACGCGGCTGGATGTTTCGCATTCGGTAACGGACTTGACGAAGAAAGCCGCCGCTTACTGCGTTCCAGCTGCGGCGGTAGACGGAATGGACGTCCTGGCGGTAGAGGAAGCGGCAAGGTCCGCCGCCGAGCACGTGCGCTCCGGAGAAGGACCCTTCTTTCTCGAATGCCGGACGTATCGTTTCCGGGCGCACTCGATGTACGATCCGGAACTCTACCGCGACAAGGCTGAAGTGGAAGAGTGGAAGAAACGCGATCCCATCCCGGCTCTGATTCGCACTCTGGAAACAAACGGGACCAAAGTTGACGCAGACGTCGCCGACCTTGAGCGGCGCGTCGCCAAGGAGATCGACGAAGCGATTGCATTCGCCGAGGCCGGCACTTGGGAACCGGTCGAGGATCTTCTCCGCTTCGTCTATTCGGATAAAGGATCGTCCACATGACCTACCGGGATGCCATTCGCGAAGCCATCCGCAAAGCCCTCCAGGCTGACGATCGAGTGTTCCTGATGGGCGAGGACGTCGGCCGATATGGCGGCTGTTACGCCGTGAGCAAAGGACTTCTGGCGGAGTTCGGACCCGAGCGGATTCGCGATACGCCACTATCGGAATCGGCGTTTGTGGGCGCTGGGATCGGAGCCTCGCTGGGTGGCATGCGTCCGATCGTTGAAATCATGACCTGCAACTTTAGCCTCCTGGCGCTCGACCAGATTGTGAACAACGCCGCGACGTTCCTTCATATGTCGGGTGGCCAGTTCAATGTCCCCGTAGTCATTCGCATGGCGACGGGCGGAGGGCGGCAACTGGCGGCGCAGCACTCGCACAGCCTGGAAGGTTGGTACGCACACATCCCAGGGATCAAGGTTCTGGCCCCCGCGACTCTCGAAGATGCGCACGGCATGTTGCTCACGGCCTTGCGGGATCCCGATCCGGTTCTGATCTTCGAAAACGCTCTGCTGTATAACATGGAGGGGGAGTTGGCAGCAGATGCCGGGCCGATTGAGATTGATCACGCCCGCGTGCGCAGGCCCGGCCGGGATATATCGGTGATCACCTACGGCAACAGCCTGTGGAAAGCCCTGGAGGCTGCGAAAGTTTTGGGCGAAAAAGGGATCGAGGCGGAGGTTGTGGATCTTCGGACGCTTCGCCCGCTGGACGATCGCACCTTGGTGGAATCCGTTTCCCGAACCCACCGCGCTTTGATTGTGGATGAGGGTTGGCGCAGCGGAGGAATTTCGGCGGAAGTGAGCGCGCGTTTGATGGAGCAGGCTCTATACGACCTCGATGCCCCAGTCGAGCGTCTTTGTGGCGCCGAAGTCCCCATGCCCTACGCTGCGCACATGGAGGCGGCAGCGATCCCGCAGGTGGCGACTATCAGCGCTGCAGTCGAAAGAGTGGTTGCATCGCATGGGTGAGTTCCGGATGCCGAGCCTCGGCGCCGATATGACCGAAGGCACGCTGGTGCAATGGAACGTCAAACCCGGCGATGCCATCAAGCGAGGGGACATCATCGCAGTAGTGGGCACGGAGAAGGCCGATA
Organism: Terriglobia bacterium; assembly: GCA_020073345.1. Lineage (GTDB taxonomy): Bacteria > Acidobacteriota > Terriglobia > Bryobacterales > Bryobacteraceae > Palsa-187. Next base: position 15,048 of record JAIQFI010000042.1, read on the forward strand.
TAGAGGTCGAGGTCTATCAGACCGGCACCGTAGAGAAGTTGATCGCCCAGCCGGGAGATAAGCTGCCGGTGGGAACTCCGATCGCGCTTATTCACGTGGAAGGAGAGGCTCCTGTTGAGGTCGCGCCTGTACAGCCAGCGCCTAAAGCTGGCGGGCGCGTGAGAGCCTCACCCATGGCGCGGAAGCTGGCGCAGGATTTGGGCGTCGATCTTGAAAAGATCACCGGCACGGGTCCGCACGGAGTGATCGAGCGCCACGACGTCGAACAGGCGGCTCAAACAAAAGCGTCGGAGAATGCCGAGCACATCGAGGCTGCCGCGCCCGCGAAGCCAGTGGCGGGGATGCGCCACGCAATCGCCGTGGCCATGGCGCGCTCGAACCGCGAGATCCCGCATTACTATCTCTCGACTCAGATCGACATGAGCGTCGCTCTCGATTGGCTGCAGGGGTTCAACCAGAAACGCTCCATCGAGAATCGAGTTCTACCGGCGGCGCTCCTGCTGAAAGCCGTGGCGCGCGGACTTGTACAGGTGCCCGAACTAAACGGTTTTTGGGTTGACGATCAGCTCAAGCCGTCGCCAGAAGTTCATCTTGGCGTAGCGATTTCACTTCGCGGCGGCGGCCTCATGATCCCCGCAATCCATGCCGCCGAGCAAAAGTCCCTCGAGGAACTGATGGCCGCATTGCGGGATGTCATAACGCGGGCTCGCTCCGGCCGGCTGCGCAGCTCCGAGATCACGGAGGGCACGATTACAGTGACCAATCTGGGCGACCTTGGCGTCGAGACTGTCTTTGGGGTGATTTACCCGCCGCAGGTGGCCTTGGTCGGGTTTGGCAAAATCATGGATCGTCCTTGGGCCGCCGAACACGGCATGCTCGGTGTGCGGCCGGTACTGACCGCGACGCTGGCAGCCGACCATCGTGCCACCGACGGTCACCGCGGTGCCCAGTTTCTGCAAATCCTCGATGACCTGCTCCAGGAACCCGGTAAACTATGACCGAATCCGAAATTCAAACGGCCATCTTTGATGGTCTTCGGAAAATCGCGCCGGAAACCGACCCCCGGCAGCTTTCTCCCGCCGCAAACCTGCGCGAAGCCTTGGACATCGACTCCTTCGACTTCCTGAATTTCCTGATCAGCCTGCACGAACGGTTGGGCGTCGAGATTCCAGAGGCTGATTACGGCCGGCTCACCACGCTGTCAGCTCTCGTTCAATACCTCTCCAAGAAACTGCCCAGAGAGCCCACTAAGGCGTCATAACATGCTCCACACCATCAAGTCCCGCAGGCCGATTACCGCGCCGCTTGAGATTGTTGTCATCAGCTCTGGGCCGCGCGTGGTCCGAAACGATTCCAGATGAGACCTACGACGCAACCCATCACATATCCGATGCCGGCAGTCACCAGGACCAGAGTAGCCGCTGTACCCAGGTTGAAGGCGGCGATCTTATAGGGCGGCGTGATCATATGCAGACGGAAGATAAAATCCATAAGCGGTTGAGCCGCGCCGAGCCAGACCAACAGGGCCCACAATGCGTGCCAAACTGCCAGGAAAATACCGAACACTAGCCCGAACGAATGTGGGTGAGTGCGCCTCATAAGAACATGCTCCTCTGAACTCGGTTATCTGCACCTCAAGTGCCACAAGTGATTTCTTTCCGGATCTTGTCAAGATCGTGTTGTAAGCGGTCGCTGAAGCTTACCGGGTACGGAACTGGTGAAGGACCCAGGTCTCTCAGCGGCCGCGGAAGGCGCATCAACTCCGACTGGAAGCGCCTACGGGATTCTTCAAGATCGACGTCCCTGGTTGCCCGCCCGTGCCTCATCATAGGTTGCAAGAGCCGTTCGCCGGGCAATTCCTCATCGAACCTCCCGATTACGTCGTGGACCATGTGTCCCGCTTCGATTTGCCGAAAGACCTGTTTGCGGCCTGGGTACAACACTTTCTTGGTTGAAAGCTTCAGGCGTCCTTTGCCGCCGTATTCCACTAGCTTGTACGCCATGTCGAGGTGCGAAGCGTCCTCCATGACCGCCAGCTTTGTCCCGACACCAAAGGCGTCAATTGGCGCTCCTGCATTGACGAGATCCTGGATCTGGTATTCATCGAGGCTGCTGGATGCGAAGATCGTCACATGCTCTAGGCCCGCCTCGTCCAGCATCTCGCGCGTTTTCGAAGCCAAACTGCCCAGATCGCCCGAATCGAGCCGCACCGCCCGCACGCGGAACCGGTCGCCGAGCTTGCGGCTGAGGTCGATGACTTTTCGGACGCCTTCCAGCGTGTCGTAGGTGTCCACCAGGAGCGTGGTCTCCGGGTATAACGCTGCAAACGCTTCAAATGACTCGGCCTCGCTGTTGTGCGCCTGGACGTAGCTGTGAGCCATCGTGCCAAATGTCGGAATCCCGTAAGCTAGACCCGCGAGAACGTTTGAAGTTCCGTCTCCTCCGGCGAGGTACGTAGCGCGGGCCACTTTGAGCGCAGCATCGGTCCCATGGGCTCGCCGCGAGCCAAAGTCCACAACGCTACGACCCCTAGCGGCTTCCACGACGCGGGCTGCTTTTGCCGCTGCCAGACTCTGAAAGTGGACCTGGTTTAGCACCAGCGTCTCCATGAGTTGTGCCTCCAAGATCGGGGCGATCACTTGTACGAGCGGCTCGTTCGGGAAGACGGGTGTTCCTTCCGGAATCGCATAAACGTCTCCGGTGAACCGCAGATTTTCGAGCTGCCGTAGGAATGCGTCCGAGAATCCGTGGCGCGCACGCAGGTACTCCAGTTCTTCGCCGCTAAAACGAAAGGTCGCCAGAAAGTCTAGAACATCACTGATTCCGGCCGCGACGATGTAGTTGCGATTCGCGGGCATCTTGCGAAATGTCAGCTCAAACACTGCCAGTCGGTCCATGCCCTCGGCCGCGTAAGCCTGAGCCATGGTCAGTTCGTATAGATCCGTGAAGAGCGCTGACGTCGTCATGTTGATCTTTTGGAAGGTCCGTATTGCGCCAACCTGCGGACAAACTGGGTCAAATCGCTCAAAACGTCCATTCCTCCCCTACCACTTGGGCACTTTATGCGCCAGATCTTTGGGTTTCGATCCCAATCTTGAGATAGGAGGTTGGCGTGCAAGTTCCATCCCCAGGAAGCCCTGCAGACGGGGGTTCCTTAGGGAAAGGGGTTTGTCATGATCGGACGCAGTTCGCTTTGTGGGCTTTTTGCGGTGGGAGCCTTTTTGCTGCCGGCTATGAGCTTTGGGCAAGAAGAGGAATTTCATCACCTCACTATGAGTGCCGGTGCCGGACTCACGACCATTACCGGTCGCGATGCTGGGAAGCTTGACCACGGCGCCAATATTCAGCTGAACGGTGGCTATTTCTTCAATCGCTATTTCGGGATCACCGGCAATCTCATGTTCAGCGATCTGGGAATCACGCGGCCGGAACTCAACAACCTCAATCAACCGGACGGAGGAGCGAGAACGTATGGTGTGACGGCGGATCCCACCCTGCGCCTGCCCCTCGGACGTGGCTTTAGCGCGTATGTTCTTGCAGGCGGCGGCTACCTGCGCCGGACAGTCGAATTCACGCAGCCGACCCTGGCGCGAACGGTCATTTTCGATCCCTGGTGGGGCTACTTCGGTCCGGCCTTGGTCCCAGTTGACGTGGTGCTAGGCAGAGTCGTGAGTAACTCCGGCGCATTCGATGCTGGTGGCGGACTCAATATTCCACTCCCTCGAACCCGCGCCAAGATATTTGTGGAAGCCCGTTACTTCAAAGGATTCACTAGCAATACCAACACGACGATCGTTCCGATTACGGTGGGAATTCGGTGGTGATGCTATCGCTATGACCGACGCGACTCTCCCGATAATCAAGGACCTGGTTAGAGACGCGGCTCATCCCCTAGCTGGAGCCGGTACCGACTATGATCCTTTGCTCGAGTTCCTAGGTGACGCCCACTTCGTACTGCTCGGTGAGGCGTCGCACGGAACCCACGAGTTCTATCGGCAAAGGGCCCAGATCACCAAGCGTCTGATTCAAGAGCGAGGTTTCACCGCAGTCGCGGTGGAGGCAGACGGGCCGGATGCGTATCGTGTCAATAAGTACGTGCGTGGCCAGAGCGCTAACGCCGATGCAGTCGAGGCGTTGGGGGGATTCAAGCGCTTCCCCGCCTGGATGTGGCGTAACGCGGACGTTCTCGATTTCATCGGGTGGCTGCGGGCGCACAACGACTCGCTCCCATCCGGTGCTGTGAAGACTGGCTTCTACGGACTCGACCTCTACAGCCTCCACGCCTCAATCGAGGCGGTTCTGAATTACCTGGACAAAGTTGATCCGGAGGGAGCCCAGCGGGCTCGCCATCGGTACGCTTGTTTTGAGCATTTTGGTGCAGATCCTCAAGAATATGGTTACGCCGCCGGACTCGGTTTGAGTCGCACCTGTGAATCTGAGGTGGTTGCTCAGCTGGTCGACTTACAGAGGCGTGCCAGGGAATACGCACAGAGGGACGGACGGATCGCAGCCGATGATTTCTTCTACGCCGAACAGAACGCCCGACTGGTGAAAGACGCGGAACAATACTACCGCACGATGTTTCGCGGCCGAGTCTCTTCCTGGAACCTCCGCGATACCCACATGACACAGACGTTGGAGTCCTTGAGCGAACACCTTGCGCTCGAGGGTCAGCTGCCAAAGATCGTCGTATGGGCGCACAATTCGCACTTAGGCGACGTGCGCGCCACACAGATGGGCCGGGCAGGTGAGTGGAATGTTGGACAGTTGGTCCGCCAGGAACACGGACGGGACTGCGTGCTGATTGGCTTCACCACTTATACCGGCACGGTGACAGCAGCCTCGGACTGGGGTGGCCCGGCGGAGCGGAAAAACGTTCGCCCGGCAAGGCCGGGAAGCTACGAGTCGTTGTTCCATGATATTGGGATGCCAGCGTTCCTGCTAACACTACCGGCGAGCGCGCACGTCGCGAAGGGACTCCGCGAGCCTATGCTGGAGCGTGCCATTGGAGTCATCTACCGGCCGGAATCCGAGCTTGCCAGCCACTACTTCCACGCAAGACTGTCGGATCAGTTCGATGTCGTCATTCATTTCGACCAGACTCGCGCCGTCGAGCCACTGGAGCGGACCGGGGAATGGGACGTCGGGGAACCTGCCGAGACATTTCCCTCGGGAGTCTAGGCCATGCTCAAACAATCACGCGGCTTGCGCAGTGAATCGGCTGAGGGCCAACCTAGTGGCATGCTCCCCGGCCGAAATCATTCGCTCGATCGCCTGCGGACCGGGCAGATAGCCGGCAAGAGGAACCCGGGGGTGGATGAGCAGATCGGTGTTACGGACAGCCGAGCGGTAATGCGCAGGGTAAGTACCACCCGCACGGGGGTGATGAGGACCAATGCCGACCCCACGCAGTAACGAGCTGAGTTCCCAAACATCGGAACCGATGATAAAGTCCGCACCCATGGCCCGGCAGGATTCCGACGGCAGGACGCACGCGATACCTCCGTCTTTGAGCCGCTTGCCTTCTCGCCTGACAGGCCGCCGGATACCGCGCAATGCGCAGCTCGCGCTGATCGCAGATGCAAGGTCGCCCGTGGTGATCATCACCGTTCGCTTCCCTGGCAGTTCGGTCGTGGTGGCGGCGAATGGGAGCTTCAGGTCAGCAAAGGTGGCCGGGAGATACTCCGCACAGAACCGCTCAAGCATCTCGCCGTGCAGGAGCTTGGGCCAGAATGTCTTGCGCGCCAATGACGCAATTTCGCGCCAGTCCATGCCGGCGGCAAGCATCGCGCCGATCAGACTGCCAGCGCTGGTTCCAGTGATGACAGCCGGCCGGATACCGATTTCGGATAGAACCTTGACGACGCCGATATGGGCAAGGCCCCGCACGGAGCCGCCGCTGAGAGCCAATCCAATACGGTGGGAGCGAAACTGATGCAACCCACTCATCAATCCCCAGTATACGGGACCGGCCCGAACGGACCGCGCGATTTTGCCACGGATATAGCCGGACTGGCCGCGCTACATCGGCAGTCGAAAACGGCTACGTCGCTTCACAGAATCGGAAGGAACCGCCTTACCCGGACGATCGACGCCGCGCTCGAGTTCATCAGGCGGTACTTGCCGCCGGTTCACTGGGTCTCCGTGAGGTTCGTGGCCCTTCTGCTGTACGGGTATGCACGCGCGGTCGGGGCGACAGCGAAACTAGTGACGGTGGGGAGCTACCGATGGCCAGACATTCCCAAAGGATCGGTGCTTGCTATTTGGCACGGAGGTGCCCCCTCCTTGTTGGCCGCGTTTGCGGCCCGGAAGCCCAGCTTGCCCCTGAAGCTCATGGTCTCCCGCGATCCGAGAGGCGACTGTGTTGCGCTGTTTTGCCGATGGCTTGGCTTCGAGGTCGTTCGAGGGGATGCGAAGCACGGCGGCTGGAAGGCTCTGATTCAGATCGCGAGCGAAGTGCATGACGGCGCGGCAGTACTGATTTCTCCCGACGGTAGTGGACCGCCCTTAGTAGCGCGGGTTGGAGCGGTTGCGCTGGCATCGGCCGTACATGTACCGCTTATCCCCGTTGGGACGGATTGCCGTCCTTCGGTCTTCGAGCGGCATAAGTGGGATGACGCCCGCAATCCGTTACCATACGGGCGAATTGCGGTGGCTTGTGGTGAACCTCTCACATTTCCGCCGTTCGAAGACGCCGCTTCGCTCGAAAGAGCCCGTCAGCAACTGCAGGACGCGCTCGGCCAAGCAGCCGGAGAGGCGCGAAGCGCCCTTGGCTTTAGAAGGTCGGATTTCCAAAGTTCACAAAGAAACTAGTCTCCATGCTCAACGAAGAGATCGCCCGCATTTTCGAGCGCATGGCACGGGTGCTGGCTTTCAAGGGCGAAGACCGTTTCCGGATCATGGCTTACGAAAGAGCGGCGGTGTCCGTTCGGGATTTGGAGGAGGACCTGGCCTCCATCGCGGAGCACGGAAAGCTCGAAGACATACCTGGTATCGGCAAAGACCTGTCGGAAATGATCGACGAGTACGTCCGCACCCGTAAGATTAAACGTTACGAGCGGGAATGTAAGGGCATCCCGGCGGGCCTCATCGATCTGATGAGTATCCCAGGACTGGGTCCAAAGACCCTCGCTCAATTGCACCAGAAATTCCACATCCGTTCTCTGACGGATTTAGAGCATTGCCTTGAAAAGGCGGCCGCGGTCAAACTGAAGGGATTCGGCCAGAAGAAGATCGACAATATCAAACGCGGCATCGAACTCTGGGTGTCCAGTCAGAAGAGGATGCTGATCGGGGTCGCTCTGCCCCTCGCGGAAGATCTTCTTTCCCAGCTCCGCAAGATTAAGCTCATTGAGCATGCGGACGTGGCCGGATCACTTCGCCGGCGGCGCGAAACCATCGGCGACCTGGATGTCCTGATCGTCTCTAAGAACGGTCCGCGTGCCCTCCAGCAGATCGTGAAGCTGCCGGAGGTGAAGCAAGTTCTCGGGGTTGGGGATACGAAGGCGACCGTGATCATCGAGGGCGGAATCCAGGTGGATGTTCGCTCGGTTGCGCGCGAGTCGTACGGCGCGGCTCTCCAGTATTTCACCGGGTCCAAACAGCACAACATCCACTTGCGCACGCTGGCCCAAAAACGCGGGCTGAAGCTCAACGAATACGGAGCCTTCCGCGGCCAGAAGCGAATCGGCGGCAAGGATGAAGCCGAGATGTATGCACTGCTGGACATGCCAGCCATGCCGCCCGAGACTCGCGAAGACAAAGGCGAAATAGAAGCAGCGATGGCAAGGAACCTGCCGAAACTGATTGAAGTGCACGATCTGCGGGGCGATCTGCACACACACACGACCTATTCCGATGGCAAGGCGACGATCGAGGAGATGGTCGAGCATGCCGCCGAACTCGGCTATGAGTATATTGCGCTCACCGATCATTCACCCTCGCAACGCATCGCCCATGGGTTGGACCTGGATCGTCTGGAACAGAAGATCGAGGAGATCGAGCAGCTTCGCCGGAAGCGAAAAGACCGCACGCCGCACATCCTGATCGGAACCGAGGTCGACATCCTGGCGCGTGGCAAACTGGATTATCCCGACAAGATTCTTGCCCGACTCGATATCGTCGTCGCGTCGATTCACTCGCTCTTTCACCAGAGCAAGGATGAGACTACGAAACGCTTGATCGATGCTCTTGCCAATCCGCATGTCGATATCGTGGGGCATCCCACCAGCCGTCTGATCGGTTCGCGTGAGCCTCTGGAAATGGATTTCGAGCGGGTGATCGCGGCGGCGGTCAAGAGCGGAGCGGCGCTGGAAATCAATGGATCGATGTACCGGCTCGACCTGAACGATTCCATGGCGAGAGCATCTCAGGAGGCGGGAGTCCTGCTTGCGATCGGTTCCGATGCGCATAGCACCGCGCAGCTTGACCAGGTCCGGTACGGCGTCTTTCAGGCGCGCCGGGGCTGGATCGAAGCTCGGTCCGTGGTCAACACATGGCCGTGGGCCAAGTTGAGTCGCTGGCTCGACCATCGGCGTTCCGCATTGAAGAAGGCAGCGACGTAATTACATGTCGCTCTCTGGCGTAGCTACCTGAGATCGGGCTCCCGGGACGGGGCTGTTTTCGGTTCTGGAATCACGGTGAGCGTCGCTTCCGCCAGAAGCAGCATGCTGGCGACGGATACGGCGTTTGTCGAGCGCGATGCGCACGACCTTCGTGGCGTCGATGATGCCGGCTTCCATCAGGTCAACGTACACGCCTTTGGCGTCGTCGAAGCCGAAGTTCCCGGTGCCGGTGCGCATCTTGTCCGCGACCACGCCGCCGCTTCAGATCCACCGCGCTGGCGCTTGCAGCGACGTTCCGGACGCCCTCGGCAAGGATGGCGTGAGCGATGACTGTTGACGTGCTGGTGCCGCCGCCGACGGCATCCGCAGCGGCTGCGCCCCAAGCAGGCAAATGAAGAATAACTTCTCAACGCAGTTTTAGGACACTACCACCTTTTTCTCGACGAAAATTGCGGATCGCGCGAACATGACTACAGCCTGGACTGTATGGGCTGGAAGTGCGCGGAAAGATAAACTATCGTTAATGTTAACCTCAAAGCCGAATGGAAAGGTGGACAGGTTCCTGAAAGAATTCATACAACGGCTCGACCTAAGGGAGTTCGACGGAAAGCTTCATGAGGTACTGAAGGATCTCACCCATGCAGAACTAATGAAGGTTGCTGAATATCTCGCAGCGCGCCACCATTAGCAGTTCCCGCCCGTGACGGCAACGTCCACAATCTCGGAATAACCTAGGCACTCTTGCGGATTACCAAATCGAAGAATTCTCACATTCCATTGGACGCGTGCAGTCATGCTTACTCGAAAAGTTCTGCTCCTGTGGTCTGGTCCGCTTCCGGAGCGGACTCCAAGTCAGATCCGGTCAATCACAATCGGAGCGGGATCGCCATTCAGGGATACGATCCGGTTGCCTACTTTACCGACTCTAAGCCCGTGAAAGGAGATTCGAAGTTCAGTTATTCCTGGCGTGGAGGTCTGTGGCAGTTCGCCACCACTCAGCACAGGGACCTTTTCGCACAGGACCCCGAACAATACGCGCCACAGTACGGTGGATATTGCGCCTACGGTGTGGGCGAAAACCATACCGTCGATATCGATCCCGAGGCTTGGAAGATCATCGACGGGAAACTCTATCTGAACTACAGCAAAGATGTTCAGCAGAAGTTCTTGAAGGAACCTGCCGTGCGCATCAAACGTGCGGACCAGAACTGGCCCGGCCTACATAAGTGATCTGGTCCCAACTATCCCGCCCTGGGCTCCGGCCCAGGGCAGCATTTGACACCGTTCTCTAGATCACCGTTGGGCAACTGCAATATGAGGGTATGGGCGAAAACCGTGAGGCTTTGGAACGGTACGTAGCAGTGGTTTTCTTCACCTGCAAACAGCCCGCTACGGGACGGGCGCGAGCGCCCATTTTGGCACAAGCGTCCGGGGCACTATTCCGGTTAGCCCACTTATCAGTACTTTTATGCGGAGTCGCCCAAGGCTTGAGCGAACACCATTCTGCGCGGTCCGTCGGACAAAGTCGATACAGGTGATTGCGTTTTGTTAGCACTGAGCGTTGCCGCCCAATTGACGCACTTCTGGGTCAGTGCACACAAGGTCACTAGCCTTGTCGTTAGAGGCCGATCCAACGTTTTCTCTTCTTCTATCGCTCTGAACCACTAGGAAAAAGTTAGCTCGTGTGCCCAGACAAATCTAATCGGGCTGTGAAGACGGACCACACTCCGATTGGCCATCTACCTGCACTTCTGCGAATGAAGCCGCCTGAGAAGGATGGTCTATGGCAATCACCTGCTCGTTAGGAAACTTTCCCGATAAGAACTTGGAGGACTCATGAAGCTTTCTTCCCGCCTGTTCCTGGCGCTGTCCATCGCGCCTCTCGTATTCGCACAAACCAAGTACCAGACGGATTTGCTGGCGAGGAACCCTCTTGGCTTCTGGCCTTTGAACGGAAACCCCAACGATGCCACCTCTAACGGCAACAACGGCAGCCCTCAGAACGGAGCGTTTTTCTCGAGCCTGTTCACCTCGCCCGTGGAGCCGCAAGCTCTGGTGTTGACCGGCGCAAAAGACCAGTTCATCTCGATGCCGGTGGCCGGGAGCTCCATCTTTAACCTGGGAAACCTTCACGCAGTTACCGCGATAGCTTGGGTCAAAACCGTCAGCCAGGGGGACAGTTTCGTGTGCATTATCTGCAAGGTAGACGCGGCCACCACCGGCTGGGCCTTCGGTACCGAAGGTTCGGGGCGCCTCAGTTTTGCCTTCGTGGTGTCCAACAATGCAACTCTAATCGTCGAGGCCCCGAATGCGATGAGTGATGGGAACTGGCACATGGTCGCGGCGACTTACGATGGAAGCGGGAAGGCGAGCGGTGTGAAACTCTACATCGACGGACGCGTCGTGCTCTCCCCTTCGGTGGACGAGGACTCAATCGCCAGCGGTTCAATCCTCAACTCTGCTCCGTTGACCATCGGCGCAGCATCGCCCTATCAATTTGACGGAAACATCAGCGGGGCCGCGGTTTTTGGAGTTGCGCTCACCCCCGGACAGATCCAGCAGCTCGCTGAGGATGCTTTCTCTGCTAAGGCCATCTTGGGGCAGTTTGCTTTTGGCGGTGGCTGGTATTCCGCCATCTACTTCGCCAACACTGGCCCGGACGAGGTCTCTTTTCCCGTAAGCTTCACCCGCGATAGTGGGAACCCTTTGCAGGTCCCATCCATCGGCGGTAGCTCCAAAACGATTACTCTTGCACCGGGCGGCTCGACTGCAATCGAAGCTCCCAACGCTGGGATCCTCATGCAGGGATATGTAACGGCCTCCTTGCCCCCCGGTGTGACCGGTTACGCAGTCTTCCGGCAGAGTGTCGCCGGAATCCCCGATCAGGAAGCCGTAGTGCCCTTGGTCCCCCTTGGCAGCCAGAATACCCCGCTGGTTTATGACGAAACCAACAACCTTATCACCGCTGTCTCCATCGTCAACACCAGCGGCCTCGTCGTAACAGTCGCGGTTAGCATAATCAATGCCAGCGGAACTGAGATCGGGACATCCTCCGTATTGCTCCAGCCGTTCAGCAAAACCGCTGTTGCTCTGCGGTCTCTACCGGGGCTTAGCCAAATCGTGGGCACCCGAGGTATTGCTCGATTTACCGTTTCGACCGGAGACATTGTCATTCTAGGTCTCCGCTTTAACGGGGCGGCATTCACGTCGATCCCGGCCCAGTCACAATCGCAGATAATCAAGTTTATAGGTACGCCTTGAAGTCGCGGGCCGTGGCCTGACTGAACATCCCATTCCGCTGATCACACGAGCCCCCTTTCTCCTGCCGGGAAGCTGTGGACACTACGGGCTATGCTGCTGCGGCCTTGATTTCCTTGGGCTTCAAGGTTTCGGGAGCGTTAATCTTCGAGATGCCGTTCTCCAGAGTCGCCGTGACTTTGTCCACGTCGATCGGATTCGGCACCTGGAAACGTCGATAGATATCGTTTGAACCAAACTCGGTCCAAAGCACGGTGCTATTTTTGCGTCTTCTTCTCCTCTTTCGTCGCCGCGTGAACAAGAACCTCAGTCGGGGTTGCAGTCACTTCGACCTCCTTCACTTCAAAGCCTGGCAGAGCGATCTGTATCTCGTAGGCACCGTCCTTTTCGTCAAGCTCTGCAGCTGGCAGCCGGAACTGGCAATGGGCGCGATCGCCAGTGGTTCAGTTCAAATCCTCGACCACGACTTGATACGGGCACTCGGTATCTCAAGCGAAGACATAGTTGTTGTCATCGACAAGGCGAGGGCTGAAGTGGAGCATCGCGAAAAACTCTACCGCAAGGGCCGTCCAGCATTAGACTTGCACGGCGGTGCTGTTTTGCTTGTAGATGACGGACTGGCTGCTGCGAGAAAGCGCTGAACCTCGGAATCATTCACTTGCGGGAAGTCGGCATACCACTCCCCGACTGCCACAAAAGGCTCGGGAGTTGCGAGGCAAATGCAGTCGTCGGCTCCGTCTTCAAACGCTCACAGGCTTGAACGGATCCGACCGGGTCGGCCCGGCAAAGGGAATCGGCTTGAGCTCTTGACGCACTAAGCCGGCGCTATAACACTCGACTGCGCGAAATCACGCAGGATCGAAGCTGTCAAATACGCTTGGATCGGCCCATGTACTCTGCGACGCCCAATTTGTGCCGCTTAATAGCCTGCTCTAACGCCTTCCGGTCTGCCCCTTCAGATATACCCAAGGCCGGCGTATCGAGTGCGTAAAGGCGGAAGAAGTAACGATGAGCCCCGTTGCGCTTGGGAGGACATGGGCCTCCATAACCGGTTTTGCCGAAGTCGTTAGTCCCAGACTGAACAGGACCTGTGGCTCGATAATGCTGGGGCAAGGAGTCATGACTGCCTGGAATGTCCCACAATAGCCAGTGGTTCCAGGTACCGGCGGGCGCATCCGGGTCGTCCATGATCAGCGCAAAACTTTGTGTGCCTGCTGGCTCGCCCGACCAGGCTAGTGCGGGCGAAATATCGTCGCCCTCGCAGGTGAAGAGATCCGGGATATAGCCGCCATTGGCGAACGCTCCAATCGTCAGAGTAAACATGTCGCTTCCTACCGCTTCGACTTGGCTGCCGCGAGCTTTCGCGGCAAGACCTCGGTTGCCGCGGCCGTTTGAGCCTGCTTCCGCGGATGGACCACCTTTACCGTGCTCGCCTGTGGCCCGTTGTCTCCCGTCTCCTCAGCGAACCGGATGTGCGTACCTGCGCGCAGACGGTCAAAGTGCCCATCCAGCACGCTGGCCTGATTGAAGTAGATTCGACGGTCGTCGGTCGTCTCCAGGAAACCGTATCCCTGGTCGGGGAAGATCTCCTTCACCGTGCCCCGAGCCATTTTCTGAGTGCTCTTGACGAAGCCCACCTGCCGGCGGGAGTAGTCCTGCAAACGCCGTCTCATTTCGTGGAACGCCTCATGAATCGCACGCTGCGGACTCTTGTGTTCGAGCACCGACTTTGCTTCCCTCCGGGATTTGTCGGCTTTGGCATCTTGCAGGGCTCCGTGGAGCGTGGGTGCGTGTTTGACCAGCAGCTCACCTTTCGGTAGACCCAAGTCGATTCGCACGTGATAGAATTTGCTGGACTCGGCGCGCTGCGGGCGTTCCACCACGACACGGCAACTGCTGATCCGATCGTAGAAGCGGTCAAGCTTCGCTGCCTCTTTTTGCACCAGATCCTCCAAGCCAGTCACGTCGTCCATATTGCGAAATGTCACTTGAACGGGAAGTAGCATGAATCCCTCCTTGCTGGTTTTTCATGTGCAGATTCATAGCCAACTTTGGAGATACCCGTGCCGTCCTGGGATGGCATCGTAAATGCTTCTAAACCGGCGTACGGTGAACCTAGCGAAAAACCGACCGATATGATGATCACCGCCAAGAGCCAAGCCGATAGTACTATCGGACTCCCGCGAATCGAGAAGTGGCTGGGCCACCAACTGTTCAAAGCGATTGGGCCGGCGCCAATTCGCTTCGTGCTCGGGGATGGAACAGAGATTTCGCCTCCCGGGAGCTCGCCAATAGGCACTGTCTTCATCCACGATAACCGAACGCTTACGAAACTGATGGTCGACCCAGAGATGGCATTCGGCGAAGCCTATGCGGAAGGCCGCATCCATGTGAATGGGGACCTGGTTCGGATGTTGGAAGCGGTCTATCAGTCGATGGGAGCTGCTCCCGAAGGACGCTATGCGCGGCTGACATCGAAGTGGATGAACTGGTGGCAAGCCAACACACTCCGTGGTTCGCGTAGCAATGTCCACCGCCACTACGATTTGGGAAACGACTTCTACAAGCTGTGGCTGGATCCGCGACTGGTTTACACGTGTGCCTACTTTGCCTCGCCCCAGGCCACTCTCGAAGAAGCCCAGGAGGCGAAGCTGGACTACATCTGCCGGAAGTTAGAGCTTCGGCCGGGCGAGACCGTGGTGGAAGCAGGCTGCGGCTGGGGCGCGTTGGCGCTACATATGGCGCAGCATTACGGCGTTACCGTCAAGGCATTTAATATCTCCCACGAGCAGATTCTCTTCGCGCGGCGGGCCGCGACGGAGAGGGGTTTGTCGGATCGAGTGGAATTTATTGAGGACGATTACCGGAACATTCCCGAAGGCTTTGATGCGTTCGTCTCGGTGGGCATGCTGGAGCATGTCGATCCTCGGCGCTTCGCCGATTTTGGCGAAATCATTCATCGCGCGGTGAGCGATACGGGTCGCGGGTTGCTTCACTTCGTCGGCCGAAGCCACACAGGGAATTTCAGCCGGTGGATCCGGAAACGCATCTTCCCGGGCGCGCACGCACCCAGCCTTGCGGAAGCAATGAATATCCTTCAGCCGCGCCATTACGCTGTTCTCGATGTAGAGAATCTCCGCCCTCATTACGCCAGAACATTGGAGCACTGGCTGGATCGTTATGACGCGTCGAGCACGAAGGTCGTCGACATGTACGGACCTTGGTTCCAGCGAGCCTGGCGGCTTTATCTTGCTGGCTCCATCGCTGGTTTCCGCGCCGGCACACTCCAGCTCTTTCAAATTACATTTGCAGGGGCGAAACGCCAACCCGCGGCTTGGACCCGCGCACCACTCTATATGGGGCGCGGTCATTGAAGGAGGGATCATGTCTGCACCACTAAAATACGCTCTGCTGATCGCCGTTCTGCTATTGCTCGTGTCGATTCCGCTGGCAATGCAACGCGAAGCGGGAGGCATTGACGGCCTCATCACAAACGAAACCGGACCGATCTCCAAGGCGTCCGTGGAAGCGCGTAATGTGATGAGCGGTACAGTCTTTCGGGCCGAGTCTGATGCGACGGGCCATTACAGGCTGAAGAGTCTCCCACAAGGGCGTTATTCGCTCTGGGTAAAGGCGCCTGGACACGACTCGGTTTGGATTCGAGAATTGATCGTAGAACACGATCGGACCACCCACCAGGACATCCGAGTGGGGAAATCTCCATCCGGTCCGTTGCCGACAGGGGAGTGATTTATCACGGCATCCAAACAATTCCTATTTCGTTCCGAACCAAGAGAAAAAGATCGTGCATGGCGCGACGGCGCTGGCCGACGCCGTGCGCGTGACTCTGGGCCCGAAGTCGAAATGCGTCTTGATTGAGAAGCGCTTTGGCAAACCCCTGGTGTGTAACGATGGCGTCACGATCGCCAAGGAATTCCTGACTCACCGAACCGGTTACATACGCCAACAGCCACTGTTTTCCCATCGCGTGTCTAAATTACTCGGCAGTCGACAGTTCGAGTTTCTTGCCATACGCGGTCATGAACTTACGGAACTTCGCGTGCACTAAGATTACCTATGAAACGGTTGCTCCTTGCCACCAGTCTGGTGTCCGGGTTGCTTCCATCCCACAAAGTCGCTCCTTCGGTGATTTCTTCTGAACTGCAACGGGGCGTCGGCGAGGGATGGCTGGCCGATCTTCGCTGGCCCAATTTCCTGATTGATCGGAGGGGCTCCTGTTCGCGGGCCAGCCCTCCTATGCAGCTTCAGCCAGCGGAGTCCTGGCGTTTCGTTCTGGCACCTACGATCGGACGTCAACCCGCCTCCTGTGGTTCGACCGGCAAGGAAAGCAACTTGGTCAGATCGGGCCGCCCGCTTCCTATACCAACATTTCACTATCTCCAGACGGAAAACTCGTCCTGGCCGATCAAGCAACTCAGCATCTTTGGGCGGCCGACGTAGCTCGAGGTGTCTTTAGCCGCGTGAATCCGGGCGATACGCGGGAGTATGACCCGGCAGCGATCTCTCCTGATGGCAGGGTTGCGTTCAGCTATATGCCCGGCGGGGCGCTGGGCGACATCTACCTGAGGCCGGCCAACGGCGCGGGCGTGCCAGAACCTTTGGTGAAATCGGTCACGCAGAAGCATCCCAACCATTGGTCGCTCGACGGACGTTTCCTGATTTACGATGATCACACGACGCAGAAGCAAGACCTGTGGATCGTACCTATGTCAGGGGATAGCCATACGCCAGTTCCCTTCCTGGTCACGCCCGCCGACGAGACCTCCGGCCAGTTCTCGCCCGACACCAGGTGGGTCGCCTATAGCTCGGATGAGTCCGGGCGGCGCGAAGTCTCCGTGCAAGGATTCGTGCCGGATCGCGTCCCGGCAGCCGGGGTCGGCAAGTGGCAAATCTCCACCGCCGGTGGCGACAAACCACGTTGGCGGCGCGATGGGAAGGAGCTGTACTACATCGCACTCGACGGAAAAATGATGGCGGTGCCCATCAAGTCTACGGCGACGACCTTCGAGCCCGGAGTGGCGATCCCATTGTTCGACACTCACGTCACCGGGTTCGTACCCTACGACGTAGCCCCCGATGGCCGCTTCCTCCTGAACACGATCCTGGAGGACACCACGGCTAATTCTTCTCCAATCACCGTTGTCCTAAATTGGACCGCTGCCCTGAAGAAGTAACCCCACCTCGACGCTGATCGATGCTCCGCAAAACAGATAACAGCTTCAGCCTTCGAGGGTAGGCGAGATTAGTGGAAGGATGGCAATCGGAGAAGTGGCCAGAAACGGCGCTCCGATGGCCCGATAATTTACAATATCGGTGCCGTGCATGCTCGATGCCGTTAGTGCCAATTAACGTGCGGAAATGCTCGGCTCTCCACAGTCGAGTTGCCGGGCTACCGGTCCAGGTAATATTGAGGCGTCACTGACTTCCGTGAGCGCCGTTTCACGGGAGTGATCCGCAAGTTCTGTCGTGGAGTCGTTCACTCGACGGGATATCATTGTGACCGTCGTTTGACCTGTCGTTTGACCTTGACAACAAGAACAAGTCGGAATATAGTCAGGCACATTGGTGCCCTCCGCCGAATACGAGCAGTTCATGCCTTTGCCGTTCGAAAGGGAGACTACCCTTGCGGTATTCCGGGATTCGTAATCGTGAGATCTGCAGTCGAAGGTCTTAGGTTGTGCTCGATAAACGAGCGTGCGAAAAGGAGTTCTAAAATGCTAGATCGCTTGATGGGTGCGATGATTGCCATCACAGTAGTGCTAGCCTCGTCGTCAGTCGCTTTCGCTCAGAACGGTAAGCAAGGACCACAAAAAGCCAAGGCCCCGACGGCCTCGAACAAGCCTTTTGACGTGCATGATCTATCGGGATTTTGGGATATCACCAACATCGGCCGACCACCTGGCGCCCTGAACGAAACGAGCAACAATCGGCCGCCGATGACGCCGTGGGGTTTGGAAAAATTTCACAAGGCAAAGACGGGATACGATGGCAAGGTATTGGGCAACGGAGTTTACCCCGAAAAAGATTGGAATGACCCGGTCCTGTTGTGCGATCCGACGGGCTTCCCACGTATCATGTGGCACCCCATTCGGCCCGGGATGAGGTTTGCCCAGACTGCTGACGAAGTAATTCAGTTCTTCGAGGATGGCCGCACCTGGCGCGACATATGGACGGATGGGAGAAAACTTCCGGGCGAAGACGCGGAGTCACGCTGGTATGGATACGCAGTGGGCCATTGGGAGGGAGATACGTTTGTCGTCAACTCGAACAACTTTAATGACGCTACCTGGCTCGACCAATACGGCTCCCCGCACAGCGACCAGATGACTGTGGAAGAGCGCTACCATCGCGTGGACCACGATCATCTGGAGATGACCCTGAATATCACGGACCCCAAGGCGTATGTCGGGACTTGGAAGGGCGATAAGAAGATCTTTCAATTGGTAGAAAAGCCGGCCCGCTCGGAGTACAACGATCTCCCCGAGGGCATCTGCGCATATTCTGAGGTGAAGCTCCACGGCAAGGCTTGGCAGCAGATACACCCGTAGCATTCTAGATTAAGGAGACGTCACATGACTCGTAAGCTTCTAGTTCCCTTTTTAATCACGCTGGGCTTTCTGACGATTTGTACCACGATGTTCGCGCATCATGGAACGGCGGGGGTGTATGACTTTACTCATCGCATCACAACGAAGGCGACAGTGACGCAATACATATTTGCCAATCCCCATGTCCAAATTTATTTCACCTTGAAGAATGATAAGGGCGAAGAGCAGACCTGGGGCGTCGAAACAGTAAGTCCCGGAAACGCGCTCGCGAATGGCTGGACCAAGAACTCATTCAAGCCTGGGGACCAACTCCTGGTGAGCTTCGTTCCGGCCAAGGGCGACAGGACTTTCGGGACTTGTCCTCAATTCGTGTTTGTTGCCGATGGCCACAGGCTCGGCGGTAACGGCAGGTGCGGCATGGGAGGAGCGGCCGTCGACGCCAACACGCTCCCGGTAAAGCCGGGCTACACGGCAGTTGAAGTTCAGATGCCGAAAGACGACCGCAAGAGGCCCGAGTCTGAGCAAGAGCAGTAGCGTCTGAAGGGAGTCTCCATATGAGGTATGGTTTCGTGGCCGTGTTGGTTGCTTTTGTAGCCGGATTCGCCGCGACGCAGGTTGTTTTTGCGCAGCGGGGAGGTAAGCAAAAGCAAGCGGAGAAAGACTCGCCGACAAAGAACCTGCCATTTGATCCGCATGACATCTCCGGCATTTGGAAGAACCCCGGAGGATTCGATGTCGCGTTAGGCAACGAGCGTCCTCCCATGACGGCTTGGGGAAAGGAGAAGTGGAGTAAGACCAGGTCGTCCGCCAGAAATTCGCCGCTGTCCTTTGGATTCTATCAGGACCAAAAGGATTGGAATGATCCGCTGTTCCAGTGCGACCCTTCAGGTTACCCCCGCAACCTGGACTATAGTAACTACCGATTCGTCAAGCTTCCGAACGAATTCGTGATGTTCTTCGAGCGGGACCACACTTGGCGCGACCTTTGGACGGACGGGCGCAAGCTCCCGGATAATCCAAAGCCTCGGTGGTATGGATATGCGACTGCGCATTGGGATGGAGACACCCTGGTGGTTGAGTCTTCCGGTTACGATGAGCGAGCCTGGGTCGATCCCTACGGCTCGATCCACAGCGACCAGATGCATCTGGAGGAGCGCTACAAGCGCTTGGATCACGATGATTTGGAGTTTAGCCTGACGCTTACCGATCCGAAGGCGTACATCGGGACCTGGGGCGGCAAAAAGCTAACGTTGAAGCTGATGAACAGCTCGCAGCAAATCCAAAAGGGTCTCTGGGGTAAAAGGCCGGATGGGACGGCATACGGGGACATGCGAGAAGAATATTGTGTCTGGTCTATTGAGCGCACTTTTTGGGAAGGACGGCCCTTGGGGGGAATAGGTGGGGAGGACAAGAAGTAAACGTAAGAGCGTGTACGAACTTCCTTCAGTTTACGCTTGCAGATGGTCAAGTCGAGACGCGCCTGGGTGAAAAAGCCTGTTGCGATGATGTTCGTGCTGGCAGAACTTGTTTCGGTCGGGTACGGGCAAGACCATAAAGCGGTAGGCACTCCCTACGCGCTGACCTGGAGTGAGGGTAAATGCCTCGGATGCAAGAACGCCGCTTGGCTCGGAGAGATTCAATTCGTCAGTCGTAGCGAAGTCTGGGGCGTTGGCAAAAAACCCGTGTTAAATGAGGTGAATACTATCGTTGTCCATAGCACCGACACCGGCCGCACCTGGAGGGAAGTGCCCCAGAGCCAGCAGTACACTGACCCAGACGGGCGACTCGCCTTCTCGTTCCTGGACGCAGCGCGCGGCTGGATCTCCAGGAGGGACCCCGATACGCGCGAGCCAGAGATGATCAGTACACGAGACGGCCGTCAGCATTGGCAGAGCGTGTCTCAACAGTTCCTACAAAGCATGCAGTTCGTTGATGATAGCCATGGGTACGGAACCGTGGCCGAGGGGTTCTTTCGTACGAATGACGGAGGCCGCTCTTGGGTGGAAACCAAGATTCCCTATATCCGTTTCATCCATCGCATGGTCTTCCTGACGCCCGACAATGGATGGATCGCCGGCATCGACGGAAAGGACTTACTTGTATTCCGAACCGTCAATGGGGGGAGGGACTGGGAACAGTCCCGAACGACTCCTCCGCAACAACCGGAATTGGTACGTGATCTGTTTTTCTTCGATCAACAGCGCGGCTGGCTCACCACTTGGAATCACAACGATGAGGGCACCTCTTTGTATTCCACGGTTGACGGAGGAAAGAATTGGACGCCGGACACTGATCTATCGTTCCAAGGGAAGGGCAATCAGGCAAACGTAGTTCGATTTACTTCCAGAGAAAGAGGCTTCGTCTTTTTTTTGGAAGGCAAGGGGCAAAGCAGGCTTGCGTACACCACGGATGGGGGGACACATTGGCACAAGCAAGCTCTTCCACGATTCGTCTATGATTGCCAGGTCTTCGCAGGCGATCTCATGTGTAGTGCTGGGGCTGGATTCGGCCTCTTGACTTTACATCCGAAATGATACCGTGCGCGATCATTGGCCTCCGGATGGAGATGCTGCCCTGGTGCCCCAAGAAAGGGAGACAACGATGAAGCTCGGATCTAGGCCACCGGTACTTTGGAGTAACTCGCGCAAAACGGGTGCGGCGCGATCGTTACTCTCTCGTGGGGAGGTGCGCGCCGCACCCTTTGCGCTCGGGGCCATGGCGACGATTGCTCTCGCGCTGCTGAATACTGCATCGGCAGCTGGTCAAGCTGCGCCGGCAAAGCAGCTTATGTCGGAACAGGCTTTCAAAAACGTTACCGTGCTCAAGGGAATCCCCGTGGATGAATTCATGGACACGATGGGGTTCATTTCCGCAGCCACTAACTATAACTGTATTGATTGCCATGCCGAACCGAAAGTGGAGGGCGATTGGAGCGTCTTCGCCGAAGAGACCCCCCGCAAGGCGACAGCGCGCCGAATGATTCTGATGGTGCAGGCCATCAATAGGACCAATTTCGGGGGAGCGCGCGTAGTGACCTGCTACACCTGCCATCGCAATATCCAAGGCGCCCCCAAGATCACGCCGAGCTTGGCGGAGCAGTACGGCGAGCCACCCCCGGTCGATCCCAATGAAGTCGAGATTAAGCGGCAAGCGCCCGGGGCGCCTTCCGCCGATCAGATCTTTGACAAGTATCTCCAGGCGGTCGGAGGAGCGCAGAAGGCAGCCGCCATCAGCAGCATCGTCTTCAAGGGCACATACCAAGGGTATGCAGAACCGAAGGCGAATGTGGACATTTACGTTAAGGCTCCCGATCAGCGCACCATGATCGTGCATACGGACCTCGGAGACCGGACCACGGCCTGTGATGGAAGCAACGGATGGATGGCTGCGCCGGCCGCGGATAAACCATTTCCTGTGATCAGGTATACCGCCGGAGACCTGGATGCCGTCCGGCTGGACGCAGTGCTCTCCTTTCCGGATGGAATCAAGCAGGCCATAACGAAACCGATAGTAGGTTCGAGCAGCATTGACGATAAGGAGGTGGTCGTCGTGCAGGGGATCGCCAACGGCGGGCGCTCTTCCATAAAGCTGTACTTCGATAAACAGTCCGGCCTGCTGGTGCGGCAGGTGCGCTACGCCGATACGATCATCGGGCGGGTTCCGACACAGGTGGACTACAGTGATTACCGGGATGTCGCCCGAGCTGGAGTCAAGCTGCCGTTTCACGTCATTACGACATGGACGAACGGCCGGTCAGACGTACTGCTGACTTCGGCGGAAACGAATGTGGCGATTGACGCCGCGAAGTTCAATCAGCCGCCCCCGTCGTCGCCGCCCAGACAATAGGCAGCGACCGCGATTTCCTACGAACGTTCCGATCGGGCGCGGCCGTCGCGGGATTCGTCCCGCGAAGTCGGCTTCACATCACCTAGCCGTGTAATGCCTCACTTCACGCGTGAATCCGGCCGTAGCCTCGAAGCCGGCTTCAGAGAGGTAGCTTCCGTTAATGCCCCATAACGGACCATTGGGAGTTTCTTCGATGGCTGGTGAGCTGATCCACAGACCGAAGCTCGATCCGGGGCGCATTCGCTCTCAAGCTCAGACGATCGAGAATCCATCGTTTCGGGTCACCGGATCTGGACGCGCCCGCAGTCCGCAAGTGAATTCAGTCGATGGAACGCAATGGGCTAAAATCAATTCATGCGAAATATATCACTTAGCAAGCTCGCCCTTCCGGCCGCTCTGGCCCTTACATCCTGTTTCCTGCTCGTGGCCCAGCCGCCGCAAGGCAAAGGTCCCGGCGGCGCTCCGGGTGGCGGCAAAGGCGGCGGTAGAGGACCCGCAGGCCCCGTCTTCACCGTAACCTCTCCATCTTTCCCAGACGGCGGCGAAGTTCCCCGCAAGCACTCCTTCTACGGCGAAAACA
Organism: Terriglobia bacterium; assembly: GCA_020073345.1. Classification (GTDB taxonomy): domain Bacteria; phylum Acidobacteriota; class Terriglobia; order Bryobacterales; family Bryobacteraceae; genus Palsa-187. The sequence continues at coordinate 37,865 of JAIQFI010000042.1, forward strand.
AGCTGCCGCAGTTCGACTTCAGCTGGGTGCAAGGCGGCAACTCCGTCGCGGCGCCCGCCACACTGCAGACCTACGTCGTGATCTTCCACGACATCGAAAACGCGACGGCTAAGGGCCCCACGGACACTCTGCACTGGGCTGCGTTCAACATCCCTGGTACCGCGAAGGGTCTGCCGGAAGGCATGGGCACTGGCGATCTTCCGGACGGCACGCGCAACGGTCCTGGCATCGGTGCTGGCCGCGGCGCTCCGGGCTACTTCGGTCCTGGCGCCGGCCCTGGTCCGTTCCATCACTACGTGTGGGAGTTCTACGCGCTCGACACGAAGTTGGATCTGGCGGCGAACACCACGCGCGATGAAATCATGAAGGGCATGGAAGGCCACGTGATCGGCAAGGCTGCGTATGTCGGTCGCTTCCACAACGTGCAGTAGAGTCATTCTCTCGTTCAATACGCGGCCCTCAAACGATCCGGGACCCATGGCGACGCGCTCGCCGCGATTAGAGCCGACCTGTTGCGCCGCATGGATTCCCGGATTGTACCGTGGAGACCGTTTCGAGGTGCAGCGTCCGTGCCATCTATGTCTGGAAACGTTCCGATGATGGTGGATAACGCTTGGGTATCTCTTGGGCGTACCTTCAGAACGAACGAGAAGAAGCTGCGGGAATAGTCGAAGGGATCAGGTGCCGCAGCTCACGTGATACGATTGCCCTGACTGTGTCCATTATTGTCCGCGCGGTGCTCATCGGCCTGGTGATAACCTTCGTCGGCTCTATCCCCCGGAGTGCCCTTTTTCTGGCGAACCTTCGCCTTTTCCCCCAATTCCCTTGGGCCGTACCTGTAACCGCGCTGTACTTATTGTTTTTCTGGCGCTACCTCAACGGGTCAGGCCCTCCGGACACCAACTCGAAGGAACGTAAACACAACCTTCGCGCCAACCCCGTTTCAGTGCGGGTATGGTTTTGGTCACTCGTCACCGGTGGGTTGGCCATCGTTGCCCTTGTGCTCGGACTGCGTCTGGCCAACCGTTTCATGGCCTTACCGCCACAGGGCATCCCCGATTTGGGCCAGGCTTCTAAAGTCACGATCGTAGGGCTGCTGCTGATCGCCGCGCCAGCGGCCGCCATTATCGAGGAATCCGCCTTTCGTGGCTACATGCAAGGTCCCATCGAACGCCACTTCGGCCTCCTCCGAGCGATCCTTATCACTGGCACAATGTTCGCGCTGGCCCATCTGGACTTTACGCCGATCCTCTGGCCCTACTACGTCGCAGTGGCCGCAATCTATTGCATCATCACTCATATCGCCGAATCCATCCTCCCGGCGATTGTCCTCCATACGGCAGGCAATCTCTATTCCAATTTCGATCTCTACCTCCACGGCCAAGCGGAATGGCAAGCCCCTGCCCTCCAGGCAGCGTCGATTTGGGTAACGGGCCTCGACACCTCATTTTGGTTTTCGGTCGCAACTCTAGTCGGAGTGACCGGTTTCGTCGCGCTAGCCTATTCTGCACTTCGTAATGCAGCCGCGCGTTAACTGCTGCTGCGCTGAAAATCCATTCTTCATGGAGGTGCTGGCAAAAGACAGTGGTCGTGTCCTCTTCGAAATCTGGGTAGCAGGATAGCTACCGACAATGTTGCATTACGGTCTACTTCCCAGGACCGGACTTCCAGACCGCTTGGTTTAGGTCAAATCCCCGGCCGGGATGTTATTCAACCACGTAGCGCATTACCTTCTGCCCTCGCCAGCGAGGACCTTGTCGAGCCTCTCTAGCTGATCCTGAAGCTCGCTCATCTTGGCCTGTTCGGCTCGAACTTGAATCTCAGCATCGACCTGATTTCCCTGGCAGTCTCTCGCCTCGCTGGCGAACATTTCAGCCGAGGACCTCAGACGGGCAAGCATTTCGTCCGCGGCCTGCCGATCGGATGCGTTCTGGGCGCTCCGTTTCGCCGATTCGGTCTGCTCGATTTGAGTCGTGAACTGTTTGCGCTGCATCTCGGTCCCTTTGCAAACGTCGCGCGTCTTTCAAGGCGCTGCGTGGCACGATCTAGTTGGTTTTCCTGAGCCTGGATGCGATACAAGACGATCTGCACTCGCTGTACAATCGCTGCCGTGGCCTGGAGATCCTGCCTCAACTGACGGATCTCCGAGAGCACGGCTTGCGTCATTTGTGAATCCGATGGCGTAGTCTCAGCGACCACACTTGTAGCTCTGAGCAGCAGTCCCGCGAAGCAGATCAGAATTTGCCGCATGGAATTGCCTCTGCGTGAATAGACACCATTGCCGTTTAGGTTGTTCCTTCGATGTCATCAGGTGCGAACTTAAATGCTCGATGCTTACCTCCCGTTCACCACCTTCCGGCGGTGTTGTGGGAAGTAGCTAATGGTATGGTCCGCCGCAGGAACACTGCTCGGGGACGCACCACCGGGAATGAGACTCACGGAGGACTTTGCCTTCGGCGTAGGGCAAAACAAAGGAGGTAATGTTGGCATCAAAAAGGCGGGCTGTAGCAGATTTTGCTGTTCGAAAAATCTATCAGGCAAGATCACGACGTTCGGATTTAGTGCGCGGATCCGGTGGATTGAATCCGGGTTCTGCGTTTGATTCTGGAGGCTTAAGCCCGCAATTACGTCGCTGAAGGCGAGGCGGCTCTCAATCTGCTCGACGCTGTACGTAAACGGCGTCCCTTCGTTGAAGGCCAGTGCTGCCGTATTGTCCGTACGGTTTTCGAATCTATTGGCCAGCCGCGGAAAGGGCGCCGTCAGCAGACGGCTCCAGGTGGGCGGAGCCGCGTCCTGCGTTGTCACCTCCTGCCGGTATAGGGCAATGTTGTCAATCACGAGCGACACGCCCGGCGAGACTGAAAGCTTTAGCACATAGAAGGTTGCTCCCGCTGTTTGCGCGTCCGAGGAGAACGTCCCTGTGGCTTTGGCGTTCTTGAGCATTCACGAAATGGTGACTCGCAATTGCGTATCCGTGGTTCCCGCGAGCTGAAGCCAGGCGGAGATTACCCGATCGGTAGTTGCAGGGGAGAGAATCCGATAGTCAAACCTAACCGCGATGACGGTATTCGCACCAATCGGTATCACAGACGGATTCGTTACAAATCCTCCCTGGTTGGTAAGGAGGGGGGAGCCTTTGCCGGATATCACCAGCGAAGGATCGGTGACCACGGTTGTGCTGCCTTGTGGCTGAATTCCAGACTTGAGCGTTGGCGCGTTTTCATCCACGTTCTCCGAGGCGATCATGTTGCCGGTGGCCGCGTCGGTGATCTGAGTGTTGTCAATGGAGATCTCGCCCTTCGTTGGACCATTCCAGAAGACTACATAGTCATTGAAACTTCACCGTATACGTGTGATTCGGGGCGAGAGAAAGAACCGATGAATCGGTTTGGAGAAACGGGAGGCTCGATCCCGAGCCGGAATAGGACCCTTTGATCGATTCGTTACCGGCGATGACTTCGGCCGGGTTCGATGTGAGCGAGCCCCGCAGGGCCGAGCGAAAACGCAGGAGTGAGCGTAGGAGCGATGGTTTCGATGTCGTCCGAATAGATTTGTGTGTACTGAGCCTGCCAGCGTGACGGCGCATTCGAGACGCTCTGAGCCGCCGTGCCTGGCGAGAGTGGTGGTACCAAGCAGTGGTGCCAAGCAGCGTTTCCCGATGTAATCTCTGGCAGGACGGAATATGGTCAAGATCAAGTCCTCACACACTGGCTGGACTCAGCTAGACTTACGCGACTAGAGCCGATTGCGCCTAGTTAACGGCGTTGGAGGTTATCCCTTCGGCCTCCGGCACTCGTGCCGAAAGGATTTCGATTCGGCACGCGCCCCGAATCCCCACGGGTATCCTCGAAGGATGTATCGGATCAAGGCGCGTTGGAAGAGAAAGTCTCGCCAAAGGTCTCGCCCCGCATTACGCCCCGAAGGAGCTGAGACGTCACCTAGGTTTCGGCGAAAGCGCGGAGCAGCTTCCTCTCAATGCGAGAGAAACCGCCCCGCGAATCCGGGTATTCCCGGGGGCCAGGCCGCAGAACGGCTGTCGGCCTAGAATGTGAATCGCGCGACCATCTGGCCCGAACGCGGTGTAGCTCCGGCGCCGTTGACAAAGTTCACGAAGCCGTAACCCGCCGACAGCGCACCAGAGGCTCCGTTCGGGTAGAGGTTCGCGTTCTGCGTCTGGGAGGCGGGGTTCGTGTTACCGAAACTTCCGACGGCCGGGGCGGAGTAGAACAGGCGATTGAAGACGTTCTGGAACTCAGCCCGGACCTGGAGGTTGTACCTTCCCTCCTTGCCCATCCGGAAGTTGCGGCCAAAGTTCAGCGACTCCGCAGGCTTCCGCTGCCAGCGGTTGCCGTTATAGAATGGCGCGGCAGCTCCGAATTGCCCGGCAGGGGCGTCGGTCCAAGCCGCGGGGTTCAGCACCAACTGCTTGGTTGGGTCAAAGTGGCTGTTCGGATCGACCAAGAATTCAGGCTGACCCTGAACAGTGTTCCAGAAGGTATGCCCGCCGCCCCAGAGAGCAGGGTTGTTCTCCGGCCCGATTCGCATTTGACTCAGAAGGTTATTGTTAGAGGGGGGCGTTTGGACCAGCGCGCCGCTCTGATACCGCAAGAGCGTACCGATCTGCCAGTCGCGCAGTACCTGCGATAACAACTTCATGGACGTGCCGTCGCCGTTGATCTTGGGCGTCACGTAAGTTCCGGAAATCACTAAGGCCAGCGGCGCGCCATTTTGCGCCAACTGCTTGTTTTGACCGTAGTTGAACACGTCGTTGATGAGCGGCGTGCCGGGCGTGAAGTACTGCGTGGCGGCGCTGGTGCCCAGGACTTCGTTCTTGCTCCAGGTAAAGGACCCTTGCGCGCTCAGGCCGTGCGAATAACGCTTGGTCGCCTGGACCTGTAGCGCGTCGTACCAGCTCTTGCCCAACGGCGGCCCGAGGAAAGGAGGCACGCCGAGAAACTGCGGAGCAGGCCGGAGCGCCTGGCTCAGAACTTGATTGCTGGGGAATCCTTTGTACACATTGTCAGGATTTGCCAGGAAGGGGAATCGGGCAGTCACCAGAGGTGAACTGATCGGCGTCAACAGGAGAGCCTGGTCGGCTGGGTTGTGGATATCGATTTTCCAGTTTTGCAGCAGACTCTGGGGCGTATTGGGATTATAGTCGGTGGCATTGAGCTCAGGCGCCGTAAACCATACTCCGCGGTTGCCGACGTAGCTGACTTCCACCACTAGGTTACGCTGAAGTTCGCGCTGCAAACCAACGCTCCACGTGATCACTCGCCCCGGCCGGGAATCCCGGTCTATATTGATGAAGGGCGAATCCGGAGGCAACCCACCCCCGGTCTTGACCGGAAATACTGCTGGGTCAAAGTTTGGATAAACCAGCGGAGCCAAGCCGTTGGCATTACCGGGAGCAAAGGGATTGCCCGAGGTGAGGTTGTTCATGAACGGGAGTCCGTATCCAGGTCCACTCACGGCGTAAAAGACCGTGTCGTTATAGGACAGGAAGGCATTGTTCGGCTGCGATGAGTACTGGATGCCGGCTCCCCCCCGGAAGACCGTCTTAGTGTCGACCTGGTAGGCAAATCCAACGCGCGGCCCAAACGCAAAGGGATAACTGTGGGAGAACTGGCAATTGCAGCGCCCGCCTCCATAGCCTTCAAAAAGCGTGGCTCCCAACCGGCCGCCGACTCCCGGATTAGGAACGTTAAAAACGGTGTCCGGCATGCGTCCGTATTGCTCTTTCAGGTAGGTCTGGTAGTCGTAGCGGAGACCGTAATCCAGCGTAAGCTTGCGAGTCACCTTCCAAGTGTCCTGGGCGTAGAATCCAAGAGAGTGGTCGCCCAGCTTCGATTGGGTTGGCGGATTGATATTCAGATTGTCAACTTGACCCAGGAGGAAGCTGGCGTATCCGAATCCGGTCGTAATCGGGGCTTGCGCACCCAGTACGTTCTCCTGGGGATTACCGGTCGAACTTGCAGCAAAGCCGAAATTGCCATTGGCTCGGTTATTGCCCTTATCGGGGAAGCCTTCGATGATCATTTCCCCGCCAAACTTATAGGTATGGTTATTTTTGACCCAGGTCAAGTTGGCGTTCGCGGTCGGCTTTTGATCCCAGATATTCTGCAAGAAGCCGTTGGGGCCTGCTACGCCCCCACCGAAGGGACCGGACGACAGGTTCACGCCGCCGTTAAAGAAATCAGACAAGCCGGTGAGGTTCGGGAAATAGGTTGGGTTGGGGTATCCCTTCAAGCCAAGGGACGTTTGGTCGAAATGTTCTGTGTCGGACGGAACATAAGTATAGAGATAACCCACGCCCAGATGCAGTAGCAGCGTCGGTTTGAGAGTCTGATCGTAGTTGATGCGGACCGTATTCGATTTATTGTCCGTTGCCGACGCCTGTGAAATGGGTCCCGCTATGCCGTTGCTATTGGGATTAAAGGTCAGGATGCGCGAGAAATACCCGGATATCTTGATGGTGGGGCTGAGCGAGTGGTCCAGCTTCACGGACCAGTTTGTGGTGTGTTGAAAGTCGTTATAGGTCGGCAAAGCGAAGTTGCTGAGCTTGACGGCGTTGCTGGTGTTGGTCGGCAGCGGGATGAAGTTCTGAATCGCCAACGCTACCGGATCGAGCTGGGTTTTTGGAATGGGGCCGGTGAACGGGTCGCGCACGGTGACGCCACCCACCTGTCTGGTCGACTTCGGATCATAAACTTGATCCACGAACATCAGACGGCCCAGCGCATCTGTCAAGGGGACAAAATTCGCATCGCTGATAGGAAAGAGTCCTGTGGTGGTAAAGTCCCCCGACCGGAAGGCCGCCGTGGGAACCGTCTCAAGATTGGTGAAGCTCCTGGTCTCCACGAACCGCTCAAAATTAAAGAAGAAGAACGTCTTATCGTGGCCGTTGTAGACCTTAGGTATGTCAACGGGGCCGCCGATCGTGCCACCGAAGTCATTGCGGCGCAGGCGATTGCGGATTTGCTGGCCATTCTTCAGGGCGTTGGTCGTTCCCGCATTGGTGAAGGGCAAGCCGGCATTGAAGGCTTCGTTCACAAAATACTCGTAGCCGCTTCCATGGAATTGGTTGGTGCCGGATTTCATGGTGTAGTTGAAGTACCCGCCGGCCGCTTGTCCGAACTCCGCCGCGAAATTGCTGGTTTGGATGGATACTTCTTGGATCGCGTCCACGCCGCTCTGGTTGATCTGCGTGATCTGGTTCCACATCCCGTTGGTGGCGTCCTGACCCTCGATGCGAATGGCTTCCGTGGAGGCAGGCAAACCGTTCACGCTTAATCCGGCATCGGTGCCATACGTAACACCCGGGATAAGCTGGGAAACCGCCAGCGGATCACGAATGTTGCCGAAGCCGTTGGAAAAAAAGCTTTGGCCTCCGCCCAGCGTTAGCACCGGAAGGTTGTTGGCGTCAGCAACGGTTACGTTGTGGCTCAGTTCGCCACTCTCGGTCTTCAGCAGGGGAGCCTCGGCGGTGACCGTGACAGTCTCGGTGTTGGCGCCCACTTCCAGGGTGACGTCTTGCCGCACGGCCGTCGCTACAGTAACCAGCAAGTTCTCGCGGACGTACTTCTTGAAGCCCGCCACAGTGACGCTTAGCGAGTATCTGCCCACCGGCACGGCGATTACATAGTTGCCGGTGGCCGAGGTGCCTCCCTGGTATACGGCACCTGTATCAGCGTTCTTGACTTCGATCACGGCGTTCGGCACCACAGCGCCCGCCGGGTCGGAAATGGCGCCAGTAATCGAACCGCGATCGGTTTGGCCAAAAGCCGCCACCGCAAGCACGAACAGACAAACTAGAGTCTTGAATGAAGCCATGAAACACCCCTTCCGCCAAAGCATAGACAGAACCCCTCCCCACCAAGCTCGAAGGACGAGCGTACAGATAATGGAAAAATACTAGTTCGTCGCGAGTGTACATTGGTTGAGGCACCCCGTCAAGGGGAAAGTTGTGGCAACATAAGGGATTTGCCGCTATTTTGATCGTTTTGCATGCAGCTCAGCGCCCGGATTGGCCGTTGGGCAAAAGGCAGGTTTGGCCGCTTCCCTCGCGCAGAGTCACAATTCGGTCCACCATAGTCTGATTCCAAAATTCACAGCCGCCCGCCGGCCAGTGGACCTGGATCCGGCCCACTTCGGTCGATTTGCCCAGCCCGAAGTGAACCCGTGGATCGTTGGCCGCCAGGAAGCTTCCATCGCCTCTGACCCAGCGCTGGAGAGACGTCCCGTCCTTCCGCACCAGCTCGACGACACTTCCGTATCCAGAGCGGTTGGAACGAACTCCCTCCAGCCGGACCAGGAGCCAGTGTCCACGTTCTGGAGCCGAGTTCAGCAGCAGGAGCGCAGGGCCGTTGTTATTGGTGACCAGAATGTCGGTTCCGCCGTCGTTGTTCAAATCGCCGAAGGCGGCCGCCCGTCCTACGCCGACGGGCTCCAGCGCCGGACCGGCGGAAGCGGTAACATCCTCAAACCCCTTGCCCTTACCCTGATTGCGGAGCAGCAGATTGCGCTGACGGTAGGGAAACGCGTCGCCTTGTTGGGCCGCCATCGCGATAACCGCCCCGTTGGCGGCGAACATGTCCAGCAAGCCGCGATTTTCCGTATCGAGCAAGCCGACGCCGAAGCCGGTATAGGGCTGGGAAACGTGGAACAGCCCCGTCTGCACGCTGGAATCGGTGTAATCGCCGCGCGGCTGCCGCTGGAACATGGTGAATCCCTCATTGGGAAGGTTGGTGATCACCACGGCCTCCCCGCCGTCGCCATAGATATCCCCGGCCGCGACGCCCATTCCCGCTCGTGCGCGACCGTCCGAAGCATACGCAAGTCCGTGGGTGAGGCCAGCTTCCTTGAAGACCCGCTCCTTTTGATTCGCCTCATTCAGCCCCTCATTCAACCAAAGATGATTGGCCGCGCCATCGTTGGCGACCAGGAAACTCGGCCACCCGTTCGAACCGAAATCGCCGGTTAGGATGCCGAGTCCGGGCCCGCGCGCGGCGTTCAGGCCCACCTTGGAGGTGACGTCTTCGAACCGCCCGTTGCCTAGATTTCGGAACAGCTGGGTGACGGTCCGGCCGAAGTTTTGCGGTCCGCAATAGTCTCGCTTACCTTCCGGCGTATAGCAGTTCCGGGGATAGAACTCCACGTAGTGAACCACCGCAAGATCCAGAAGACCGTCGCGATCGTAGTCGATAAACGCGGCGCTGGTAGACCAACCAGTCGATTCCACGCCAGCGCGGCCGGTCACGTCCATAAACGTGCCGTTGCCGTTGTTGCGATAGAGCACGTTACGGCCAAAATTGGTCACGTACAGGTCGACATTTCCGTCGTTATCGTAGTCACCGGCAGCGACACCCATGCCCACGCCAGTGTGGCCGACGCCGGCTGCCTCGGTGACATCCGTGAAAGAGAGTTTGCCGCCCGGGATCAGGTTATTGCGGAACAGCCGGTTACCGGGTTTCCAGCCCTGGGGCAAGGGGACCAGCGGCTTCCCTTGAGGGCTCATTGGAGCGCCCTGGATCAGATAAACATCCAGGTCCCCGTCATTGTCGTAGTCGATCAGCGCGGCGCCCGATCCGGTGATCTCGGGCAAGCGAAAATCCCCGGTGGCGCCGGAAAATTGCCAGAAGTCGAGCCCGGTCTGCTTCGCGACCTCTTCAAAAACAGGAGCGCTGCGGCGAGGGGAATTGCAGGAGAGCAAGAGAGCAATCAGCGGGAGCGCGACTGCCCCGAATTTCATCGGATCAGCATCCCACAGGCATGCTAGACTGTCAACGATTTGATGAAACGGGGCGCCGCACCGACGGTCTCGATTCTCGCCTCGCTGTTCCTTTGGTCCTGCGCAGGGCCCGTCCCGCCACTTCCCACACTCTCGGTAGAGGGCTTGGACGCCGACGTGCGGGATGCGGTTCTGGCCGCTCAAAAGCAGGCCGTGGAATCGCCCTCGAGTGGCCAAGCTTCGGGACGTCTGGGAATGGTGCTGCAGGCCAACTCCCTGAATCAGCCTGCACTCCTTTCCTACCAGCGGGCGATCCGTCTGGATCCCAAGGAATTTTCCTGGCGATATTATTCGGCCGTGGTGCTGCAGCAAATGTCTCAGCCGGAGAAGGCGCTGGACGCCCTGACGGGCGCACTGCGTATCCGCTCCGGATATGCTCCCGCGATCCTCAGGCAAGGGGACGTGCTGTTCCAACTGGCGCGCTTCAAGGACAGTGCGGGCGCCTACGAGTCGGTCCTGGCGCAGAGTCCCGGCTCGGCCGAAGCGCTCTATGGGTTGGCGCGGGTGAAGCAGGCACAGCAGGACATGGCTGCGGCGGAAGATCTCTACCGCCGGGCCTGCCAGGCTTACCCGACGTTCGGCGCCGCCTACTACGGTTTAGCTACGGCGGGACGCAGCCTGGGGCACGAGGCGGACTCGGCCAAGAACTTCGAGCTGGCGAAACGATACAAGGACGACCGTCCCCCGCTGGTGGACCCCGAGCTGAAAGAGGTCGCGGATCTCTCCACGGGTGTCTTTCGCCGCCTTGAGGAGTCCAACCAGCTTGCCAAGCAGGGAAAGATGGAGGAAGCGGCCAAGCTGAATGAGGACCTGCTGCAAAAGGACCCCGAAAACCTTTCGGTTCTGGTGAATCTGCTGTATCTAGCCCGGTTCGTGCCCAGGTTGGACGCTCAAGTGGAGAGCCTGTACGCGAAGGTCAAACGGATCGATCCTCAAAATCCGATCGCCTATACCTACTACGGCGTGGTGATGATCCGCCAGGGCAAGAACGACGCAGCCGCCCTGGCTCTGCGGAAAGCGATCGAATTGAAGCCGGATTCCGCCGAACCTCACAAGTGGCTGGGCGAGGTTCTGGAGAGGCAGAACCGGCCGGCCGAAGCCATCGCGCAGTATCAACACGCCTTGGCGGCCGAGCCTTCCGATGCCCCGGTCCAAATGAAACTGTGGTGGATCCTCATCACCCACGATCGAGGCCGCGAAGCGATCCCGCAGCTCCTCCCGGCTCTCCAGATAGACGACTCTTTCTCGTCCATGCGCCTGGTCCTGCTGGGCGAGGCTTATCGCACCACCGGTGAATTGGGGAAATCGCGGCAATATCTGGAAATGGCTCGGGACCGCGTGCGCAGCAAAGGTCCGCCGGATCTGCTGGCGCAGATCGAACAGGAGCTCAAGGAACTGGCGGCGCTGCGCCCTTAATTCAATACCGCGCCATCGCCTGAATCCCGCGCGTTTCCTGGCACACATAGGAGCCCGCGGCGAGATTCTTGTAGTCTTCGACCAGACCGCTGGGCCATTCGATCACCAGGCGATCCGCGTTGGTGCGCTTGCCCAATCCGAACGTGACGGCGAACTCGGATTGGCAGAGATAACTCGAACCCGACTTCACCATCCGGGATTGCGTGCCGTCGGGCGAGGACAGCCGGACGACGGCTCCGATCGCGTCGCGGTTGGACTTGGTTCCGACCAATCGCACGCGCAGCGATCGATTGCCGTTGGTCACATCGTTGCGATAGAGGAATGCTGGACCCTGATTGGTGGTGATCAGAAGATCCACGTCGCCATCGCGGTCAAAATCTCCCGAAGCCAAGCCCCGTCCCACCTTGGGCGCGGCGAACTCGCGGCCGACTTCGGAGGCGACATCGCGAAATCCGCCCTTGCCCTGATTCAGGAACAGATGCGGAGCCTGGGCGTATCCCGCGTTGCTCCGGATGTTGCGCACAGTTTCGTCGATGTGGCCATTCACCGCCAGCAGGTCGAGCCGGCCGTCGAGATCGGCATCGAAGAACAGGCAACCGAAGCCCAAGCTGTTGCGCGAGGCCTTGCCCACCCCGCTTTCCAGCGCCACATCAGAGTAAGTTCCGCCGCGCGACTGGCGGTAGAGTGCGATCATTTCGTTGTCGAAATTGGTGATAACGATGCCAGGGGCGCCGGAGTTGTCGAAATCGGCCACGTCGACCCCCATCCCGGCGCGAGCCTTGCCATCCTCGCTGAAGGCGACGCCGGCCCGCACGGCGACATCCTCGAAGGTCCCGTTTTTCAAGTTGCGATAGAGCTTGTTGGGTTGGGTATCGTTGGCGACGAGAAGATCGGGCCAGCCGTCGTGATCGTAATCGATCGAAGCTACACCGAGCGATTTGGAGGTGGTGTCAAAGATTCCGCTTTTAGCCGTAACGTCCTCGAACGTGCCGTCGCCCTTGTTGCGAAAAAGCCAGCAAGTCGAGCCGCGATACGCCTCGGGAGTGCAATAGGACTTGTGGGTGCCATCAACGCTGCAAAACACCTCGTGCTCGGCGGACCACTTGACATAATTGCAAACGAACAGATCCAGGCGGCCGTCGCGATCGAAATCGAACCACATGGCGGAAGTGCTGAACGAATCGCGGCCGCCCAGACCGGCTTTTTCTGTGACGTCCACGTAGCGCCCCTGCCCGGTGTTGTGAAACAGGCGGCTCTGGCCGACAGCGGTGACGAAAATATCGGGGAAGCCGTCATTGTCGTAATCGGCGACGGCGACTCCCATGCCATACATCGGCACCGCCAGCCCCGCCTTCTCGGTCACGTCGGTGAAGGTCCCGTTGCGATTGTTGCGATACAGCCGCATGGTGCTGCTGCGACGTTTGTGGCCAGGCCAGTCGGCGCCGTTAATCAGCAGAATGTCGAGCCATCCATCGTTGTCGTAGTCGAGAAAGGCGCAGCCCGCACCCAGCGTCTCCGGCAGGTACTTGGCTCCGAACGCGCCGCTGTAGTGCTGAAACTGAATACCGGCTGCCGCGGTCGCGTCCACCAGGCGGAAGCCCGGATCGGATGCCGCGGCCACCAGAGGAGTGGCGAGGGAACCCAGCAGGAGGTCGCGGCGCGTCACGAGATACTCGCCAGACCGTTGCGGATCGCGTACACCACCAGCTCCGCCGTGTTGTGAATACCAAGCGTCTGCATCAGATTCGCGCGGTGTACGGCGATAGTGTTCGCGCTGATTCCCAGGATCGCGGCGATATCCTTGCTGGACTTGCCGTGAACAATTAATTGCAGGACCTCCAGTTCCCGCGTGGTCAGGGCCGGCCGGGTCTCGTCATCGGACTTGGTAAGTTTCTCCAGCCTCGGATCAAGGACGATCGCGCCTCCAGCGACCTGCTTCACTGCTTCCGCAAGTTCCAGATCGAGAGCATTCTTGAGCAGATAGCCACGCGCCCCCGCCTCCAGGCACGTCCGGACATAGGTCGGTTCCGAGTGCATGCTCAGCATTAACACTATTGTCTCCGGCGCCGATTTCAGTATCATGCGCGTGGCGATCGCGCCATTCATGCTGGGCAGCGCGAAGTCCATCACCACCACGGCCGGATGAAGCTCCGCGACCATTTCAACCGCTTCGCGGCCATCACTGGCCTCGCCCACCACCGCGATCTCGGGATCGTCTTCCAGCAAACGTCGAAATCCGCGCCGCACCAGGCTGTGATCGTCCACCAACAGGACCGAGATCTTATGCTCCGGCATGAGCCTCTTCCGGGTCGAGCGGAACGGTCAACCGGACTAGCGCGCCGCCCCCGTTTTCGAGGAACTCGATGCGTCCCTTCAGCAGCTCGGCGCGCTCGCGCATGGAAGTCAGTCCCATGCCCCGGCTTTGACCCCGGCTGGGCTTGAAGCCATGGAATCCGATTCCCGCATCTTGCACCTCTAGTACGACGGTGTTTTCATGGAAGCGCAAGCGTACGGTGACGTGCTGGGACTTGGAGTGAAGTGCAACGTTGTTTAGCGCCTCCTGCAAAATGCGGTATAAATGCACCGCCACCTCAGGCTCCATCTGCTGGCTCACCCCATCCTTCTCGTACCGGACTTCAACTCCGGTTCGCCGCTCAAACCCAGGAAGATAGACATTGAGCGCGCCTTCCAGGTCGTCGTCATCGAGCACGACTGAGTGGAGCGCCTTGGAAAGAGCACGTACTTTGTCGAGTGTCGATTGCACGATCTCGCGCACTTCCTCCAGATCGGCTCGCACGCCAGGGGCGAGCGGCGGGTTGGTCCGGGCGGCTCGATTCAGCATCGCGCCGATGGCGGTCAGAATCTGCCCGAACTCGTCGTGCAATTCGCGGGAGATGTGGCGAAAGGCATTTTCCTGCGTCGAAATCAATTGCCGGGCGAGTTCGCTGCGCCGCTCGGAGAGCGTGGCCACTTGAGCGAACATCCCGCGGTTCCAATGCACCAGGTACAGCCCGGTTGCAGCGACCAACACCATCATGGCCGCCAGAAACAGATACGCCGTGCGCTCGGCGCGGGCGTAAATTTCTCGTGTCTGAGCCGCGGCCTGCTCCTCGCTCTCGTTGTTCTGCACCAGAAGGCGGGCCACGGCGGTGCTCAAAGCTTCTTGACGCGCTTGCAACGAGAGACGAATCTGGGTACGGGCTTCCTGGTCCTGACCGTTTTCGGCCATGGCGAAAATCCGGTCGACGGCGTCCCAGAACTGGGTCGCGAAGGTCGTCAGGTAGCGCCGCTGATCCGGATTGGCTCGCGACAGCGTTTCTTCGCGCGCCAAGGCGTCGGTCAGGTCATTTTGCATGCGCTTGAATTGACTCTTCCAGGCGCTGAGCTTATATGGCTCGGTGGCGTCGAGCATGTCGCGCATGGTTAACGCCAGGGAATTGAGATTGTTCTGAACCCGGAGCAGCAGGAGCGAATCGGTTCGATCGCGGTCAATGGTTTCGGTCTGAACGCGCCGAAGTCCATGCAGTTGCCACAGATTGTAGCCGGAGTACACTGCCACGGTCGAAAGGGTTATGGCCAATCCAGCCAAAAGCCGTACTGTGGGGGATCGGGTCACAGCCACAATTGCCTCTATATTATACGTGCGGGTAATGCATTCCAATTATTGTCTTGAGGTTGTTCTAGGTGTAGCCTCGACGCAATGAAGATTGGGGATTCCCTCACATTGAGGGGCTTGTTGGGTGGAGTACTGCGTCCTCGCATACTTCTGCCGTTCGCGGCATTCGCATTGCTCTCCGGGTCCGTACCTGCCCAGACCGTCGACGACGGGATCATGATGACCAGGCGCACTCTCTTTGGCGGAAATATCTACTCCCACGACAGTTGGGATCAATATTGGGAAGGAACTCTGAAGCGCGTTAACGGCAACCTCGGGACGGTCACCACGCAAACCGACACCTGGTTTGCCAACTATGGCATCACGGACCGGCTGAACGTCATCGCCAAAATACCGTACGTGTGGACCAACACCAGCCAAGGCGTGCTCCGCGGCATGCAAGGCTACCAGGACATCACGCTAGCGGCGAAATACAACTTCCTGGAGAAGCCTTTTACGAAGTTCGGCTCGCTGCGGTCCATCGCTGTGGTATCCGCGGGAATCCCTATTACTAACTACACGCCTGACTTCCAGCCGCTTTCCCTCGGAAGCGGGAGCAAGCGCATTTCCGCGCGCTACACGATGAACTTTCAGTCCAAGCTGGGATGGTATCTCAATGGCTCGACCGCATATACGTGGCGCGCCCATGTGACGCTCGACCGCCCTTATTACTTCACCGAAGACCAGCTCTTCCTGACCAACATCGTGGAGATGCCCAGTGTCTATGATTACGTCGTCAGCGCGGGCTACCTGAAGCGGGGCCTGATGACGGACTTCTCCTTCTCACAACAGAGGACGCAGGGAGGAGGCGACATCCGCCGCCAGGACCAGCCTTTTGTCTCCAACCGAATGAACTTCTCCAAGGTCGGCGCGCTGCTGATGTACCCGCTTCCGAAGTTCCGAAACCTGGTCGTCCAGTTCTCCTACGGCTACACGGTGGACGGCCGGAACGTGGGGCAGGCCTCCAGCATCACAACCGGTTTGCTGTACAGGTTCCACTTCCCAGGGAGTCCTAATCAATGAGAATGCCACGTGAACTCTCCTGCTGGTTCGGCGCTGCCGTGATGGCCGTCGCCGCCACACCATTGTCAGCCACGGGTAACGACGCCGACGCCGGCTCCTGGCAGATGATCGTCCTGACCGGGCCGACCCAGTTCACCGTAGCGGCCCCGGCGCCGGTTAACGATCCCGGCTATCTGGCGGAACTGGCCTCAATCAAGACCGGGCAGGGGCAACTCACAACTGACCAGCAGAAGGCGATCGATTACTGGAGCAAAGGCGGCGTTCTTCGCTGGAATGAGATCCTGGGCGAGTTGGTTGCGCGCGCTGACTTGCCTCCCGAGCCCAACCCGGATGGCACTTATCCTGTTCCGGACGCGAACAACCCGTTTGCGTTTCCTCAGTTCCCGTTCAGCAATCCGCCCTACGCCGCGCGCGCTTACAGCTATATCTCGGTCGCGCAGTACGAGGCTTTAAAAGTTGCGTGGTACTACAAATACCTGTACAACCGTCCTTCGCCCTCCAAGTTGGACAGCGGCATCAAGGCCTTGCTACCCAACAACGACCTGCCGGCGTATCCGTCGGAGGATGCCGTGCTGTCCGCCGTCACCGCGGAGATACTGAAACTCCTGTTCCCGGCCTCTATCGAGGAGATCACATTGAAGGCAGGCGAACAGCGACAGGTTGCACTCCTGTCCGGTAAGGCCAGTGCCAGCGATATCGCTGCCGGCTTGGCTTTAGGGCAGGCCGTAGCCGCAGTTTTCAATACGCGTGCCGGTTCGGACGGAATGAAGGCGGCGGGTGGCACAGCCGCGCAGTGGCAGGCATTGGCGGACGCGGCCGTGGCGCGGGGGGAGATTCCATGGAAGAGCCAGGATATCCCGGCTCGCCCTCCCATGCTCCCGTTTTTCGGAAATGTAAAGGGCTGGATGATGACGCCAGCCGATATCGTCACCGAACGGCCGGGCCCGCCCCCGTCAACCCGTTCCACTCAGATGGCGACGGAGCTGGCAGAAGTCAAGAATGCGATTGATAACCTGACGCGCGACCAGCTCGCCATCGTCTACAAGTGGGCGGACGGGGCCAGCACTCTCACCCCGCCGGGCCACTGGGACTTCATCGCGGAGCCGTATATCAGTAACGCCCAGTTCAGCGAGGTGCGGGCGGCGCGGGCTTTGGCGCTTCTCAATATGGCCTTGCATGACGCCGCCATAGGGTGCTGGGACGCGAAATATTTCTACTTTAATCCGCGTCCGACGCAACTCGATCCGCGCATCAAGACCGCAATCCCGATTCCAAATTTCCCTTCGTACACCTCGGGGCATTCCACTTTCTCGGCGGCGGCAGACGCGGTTTTGTCCTACCTCTTTCCGAGCGGCACGGCCTACTTTGACGCGCAGAAGGACGAAGCCGCGATATCCCGGCTGTATGGCGCCATTCACTATCGGTCTGACATCGAAGTTGGCAAGGTCCACGGCACACGCATCGGAGGCTACACCGTGAGGTTTGCCCAGCATGATGGCGCGGACCACGTCGCGGGACTGGTGTCCGTGGTGAACGGCGAAACGCTGAACTATGCCAGCTTTCGCGCCCCAGTTGCGCCTGGCAGCATTGCTGCCGTGTTCGAGACCGGCCTCGGCGCGACCTCGAATCGAGCCGCTGCGTATCCGCTGCCGACTTCGCTCGGCGGTGTTTCCATGAGGTTCAACGGTTCGATTCCCGCGCCGCTTTTTTCTGCCGCGCCCGACCAGGCGACCATCCAGATTCCGTGGGAACTCGAAGGACTCAGTTCGGCCGCGCTCACGGCGACCCATGCGGACGGATCGAGCACCACCTTCTCCGTTCCGCTGGCGGCATTCGCGCCCGCCATCCTCAGCACGAACCACAACGGAACCGGCCAGGGAGCAGTGACCATCGCTAACACCGGCACCATCGTCGCGGCGCCTGGAAGCATTGAAGGCGAGACGACGCGAGCCGCAGCGAGGGGCGAATTCATCTCCATTTATTGCGTCGGTCTGGGACCGGTGAATAATCCACCGGCGACGGGAGCGGCGACACCGGACGCCTCATCGACAACCATTTCTCCAGTGTCGGTCCTGCTGAATGGCGCAAGCGTGCCCGCGGACTTCGCCGGATTGTCGCCCGGGTTGGTCGGATTATTCGTGGTGAATGTAAAGATTCCGGACGATGCTCCGACCGGAGACGCAGTGTCGCTGGCGCTCAGCGTGGGCGGCGTGACATCGAACACGGTGACGATCGCGGTGCAATAGAGCAGAGAAACGGGTATCATTTCACCAATCATGTGCTGTGCCGTGCGGGGGGTGTTGGCGATGGCCGCGGTGCTCATTGGGACGTCCTGCTCCCGGCAAGTCAACGAGGATCTGCTGGCGCAGCATCGCAGTCTGGGCAAAGCGTTCTACGAAAACCCCGCCACGCAGAAAGAAGCTGTCCAGGAATTCGAGCAGGCGCTCAAGCTCGCTCCGGACTCCGCACGCGAGAAACTCAACTATGCTCTGGCGTTGCTGCGAGCGTCGGGACACGATGAAGAAGCCGTGCGGCGCCTCCAGGAGGTGCAGCGCCAGGATCCTTCGCTTCCGCATACGTGGTTCAACCTCGGGATCTACTATAAGCGGCAGGGCGATACGAATCGCGCGATCGCACAGTTCGAAGGCATGATCGCGCGGGCGCCTTCGGAGCCGATCGGACACTATCAGCTGGGGGCGCTGTACCGCCAAGTGAATCGCACGATGGACGCGCAGACTCAGTTCGAGCGTGCGCGGGAACTGGATCCGCTGCTGGCGGCTGCGCCATTCCAGCTTTACAATCTGCAGAGGCTGGCCGGGAATACCGCGCAGGCGGACCGCTATCTCGCCGATTTCCAACGAATCCAGGCGGCGCAGAAGAGCTGGGTGATCCCGGAGGACGTCGAGTGGTGCTCATACGCCGAAATCTACGACCCGCCGATGGCTCGCGTGGAAGCGGCAGCGGCGCCGGAACCGAGCTTCACGGATACGCGGCTGGACGGTACGGTGGATCCGAAGACGGTTGGGATGACATTGATCGATCTGGAGGGCGTCGGCCGGAGCGATCTGTTGGTGTGGTCGGCACAAGGGATACGGATTTACCAGCACGGGCAAAAGCTCGCCACCGGCACCGGACTGGAGCAACTGACCGGCGTGATCGACATTGCTCCCGGCGATTTCGACAATGACGGCTTGATGGACCTGTGTGTGATCACTGCCGCGGGTCCGGCGCTGTATCGCAACACGGGGGGAAGATTTGTGCGGGATCCGGCACGCCTCCCATCGGGACACTTCGAAAAGGCCGTATGGCTCGACTTCGACCATGATTACGATCTCGACCTGGTTTTGCTGGGCGCGCAGCCGGCGCTCGTGCGGAATCAGGGAACCGCTGGCTGGGCGGATCGCACCGGCGATTTTCCGTTTGTGAATGGCGCGGTCACCGGCGCGCAAAAGCTTCGGATCGATCCCGACAGCAAGGCTTTCGACCTGGCCGTGTTCTACCGCAATCGCGCGCCAGTGCTGTATCGCGATCAACTCGGTGGCAGGTACGCGGTCGAGGCTTTTCAAGGGAAGCCGCTTCCCGAGTCGGCACGGACGCAAGTGGATGCCGACTTCGATGGCGCCGGCCGAGTGGATCGCGCCCGCATCGATGCGGATGGCAGCGTACATCTGTTGCGCAACACATCGAATAACCCGAGTGACTCCGCGCGCAGGTGGATCAGCGTTCAGTTAAAGGGTGTGCGAAGTCTGAAGCTCGCGCAGGATGCCCTGGTCGAGATCAAGGCAGGC
>JAIQFI010000004.1 GCA_020073345.1 Terriglobia bacterium
GGAAACAGGGCGTCCTGGTGTCGCACTCCAGAGACGCCGTAAACGCTATATACTTGAATTCACAAGCGGGTGCCGATCTTCCAAGCTGTTGGTCGCGGGTTCGATTCCCGTCTCCCGCTTAGGAAGGTAAATCCCGGCGGATTTCGTGCCTTGAGGGGCTACGGAATACCCCACGAACCAAGCCCGCTATCCGTTTTCCTGTAGCGCTCGGCGATAGCTCGCATATCAGTAGGAGCCAGCGAGGAGTCGATCAGAACTCCGGCGTGGACGAAATGGAGCGCCTCGTTGAGGTATTGGGCGAGTTGCAGTGACCTCGGATGCAACTGCGTGTCGGCGGTGGCCGCGATCAGGTCACACCAACTTTTTGCTTTCTCTAGTTGGTTTAACTGGGCGGCGTTGGCGTTAGTCCAAGGTTTGAAGGTCAGACGAACTTCCGCCTCGTCACCATAGTGTTTTTCGCAGGCAACACCGGCGTCATCAGTAGCCAGCAGATATGTGATCGAAGGGGGCAAACGGAGAGTTCGCCCCTGGATTTCCGAAACATCGACACGCGCGCCGCCAACGATAAGCAGTCGCGGCGTGCGATCCCAGGAAATCTTGGCTGGCTGAATGTTCCACCCCGAGTAGGTGTCCGGCATCACCTGTTCTACGTCGAGGTCGAGCGAGTCGGCGAGTTTCTCTATCTGGTCGATTCGACCCTTGATTGCTTTTGTTGCGGCGGGCGAGGCCGAGGCACCGGACTGATATGCGTACCAGAGGGGAGCTTCCGCGCTTGCCGCGAAGACAAGGTCATAAAAACGATTGCTCTTCGGGTCGGCAGCGGTGTGCCATGACTTGGCGATGGCCATCAGCGTATCGAAAGCGTATGCGTCCGCAGCCAACTCCTGGTTCGCGTCCCGATTGATTCCGTGTTTCAGAATATAGTGACCAGATTCGTGGGCAATCAAAAATAGCTGCATCCCAATTACAGAAAGCGCCTGTGCGGCGGCACAGCCGCCTTGTTGCGGTGTGCATAGTATAAGCGTCATGTTCGCGTCTACAAAAAGCGAGACAGAATTGATCGACGGGTCAATCGCCTCCGTGAGTCGCCCCGCCGAAAAAGGATTTCGCGTGAGGGGATGCGGTTCGGGAAGTCGCCGCCATGCTCGATTGTATACATCGCGCCCGAGCACCAGGCCGAGTTGGGAAATATCATGGGCATAGCTGACGGGATAGCGAATTGTTTGGCCGAGCCACTCGGGAGGGTTGCGAGGAGCTGAAATCCGGCTTTCGACCTGCAGCTTGGGCAGGCTCGGACGCCGATATTCCCAGACGAGATCTACGAGAAGAGACGCGAACCGCTGGTTGTAGTCGTTATATTGTGTCTTCGTCCAGCTGTTCTCATCTGCCGGAAAGCGCTGCCGCAGCGCTGTGAATCGGTCGAGTGGGAAATCCTGCGCGGTCGCGATGCCCGCGCAGAGTACGACCCAAAAGAGGTGCTTACTGAAAAACACGCTGCAATTCTTGCCCATCATTCACCTCGATTTGCTCATAGCCGATAGTGCGTCCCATCCGGCTGACGCGAAGCTCGTATTTCCCCGGTTTGATGCCGCAAGTAAGGGGCGTAAGCCCCACGCGTGTGCCGTCAACCGAGACCTCGTCTCCGGCGGTCGCCGAGCGGACTCGCAAGACACCGCGCTTCTGGTGCCAGATTTCCACGGCCGCCCAGAGGGCATTCTGAAAAGGGGTATCGGAAAAATGGTGACTGGAGATCGCGTTCGCAAGATCATCCGCGAACTCCATCAAATCCATGTAGTCGCGGTTATCGTTGAGTCCGTAGGAGCCGTTCGCAACATAGTCGAGAACGGATTCTGAAAACGAGCATCCGGCCTGCGCATCCGCCGAAATATTCTTCTCCTGGGCCGTACCGTTGACGATGGTCGCCAGAATCTTCCTCTCGCTCGTGGTGGGTTTGCGAGAGTACCGCGAACCCACCCAGCTTTCGATGCAGTTTTGCGAGACCGTCGCGGGCTTCGTTTTATCTTGTCCGTGGGCGTAAGGTGAAGCGAACAAAACGAGGCCCACTGCTGCGGCCGCCGCGCTGTTACGATGGTGACTTCGCGGGATGGAGAGTACACGCGCTGCGAGCAGCCCAATCGCAAGCGCAAGAAACCAGAACTGGAACGCTACGATTAGGCGCGAACTCGTCGTCGCCAGCAACTGGGGCGTATGCGTCTGGAGGGCCTGCAGAATCTGGTCATGCGCCCGGTAGCCATTGAAGAGCGAGACCGTTAGGCAGCCTGCGGCGATGGCAATAGTCGCATGACGCACTAGGTTTTCGCGGCTCCAGCGCAGGCCAACGAGGCCCGCTAGAGCGCCATAGGCAATCGTTTCCAGCCACTTGGTTCGATCCGCGAACTGTTCGACATATTGCTTGTCGATCTCGGCGCGGGCCGAGGCCGAAGGCGTCTCGGCCGAACCGGTCGCGACCTCAACCGGTGAACTAGCTATAGGCTCAACTGCGGGCGAGGCAAAGTAAACAACGCCAAGGCTCACAATTACGCCGAATATGGTGGTTCCAACGAACCACCAAAGCATGCGTTTCACTGGAGCTCTTTCCGGGCCTGCTCAACGGCAGAAGCGTATCGCTGATAACGCAGCCGGTTCTCAGGCACATTGGGAGTCGAATAGGCCTTGGCCGCCGCTTGAAGGAATCGAAGACGAAGATTAGGATCAAGCTCCATCTCCCCCACATCTGTGTCGATGTCACGGGTTAGAATCCGAGCATCGGCGTATCGGCCACCTTCCAGGAGCAATTCGAGATAGAGGATGGACCCCCTTAGGCGAATCTGAACGGACCGTGGTTTGGAGAGATATTGCTCCATAGCCGTTAGTCCCTGCTCAAGGTGTCCGGTTCTGATGTCGTGCAGGGCAAGATGGGCTACGGCGTCTGCGGACTGACCTGAAGGATCTTCAAGGGATCCCATTTGGGTCAGTTCGGCCGCCAGGAATTGCCATTCAGGGGCAGCCGGTTGGGAATCGAGCAAACTTGTCAAATCCGCGAGGGCGCGGAGATAGACGGGCCATTCTTGATAATCCCTTGTGATGGCGCGCAGGGCCGCCGGGGAACGATCGCCGCGCAAGACGGCCCGGCGGGCTGCGATCAAGGCGAGCATGCCGCTTGCAAGGTGCTTTTGGCGGTCGTCATCGGTCACAGCAAGACTACGATAAATAGCCTCCGCCGCATCAAGGCACGAAGAGACATCGACTTCCGCCATGCCAATCTGTAGGTTCGCCTCGGCTGGAGTAGCGATCTTCCTCAAGAGCTCAAATTGCTGATTAAGAGCCGTCAGCAGTGCACAATCTGCTGCGACCAGGTGAATATCGGCGATCAGCACAAAAATGACTAGCAATGTTCCCTTGAAGAAAAAACGAAACATACCTTTTTACCGAGAACTTCTTCCAGATCGTTCGCACGGTTGCTGACTATTGTCGAAGTATATAGTATTCGCACGTCGGCGTGGGACCCGTCAGGGAGGGTGATTGTTGGTCCGACTTTGTTTTGGTCGGCGTCTACCTTCAACGTCTTTTTCCTGCAGTCCAGGCGACTGCCGATTGCGGCTTTGGAGAGAAGTGATCGCGGAACGCGAGCCGCCGTGTGACATGGTACATCATCCCGACTTCCCGGGAAGTGCAGATAAGCTAAGTCAGCTCTCCGTGAGTTTTGCCTTCTCAGTTTCAGCGGCTTGTGCAAAAATCCCAGAGACCCAACGGTGAAGTCGAAATGTAGCTACAGTTCCCTCAAGGCTCCACGAGCTCTAAGCTATTGAATCTAAATATCACCCGGAGGAAGCGGACCTATGCCAAAGGCATCGGAACATCCGTTAATCGGATTTTGATAAGCCTTCGTATATTCGATGGCGCGGCCTAACATCGTCTGCCCAGATCGAGCTGTTGACTCCTTCAGAGCTCAATGGCCTGCAAGAGGTTGCAACTACCTAGAACTTTTCGTTCCAGATTGGCCGGGCCGATCCATCGGGGAATCTCGCGTAGAGTTTTCATATGCCATTGGGCCGGATAGCGGACCGGGTCTTGTCATCGTTGCCAGTTTCCGAAATGTACCTACTTGCAGCCCGTAACCTGCTGGCCAGTTCCAGCCGGATTAGTTCCTGGGTGCGATCACTCTGCCCGTGCTCCCGGCCCCATCGTTGCACGCACTTCCGACAGGGATGGGATCTCTGGGGGCATAGTCTTGAGTCTCGCCCTTTCGCGGGCCCGCCGTGAACTGGCACAGCGTGCTTTTCTGGCCGGAACCATTTCCCCCGGAACCACCGCCTTTGGCCGCAATGACTCTGCCAGTGCTGCCCGCCCCATCGTTGCACGCACTTCCGACGGGAATGGGATCTCGCGGGGCGTAGTCCTGAGTCTCACCTCTTCGGGGGCCGGCCGTGAACTGGCACAGTGTGCTTTTCTGGGAGGAATCATTTCCACCGGAACCCGCGATGACTTTACCAGTGCTGCCCGCCCCATCGTTGCACGCACTTCCGACAGGGATCGGATCCCTCGGGGCATAGTCCTGAGTCTCACCCCTTCGGGGGCCTGCCGTGAACTGGCAAAGTGTGCTCTTCTGCGTAGGCTGAGCATCTAAGGGCATCGCCGCTATCACAGTCAGCCCGACAATACTCAGCGAAAAGGCGGCGCATATGAATCTTTGATTGGTGAACAGGCAAAACATATTACTCCTCGCGTGCACAACTTCCTTCCGAAGCATTCTATCAGAATGATCCGGCCTTTGCTCAATATTGACCCGCTACCCCTCCTATCTCACAAACTCCATTCTCTAACCAGCAAAGAACGTCGAGGTGTGTCTAGGTAGAAAGATTTCAGCGGCGCCCTTTTCCCCGAGCGTCTTCAGGAACTCCTCTTTTTGATCGGGACTCAAGGGGCTGTTGTTAAGTTGCATTCTGAGCATGTCGATGTGTTGCGGTCGGCTTGGCGACGGGTGGGAAAGCAATGAGCCAGAGAGCCAAGTCACCACTGTGCCATCTTCCAGCAAGTGGGCGCCTAATGTTACGCCGGCTCCTTTCATCTCCTCGGTCAATCCCAACCCAACTAGGGTGTCTTCCGGGACTGACAAAGGACAGAGCCCTGTCATTCCTCCGAGTTGAATTGGTCCGCGGACGGATGGAGAAGAGAAACTCCTCCGCAATGAGCCCACCTGCTGAGCAGACAAGGCCAAAGTTGTTTCGAGGGCGCGCAATAAATCTTCTGCGGCGAAGACCCCGCGCCAGGGTTTTCCGCTGCTGCCAACTGTGGGGCTTGCCATTGCTTGAATCTTTGGCTCTTCATCAATCTCTTCGATTACCGGCAACGTTGTGAACGAGAGATCGTAACGCCGCCGTGCCTCGATCACTTGAAGGGCACGCGACACATCAGGTCCAACATCGAACACCGCGGCATTCGTTTTCATTTGAGTAAATTGCCGAACACCCCGTGCTGCGACCCCCGCTTCCATTGGCTCATTAATCGTTATGAGAAGTCGGGCGAGCTGTTCAGGATCGTTGCCCACGTAGATTGTTACAACGTCTGTGCCGTCAACGAACAAATGAATGTGATTAGCGGTGTGCTGGATGGCGCTGCGCCAGCTAGCGGACGTTTGTGGGCTACGTTCCAACCGAAGGGCAATCTGGCCCGCTGCGCTGGTGGACAGGCCGCGCGCGATCAGGCTTTTGACGACTGCTATCCGGGCGGCGTCTAATCGGCTGTAGAGGCGTTTCTGGCCGGGGCCGGGGTTCTTTTGTGCTTCGGAAAGAGCCAGCATGCCCCTGTTGGCCCACGTTTGAAGAGTCGTCGCGCTCACGCCAGTAGCGGCCAAAATATCCGCGTTGTCGAGGTTGATCCGTTCAGTATTCATCGGTTACAAGAGTGTCAAATGACAAGTGCCATTGGCAATCGGACGGCCTTTAGGGCGTGTCAACGAAGCAGTGCCGGAGAGATACGGCTAAGAAAGTAGGAGTCCTGACACCGCCAGCTCAGGCCAACTGCCAACTTAGATCACACCTGGCTCGGTTCACCTGGCTGGCGAATATACCACATGAGGGGAAATGAGACAGCAGCAGCCTTGTATGGATGCAAAGAAATCCTTCGTAAGCCGCTGATAGAAAGACAGTAATGAAACGGCATAGTGACACTCCATATGGAAGAGTGCTTTGCGGGTCAAGTGTCACTATTTTGTCACTACAGACGGTCAAAACCGGGTGAAAATGCGGGAAATCAGGTGAAGCTCGAAATCTGGCTAAGCCGTTGGCTGGCAAGAGGATTTCTTGGATTTTGTACGGCTTGCGAAATGGCGCGAATTCGGTTTTCAAGACCGCCGCCTTCAACCACTCGGCCATTCCTCCAATACCATCGTACATGCTTCAGGCGCCTTTCCCGCCAGCAAGCGCCGCCAGGCGGGTGTCGATGCTCTCCAGCCGCCGGACCAGTTCCGCATACTGAATATCGTCTTGCGCCGGTACTTTCCTTTTGACGGCGAACGTCCCGCTGGGCTCCAGGACACACTGCTCCACCTCATCCACGTCGTCAAATCCCTGCCGGTGCAGTACCGTCAGCAGCTCGGAATGCGTCAAAAGCTCCCGCGCGAGGTTCTTGTGCTGGACCTTGCCGCGCTCGATCAGCGTCGTCGGTTTCCCTTCGACGATCTGGTCCAGCCGGCGGTGCCGGAACAGGAACCGCACTACAAGGTAGTTGGTCGCCATCAGAGTAACGGCCTCGAGCACACCGCCACTGATCGTATTGTCGTTCCCGATGATGGCATTCTGCACCGTATTCGACAGGGTCAGCAGCACCACCAGATCGAACGGGTTGAGCTGCGCGAGTTCGCGTTTCCCGAAGATCCGCAACAGGATCACCAGCGCCAGATACACGATAATCGGACGCAGCACCTTCTCCGCTATAGGCACCACAAGGGCGAACATATCATTCCACATGGAATGATTATCGTCTGTTGGTGGTACTCAGTTTGTCGACGGCATCCTCCATCCGCTGCGGACGCTTCAGAACGCCTTCGAACAAATCTCCCACCCGGTCGAACCGAGCCAGCGCGTTGCCCAAGTGGAACTGCTCGGGCCGGAGCCTCGGCGTGACCTCGCGCCAGGCCAGCGGGGTTGCCACCGGAGCGCCCGCATACGCGCGCACCGCATACGGAGCGGAAATCGTCTTACCTTCGCCGATCTGCATCCAGTCGAAATATACTTTCCCTTTTTCGCGCTTCGAAACCGCCCGCGGCGTTGTGAACAGATCCGGACGCTCGTGCGCCACCATCCTCGCCAGCACCTCCGCCAGCGACCGGACCTGATCGTACGTGTAGCGTGGGGCCAACGGCACGAAGATGTGCATCCCGTCGCCACCGGTGGTCTTGGGAAAACTCTCCAGCTCGGCGCGGTCGAGCTTCTTCCGCACCACCAGCGCAGCCTCCACGATCTTCTCGTAGCCGCACTCCTGTGGGTCCAGATCGATGAGCAGATAATCCGGGTGTTCCAGCGATCCCATCCGGCTCATCCAGGGATTGTGATCGATGCAGCCCAGGTTTACCAGAAACAGCAGCGTCGCGCGATTATCGCCGATCACGGAACGAATGCCGTCGGCCATACCGGTGCGCAGCCACTTGGGAAAACTCGCGGCGACTTCCTTCTGGAAGAAGAACGGCTCGTCGATACCGTTCGGATAGCGCTTGAGGGACAACGGCCGGTCTTTCAGATGCGGCAGGATCAGCGGCGCGACGGCATCATAGTAATTCAGCAGATCCCGCTTGCGGTAGCCGTCCATGGGATAGAAGACTTTGTTGAGATTCGTGAATTTCAAGCGGTGGCCGTCAATGGTCAGGTTGGCCTCGGCCAGGGACGGGTCCAGCAGCGTCGCGCGCTTCGCTGGAGGATCGTCGCCGTTCTGGCGAACGACCTCGGATGGATCGATGTCGGGACGAAAGCCCTTCCACACCGGCGCGCGCAGGCGTCCGTCCTCGGTCCAGTTGGCGAATTCAACTTCGCAGACCAGCTCGGGACGCACCCAGGTGACATCCTTCTTCGGCAGGTTCTTGTCCTGCTCCAGCGGGCATTTCTCGATGGCCAGGGGCGCGAGCTTTTCATAGATCGCCTTCATAGTCTTGCGATCGAATCCCGTGCCCACGTTCCCGGCCCACTTCAGCTTGCCGCCATCGTGGATTCCAAGCACCAGCGCTCCGAAGTGATCGCGTTCGCCCTCGGTGAATCCGCACAGAAGGAACGATTCGGACGAATGAACCTTGTATTTCACCCAGTCACCGGAGCGCCGCGATTCATAGAAACTCGAGGCCTTCTTCCCTACGATCCCTTCCACGCCTTGTTGCTTCGCCGCTTCGAGCAGGGCCTTTCCGTCGCTGAAGTGCTCGGAGTAGCGGACCACGTCGTTGGGCCTCAGGACTTCCTTCAGCAGGCGTTTGCGCTCCGTGAGCGCCAGACCCCGCAAATCGCGCCCGTTCAGATACAGCAGATCAAAAGCATAGAAAACAACCGGATGATGCCTGGAGAGAAGCGCCACCGAGCTCGCGTCGGCTACGTTGATGCGGCACTGCAGCAGTTCGAAACTGGGTACGCCGCGTTCATTCAGGGCGGCGATCTCGCCATCCACGATCGCTGTCTGCGCCGTGACGTGGTGCGGTAGGATCGACAGTTCGGGGTACTGCCGGTCGATCACATTGCCGTTTCGAGAGACCATCCGAACCTGGCCGCCCTCGATGTAGCAAAGGGCGCGGACACCGTCCCACTTCACCTCGTAGATCCACTTGGGATCACTAGGAGGAATGCCGGTGCCGATCTGCGCAAGCATGGGCGCGCCAATATCGGGCAGCGGCTCCGCAGTCTCTTTCCGTTGCATCGCTTCCAGCCCGCGAGCGATCTCCTCCTGTGTACGGCCCGTGAGAACGCTGACCGCATGGTCTTCGGTGTTCCAGCCCGGCTGCGCCGCGGCGTCCTTTTTCTTCAGCAGCAGCCATTCGTTCCCTTTGCCGCGCTTCATGCGCACGATGGCAAACTCGCCGGTGATCTTCTCGCCATGCAGGCGGAACTTGAAGTCGCCGCGCGCAAGTTGTTCCTCCGCCGAAGCGTCGCCCAGAAGCTCGTAGGAACCTCGATCCCACAGCATGACGCTTCCCGCGCCGTAGTTCCCCTTGGGAATGACGCCCTCGAAGCTTCCGTACTCGATGGGATGGTCCTCGACCATCATCGCGAGCCGTTTTTCGGCCGGATCCAGGGTCGGGCCCTTGGGCACCGCCCAGGACTTGAGCGCGCCCCCGACTTCCAGGCGCAGGTCGTAATGCAAATGGGTGGCGTGATGGCGCTGGACACAATACTGAAGCGGTCCGCCTGACTTGGGATGCGCGGACGCGGCCGGCTCCGGCGTCCGGTCGAAGTGGCGTTTTTCGCTGTATTTCTTGAGTGACAAGGCTCGTTACAAAACTGCCCTAGAATGTTTGCGCTATAGTAGAAAACGATTCTTTCAGACGAGGTATCTACCTAGTATGGCGTCAACCGTTTGGAAAGGGCATCTCACCTTCGGGCTCGTTTCGTTCCCTGTCAGATTGTACAGCGCGGCCCGCGGCGAAAGCATCAGTTTCAACCAGCTCCACAAGGCCGACGGCTCGCGGATCAAGCAGATGATCTACTGTGCCGCCGAGGACAAACCGATCCCGCGCAGCGAGATCGTCAAGGGCTACGAGTACGAGAAAGACCGCTACGTCGTGATCGAGGACGAAGAGATCAAGAAGGTCGCCCCGGCGACGGCCAAAGTCATGGAGATCCAGGAATTCGTCAAGTCCGAGCAGGTGGACCCGATCTTCCTTGAGACCTCGTACTACATGGCACCCGATGAGGCAGGCGAAAAGCCGTACGCGCTACTGTTCGACGCCCTGAAGAAGACCGGTTACGTGGGCGTGGCCAAGATCGCGATGCACAACCGCGAGCATGTGGTGATCCTGCGCCCGGGGCAAAACGGCGTGCTGATGCACACCATGTATTACAGCCACGAGATCCGCAAGGTCGACGAGTTCCGCACCGACCTGAGCTTGGTGAAGGAGAAAGAGCTGGCGCTGGCCACCAGCCTGATCGAAGCCTTGGCAGCGGACTTCGAGCCAGAAAAGTATAAAGACGACTACCGCGACAATCTGCTGAAGATGATCGAGGCCAAGAAGCAGGGCGAAGAAGTGGTCGCGACGCCGGAGCCGAAGGAATCGAAGGTCGTGGATATCATGGAGGCCCTCAAGGCGAGCTTAGCTGCCGCCAAGAAGCCCGCGGCGTCGGCCCAGACTTCGGAACCCGCTGCCGAAGAGGCTCGTCCGGCACGTAAACGCGCGAGGGGATAATAGTCTTAAGGCGTGAATGACTCTCGGAACCGTTCAGATCGACGAAGCTTGGCTTGCCAGTATTTGCCGGCGTTATGGAGTGCGGGAGCTCTCCGTGTTCGGATCCGCGGCTCACGATTCCATGCGTCCGGACAGCGATATTGACTTGTTAGTCGACTTCCTGCCAAGTGCGGAGCCTGGACTTTTGGATCATGCCGGACTGATGCTGGACTTGTCAGAGTTATTTGGTCGTAAAGTTGACCTCGTGTCCAAGAACGGACTCAAACCGCTGATTCGCGACTCCGTGATACGGGAATCGCGGCGCCTGTATGCGGCGTGAGAACGGCTCGCAAGCGGACAACCGGAACCTGCCATGCGATCTTGAAAGCGGCCGGATTAAAGCCTACTAAGGATGATTGATCTCAGCTACTCCCTGACCATCGAAGCCACGGAAGACCCGAGCTTCTTCAGTTTCTATTCGCCAGAGCTCGAAGGCTTTACCGGCATCGGAACATCCGTGGAGGATTGCCTCTACAAGGCCAAATGGGGAATGATCGAGCACATCGAGCTTCTCAAGGAACAAGCCCTGCCCGTTCCCGCCGCTAATCCGAACCCGCGAGTGATTATTCAGAACGCCGCTCTGAGCGCTGCTTAGCCCGCGGCTTTCAACAACTCCCCCGCATATACCGCCCCGGCGGGAGTATCTTCGTGCTTGAAGAACACGTACACGTCGCGGCCGCCCGCGAGCATCCCCCGTACCCGTTTCGCCACCTCGGCACGCTCCTCCGCCGAATAATCCTCTTTCCGCAGCCGGACGTAGACGAACCCGGCCGTCACCACCTCGGGCACCTCGAATTTGTCCGATTCAGCCAGGCATAGAGCGATCCCATGTTTTTCAAACAAGCGATACACATCATCCACCAGCCAGGACTTGTTGCGGAACTCAAAAGCGCAGCGGATATCCTTCGGCAGCTTCTCGACGAAGGCCGTCAGCAAAGGCAGATCGGCTTTGAGGTTGGGCGCCAGTTGAAATAACACGGGCCCTAAACGGCGTGTGGCCCGCAGCGGATCGATCGCCTTGAAGAAGACCTCCGTAAACTCCGACTCGCGTAAGCGCATGATGTGCGTGATTTTCTGGTGTGCCTTGCAGGCAAAGCTGAATCCTTCCGGCGTGGCGGTAATCCAATTCTCCAGGGTTGTGGCCTTCGGCAACTGGCGGAAGGTGTAGTTGATTTCCACGGCATTCAGCCGGGTTGCGTAGTGCTTGAGGAAGTCCTTGGCCGGAAGCTTGGGCGGGTAGAAGTCCGGTTTCCAGCTGGGATAGGCGAAGCCTGAAGTGCCTGCGAATAAAGTAGCCATCTATCGCAGGCTACACTGAATTGATGGCAGCAAGAGGAATGGGAATGCCGGGGATGGGACATGGTGATCGTCCGCGCCGGTCGGGTGACTCTGGCGGCCCACCCGCCCCGACAGGTCCCGGCGGTAAGAAGCGCCAACCCACTCTGCGCGACGTGTGGCCGCAACTCCGCGAGCTGGTTCTGCCACGGCGCAAGATCCTGGCGTTGGGCTTCCTGCTGATGATCGTGAACCGCCTCAGCGGCCTGGTGCTGCCCTTCTCCACCCGGTACTTGATCGACAACGTCATCGGCAAGAAGCAAATGGCCTTGCTGACTCCGCTGGTGCTGGGGATCCTGGGAGCAACGCTGCTACAAGGTGTGACTTCGTTTTCTCTCACGCAGATTCTTTCCAAGGCTGGACAGCGTTTGATCGCCGAACTGCGCCAGAAAGTCCAGCGGCACATCGGTCTGCTGCCGGTCTCCTATTACGACACCAACAAGAGCGGCGTGCTGGTCTCGCGCATCATGAATGACGTCGAAGGTGTGCGCAACTTAATCGGCACAGGACTCGTGGACTTTGTTGGCGGTCTGATGACGGCCGTCATCTCTCTGGTGGTCCTGCTGACCATCAGTCCGACCATGACACTGGTCACGGCGGCGGCGGTGGGCTCCTTCGCTTTCGTTCTGAGCAAAGCGTTTGTCAAAATCCGGCCAGTGTTCCGCGAACGTGGGAAGATTACCGCGGAAGTGACCGGCCGACTGACCGAGTCGCTCGGGGGGGTGCGCGTCGTCAAGGGCTATCACGCCGAGGAGCGCGAAGCGGAAGTTTTCGGCAAGGGTGTCCAAAAGCTGCTCGACAACGTGTTCAAATCCCTCACCATGATGTCGATCATGGGTCTTTCCTCGACGGTGCTGATGGGAATCGTCAGCGCGTCAATTATGTGGGTCGGCGCCCGCCAGATCGGCGCCGGACACATCTCATTGGGCGATTTCGTGATGTTCACGACGTTTCTGGCGTTCCTGATCGCGCCGGTGTTCCAGGCGGTGGGAATCGGGACGCAATTAACCGAGGCGTTCGCGGGACTCGACCGCACCCGCGAAGTGCTGGAGGAGCGCCCAGAGGATCGCGATCCGCACCGCACGGCGGTCATCGGCCCCATTCAGGGGACGGTCGAGTTCAAGGACGTCAACTTTTCGTATGAGGCCGGCAAGCCAGTGCTGTTCGATGTGAGCTTTTACGCCGAACCGGGCAAGGTCACCGCGCTGGTTGGCTCATCCGGCTCGGGGAAATCGACCATCATCAGCCTGGTGGCGGCGTTTCACACGCCAACGTCCGGGACCGTTACCGTAGATGGCATCGACCTCTCCACCGTGCGCCTGGACACCTACCGGACCCAATTGGGCGTGGTGCTGCAGGACACCTTCCTGTTCGACGGAACCATCGAGGAAAACATCGCCTTCGCGCGTCCGGGCGCGACCAAGGAACAGATCCTGGAAGCCTGCCATATCGCGCGCGTGGACGAGTTCGCCGAAAAATTCGAGAAGCAGTACGACACCGTCGTCGGCGAACGTGGAGTCAAGCTGTCCGGCGGGCAGCGCCAGCGTGTCTCGATCGCCCGCGCCATTCTGGCCGACCCGCGCATCCTGATTCTGGACGAAGCCACGTCGAGCCTCGATTCGGAATCCGAGGCGCTCATCCAGGAAGGCCTGCGCTATCTGATGCAGGGGCGGACCACCTTCGTCATCGCCCACCGTCTTTCAACCATCAGGCGCGCCGACCAGATTCTAGTGGTCGAGAATGGGAAGATCGTGGAGCACGGGACGCACGAATCACTGTACGCGCAGCAGGGCCGTTACTGGGATCTCTACACGCGGCAGCACGGGCTCGAAGCGAATCTCTTTCTCGCACCGGGCGAGGGCGACAAGGTTCCCGAGGATGCGGGCGGCGGACAGGCTCGCGAAGCCGCGGCAATGGCAGAGGCGATGCGGTTACTGCGCGGCCGCTAGAATCCGAACCCGACGAGTACCGCAAGCTGGTTGCGATTAGACTGGACCTGCGACCCGTCGAAATTCCGGAACGCCCAACCGGTATAGCGGACCTCGGGCGAGACCTTGACTAGGAATAAGTTGAACTCCAGCCCGCCGCCCACCACGATTCCATAGTTCGACCGGTGGTTCAGCGAACTCAGCTTGATATCGGAAAGCTGGCTGAAACTCACGCCCGCGTCGAAGTACGGCCGCACCAAACCGGCCGCGAACCGGTGCTTGATCAGCACCGGGAATTCCCACGAGCTGCCTGACGCGCCCACCCCGGCGCTTCGAAAGTCATAGCTGCGATACAGCGCATCCACCTCGACGGCCATCCGGGCGGGCAGTCTGAGCTCGACATATGGTCCAACGGTGTAACGCGGCGATTCACCGGAGAACACCCCGAGGGTCGGGTCGGGAAACACTTTGAATGCATCGGTAGCCGGCACACCGATTTTCACGCCGGCACCCAAAGGCTGCGCCGAGGCGACTGCGGCAACTAGAAGAATGAACAAAACAGTTTTCGTCAGCATTCTATTTCCACTGTAGCCTGTTCAAAATCGTGCGAACCCGGCAAGGCGAGATGGAAGTGATCAAATCCAGTAAACTCGGCCTCGATCAGCGCTCGGGGCGCGGCGCACCGGCAGCCGCGGCGCGCGCAACGGCGGCTCGAACCGGATGATCGCCGGCGATGCCCGTTTCGTATGATGCGCCATCGCGCCCAGCAGGAACAACAGCAGGGCGCTGGCGTAGATCGCCAAAGTACCGACCAGGCCGTGTTTGCGCATGCCAGCAGTCAGAGCACGCGGTCTTCCACGGCTAACCTGCTGATTCCCGGAGCGGCACGCTGCGCTCGCGCGGCACATCTGTGCCCCCAAGGCTACAGGGAAGCACTCTACAACTGCTCGCGCGCAGCCTGCGTAGCCAGCTCGTCGGCGCGATTGTTGTCCTCGTGGTCGGCGTGGCCCTTGGTCCAGGTCCAGTGGACGTGATGCCGCGCGACCTGCTCATCGAGCTCCTCCCAAAGGTCCTGGTTCAGCACCGGCTTTTTCGAGCTGGTCTTCCAGCCGTTTTTCTTCCAGCCGTGGATCCACTGGGTGATCCCATTCTTGACGTATTGAGAATCCGTGACCACTTCCGTGGAGCACGGTTCGCGCACGGCCTTCAGTCCCTCGATGACAGCCGTCAGCTCCATGCGGTTATTGGTGGTGTGCGGCTCGGATCCCACCAGCTCGCGTTTGTGGTGGTTATAGCGCAGCAGGCAGGCCCATCCTCCCGGGCCGGGATTGCCCAGGCAGGCCCCGTCTGTAATGAGCTGAACGTGTTTCAATCCGCCGCCGCCCTATTGGACCACCATCAATTCGCGCTCGAAGAAGGCGTCCACGGTATCCAGGATTCCGGCCGCATCGTGAAGATGATAGATGTCGGCACGAAGCTTGGAGCCGTTGCGAACGCCGTGGGTGAAATACGTGGCGAACTGTTTCATCTTCCCGACCGCATCCGGAGACTGGTGATCGAGCAGCATGGAATAATAGCGCCGCATGATCTCGTAGCGGGCGTTTTCCGAGGGTGTTTCGTAACTGCCGGTGGCGATGTAATCGGAAATCTGGCGAAAGATCCAAGGATTAGACGACGCCGCGCGGCCGATCATCACCGCGTCGCAGCCGGTTACCTCCACCATCCGCATCGCGTCCTGGGGCGTGAGGATATCGCCGTTGCCAATCACCGGGATCTTCACCGCGGCCTTTACTTCGGCGATGCGGGTCCAATCGGCGTGACCGCTATAGCCCTGCTCGCGCGTACGCGGGTGCAGCGCGATGGCCGACAGCCCGCAATCTTCGGCCAGCTTGGCCATCTGCACATTGACCAGTTCCTTGTCATTCCAACCGGCGCGGAATTTCATGGTTAGCGGGATGGAAATAGCCGACTTGACGGAGCGCAGAAGTTGTTCAACCAAGGGAAGGTCGCGCAGCAGCCCTGATCCTCCGTTGCACCGGACCACTTTCTTAACCGGGCACCCGAAGTTGATATCGACGTGGTCGAAGCCCAGATCCTGGCAATAGCGCGCGGCGTCGGCCATCACCTGCGGATCGGAGCCGAACAATTGCGCGGAGATGGGATGTTCGTCGGGTTCGAAGTACAGATAGCGAAACGCGCGCGTCGGCCTGCTGGATTTGGCGGTCGCCAGAACGCCGTGCGAGCTGGTGAACTCGGTCATGATGAGACCGCATCCGCCCTGCGAGCGGATCAGGCGGCGAAATACGGTATCGGTCACGCCGACCATGGGCGCAAGCACGGTCGCCGGCTGTATTTGGGTGCCTCCGATGTGAAAGCCGCGCGGAAACATTATGCATCTATTTTAGCGTGGGAGGCCAATCCATGCGTCACCCGGCTTGTATAATCAAGTGTGTCTTCCGATGACCCGCGAGCTCGATTGCCGGAAATCGCCCGCAACCTGGGCATCGGTAAAATCCAGCGCCATATTTTCCTGTGCGCCGAGCAGACCAAACCCAAGTGCGCTCCCCCCGAAATCACGGGCCCGTCCTGGGATTACCTCAAGAGACGTCTCACCGAGACTAAACTGACCGGCGCCGAGGGCTGTGTCTACCGGACCAAGGCCAACTGCCTGCGGATCTGCGAGCAAGGACCCATCGCCGTGGTCTATCCCGACGGCGTTTGGTACCGCTCGGCTACTCCGGAAGTGCTCGAACGCATCCTGCAGGAGCACCTGATTGGCGGCCAACCGGTCGAGGAATTCGTTTTAGCTGTGAACCCCCTTACACCTGCTATAAATGTTCCGTTAACCTTGCAGAAGGAGCCAAACCTGTGAGATCGAAACCCAGCGCATCATTCCAAAACACTGGCCAAAACACTGGCCAAAACACTGGCCAAAACACTGGCCAAAACACTGGCCAGTTCAGCCGCCGCGACTTTATGGCGACCAGCCTGGCCGTCCCGGCGGGACTCGCGGGGTTGATGGCCAGTCCCGAAGCCGTGGCTGCCACGACGGGCGGTCCCGTGCTCGAGATCGCCGAGTGGAGCTTTTTCTGGGTGGGCGTCGAGCGCGCGACACTGCCCGCTGCCGCGAATGCCAAGGGCGAACCCAGCCCCATCGTCAACGGCAAACAGATGTACATCGAGTATCAGATTCCCGCCAAGGTGAAGCATCCCTATCCGATCGTGCTGGTGCACGGCGGCGGCGGGCAGGGTCTGGATTGGATGGGCACGCCGGATGGCCGTCGTGGCTGGGCCACCATACTGCTTGAGGAAGGCTACAAGGTTTACGTGGTCGATCGCCCCGGTCACGGACGTTCGCCGTATCATCCCGATCTGCACGGCGGCTGGCCCGGTGCGCAGACGCTCGAATCCATCTCCAATCTGTTTACTCCTCAAAGAGCCAAGCTTCCCCCTGGCGGCCGCGGGTTTGGAAATTCGCCGAACGCCAAGCTGCACAATCAGTGGCCGGGAACGGGCGCCGGTGCGGTCGGCACACCCGAGCTGGCCCAGTTGGTCGCCTCGCAAGGCGGGTCCTTCGGCAACGGTATGGGCTTGATCAAGGATTCGCAGGTCGCCGTGTGGCAGAAAAACGGCGCGGAAATGCTGGATAAGATCGGACCCGCCGTCATCATGACCCACTCGGCCGGCGGACCGTTCGGCTTCTACGTTCTCGAAGCGCGTCCCAAGCTGGTGAAGGGAATCGTGGTGGTCGAAGGCGCGCAGGGCTCGGCCGCGTTCGGACCGAATCGCTGGGGCTTGATCAACCTGCCAGTGGAGCTCGATCCACCGGTGACGGATCCCTCACAAGTCAAGATGAAACAGGTCCAGCCTACGGAGGCCGACGCCAAGCTGGGCATCGGTCCCTACAATATCCAGGAAGAACCGGCCCGCAAGCTCAAGAACTGGAGAGATTGCGCCATCTGCGTATACACCTCCGAAGCGTCTTTCATTACTCCCAATCCCGGCGCGGTCGCCTTTCTGAAGCAGGCGGGAGTTCACGCCGAGGAAATCCGGCTGGCCGACCTCGGCATCCACGGCAACGGCCACTTGATGATGGGCGAAAAGAACAACCGCGAGACGCTGAAGCCGATCCTGACCTGGCTCGACAAGAACGTCAACCATTTGGCTCCGCTGCCCAAATACATCCCCAAGAAGGGCGACGATTCCACCGCCATGAAGCTCGCCGACCAGGGATTCTTCTGGGTCGGCATGGAAGAGAAGAAGATTCAAGCCGGCACGATCCTGGTGGGCCAGACCTTCGTGCAATACCTGAAGCCGCAGCAGAAGCGGCATCGCTTCCCGGTGGTGCTGGTGCACGGCGGCGCGGGCCAGGGCACGCACTATATGGGCATCGGAGGGAATGCCGGCTGGGCGCATTACTTCGTGCAGGCCGGCTACGACACCTACATTATGGATCGCGTCGGCCACGGCCGGGCGATTTATCATCCGGACGCGCTGGGTGCGATCAGTCCGGTGTTCAACTACGCCAGCATCACGGCCGACTTCAAGCGCGCCGCCGTCGATCCCAATCGCCGCTGGGCGGGAACCGGCGACGTCGGCGATCCTCTCATCGATCAATTCCAGGCCGGGCAGAACTCGACGCCCACCGACAATGCTCTGGCGCAGAGGCTGTGGGCTCGAGCGGGCGGCGAGCTGCTGGATAAGATCGGGCCCGCGATTGTCATGGTCCACTCCGCGGGCGGACCATTCAGCTGGCTGATCGCCAACGAGCGCCCCGGCATGGTCAAAGCGATTCTGAACGTCGAGGGCGCAACTCCGCTATTTCCGCCTGCCGGCAAGGGCGGACCCGCGTGGCCGCTGACTGCGATCCCGTTACAGTACGATCCGCCGGTGACGGATCCCGCGCAATTTGCGACCAAAGAAGTTACGGCTTCAGACGGCGGTGCTGCTTATCGCATCCAAGCCGATGGGTCGGTAAAGAAGCTCAAGAACCTGCAGGGTGTGCCTATCGCCT
The DNA here is from genome assembly GCA_020073345.1 of Terriglobia bacterium. Lineage (GTDB taxonomy): Bacteria > Acidobacteriota > Terriglobia > Bryobacterales > Bryobacteraceae > Palsa-187. The sequence goes on from JAIQFI010000004.1 coordinate 18,692, forward strand.
ACATCGTCGCGGAGCGCTCCACGCGCCGCGCCGAGCCCGTCGTCGCATTCCTCAAGCAGGCCGGCTGCGATGCCGAAGCCTTGAACCTGAAGGACAAGGGCATCTTCGGGAATGGCCACTTCATGATGCTCGAGAGCAATCGCAAGCAGGTATTCGAGGCGATCCGCGGGTGGCTGGAAGCCAAGGTCCCGCCCAAGGCGTAAATTCCAAAAGGCGAAAAAACGTCAGACGAAATTGTAGCGGTCGGGAGCCCGACTCTTTAATTCTTTAATCCCGGCAACCCCGACACTGGACCTACGTACGCCAGCAGCCGACCCGCGGTGATCGCGCCGAGCCAGCAGATCAAAGAGATGCAGGCCAAACCCTTGGCCGTGCCCGAAACCGGACCCTGGTCCAGCTGCGGATCGCCGAACACCTTCTTCCGCATGATCTTCAGGACCACGATTCCGGAGAAGACGAACACCATCTTCACCCAAAAGTCCGGATTCGTACCCTTGGTGGTGGCATCCCCCATCAGTAAGCTGGTGCCGGTGACTGCGTTAATCGCAAATCCCCACCACATCCACGGATACAGCCGCTCCATCGGCTTGATAGGAATCTTGGGTGAAAGGCCCAGAAGCCGAAGGTCGATGACCGCGTTGAACCCCGCCACTAGCGCCATTCCTATGCTGTGCATGAACAGAATTGTAGAATAGGGAGACTGCAGCACCCACATGCTGAAAGGCAACTGCTCGATCTTTGAAAGAAACTCCGTCATGCGCTTTAGTCCCTTTTCTCGTCCGCGCTTTTGTCGATCAAGTAGCCTACGAGACCCATGGCCAGGACAGTTCCAATGACGATGCTCACTACCATCACAGGGAGGAGCATTAGAAGGCTTTCCCGAGGAACGGCAGCATGCGGCCGCAGAAGATCACGCCGATCACCAGAACGAATGCCGAGGCCGCGACGAACTTGGCCGTGAGAGGCGCATCGTCTCCCGGCCCCAGCTCCCAGGGCTCGTCAAAAATCGTGAAGTACAGCACGTTGAGTCCGGCCAGCATCATCAACACCAGCTTCCATTGGAAAACGGTATTGGTGGTGTATTGATCGTAAGCCGCCACAAAGAAAAACATACCCGTGATCATGTTGATTCCGAATCCCAGGACCCCCCATGGCAGCAGCCGGTGCAGGGCGTTGAAGGAGATGCTTTTCATCATGCCCAGCATTCGCAGATCGACGAAGGAAGCGATGCCGAAAAGCAGGCACAGCCCGACAAAATGCAGCGTCTCGCAGGTTGCCCATACCCACGTTTTGGCGATCACGAACGATCCCACCGCGCGCGCCAGCGGTTGTTCCCCGGCGGCCTGAGCCGCGGTGGCTTCCTGGGCCGACATGATCTCCGGATGCCGGATCTCGCCGCCGATGTTGGCGGCCTGCGACATCAGTCCGAATGTCACCAGCGAAAACAGCGCGACTGCCGCCAGGCTCCAGCGCGGAAAACGCGAAAGTCGCCGGGACTGCCACAGCCCGAGCCAAGCGAAGGCCCCCGTGATTTCCATGAAGACCAGCGCCAGCAGCGCCGCACCCTCATGTTTCTCGATCAAGGCTTTCGACACGCCGGGATCGGTGCAAGGACCCTTGGGCTGCCCCTTGCAAATCATCTCCTGGGCGGCATTTCCACTCATGTACGTGGGAAGCGCCAGCAGAGCGATTCCCAGGAATACCACCAGACTGGCGCGCTTCAGGTCCTCGCTTTTTCCAGCCAGACCGAGCAGGAACAGGCCGATTCCAATGATCATGCCGACCGTCGGGAAATGATTCAGCAAAAGATGGATGTGGGCAAGGTTCATACGTGACTCTAAAAACGCACCTCAGTCTCGCCTGTTGATTTTCGGGCTATCGTGCTGTGCAGACCGACGGGCTCCACTTGGATCCATCCGGTTCTTTCTTGAAATGAGTACTCGTGAGAAACTCCTGCGTCAGATATTGCGGATCGTTTACGATCGTGCTGACGATCAGCAATGTCTCGCCATCCGGCTCCGTGACTTTGTCGAAATTTTCCGTGAGCACGGTATTGGCGCTGTACGGCACTCCGTTCTTGCGCAGATATCCGGGCTTCATATGCGTCGTGACAACGTGGAGCGAACCAGGCCGGACCGGCTGGGGACCTGCTTTGGTCGGCTCGGGAGGCCCCCCCGTGAGTCCGGCGCCGCCGCCCGGCAATCCGAACACGCCCCGGCCGCGTGGAAGCCCTTCCCAGGACGCGACTGAATAGCCCTGATACCCCGCATCGCCCGAGGCCGGCGGAGTCCCGCCGAAGTGCAACAGCCGGGTCTGGGTCCCCGCGTCGAAATCGATCTTCAGGGTGTTGTCGTCCTGCCAGTCGATGTGCAAGCGTCCCGGCACGCGCACGATTGCGGCTGCTCCGTAGGATTTGCACTGCTCGCCTGCCGCCTCGTCCTTGGCTGGATCCCAGTTGTTAGCCGCCTGCTTGCCTTGATTGTTGACCGGGACACTCGCGGTGTCGCCCTTGGCGGGGGTCACCATGCGATAGAGCCAATCTTCCGTCACCAGCGAAACCCAATAACCGGTGATGTCGATGGGAGCGGCCGCGCGAGGTACCGCGGGAGCCGCGGGTGCGCCACCGCCTCGACCGCCTCCGCCGCCGCCCTTACCTTGGCCTCCGCCACCGCCGCCGCCTTGCGCGAGCATGTACACCGGTATCGCGAGTGAAAGCAGCAACGCCATCACCGACAGCCAAGGTCTCGTACGAGTTGTCTGGTTCATTCCTTGTGTCCTCAGGCTTGGTTCCCTCGCGAATCCGGAAGGCCAGCGTCTAGTTGAACGTCTGGTTCCCCACCGGCCAGGTCCATCCGTCCGACGGCCGGGTGATGCTGCGCATCCGCAGCCGGTAATCGTCCGCGTTGCGTCCCGGGCTGCCGACGACCTTGACTTTGTCGCCGACTTTCAGCGATCCGGTGCGCACACCCTGCTGCGCCAGCTGCCCGGCGGCGCCCCACTCGATAGACCACCGGATGGCCTCGCCCGTCTTGGGATCCTTTTTCGTCGCGTCTTCCACGTGCACGAAGGAGTGCGGATTCCGGACCAGAAACGCCACCAGCGTGCCCTCAATCGTTACCGGCGCGGCGTCTTCCAGGTAGGTTCCCGCAAAGGAATGATGCGCCGACATGGGCGTTGCGATAAACATGAGACCAGCCGCCGCTGCGATGATCGCGAGCTTCGTTTTCATTTAAGATAACCCTCCAACTCTCAATTTCGATACAACAAACCGCCTGACCCTGCCACCTGAAGCCTATCACGGGAGCGCCGCAGCCTAACGATCCGCTGACCGTCAGTGACCGGTCACTGACCCCGTCTATTTCTTCTCACTTCTTAGGTGTCAGGCTCCTAAATACCGCCTCTACAAACATATCCGTCGTCCAGGGACCCGTGGTCGAGCCCCACCGTCCATCGTACTCAAAAGTCGGCTTCGCTTCCTTCACCTGGGCCAGCGTCTTCCCCTGCTTGATCATGTTCTGCACCCGGTCCCGGATGATGGTCACCATGTCGCGATACTCCAGCACGTCATGCTCGTCGGTAAGGCGCCCATGGCCGGGGATCACGTAGGTTCCTCCCTCTTGCTCGTGCTTGGGGATGGTAATGTCCAGCACCACGTTCAGCGCCTTGATCACGCCCTGAATGTTTCCGCCCTTATCCACGTTGATCACCGGATAACTGTCCATGTTGAAGATGTCGCCGGTGGCAATCACGTCGGAGCGGCGGAAAAAGACCATGCTGTCGCCGTTGGTGTGGGCTGCCGGTTCGAACATCACGATCACCGGCTCCTCGTTGAAAAAGATCTCTTTCTGTCCCTGGAAATAGGTCGTTGTGGGCAGCTTGTCGGCATTCGTATCGGCCTTGCCCTCGGCTGCCTCGCTCATCATGCGCAAGACGTTTTCCTGCGCCACGATGGTGGCTCCGTTCTCAAACGCCACGGCGCCGAGGTTCCCACCGATTACAGGCGCTCCAGCGCGCGATATCTTCGCATTGCCGTCCGTGTGATCCATGTCGGCGCTGGTGTTGATGATATAGCGAATCGGCTTGCTGGTCAGCTTCCGGATTTCCGCCACGATCTTGTCGGAGGCTTCCTCGTATTGCGTGTCCACCACCAGAGCGCCCGAATCGCCGACCTGCACCGCGGTGTTTCCGCCCGGGCCGACGATCATATACACATTTCCCTGAACCTTGAGCGTATGGACTTCCGCGTTTGCCCAAGCAGGATTGGGTGGCCGGATCGCGGCTGGTGCGGGCGCTGCTTGCTTCCCGCCGCCTTTCCCCTTGCCTTGCGCATGGGCGACATCCGCCGAGCCGAACAGGATTAATACCGCGGCGAGAACGGCGGATGCGGCCAGCATGATTCTTGGCATCGCTTTACAGGTGGTCATTTGGCTGCGCTCTTCAGCTTCTTCATGTATTCCGGATACATCGTCTGGGCGCCGCCCAAGGCCGCGTCCACCGGAATATGATACTTGTCCGCGAATTCATGCTCGAACGGATTATGTCCCGGCATAAAACTGGGGACCTTGGTAAGGTCCGCATTGGGCAGTTCCTCGACGTACTCGCAAGGCCACAGCCAGTTTCCGCCTGAATTATTGTTGAGCACGTAGTCTTCGCTCTTGATCAGCGGCTCGGTGAGATACACCGGATCGGTCACCACGCTCACGTGCGTCAGGTGATTGTCGTGGCGGATGAAATGCTCCACCAGCGTGATCTTATCGCTCGACGGGATTCCGTTTCGCCGGTGCCAGCCCTGCTTGATGTGCGTCGTATACACCGTCAGGATATTGCCTTCCCACTTACCCGTGGAGAATCCCATCCAGGTGTGCGCGGCGTATTCCGGCGGATGCGGGCGGCCGTCCATGTAGATGGTGCGGTTCTGCTCGTAGGTGCTGGTGTATTGCCGAATCGCGACTAAGTCCTGCGTCTGCGGATCGCGCTCCTCCCAGACGCGAAGCTGCAGCGGCCCGCGATAAATGTATGCCGCGGTGTGGACCTGGCACTGGTGCTCGGGCAGGCCCAGCCGGTCGGGATCCCAGCTCAAGGCCCATTGCCGGGCTGCCGCGTTGATCGGAATGCCAAGGTAATCCACCAGCGCCGGACCGGGAATACGCTCGTCCACGTCCTCCAGGTACTGGGGATTCCAGGTGCCCGATAAATCCACCTGGGCGAATGCCGGGCCTGTCATCAGCGCCGAACAGAAAAGAATAAAAGAACCTGAGATCTTGGCACGATCGACGATGCCCACCTTACCTCCAACCAACCTTGTTGAATCGGTACACAGTAACACTACCATTCTATCGTAGTCAAGTTCCGTGCTTTCAGCGTAGTGGATACAGTACTGGATGCAAAAATTTGCCGCTGTTTAGCCGCCGTTGGAGGTAACCTTTGACGACGTCGGCTAGTCGAAAGCGGATGATCTTGCGCTAGAATTGTTGTGACATGCGTTACATTACGCATTACGGATCGGGATGATCTGCTCGATACGCTACAAGGGACTGAAACCTTCACGAAGACAACGACGCACGTGGTGTGATGGCCGAGCATGTTATTAAGCTTCGCGATATTCTCGCGAGGCTCGAAGCGGCCAGGACTGTGACCGATATGGATATGCCCGGCTTCCGTCTGCATCCGCTCAAGGGCGAATTCAAAGGATTGTGGACGGTGACGGTTCGTGCAAACTGGCGGGTGATTTTCCGTTTTGCGGACTCCGATGCGTTCGTCGTGGATTATATGGACTACCACTGATAGGAGCTTGAACAAATGTCGATGAAGAACCCACCCCACCCCGGAGGCTTTGTACTCCGCCAGTGCATCGAGCCTTTGGGCTTGAGCATCACGGACGCCGCCGCCGCCCTGGGAGTCACGCGCACGACGTTGTCAGAACTCGTGAACGAGAAGCGCGGCATATCACCTGAAATGGCTGTGAGGCTGTCGAAGGTCTTCGGCGGCAGCGCCGAAAGTTGGCTCGTGCAACAGGCGCAATATGATCTTGCCCACGTTCGGGCTGACCGGTTGAAGCTGAAAAGGCTGGAACTGGTTTAGAAACCCGGCGGTCCGCGGCGCTTGCTCCTGGCAAGGCTTTCCCGTACTCTGAAGGCGATGGAAGTGCACTTTAAGCCCGACCTGCAAGCCAAGCTGGATGAGCTGGCAACGGAGACCGGCCGCCCATCGGATGAGTTGGTTGAGGATGTTGTTGCCGGATACTTCGACGAGCTGGCCCGGACGCGGGACATGCTCAATAGCCGCTATGACGACCTGAAGAGTGGTAGGGTGAAGCCCATTTCTCGCGACGAGGTTGTTGCCCACTTCCGCGAAAAGAGCGCGGCCGCTCGCCGGAACCCGCCTGGGTCATGATCGCCTATGACTTCCACCCGGAAGTCCTCTTTGACCCTGACGAGATTTGGGAATTCATTCGCGGGGATAATCTTGACGCCGCCGACCGCGTGATTGCGGAAATCCTGGCCGCTATTGATGCTCTTGTGCCTTTTCCCGATCGCGGCCATAGCCGCCCGGACCTCACCTCACGGCCTCTGCGCTTCATTTTGGTTCGTGAATACCTGATCGCCTACGCGCCAGACGAAAAGCCTTTGTGGATCGTCGCGGTGATGCACGGCCGCCGCAACCCCCGCATTATGGCGGCGATCCTGAGAGGCAGGGAGTAAGATTTCAGTCGCCTTTGTAGTGGCCATACCTGCGCGATTCGTGCATGATAGCGTTCTTTATCGTATATTTACGTTCAGGCAGGAAGGAGAATGAAAAGTGCTGCGAGTCATCCTCTCTGCGGGTTTTGCCCTTCTGACGTGGAGCTGCCTTTACGGCCAGGCTACGTTCGAAGTGGCGTCGATTAAGCTTTCTCCTCCTCAAGCCCCCGGCCACACATCCTCGCGGATGTCTGTTGACACCGGACGACTGAACTACACGAACGTCACCTTGAAGGACGTTGTAGGCCAAGCGTACAAAGTTCAGGCATATCAAATCGCCGGACCGGACTGGATCGAGACCGAGCGCTTCGACATCGCCGCGAAAATCCCAGCATTAGCCGCGCGAGATCAGGTCCCGCTCATGCTCCAGGTTCTGTTGGCGGACCGATTCAACATGGTCTTCCATCGAGAAGTCAAGGAACTGCCGGTATATGCGCTGAACGTTGTAAAGAACGTGCCCAAGCTCAAAACAGCCGAGTCTGAAAGTGGCATCACCAGCAATTCGAACCGAACCAGTTGGCACGTAGTCGCGAAAATCCCGATGCGCCGCTTTGCCGAGTTCTTGTCGGAAAGAGTGAACCGTCCTGTGCTGGATCAGACCGGATTAAACGGCTCCTTCGAATTCACGCTCGATTGGGCTATCGACGACGCGTCGGCAACGAATGACGGGTTAGCCGGGCCGTCCATTTTTACGGCTTTGCAGGAACAACTCGGGCTGAAGCTCAACTCCACCAAGGGTCCGGTAGAGACATTTGTCATCGATCACGCCGACAGGGCGCCCTCGGACAACTAAACCACGCGCGAAGCCTATTCCGGCTTGAGAACCACCACGCCCAAGGGCGGCAGAGTGACGCGTGCGCTGGCCGGTTGGCCGTGCGAGGCCTTGTCCTCGGCCTGCACCCATCCTCCATTTCCCCTGTTGGTGCCGCCGAACATCTCCGCATCGCTGTTGAAAATCTCCCGGTATCCGCAAAAGCTCGGAAGACCGATGCGGTAGCCTGCGCGCGGAACCGGCGTGAAGTTGCAGCAGAAGACCAGAAAGTTCTCGCGATTCTGCGCGTAGCGCGCGAAACAAATCACGCTCGCTTCGGCGTCGCGGAAATCGATCCACTCAAACCCGCGAAAATCGTCATCCACCTGGTAGAGCGCGGGCTCCGCGCGATACAAGCGGTTGAGCTCCCGCACCATGATCTGAAGTTTCTGGTGCACCGGAAACTGCAGCAGCCACCACGGCAGACCTTCGTTGTGATTCCATTCCGAGGTCTGACCGAATTCCGAGCCCATGAACAGGAGCTTCTTTCCGGGATGGCCGAACATGTAGCTCAGGAATGCGCGCACGTTGGCGAAGCGCTGCCACTCGTCGCCGGGCATCTTCGAAAGCAGCGCGCCCTTGCCGTGCACCACCTCGTCGTGCGAAATCGGCAGCAGGAAATTCTCGGTGAAGGCGTACAGCATGCTGAACGTGATGTCGTTCTGGTGAAACTTGCGAAACACTGGCTGCTTGGAAAAGTAATCCAGCATGTCGTGCATCCAGCCCATGTTCCACTTCATGGTGAAACCCAGACCATTCAGGTAGGTGGGCTTCGACACACCCCCCCAGGCCGTGGATTCCTCGGCCACGGTGATCGCCCCCGGGACCTGGTGCGCGAGCTCATTGAAGCGTCTCAGAAAATCGATCGCCTCCAGATTCTCGCGCCCGCCGTAACGGTTGGGGATCCAGTCGCCCGCATTGCGCGAATAGTCCAGATACAGCATGGACGCGACGGCGTCCACGCGCAGCCCGTCGATGTGAAATTCCTTCAGCCAGTACAGCGCGTTCGAGAGTAGAAACTCCCGGACCTCGTTGCGGCCGTAGTTGAAGATCAGCGTGCCCCAGTCGCGATGCTCGCCCAGTCGCGGGTCCTCATGTTCGTAGAGAGCCGTGCCGTCGAAACGCGCCAGCCCATGCGGATCCTTTGGAAAATGGCCGGGGACCCAATCCAGAACCACGCCGAGTCCCGCCTGATGACAACGATCGACGAAATACCGGAAATCATCGGGCGTGCCGAATCGCGACGTGGGCGCGAAATAGCCCGTCACCTGGTAGCCCCACGACCCGGAAAACGGATGTTCCATCACGGGCAGCAGTTCCAGATGCGTAAAGCCGTTCTCCACCGCGTATTTCGGCAGCTTCTCGGCCAGTTCGCGATAGGTCAGCCACTCGTTCAACGGTCCGCGCAGCCAGGATTCCAGATGCACTTCGTACATCGACACCGGCTCGCGCAGCCAATTCCGATGCGCGCGAGTCTCCATCCAGGCCGCGTCGCCCCACTCATGGTTCGTGAGCGGCCAGACGATCGACGCCGTCTTGGGCGGCACTTCGGCAAAGAATCCGTACGGATCGCTGTGATCCTGTTCGTGGCCGTTCGGAAACATCACCGAATACTTGTAGTGCGCGCCCGCGGCGAGACCGGGCAGAAAAATCTCCCACAGGCCTCCGTCGCGCAAACGCATGGGATGGCGCGTTCGATCCCAACTGTTGTGATCGCCGGTCACGCTGACCACTTCGGCATTGGGAGCCCACACCGCGAAACGAACGCCCTCCACACCTTCGCAGGTGATCGCGTGCGCCCCCAGCGTGCCGTAGCTTTCGTAGTTGGTGCCCTCTCCATGCAAGTGCAATTCGAACGGAGTCAGCAGAGGAGGGAAACGATAGGGATCCAGCAGTTCTTCCGACTCGTCGGAGTAAAGCGTGATGCGGAAGCTGTATTCCGTGGCTTCCGTCTTCGCTACAAAGAGTCCCGCCGGATGCGCGCGCTTCATCGCGATGACCTGGCCGCCGGCCAGCACGGCGGCGTCTTTCGCCTGCGGAAGCCAGGCTCGGATCTGCCCTTTGTGTGGACCCAGGTAAGAGAAAGGATCGCGATGGCGGCCCTGTACGATCAGCTCAGTCTGAGCTGCGGACATGTGTCATAAGTTCCTGGCCGCTATTATTACAGGAATGAGGCGGGCCGAACTGCATCTTCACCTGGAAGGCTCGGTCGAACCGGAGACGCTGAAGGAACTCGATCCGGCTCTCAGCGACGATGAACTCCGTGCTGCGCTCAAGTATTCCGACTTCGCGGGGTTCATCCAGAGCTACATCTGGGTGAACCGGAAGCTGCGCGGGCCGGCGGACTACGCCCTCATCGCCCGGCGTCTGTTCGAGCGGCTCGCCGCTCAAGACATCTGCTACGCAGAAGTGACGCTTTCCGTTGGCGTGATTCTGTGGAAGAAGCAGGACCTCGACGCGATCTTCGACGCGCTGGCGAACGAAGCCGCGCGAAGTCCTGTCCCGATCCGCTGGATCCTCGACGCCGTCCGGCAGTTCGGAGCCGAAGCTGCGGCGCCGGTATTCGACTTCGCCGCCGGACGCATGCGTGATGGCGTCGTCGCCATCGGTATCGGAGGTATTGAGTCGGAAGGTCCCGCTCTGTGGTTTAAGGATCTCTATGCGAAAGCGCGCGATCGAGGGCTGCGTCTGACTTGCCATGCGGGCGAGACCACCGATGCGCAAAGCGTCTGGGATGCCCTCGCGATCGGAGCGGAGCGAATCGGCCACGGCATCCGCGCGGTCCACGATCGAAAGCTGCTGACGCAGCTTCGGGATCAGGACATCCCTCTCGAAATCTGCATCACCAGCAACGTCCGTACCGGCGCGGTGGCATCGCTGGCCGAACACCCCGTGCGCACATTGTTCGACGCGGGAGTGCCGGTCATCCTAAATACGGACGATCCGGCGCTGTTCGAGTGCACGCTCGAATCGGAGTACAATCTGGCGTCGAGCGCCTTGGGGTTCACGCCCGGCGAACTCAGCGCGCTCGCCGCCAACAGCTTGCAGTATGCCTTTAGCCCTTCTGCAAAGACTTGACAGTCGCTTCCAGCTCCGCAACCCGCCGGGCAAGCTCATCGATCAACTGCCCCTCCGGATCGGGAAGATTCCCATGCTCCAGTGCATCGGTCGGGTCCATGCCGCTCACCACGCGCCCGGGAATTCCGACCACGGTCGATTGATCCGGCACCGGACGCACCACCACCGACCCCGCGCCCACTTTGGAATAGTCGCCGATCCTGATGTTGCCGAGAATCTTCGCGCCGGTGCCGACCACCACGCCGTTGCCAAGCGTCGGATGCCGCTTGCCGGTGTCCTTGCCCGTGCCGCCCAGCGTCACGCCCTGATACAGCAGCACGTCGTCGCCAATCTCGGCCGTCTCGCCGATCACCACGCCCATCCCATGATCGATGAAGAATCGCTTTCCGATCTTCGCGCCTGGATGGATTTCGATGCCGGTCACGGTCCGCGAGAACTGGCTGACCATGCGGGCCGGGGTGAACCATCCGGCGCCATACAGGCGATGCGCCACGCGATGCAGCAGCACAGCGTGAAACCCCGGGTAGCACAGCACGATTTCCAGCACACTCCGGGCCGCCGGATCGCGCCGGAACACGGTGTCGATCTGCTCGCGAATCGTTTTCAGCATGTCCGTCAACAGCCCCGGAACACTTAACAGTATTATGCTGGAGTGGTGCGTCCAACGTTAGCCGTACTTCTACTTGCACTGGGCGGATGCTCCTCGCCCGCGCCCCAAGCTACCAGCAAACAAGGCACCATCGAGATCACTGGAGCAGCTACCACCGCCAGCAAGCATCCCTACGCCAAGTACATCGAGCTCGCGGGCTTCCGTTTGGCCGAATCCAAACCGGGGCAACTGGAGGTGAAGTTCGTCGCCGTGAATCATTCGGAAGCCGATCTGGGCGAGATGGATGTCAACGTCCGCCTTAGAACCACCGCGGCCAAGCCCGAAGATCCGCCCGTGGCGCAATTCCAGGTTAAGGTTCCGGCGTTGGGCTCGCTCGAAATCCACGACGTGTCCGCCAAAGTAAATACCAAGTTGCGGATCTACGAACTCCCGGACTGGCAGTTCATGCGCGCCGAGTTCGATATCACCTCTCCAGCACCGTAGTCGATGACGGAACGCCTGTACTATCAGGACTCCTACCTTCGCGAGTTCAGAGCCCGCGTCGTTGAGGTTGCCGATGACGGCCATCGTGTGTACCTCGACCGCACGGCGTTCTATCCCACTTCCGGCGGGCAGCCCTTCGACCTGGGATCGCTAGGAGGCGTGGCCGTGCGAGAAGTGATCGATGAAGAGGACCGCATCGCGCATCTCATGCAGGCGCCTCTCGGCGCCACAGAAGTCGAAGGCATCGTCGATTGGGACCGCCGCTACGACCACATGCAGCAACACACCGGGCAGCACCTGCTTTCCGCCGTGCTCGAAGAACTGTTCAAGATCCGCACGGTGAGCTTTCATCTTGGTGCGGAGACCTCGACCATCGATGTGGACGCCGCCTCGCTCACGCCGGAGCAGCTCGAACGCTCAGAGGAGCGTTGCGCGCAGGTCGTCGCCCAGGCCCGTCCGGTCGAGATCACGTTTGAAGACGCCTCTACCACGCTGGAACTGCGCAAAGCCTCGGAGCGGAGCGGAACTCTGCGGATCATCACTATCGAGGGGATCGATCGGAGCGCCTGCGGCGGGAGTCATGTCCGATCCACAGCGGAGATAGGGATGGTACTCACGGGTAAAACGGAAAAGATTCGCGGAACGACGCGGATCGAGTTCGTGTGCGGCAAGCGCGCGCTGCGCCGCGCCCGTGCTGACAACCGCCTGGTGGCTTCGATAGGCCGCGCGCTGTCGGTGCCGCCGGAGCAGAGTCCCGAGCTGCTCGCGGGGCTGATCGAGAAGAACAAATCGCTCGAAAAGACCACCCAGCGCCTGGCGACCGAGCTCGCTCGGCGCGAAGGGAAAGACTTGTTCCTGGCAGCCGAGCCCGGCCCGGATGGTATCCGCCGCGTCATCCAACGCGGCCCCATCGACGACGCCATGCGCGCCCGCGCACAAGCTTTCGTGTCGCCTTCTGGGGCTGGGGAGAAAGCCGTGTTCCTGGCCGTCTGCGATCAGCCTCCCTCGCTGCTCCTGGCAGCCTCCGCCGATTCCGGTGTCCATGCCGGCGACCGCGTCAAAGCGGCTGTGGCTGCGTTTGGCGGACGAGGTGGCGGGAATGCGCAGCTTGCGCAAGGCAGCGTTCCGGATGCGGCGGTGCTCGCCGATGCGGAGGCTTTGCTACGCTGAAGCTTATGGTAGAGAACACGCGCCGGTTTGAGGCCGGTCCCGATCCGTTTGGCCGCGTTTGGGAAGTGGAATTCCGGTGGCTCCAAACGGGCATCTCCATCCGCCACGCGGATACGGTCGACGTGAAGTTCGTATTGTGGACGGAAGGCGAGGAGAAACAGGAGAAAGTGATCGCTTTGCCACACCCGCATCTGTTGACGCTCAGCGCGGAAACCGGTCATCCTCTGACCGACCCGTGGTGCATGCGTCTGGCCGCCCGGCACTTGAAATATATGATTGAATCAGGCGAGGATCTGGAGAAAACCCTGGTGACGCTCTCGCTTCCGGCGCTTCAGCGAGTGGCCGGGGATCTGCAGCCCGCCTGAACACATTCTCATGCGCTACCCGGCGCTCCCCGGGTGCCATCCTGCGTGGTAAAACAAAACTCATAAGATGCAAACGCGAACGAGGGGAGATCGGAAATGATCCACTGTCCGCTGTGTAATGCGGCAATCGATGTCGACGAGGAAGAACTGGACGAAGGCGATTCCCTCATCTGCGAGGAATGCGGGAAGAACCTGAATGTCAGCGGCGTGTCCCCGCTGGAGCTGACTCCGGACGACGACGACGATGACGACGACGATGAGGACGAAGACGGGGAATACGACGATTACGACGAGGATGACGAGGACGAAGACGACGATGAGGAGGAAGCCTAGAGCGAGGCCCGGCAGGAAACTTAGCCTCTGGGTCCTACTCCCGGCATTGTTCTGGGCGCACAGCCTGCCCGCTCAGAAAGCGAAGCAGAAAGCGGCGCCCTATGGGATCGTCGCCGGCACTGTGTTCCGCGACCCGGGATTCGCCCAGCCTGGCGCGTCGGTGGTTCTGGCGCTGAAGAGCGCACCCACGAAGAAATTGCAGCAGCAGGTCAGCTCGCCGCGTGGCGAATTCGCCTTCCGGGTCCCCCCCGGCCCCAATACCTACTTGGTAACGGCTACATTAAAGGGGTTTCAGACGGCTCGCGAAGAGATTGAGATTCAAGGCGAGGAAGAGATCAATGCAACTCTTTTGCTGGTCCCCGAATCCAAGAGTAAAGGGAGGTGACCGGACGATGCAACGCATTTCGCGCACCCTGTTGGCGACGGTTTTGGCGCTGGCATGCGCCGGACTCCTGCTAGCGCAGAAGAATAAGGACAAAGACGATCCCACTATCCGCAGTCTGCAGGGTCAAGTTAACGATCCCGATGACAAGCCGGTGGCCGGCGCTGTAGTCCAGCTGAAAGACACTCGCACACTCCAGGTTCGTTCCTTCATCACCCAGGCGAACGGAGAGTACCGCTTCTCCAGCCTGCGGACCGATACGGACTACGAGGTCAAGGCTGACTACAACGGTATGAGCAGCGACAACAAGCGGCTGAGCAATTTCGACAGCCGCAAAATCGCCACAGTCAACCTGAAGTTGAACAAAAAAGCTGAACAAGAAAAGTCGAAATAGTCTGCGTTCTCTGCTGCTCGCTTTCGCGGCCCTGGTTCCCGCCGGTCTGGCGCAAGGCATCGTATTCGAGCACGCGACCGTAATAGACGCAACTGGCGCCGCGCCGCGCCAGGAGGTTTCCGTAGTCGTAGCCGATGGGCGCATTGCCGCAATCGCGAAGACCATCCAGCCCCCGCCCGGCGCCCGTGTCATCGATGCCACGGGCAAGTTTCTGATCCCCGGGCTGTGGGACATGCATTTCCATCTGGATCCCCAGGGAAACGCGCTTCGCGTACTCGTGGCCAACGGCATCACGGGCATTCGCGAGATGTATTCGGGGATCCCGATCGCGACTTTGACGGCGTGGCGCGCGCGTCCCGAGAATCCCCGCATCGCCGTGGCGGGATTTCTCGACGGACCGCTCATGGTTACTTCCGCTTCGACCCCCGACGCCTATGCGGTCGGCAGCGCCGATGAAGCCCGGGTCGCGGTCGCGCTGCTGGCGGCTCGAGGCGCGGATTTCCTGAAGGTCTATAACAGTCTACCGCGCGAGGCGTATTTTGAGATCGCGCAGGAATCCAAGAGACTCGGTATCCCATTCGCCGGTCACGTACCTGAAGCCGTCAGCCCGGCTGAGGCCTCGGAGGCGGGCCAGCACAGCGAGGAACATCTGATCAACATTTTGCTGGCATGTTCCACCCGTGAAGAGGAATTGCGCCGCCAGCGCATCGCTACCATGACCGACCCGGCCATTCCCGGCCTGGAGCGCGGGCTGCAGCTCGGATTTCCCGATCCGACGGGACTGTTCGACACTTATGACGAAGCGAAGGCCGCCGCGCTGTTCAAGATGTTCGTGAAAAACGGCACATGGCAGACGCCTACGCTCGCGTTGCTCCAGAGCTTCGCGGCGGATAAGGCCCGCGCCCGCCGCCTGCTGTACATGCAGGATCTCTCCGCGGAGCAATTCGACGCATGGATCGCTCGCATCGGTGTGTTACTCGAGCGCTATAAGAAACTGGTTGAGGCGATGCACCGCGCCGGCGTCGAGTTTCTCGCCGGAACCGATACGGGACCCAATAACCCCGTGCCCGTCGGAACCGGCTTGCATGACGAACTGGAATTGCTGGTCGACTCCGGGTTCACGCCCATGGAAGCCCTGCAGACAGCGACGCGCAACCCGGCGCGCTATTTCGGCACGCTCAAGGATATGGGAACCATCGAGCCCGGCAAACTTGCCGACCTCGTGCTGCTGGACGCGAATCCGCTGGAGGACATCCGCAATACGCGAAAGATCAGCCTGGTGGTCCTGCGCGGATCGCCCGTAGCGCCGGCGATCCCATAACCGCCAGTCGCGGCAGCGCTTTAATCGCCGCAGCGCTCCACTTGAACCAAGCAACTATAGAACGTCGGGCCGCCGCCCATGTCCGTGAGCCGGTCCGAAGTGAGCGCGTTCGCATTGCGGCCGTCGGAAGCGCGCTTGAGCCAGCGCGTGGAAGGGGCACGGGCGACTCCTGGCTGCACCACGCCATTCACTTGGGCCTTCAGGAGCAGGCTGCCGCGATCGTTGAAGACGCGCACGCGGTCGCCTGTGCGGATCTCGCGCGGCCCGGCGTCGGCGGGATGAAGGTGCAGAACGGAAGTCTCTTCGTCCACGCCGGCCCGGTTGCCGAAGGTCGAATTCATGCTGTCGTCGTGCTTGGAGGAGATCAGCTCCAGCGGATACTTGCCGCGCAGTGCTGCATCGCCGAAGCGCGATTCGACCGGCGGCGTGTATTCGAGGGTCTCGGCTCCGAACTCGCATTTGCCTGACGGAGTTCCGAACCCGCCCTGAGCGAAGGGTAAGAAAGGCTCACCCTCCGGCGCCACATTGAGCCGGACGAAATGCTCGCGCTCCAAGCGGTCCAACGTGATCCCATCGAGAAACGGATGCCCGGAACTTAAGAGGGTCCGGATCATGTCGTCTTCTGTATCGCGGAAACAGGCGTCATCGAAACCCATCCGGATCGCCAGCGCGCGGAAAGTGTCCACATTGGAGCGGGCCTCTCCGGGAGGCGCCACCACTGGCCGCGCGAGCGGCATGTAATAGTGGCCGTATGCGAAATAGATGTCGGTGTGCTCCAGGAAGGTCGTGGCCGGCAGGAGAATGTCGGCGTAGTCGGCCGTGTCGGTCTGAAGTTGCTCCAGAACTACGGTGAACAGATCCTCGCGGCGAAGCCCTCGCAAGACGACGTTCTGATCCGGTGCGACCGCGGCGGGGTTCGAGTTGTAAACCACCATCGCCTTGACCGGCGGGTCGGCCATTTCCGTGAGCGCCTTGCCAAGCAGGCTCATATTCACGATTCGCGCCTCACGTCCCAGCGCCGAACGATTCTGTAATTCCGGCATCTCCAAGCCCGCACGATTGAATTGGAACGCCTGCGATGTCGAAAGCTGGAGCCCTCCGCCTGGCTCGCGCCATGATCCCACCAGCGCAGGAAGAGCCGCGATCGCCCGCGTCGCCGCGCCGCCCTGTTCGCTGCGCTGCACACCATAGTTCACACGGATGGCCGCGGGATGCGTCGTCGCGTATTCGCGAGCAAGCTGGACGATGTCTGGGGCCGCGATGCCCGTGAGCGCGGCTACGCGCTCGGGCGGATAGCTCGCAACACGCTTATGCAGAGCGTCAAAGCCGTTAGTGTAGCGGTCCACGTAATCGGCGTCGTACAGTTTTTCGCCGATGATCACGTGCATCAATCCGAGCGCCAGCGCCAGATCGCTTCCCGGGTTGATGGCGAAGTGGCGATCGGCCAGCGCCGCCGTGCGTGTACGAATGGGATCGATCACGACGAGCTTTGCGCCGTTGCGCCGCGCCTCCACGATAAACGGCCACAGGTGGACATTCGCGCCGTGAATGTTGGCGCTCCACGCGATGATCAGCTTGGATTGACGGAACTGCTCGGGTTCGGTCGCGTAGCGCAATCCGTTTGCGGCGGTCAGTCCCGCGGCGCCGGCCGTCGCGCAAATAGTCCGGTCCAGCCGAGACGCTCCCAGGCGGTGGAAAAAGCGCCGGTCCATGCCTGCGCCGTTCAGCATCCCCAGCGTGCCGCCATAGCTGTAGGGCAGAATCGCCTCGGGACCATATTGGCGCGACACGTTTGTTAGCTGCGTTGCAATTGTGGCGAGGGCTTCGTCCCAGGAAATCCGCGTGAAGCGTCCTTCACCTTTAGCGCCAACGCGCTTTTGCGGATATAGCAGGCGGTCGGGCGAGTACTCACGCTCCAGGTATTGCGCGACTTTGCCGCAAAGAAACCCCCGGGTGACCGGGTGATCTGGGTCGCCGCGCAGGCGGGTGGCCCGCCCGTTCTCCACCTGGACCAGCATGGAGCAGCAATCCGGGCAATCTAGCGCACAGACCGAGTGCACGATTTCCATATCTCAGAATACCGCGCTCGTTACGGGAAAGTCGTTCTCAGAAAGTCGGCGAGCCGGTACCCTGCGAGCGTCACACGACGCTCCGCTGTGCGTTCCGCCACAGCATGATAATCGCGAGGCAGGGGAGCGCCCTGATTCCGGTCCGCGCCGGCCTTCAACTTGCCATTGCGATACGCTGTCGAAACCGCCAGAGCGAAACTTTCCATCTTCGTCCACGTTTCGAGTTTTCCCGATCCAGCGAGCTCTCGAAGCGATCTTCGGGGATTGGCGCTCTCCAGTGCACTGGCGCGCGCCCGAGCCGCGTCGTAGTGCTCGTCCATCAGCAGGATGTTGTCCCAGTAGGCATGCAGGTTTTGGGTCGCCGAGGCTGGATCGGGCCGGATGAAAAACAGGTTTCCGCCGCGGTCTCCATCAGGGAATTGAGTCGTGAACAAAGACACCGCGTGCAGCGGTTGGTGCGAATCACCGAGCAGATGGAAGACCCAGCACAGCGCGACGGCCTTTTCCGCATCCGCCGCTGAGCTCCGCACCACTGCGACATTCCGCTGAAACGCCTCGACAAGATTCTCACCGGGCGGAGCAGGCGCCGGAATCGAAGCCGGCTGGCCGGGCGGCTTGTAGGGATAGTCGATGTAGTGCCACAGAGGATGATCGAAGGATTTGTCGCCGCGAACATCGTCAGGCCAGCGCGCGGCCAGCATGAACAGGACCCTGGCTTGATCCTCTTCGCTCATACCCACCAACTGCAGCTTCCAGCGCGACTCGTACTGGGGGTGTCGCCGCAGGATCGCGACCACACGAGTGATCGTGGATGGAGCGGCGCGCTGAAGCTCGTCATACGCGATCGCGCCCGTGACCATGTGCCCTGCCCGATTCCATGCGAGGCCCGGCCCGGCGGCGAGCAACGCAGCCGAGGCGACGATCAACAACTTTCGGAACATTTGAAAACCATTCTCACACGCGCTCTAGTACAGGGGAGCTTCTCCCGGCGGACGCGTCTTCCAGCGCCGGTGAATCCACAACCACTGATCGGGATGCTCCCGAATCACGCGCTCGAGCGCGGCGTGCACGCGTTGCGTGTCGGCCTGCACATCGTTGGTCATTTCGATCTCAGGATCAAATCGAAGAACATAACGCTTCTCATTCTCCGACCAGAGGGCGTACCCGGGCACCACGGCGGCTCCGGTGTGATGCGCGAGCTTGACGAAGGCTGTCCCGGCGCAGGCTTTCCGTCCAAAGAAATCGATGAAGACGCCTTCCGCGGGCGTGGTGTTCTGGTCGATCAGAATACCGACCGCATCGCCCGCCGCCAGGGCCTTCAGTATTTGACGCGCGGCATCTTTTTTTTGGATGATGTGGTTCCCGGAAAGAGCGCGACGCTTTTCGACAAACGCATCCAGACGAGGATTATCGAGCGGGCGCACTACGATGTGCATGGGAGCCGTCATCAGCGCATGCGAAAACGCGCTCAGTTCCCAGTTTCCGAGGTGAGCGGTAGCCACGAGCACGCCTTTACGCTTGGCCTGCGCGGCGCCGAAATTCTCCAAGCCGTCATACCGGATCCACTGGTCAACGTTGGCGCGCGTAATCGTTGGAAACTTCGCGACGCTCGCCATAATGCGCCCCACGGACAGGAACACGCCATCGGCGATCTTGTTCGGATTGGCGAGTCCCGCCAGTTCCAGATTGCGGATCGCAACGCGCCGTAGCCGCGGCACGCCCCAGTCGAGCGCCTTGGCATAAGCGCGCGCCTTGAGCTCGAAGGCGGTCACTCGATCCAGCCGCCGCCTAATACAAGATCGTCGGAATAAAATACCGCCCCCTGGCCGGGAGTTACGGCGCGCTGCGGCTCGTCGAAGCGAATCTCGACGCGCTCGGGATCTGAGGTGGGCAGGACAATCGCGGGCGCAGCCGCGTGCTTGTTGCGGATCTTCACTTCCGCCCGCACCGGTTCAGAGGGGACCGCGATCGAGATCCAGTTCACACCGCTGGCGTGAGCTCGATCGCTCAGCAATTCTCGATCGCGTCCTATCGTTACCCGGCGGCTGGCCGGATCGGTCGCGATGACGTAGAGCGGCTCGCCTGCGGCCACCCGGAGTCCTCGCCGCTGGCCGACGGTGAAATGGTGAACACCGGCATGCTCGCCGACGACCTGGCCGTCCGCCGTCACCAGCTCGCCTGCGACTTCTTGGGGCGCGATTCCCTGCTCCCGAAAATAAGCGTCGATAAATCCCGCGTAATCGCCATTGGGGACGAAGCAAATCTCCTGGCTGTCCGGTTTCGCGGCAGTGGGGATGCCCAGCTCGCGTGCGAGCCCGCGGACGGCGCTCTTCTCCATGGCGCCCAGCGGAAACATCGATCGCGCGAGCTGATCCTGTTTCAGGCCGAACAGGAAATAGGTCTGGTCCTTGGCGCGATCCACGCTGCGCAGCATTTCCCAGCGGCCGTTGTCCGGATTCCAGCGGATCTGCGCGTAGTGACCCGTGGCAATGCGGTCGGCGCCCACGCCCTCGGCCATTTCGAGGAACCGGTCGAACTTGATGAAGTTGTTGCACAGGGTGCAAGGGATCGGCGTGCGGCCGGCGAGGTACTCGTCGACGAACGGCTTGACCACCTGATCTTCGAAATCGCGCTCGAAGTTGACCACGTAGTAGGGAATCCCGAGGTGCTGCGCGACGGCGCGGGCATCGTAGACATCGTCGAGCGAGCAGCAGCGGCCCGTGGCCTTGTCGCTCTGGATCTCCGGCAGCCGGCGCTGGTTCCAGAGCTGCATCGTCAAACCGATGACGTTTTCGCCGCGCGCACGCAGCATGCCGGCGACGACGGAGCTATCCACTCCGCCCGACATGGCGACGGCCAATGGATTTTCAGGCATACGCGGGAGCCAGCTTTCGCAAGTGCGTAACCGAGTCGACCAGCGCCTCCACCAGCGCGTCCACTTGCTCGATGGTGTTGGATCGGCCCAGCGAAAAACGGATGCTGGACCGGGCCTCCAAGCGGCTCAAGCCCATGGCGAGTAGGACGTGCGATGGCTCGGGCGCACCGCTGGAGCAGGCGGCGCCGCTCGATACAGCGAATCCCTTGAGATCGAGCGCGATCAGCAGCGCGTCGCTATCGATGCCATCGAAACGAATGTTTGTTGTGTTTGCAACTCGCGTCGCACCTGCGCCGTTCACGCGCGTATCGGGAATGCGGTCGAGAATGCTCTGTTCCAAGCGATCGCGCAAGATACCTTGGCGCCGATTCTCGGCGTCTCCATGTTGTGTAATCCATTCCGCGGCCCGCCCCAGCGCCACGGCGCCGGCGACATTTTCCGTGCCCGCGCGCCGCTCGCGCTCATGGCGTCCGCCATACATCATCGGCTTGAGCGCCGTCCCCTTGCGGACGTACAGCGCTCCGACACCCTTGGGAGCGCCGATCTTATGCCCGCTGATGGAATACAGCGCCACGCCGAGTTTTCCAGCGTTCACGGGGATTTTTCCTGCAGCTTGCACGCCATCACAGTGAAGGGCGATGCCCGCCTCGGCGGCGATGCGCGCGATCTCCGGGATCGGCTGGATCGTGCCGACCTCGTTGTTGGCGTGCATCACGCTGATCACTTTGGTGTTCGGGCGAAGGGCGCGACGGATTGCCTCGGGATCGATCATCCCGCGGCCGTCCACAGGCACGAGTGTGTGATCCAGTTGCGCAGCCGCCGCTAGCACGGCCGGATGTTCGAACGTCGTCGTCACCACGCGACCGGCTTTGCTCCCGATGGCGACGCCGAAGATCGCGAGGTTATCAGCCTCGGTTCCGCCGCTGGTGAAGACGATCTCCTGCGGCTCGGCTCCCAATAGGTCGGCGACCTGCTTGCGTGACGAGTCCAAACGTTGCCGCGCAAGCTGCCCAAAATGATGAATACTCGACGCGTTGCCATAGACTTCGGTCAGCACCGGAAGCATGGCTTCCAGCACCTCCGGCGAAACCGGAGTCGTGGCGTTGTGATCGAAGTAAAATCGCTGCACGGCTTTCACTACAATCTTATCAAGACATGTCGAATGGCCTGATTACACTCACCACTGACTTCGGCACGGCGGACCACTTCGTTGCCGCCATGAAGGGCGTGATCCTGACGCTCGCCCCGCGCGCCCGCATGGTCGATATTACCCACGAAATCACCCCTTACGACGTCAACGAGGCGGGTTTCGTGATCGCCCAGGCGTGGAGCTGGTTCCCGAAAGGCACAGTACACGTAGTGGTCGTCGATCCGGGCGTCGGCAGCTCGCGCCAGCCGATCCTGGTCGAAGCCGCCGGGCATTATTTCGTCGGGCCGGACAACGGCGTCTTTTCCATGATCTATGCGGGCGCGAAACATAAAGTGCGGGTGATCTCGAACCCCAAGATGATGCTCAGCGAGATCAGCAGGACGTTCCACGGCCGCGATATTTTCGCCCCCGCGGCCGGGCACCTGGTCCGGAAAGTCCCGCCAGTCCGGTTCGGAAAGGCGATCACCGACTACGTAAGCAGCCCGCTCGATCAGCCAGGAGTGGTCTTGAAGGTCGACCGCTTCGGCAACCTCATCACCAACCTTCACATCACCCATTACTCCGGCATCAAGACGCGGCCCTTCGAGCTGCGGATCGGCAGAGAGAAGATTCATCGCCTGGCTTTAACCTACTCGGAAACGGAGATTGGCGAGGTGTCGGTGATCGTCGGAAGTTCGGGATATCTGGAGATCGCCGCCAATCAGGAGAATGCCGCGAAGAAGCTCGGCTGCGGCAACGGCACACCGGTCGAGCTGAAGCTTTACTGAAAGAACTCGCGGGCAGCCTTCACCGTCGTCCGAATATCCTCTTCGCTGTGCGCCGCCGAAACAAATCCAGCTTCGAATTGCGAAGGTGCGATATATACACCGCGCTCCAGCAGGAAGTGAAAGAACTTTCCGAATCGAGCCGTATCGCACTTCTTGGCCGATTCCCAGTCCGTAACGCGATCCGGTGAAAAGAAGAAGGTAAACATGGAACCGACGCGATTCACCGTGACACCGGGAGGCGTCCACGCCGTCAGCTCCGCGGCGCGAGCCTCCAGCGTGGCGTAGATTTCCGCATGCGCGATCAGATAGCGCAGCATGGCCAGACCCGCCGCGACAGCCAGCGGATTCCCGGACAATGTTCCCGCCTGATAAACCGGACCGAGCGGCGCGACCTTCTTCATGATGTCCGCGCGGCCGCCGTAAGCCGCCATCGGCAATCCTCCGCCGATGATTTTGCCGAGCGTGGTCAGATCCGGCTGGATCCCGAAGCGCTGCTGCGCGCCGCCCAGGGCGACCCGGAATCCGGTCATCACTTCATCAAAGATGAGGAGCGATCCATAACGCGCCGTCAGTTCCCGCAAAGCTTCCAGGAATCCAGGCGCCGGAGGCACGCAACCCATGTTTCCGACCACGGGCTCGACGATCACCGCGGCGATCTGCCCGCCTCGTTCCGCGAAAGCCTTCTCCACCGCGGAGATCGAGTTGAACGGAAGCGAGATGGTGGTCTCCGCAAAGGCCTTCGGAACACCGGCAGAATCGGCGATGCCGAGCGTGGCCATCCCCGAGCCGCCCTTCACCAGCAGGGAATCCACGTGCCCGTGATAGCAGCCTTCGAACTTGATGACCAGATCGCGGCTGGTGAAACCACGAGCCAGACGCAGCGCGCTCATGGTCGCTTCCGTGCCTGAGTTCACCAGGCGCACCATTTCCATCGAGGGGACGGTCTGGGCGATCAGTTCGGCGAGCTCCACTTCGCGCTCGGTGGGCGCGCCGAAGCTAGTCCCGGCCTCGAGAACCTCTCTCAATGCATTAATGACCGGCTCTGGACGATGCCCCAGAAGCAGCGGTCCCCAGGAGCCGACGTAGTCGATGTAGGAATTCCCGTCGGTGTCGAAGATGCGCGAGCCTTGGCCGCGCTCGATGAATCGCGGGATACCGCCCACGCCGCGAAACGCACGCACGGGGGAGTTCACGCCGCCTGGGATCACCGCCTGGGCGCGTGTGAACCAGGCTTCCGACCGCTCGGACTTCATCACGGGGAAACGCGCGACTGTCCCGGAATCACGCGTTCCAGGAAAAACTGCATGAAGACTTCCTGCAGCGTCACGTTGATATTCTTCTTCAGGCGGTCGCGCAGGCTCAGGTAGGGCTGGGTACCGGCGAACAGATCCTGCATCAAGTCCCGGAACCGCGGGCTCCGCCGCATGAATTCCACCATCATGTGCGGGACACTGCGAAACAGGTACCTTCCGAGGTACACGCGCCTGGCCAGCGTCGCGGCGTACTCGAGATCGCGCGCGAATTCACGCGTCAGCGCTTCCCGGTAAGCCGCTGCCTTTCCCGCGATATCATGCGCGTCATTGAGAACCACCTGGCTCGCCAGATCGCCTGAACGAATCGCATAATACAAACCCTCACCCGTGATCGGATCCACCAGGCCGCCCGCGTCGCCCACCGCCATCCAGCCGCGCCCCGACACGCGATTCCGGCTCCAACTCGGCGTCTCGAGCGAAGGCAACATGTGGCTATAGAAAGTCGCGTCCTGGCGCGAAATGCTTTGCTGGGTCATATACGTTTCCAGCCGCGCCCGCATGGCTTGCGCAGGTTCGCCTCTCCCGGCGATACCTACGGAAAGATGCCCGCAGCGTGGAAATACCCAGATGTAGCCTTCGAACTTCGGTAGAAACTGAATGTCGATGCGCTCGCGCGCCCCGGGAACGAAATAGCCCAGCGCGGTTATGGTGTCGCCGGCGGACCACTCCGTGCCGACCTCGCGCAGCGGATTCCGAGCGCCCGTGGCCACGATTAGGAAGTCGGCTTCCGCCGTGCCATTGCGCGTGCGCAGCCGCCAGCCTTTCTCCCGCTGCTCAATTCCCAGCACGCGGGTCTGTTCCATGGCCGCGCCGGCGCGCTCGGCACGGTGCAGCAGCATGCGGTTCAGGTCGAGGCGCGAGTAGATGAGCAGAGGCTGGGTCAGCGTCATCTTCGCTTCGCCCGCCCCCTGAGAGTTGACCACGGTCTCATGGATCAGCTTCTTGGGAGTGTCGTTGTCGATCAGATACGGATACTGCTCGTACGCTTTGTACGTGAGTCCTCCGCCGCAGGGCTTTTCCCAGGCGAGCTTCTCATCGAACACGATGGTGTTCAGGCCGGCGCGCGCCAGGCGCTCCGCCGCCGATGCCCCCGCGGGGCCGCCTCCAAGAACTGCCACGGTCTTCATTGTTTGGGACTCGACGGTAACGGAATCGGAATCGGGGGTGGCGTTGCAGGGATGGACGGATGACCGGGCGGGAGCTGGCCCGCTCCTGGACTGGTTGTGCCGCTGCCGGGCGCGACGACGCCATGCCCCTGACCGCTATCCTGTCGCGCTTGTACTACCCACTTGTCGCCCTTCCTATCAAGCGTGTAGTTAATCTGCATTCCGCCGTCGCCGTTCTTGACGCGGAATTCTACCGTGGCCCGGGCAGTGTCGCGCTCGAAAGTCATGGCCATGACGTTCACGTCCATGGTCGATACATCCAACCCGGTTTGGGCCTGGCGCGCGGTCAGGTATTCGATCACGGCCTGCCGGATCGCCTCTTTATTCTCGATGTTCTTCTGGCCGCACGCCGCCAGCAACAGCGCGACCACGATAAATGGCGCCGCCAGCACAATTCGTTTCACTTCATCGATTATACATGCCCGCTTCGGTTTGCCGTATCATAGTCGCTTATGACCATTCGAGTCCCCGTATCGGGCGGCGAGATGTCCGCCTACATGGCTCTGCCCAAGAAGGGCAAGGGCGCCGGAGTCGTCGTGCTCCAGGAAATCTTCGGCGTCAATGAGAGCATGCGCAAGGTTTGCGACTTTTTTGCGTCACGGCAATTCACCGCCATCTGCCCCGATCTGTTCTGGCGCGCCGAGCCCGGCGTCGAGCTCAAGGAATCCGAATTCGAGAAAGCTCGCGCCCTCCGCGGCAAGATGAATGACGACCAGGTCACGGACGACATCTCGTCGGCGATCGATTTTCTCCGCAAGCATCCCGCCTGCAGCAACGGCACGGTCGGCGTAGTGGGCTACTGCTGGGGCGGCATGCTGGCGTACCTGACCGCGGTCCGCCACAAGCCCGACGCGGCCGTGGGCTATTACGGGGTCGGCATCGAAAAGCGGCTGGATATCGCCAAGAATCTTTCCTGCCCGTTACTGCTGCACTACGCGGAACTCGACCAGTTCGCCTCGCCGGAGGTGGCCGCGCAGGTGCGCGCGACCTACAAAGGCGATCCTCGCGTGACGGTTTATGAATACCCCAAGGTCGGGCACGCCTTCGCGCGTCCGGGCGGAGGCCATTTCGACGCCAAGGCCGCCGATCTGGCGGACATGCGCACGCTGTCATTCCTGGTGGAGAAGATCATCGGGCACAATAAAACCGGGCTACTGAAGTAGTTCCGCGATCTTGTCGGCATCGTTCGGGACAACGAGTGCCTTGTTGCCGAACGTCGCCGCAATCTTCACTCCGCCGGGCGCTTCGAGCTGACCCGTGTGATAGCGATAAATGTAGTCGGGATCCTTCAGTAGATTACCCGTCAGGACCGCGACTACGTCCGCGCCGCGATCGATGACCCCGCTGGCCGTGAGTTTGCGAATTCCCGCCAGGGTCGCGGCCGATGCCGGCTCGCAGCCGATGCCGCACAGTCCGATCTGAGCTTTGGCATCCGCGATTTCCTGTTCGGTGACTTTTTCGACCGTGCCGCCCGACGTGCGCACCTCGTGTAATGCTTTGGGCCAGGAGACCGGATCGCCGATACGGATCGCGGTCGCTAGGGTCTCGGGCTTCGTCACCGGGCACAATGTGCCGCCTCTTCCGCTAACCTCGCGCGTCCACAGCTCATAAAACGGCGCCGAACCTTCGGCCTGGATCACCGCCAGCCGTGGCAGTTTGTCGATGAGTCCCGCTTCCTTGGCTTCGCGCAAACCTTTCCCGAACGCGGACGTATTGCCTAAGTTCCCGCCCGGCAGCACCACCCAATCCGGCACGCGCCAGTCGCGCTGGTCGAGCATCTCGAACATGATGCTCTTTTGCCCTTCGATGCGGAACGGATTCATCGAGTTCAGCAGATAGATGCCCAGGCGTTCCGCGAGCACTCGCACCAGCTTCAGAATCTGGTCGAAGTTCGCCTCCACCTGCAGCGTTTTCGCGCCGTATTCGAGCGCCTGCGCCAATTTCCCGAAGGAAATGTTTCCGTGCGGCAGAAAGATCAGGGCTTCGAGGTCCGCCGCTGCCGCGTAGGCCGCCATCGATGCCGACGTGTTCCCGGTCGATACGCAGGCAACGCGACGCATGCCTAAGCGGCGCGCCTGAGAGGCCCCGCAGGTCATTCCGTTGTCCTTGAACGATCCGGTCGGGTTGAATCCCTGGTGCTTGAACGTGATCCGGTCGAGTCCTCCGTATTTCGCCGCGATCGGCCCGTCGAGCAGCGGCGTGTTGCCTTCCCGCAGCGTGACTACGTGGCGGTAGTCGTCCAGAAATGGAAACAATTCGCGATATCGCCAGACGCCGCTCTGATCGAGCGGAGCATTACTGGTGCGCCGCTCGCGAAACGTGCGTTTGAGAACATCCGGGTCCGCGCCAAGACGGGCGTAGCCCGCCTCAATGAGCCCGCCGCACTTCGGGCAGTTGTACAGGACCTCCGTGATTGCGAACCGGGCGCGGCATCCTTCGTTGAAACACACCAGCTCCGCGGCGCCGGTTTGCGTTGCTGAAGCCATATCTCTTAACTTTAAACGATGCTTGCCGTTCACCTGGAATCGGGCCGAGTGCAGCTCCGCCGCGTGCCTCTGCCGCGTGTACCAGAGGGATTTGCGCGGATCCGTCTGCTCGCCGCAGGAATCTGTTCCACCGATCTGGAACTTCAGCGAGGTTACTACGGTTTTTCCGGCACACCTGGGCACGAATTCGTCGGCGAGGTAACAGATGCGGCCGACAAAGCGTGGATTGGGAAGAGAGTGGTTGGCGAGATTAATTTAGCGTGTGGGCACTGTGATTGGTGCAAACGCGGATTGGGTCGCCACTGTCCGACGCGCACCGTTCTGGGCATCGTCAAACATCCGGGGGCGTTTCGCGAGTTCCTGACGCTGCCGATCCGCAATCTGCATCGCGTGCCCGCGTCGATTCCCACGGACCACGCCATCTTCATCGAACCGATTGCGGCTGCGTGCGAGATTCTGGACCAGGTGAAGATTCCCAAAGGCCAGCGCGTGGCTGTACTGGGCGATGGCAAGCTCGGCCTGCTGGTATCGCAAGTGCTGCAGGGGCACGGCGCGCACGTGCATCTGTTCGGAAGGCATCGGGACAAGATGCGTATCGTCGAGTCAACCGGCGTGACCACAGAAATCGCGCCCAAGAAATTGCCAGTAGCGGCCTGGCCGTTGGTGGTCGACGCGACCGGTTCCTCCGAAGGCTTGCGAGCCGCAGTCTCGATGTGCATCCCGCGCGGGACGGTCATTATGAAGTCCACGGTTCACGGCCCGGTGTCGATCGACACCGCGCCGGCTATCGTGAACGAGATCACTCTGGTCGGGTCCCGCTGCGGGCGATTCGAGGCGGCCCTGCCGCTACTGTCTTCCGGTAAAGTGCAGGTCGGGAGCATGATCTCCGAGGAATTCCCGCTCGACCGCGCTCCCGAAGCCTTCGCGATTGCCGCGAAGAAGGGCGTTCTCAAGGTTCTGCTGCGTCCGCCAGCCTAGCGCGAGTCATCTTAGTTTGAATCTGCTTACTTCGAATCTGGAAACTTTACGCGCGCGCCCTCCAGCGGAAGGGCGTTGGTCTTGGGCCCCGGCGCGACAGCCCCTACGATCTCGAACGACTCCAGCACATACGGCACGCCTTCCGATCCCAACGCAGAATTCCCGTCGGTCACGTGAAAATGCAGGTGCGGCTCGGTGCTGTTCCCGGAGTTACCGACCAGTCCAAGCACTTGACCGCGCTTCACCTTGTCGCCGACTTTCACCTTGAGGCTGCCGGGCTGGAAATGGGCATAGAACGCGAATCGGCCGCCCCCCAGATCCAGAACCACGTGGTTGCCACCGATGGTTTCGAGCGTGATCGGCACGGCGCGGGAAGTTGGGCCCGGAACATTTTGCGGTATATCATCTTTAATCTCGGATACAGTTGCGTCCGCAACGGCCAGAGCCTCACTCCCGTATGCGTGATAACTCTTGTTGTCCTTCTGGTCGCCCGTGAAGGTCCTGCCGTCCGCGCCCATCTGGACCCAGTCGATGGCGAATCGCTGCGCGTCGTGCAGCCTGCCGTCGATGGGCATCAACGCCCGGCGGTGAGCAGAAGTGTTCGACGGTCCATTCGCCGCCACCCAATCCGATCCGCGCAACGGCGGACCCAGCACGATCGGCTTGACTGCGGATACGGTGACAGTACTCTCGACGGGGTATCCGTCGACGGTAATCCGATTCCGGAGGGTTTGCGGAACCGGCGCGCCTGGAGCAAGCCTCACCCATACGTATGCCACCGCACGCAATCCCGAACCAAGCGCGCGCCGATCCGGCGGGTCGCCACCAAAGCGCTGCAGGATTCCATTCAGATCCGTGCCTTCGTAAGCCACCAGTGAGGCACCTCCGTTCAGCACCTCGATCTTGCTCAAGTGAAGCTCCACTGGCGATGCGTTCGTCAGGTGGAGTTCGTACGCCATGTTGATACCGCCGCCCTGGCCGGGAAATGGCGTAGGCGCCAGTGGGATTTCGATGTCCATCGGTACGCCGATGGCCTTGATCATGTTCGCCAAAAAGTCCGGTGGAGGAACCGGTTTCGCCGCAGCGGCGGCCGCCGGCGACATGCGTGTTAGCTCAAGAGGCAGCGGCGCACCTTGGGTCCAGGTGCCTTTGATCAAGGACTTGTCGGCATTCAGGGTTCCGTCGAAAGTCCCCCGCACCGCCTTGGCTTCGATGCGCACGCTATCGCCGGTGAGCTGCACGCTATCCATCGGAAACCTGGATCCCTGATCCAGGCTATCGATCTGGCCGAGATACAGGCCGTCGGAGCCCTTGTTGATATGGAACACCACACGCAGAGAATTCGGACCAACGGTCAGAGTTCCCTGCCAATCGCCTTCGACCCCCAGGGGCGCTTGCGCCCACGAAACGGCTGCCGCGAGAATAAGCAGAAGACTTCGTTTCATTTCGCCTCCTTTATAAACTTATCTACCTCTCCGATTTCTTTTTGAACTGCGCTCACTTTTCGCCCCACCGCGACGAAAACCGAACTCACCCAGACCACCGTCATTGTCAGGAATGGCGCCAGACTGGACAACAAAAAGTATCGAAGCTCTGTTGTCTTGTACGTAACCGGCTTCCCCAACGCTCCCCTTACGAGGGGCGTCAGAAACAATGCCGCGCTAAGTAGAGCTGGCCAGATCGTATTCCGTCCGGCTCGTAAATAGGAAATCTGGCGCTCCAGTTCCTGCCGATAATAGTCAAGGCTCACGCGGAGCGTTGCATCAAGCGGTAGTCGCCCGGGCGAAACTGCCTTACGAGCCCGGTATATCAGGCTCACGGCCAACAGGATCAATGCACCAGCGCCCATCCGGAAAAATATTTCGTCAAGCTGCCAGGAAATGTACAGAGCAATTAAGACAATTATCAGCGCGACAACATAGGTCGTCACAACCCGTTGGTGCACGGCTTCCTCGAGCCGACGGGCTTTACGACGAATCAGTTCCAGGGATACGCTGGATGGCTCTTTTCTCTGGCTTTGCCACACGGATCTGATGTCATTTGACATTGGATTATTCCGGGGATCATCCGGCATCGCGTTCACCTCCATGAAAGCGGCGAGCCAGAATATTCTTGATCCGGTGAATCTTGGTCGCCACGCTTCCCGCCGAAACTCCCATAACCTCTCCAATCGAAGCCGCGTCCATGCCTTCCAGATACAGCAGCGTCATTTGCCGATCCAAAGGCTTCAACTGATGGATCAGCGCCATAAGCCGTCCCAGGTTCGCGCGCTGGTCACAGTGATCCTGAACGTCCGGCATCGCCTCGATGGCCTCCAATGTCACTAGCACGCTGTTCTTTCGCTTTTGCCGGATCACGTGCGAAGTTGCAACGTTGTGTGCCACGCGATACACCCAGGTTCGAAGGGAACACCGGCCGTCGAAACCGATGAAACTTCGCCATAGCGCCACGTGAATATCCTGGAGCAGATCGCGACGTTCTTCCGGGTTGGCTTCATAAGCGCTCGCCAGGCGGTCCAGCGCCGCGCCATAGCCGGCGGCTGCCTCCTCGTATAAGTCGTCTTGCCTGGCGTTCGTATCTATGCTCAGATAGTCGCTCGCGCGCGAACTTTCTTACAAGGATTCCGGCTAGGCCGTCAATGTGCCCTGAGCACCTGGGCCCACAGCGCGATGGCCAGGCCCGCGGCGCCTATGAAGCTGCCGTACGGCAGTTCGTAGGTAGACCAGTCTTTCTTGGCGGCGACAATGTAAATCACTCCCACCAGGGAACCCACGAAGCCCGCCACGCACAGAATCAGCAAGGCTTCTTCGAGTCCCAGAAACGCCCCGAGCATAGCGATCATTTTGACGTCGCCCAGTCCCAGGACTTCGCGCTTGCGAATCTTGCCGTACAACCAAGCGAACCCCCAGATCAGTCCCGAAGCAACGAACGCTCCCGTGAGCGATTCTACGACTGACAACCAACGCTGACCGATCGTGCCGAACAGCAGAAAGCTCGCGATTCCCGGATCCAGCGGGACCACACCCGACAGCGCGATTCCCAGCACGGTCCCGCCCAGCGTGAATTCGTCGGGCAGAATTCGTTCCTCGAGATCCGTGGCGATCAGCGTGATCAGGATCGCGCTCAGGATCGAGAATTTTGCCGCGGGCCAGGTTAGTCCCAGCTTCGTCACGCACAGCGCAAAGGCTGAAGCGGTGGCCAACTCCACGACTGGATAACGCAGCGAAATTCGTTCGCGGCAATGCCGGCAGCGGCCACCAAGGATCAAGTAGCTTAGCACCGGAATATTGTCGTACCAGTCGATTTGGTTCTCGCACGCCGGACAGTGCGAACGCGGGCGCACCACCGAAAGATCGCGCGGCAGACGGTAGACGCACACGTTCAGGAAGCTCCCGATCAGTAACCCCGCCAGAAAAGCCAGCACTGCTTCCAGCATCGTTAGAAGATCCTTTACTCTCTCCCCGGGGACATAAACCGGGCCTTCGCGTACTTGACGAAATTGTAGAGCGCGGCCATATTGGCAATCGCCAGACCTTCGACGCCGTCCAGGAACCCTGCCTTCAGAACGTAGGTCTGGAAGAAGGTCCAAGGTGGCTCGAAAATAAGACGTCCCCAGGTTACCTTCTGGCCGGTGGCCAGAAGTTGTTCGGCCGCCAGCGTGGTGTAGCGGTCCATTACCTTGAGGTGCTCCGACAGCGAATCGCAGGTAAAATGCAGCAGATTCGATTCCAAGTGCCCGATCCGTCCGTCCACTTTTACCGATTCGTGCACGAATTCGCCTTGCCACCGGGCCTTTTGACGGTTATACAGCCGGATCTTGCGATCCGGGTACCAGCCCGAGTGGCGAATCCAGCGCCCCAGGTATTGCGCCATGCGCGGCATCGTGTAGGCATCGAACTCCGGGCCGTTTTTCTTGAGCCGCCAGATCTCGCCCTCCAGGGCTTCGCTCAGCGATTCGTCTGCATCGAGCGACAGGATCCAATCGTAAGCGGCATTCTCAGCCGCCACGTTCTTCTGCTTGGCGTAGCCCGGCCAGGGGCTTTCCATCACGCGCGCCCCCAGCTTTTCGGCGATCTCCACGGTGCGGTCGGTGGATCCGCAATCCACCACCAGAATCTCGTCGGCGCAGCGCAGGCTTTCGATCGAGCGCGGCAGGTTGCGCTCTTCGTTAAAGGTAATGATGGTGGCGGAGATCTTCACGGCGGCAGATTTACGACACCGGGGCCGCGGTAAAGGAGAGTAAGAGAATGGCCAGCGCGAGCACCGCCAGCCGCGTGCGAAGGCGGCCCAGCGGATGGGGATCGACGATCGCCGGGTGCCGCATGCCGAAGAAGAACAACAACGCCGCCCACACCAGCCAGCTATAGGCGATAAAAGCGCCCATCAGGACCAAGATGAAGATGAACAAGCGCGAAAGATACCGGGTTCGTTCCCCCAGGAACGCGTAGAGAATATGCCCTCCGTCCAACTGCCCGATTGGCAGCAGATTCAGCGCCGTCGCCAGCAGGCCCACCCATGCGGCGCGCGCCACTGGATGAAGGTAGATATCACCTACCGGCACCCCAGGGAATCTCACCCACTCTATCAGCCTCAAGATGAGTGGCGTGCCAAACACCAGGTCGCCGCTGTGGCCGATGCCCGGTACCACTTTCGACAGGGCCACTCCGGCGACCAGCGGCGACACGAGCGCCACAAAACCCGCCAGCGGACCCGCGATGCCGATATCGAACAGAATGCGCTTGGAGAGTATCGCGGAGCGGATCCGGATAAACGCGCCCATCGTCCCGATCAAGCTGGGAAACGGAATGAAAAACGGCAGCGAGGCGTCCACCAGGTAGTATCGGGCCGTCAGAAAATGCCCGAACTCATGCGCCAGCAGGATGGTCAGCAGCGTCAGCGAAAAGGGCAAACCCGGGAGCAAATAGGAAGGCTCGTGCCACATGCGTTGATATCCCGTGAGGCTCTCCCAAAAATCGATGGGTCGATTCTGGGCAAAGCTCCGAGCCATCCCCGCGCCCACAACAGTCGTGCTGAGCAGCGTCGCCACCAGCAGCAATGCATGGAGCCAATAACGGTGGCGAGGCCGCGCGCGAAATTCTTCGGCGAATGCGTATAGACCGGCTTCCGGTGAGGAGTCCGTCATCCGGAAGGGTGGCTGAAACGGGGGGCCGTTAGTGGACACAGAGCCCGCAGACAACTACTGGAGCGTCTGCAGCTCCTTGCCGGGCTTGAACCGAACGGCTTTCCCTGGCGGAATCGCGACTTCGGCGCCTGTGCGCGGGTTGCGGCCTATCCCGGTCTTGCGCGGACGCACGTTGAAGATCCCGAAGCCGCGCAGTTCGATGCGCTCGCCGCGGCCCAGAGCGCGCTTCATGCTCTCGAACACGGTTTCCACGGCCATCTCGGCCTTGGTTTTGGTGATGCCGGTCCGGTTGACCACTTCGTTGATGATGTCCAGTTTAATCAAAGCCGTTCTCCCCGTTTCACCCAGCAAACCTCATGATAGGATTAGGGTTATCGTGTTGTCAAGTCACCCTTATCTGTTCGTTTACGGAACTTTGAAGAGTGGCTTCCGGAATCGCTTCGCGCGACGGCTGCGACGCGAAGCGAGACTGCTCGGCCGTGCGTATATGCCAGGAAGGCTATACCGCATCCGATGGTACCCCGGGATGCGGCTTCCGCGAGGTCCCGAGGACCTGGTGACGGGCGAATTGTACAAGCTCCACCAGCCATCGAAGACGCTTGAGGTTCTAGACGCCTATGAAGGCCCGCATCATTATCGCCGCGAACTTCATCGCGCGACCCTGGAAACCGGCCAGGCGTACCGGGCTTGGGTTTACATGTACCGGCAGCCCCGTCCCGAGCACTGCCATGTCGTTTCGGGCGACTGGCCTGCTTCTTGACCTCCTTCTTGACTGCGGTGTGATAGATTCGTAGATCACTTGGAGGTTCCCATGAGTCGATTGTTGACGTATTGTTTGGTCGTCCCGGTGTTGCTGCTGTTCGGCAGCCCTGTCTTTGCGCAGGCCACCAAGGCCAAAGCGCAAAACGTACCCGAAATCCCGTACGAGTCGGTGCCGAACTTCCTGAAGTTCCCGGCGGGCTTGTATTTGGGCGAGGCCATGGGCGTGGCGACCAACTCTAAGGGACATATCTTCGTCTTTACGCGCAGCGCCAACACCCGCCTGTTCGAGTTCGATCAGAACGGCAAATACGTCCGCGAGCTTGGCGAGGGAAACTATGGCTTCGAGTTCGCCCACTCGGTGCGTGTCGATCCGGAGGACAACGTCTGGGCCGTCGATGAGGGCACGAATATGGTGATCAAGTTCAATCCCGCGGGACGGATCGTCATGGTGCTCGGCCACAGACCGGATGCTGTCGCGGGCCTGGTAGCGCAGTCGCCGGGGCCGGGAGTGCCCGCCGAGAAGTATATACTCGGGCGTCCGACGGATGTCGCCTGGGACCCGCAGGGCAACATCTTTGTATCCGACGGATACATTAATCACAGGGTCGTGAAGTACGACAAGAACGGCAGGTTCCTCAAGCAGGTCGGTAGCGAGAGGCCCGGCTCGGAACCCAGCCAGTTCAACACGCCGCACGGGATCGCGGTGGATGCGCAAGGCAACGTGTACGTGGCGGACCGCGCCAATCACCGGATGCAAGTGTTCGATAACAACCTGGAGCGCAAGGCCATCTACGACAACATTGGCGATTCCTGGACGGTCTGCATCTCGCCGGGCCCGCACCAGTACCTGTTCACGTCCAATTCGAACCCCAACGGGAACCCTAAGGGTTCGTGGGACATCACTGGCGAGATCTACAAGATGGAATTGGACGGGACCATCCTCGGCCGATTCGGCCATGCCGGCAAGGAATTTGGAGGATTCCAGGTGGTTCACATGATGGATTGCCGCAACCCCAACGAGATCATCGTGGCGGAAATCGAATCCTGGCGGGTACAGAAGCTCATTTTGAAGCCCCAGTCCGGGAAACTTTCAGCGGCGACGAAATAGGAGATCTCATGAGACACAAATTGCAAGCGCTTTTGGCCGCCACTCTCTTTTCGTGTTTGCCCGCCGGCGCCCAGTCGTCCGTGCCTGAAATCTCCTTCGATTCGTCAGCCGATCCGTTAAAGTTTCCAGCCAACATCCATCCGGGTGAAGTAGCCGGCGTGGCGACCAACTCCAAAGGCGATGTTTTCGTCTATACCCGCACCGGCCATCCGACTATCACAATCGGTACGGCGCGGCCGTTCGCCCATGGAGGCTCGCGGCTGTTCCAGTTCGATAAGACCGGTAAGTTCCTTCGCGAAATCGGGCAGGATTCGTACGGATTCCTGGTGGCTCAACAGGTGCGAATCGATCCGCAGGACAACATCTGGGTCGTCGATCAAATGTCCAGCATGGTGATCAAGTTCGACCCCAACGGACAAGTGCAACTATTGCTGGGTAGAAAGTCCGAGTCAGAACGGCTGCCGGCGGCGCCTGCTCCCGGTGGACGCGGCCCGGGCGCCCCTGCCCCCGCTGCTGCGGCTGCTCCCGGTGGACGCGGTGGACGCGGCGGACCTCCCGGCGCAGGTCAGGACAGTGACGTCTTTCAGCGGCCGACGGACGTGGCGTGGGACGCGGCTGGCAATATCTACGTGGCCGATGGCTACGGTAACGCCCGGGTGGCGAAGTTCGATAAGAGCGGCAAG
The DNA here is from genome assembly GCA_020073345.1 of Terriglobia bacterium. Lineage (GTDB taxonomy): Bacteria > Acidobacteriota > Terriglobia > Bryobacterales > Bryobacteraceae > Palsa-187. The sequence goes on from JAIQFI010000004.1 coordinate 54,879, forward strand.
TTCATCAAGTCCTGGGGCTCAAGAGGCAGCGAGACGGGTCAGTTCAACACCGTCCACGGCATCGCCATCGATGCGCAAGGGAATGTGTACGTTGCCGATAGTGGGAATAAGAGAATTCAGGTTTTCGACAGCGAAGGAACTTTCAAGACGCAAATTCTCAACGTGGGTACTCCCGCGGCGATTTGCATCACGCCCGGACCCCGCCAATACCTCTACAGCTCAAGTTCCAACCCGCCCGAGAATATCGATGTGGACGGCGAGATTTACAAGATGGAGTTGAGCGGCAAGATCGTCGGCAAGTTCGGCAGAGCCGGCAAGCTGCCGAAAGAGTTCGGCACCGTCAATGCCATCAGTTGCCGCAGCGACACCGAGTTGTTTGTTGGGGAGATCGGCAACTGGAGAGTGCAGAAGCTCTCGCTCCACACGAATTAGCGGGAGGAGAACGATTATGTCTCGGGCCATCGTGTCCTTTGTCGTATTTGGCTTTGCCGCATTTCTCCGGCCCGAGATGACACTCGCTCATCACGGCGGAGCCGAATACGACCTGGGCAAGACGGTCGAGTTTAAGGCCAAGCTCACGAAGGTCGACTTGATCAATCCACACGCATGGCTGTATTTCGACGTCACCGAGAATGACGGGAAAGTCAGCCACCATCGGTGTGAGATGAGGTCCGTGCACGTGCTGCGGCGCTCCGGCTGGACCAAAGAGCTGTTTCCGGTTGGCCAGCAGATCACCATCGAAGCTTCGCCGAACCGTACCGATCCCGCTTCGTGCTACCTGCAAACGATTCTGACGGCGGACGGAACCCGGATGGACCGGTATGGGCAATACGTGAAGGCGCCACAAGGTGGCGTCCAGGAGGTCCGGGGTCCTATCGTTAAGCCGAAAAACAACCGGCCGGCGCGGCGCCCCTCGGGCGAGCCGAACATAGCGGGTGATTGGGCGCCGGTACAACAAGTGATGGTCAACGCGCGCGGCACCGGCGGCGGCCTGGTTCCGCTCAATACGCTCGATCAATATAAATCCGGCGAACGCCCCGCTGGCGCGGCTAAGGGGAAAGGCGGCGGCGCCCCCAAAGGGCCGCGGCTCTATGGCGGGACCGAGCTGACCGAGGCCGGCGAAAAGGCGGCTGCGGATTTCAAGCGCGAGGATACTCCGCGTTTCAAGTGTGAGACGACCAGCGTCATCTTTGACTGGACCTTCGACGGACCGGTGGACCGGATCACGCAGAACAAAGACACGATCGTGCTGGAGTACGGGCAGTTCGGGTTGAAACGCACGATCTACATGAACCAGAAGGAGCACGCGAACAACATCAAGCCGAGCCGCGCCGGGCACTCGATTGGGCACTGGGAAGGCGACACTCTGGTGGTCGATACCGTGGGATTCCTGCCAGGGTTTCTAAATACGCCCGTGCGGAATAGCGACAAGCTGCACGTGGTCGAGCGGTTTTCCCTGGACACGGACAAGATGGCGCTGACGCGCAGCTATTCCGCCGAAGACCCCGTGTACTTGAAAGGCAAGTACACAGGCTCGGACACAATCTTTGTCGCGGATGCTCCGTATAATCCCGGTAAGTGCCAGGAGTTGAATTTCATCGACTACTCGAAGCAGCAAAAGCAATAGCTCCCCATCCCTTCCTCCCACGGAGTAGAAGGCGATCCCTAGCCAATAAAGACTGATATCATGGTGCTTAAATCAAGGTTTTGAAGTGCTCGCGTCCGTGCAGAAAGGACCTAAAGGCAGATCATGGCCAAATCACAGAAGACTTCCGTTGGCCGTCGCGGCTTCCTGAGGAACGCAGCGGCCGGAGCAGCCGCCGGAGCAGCTGCGCTGGTAACACCCACGCTGGCGGAAGCTCAGGCACAAGGAACGGGAACCGGCGCTGCACCAGCGGCGGGCGTACCGGCTCCAACACAGGCCCAGGTTGAGCGCGAGACAGGAAATGTCCGGCCCCCGGCGGCTGTGCGCGCGATCACACGGCCTGGCTCGGATCTGATGGTCCAGACGATTCGCGACCTCGGTATCGAATACGTCGCTGCCAACCCGGGATCAAGTTTCGAAGGCCTGCAGGAGTCGTTCATCAACTACGGCAATCCGCCCAATCGGATGCCGGAGTTCATCACCGCGCTGCATGAAGAGTCGGCGGTGACCATGGCTCACGGCTATGCCAAAGCCGAAGGCAAGCCTATGCTGGCATTGCTGCACGGGACGATCGGAATTCAACACGGGGCCATGTCGGTTTACCAGGCCTACTATGACCGCGTGCCGGTCCTGATGATCGCCGGCAATGATCCCGACTTCATCGCCGCGCATACCGCCCACGATATGGCCGGGATGGTCCGGAGCTATACGAAATGGGACGCCGAGCCAAAAACCATCGATGAAGCGCTGGTAGCAATTCAGCGTGCCTACAATGAGGCCATCACGCCGCCCATGGGACCGACGCTGGTGGTGCTGGGGAGCGAGATTCAAAAGGACAACGCCCCGAATGCCAAGGTTCCGGCCTACAAGCCACCCGTGTTTGTAACCATCGACGCCACGCGCGCAAAGGAGATCGCCAAAGGTCTGCTGGACGCTCAGAACCCCAGAATCGCGGTCGGGCGGTTGCGAACACCGGAAGGCGTGAAGCGGACAGTGGAGCTCGCCGAACTGGTGGGAGCGTCGACCAGCACGGCGGCGACGGGCGGGCCCATGAGCTTCCCGCAGCGCCATTCTCTTTGCGGACCGGGCGCGGACACAACTTACGACTACACCCTGGGTCTTGAAACGGGAGCCGCACAGGCTTCCATCACCGGTCCAGCGCTGGCGAGAACAGCTGCATCGCGAGACACGGTGAACATCGGCTTCGGCGGCACGGTGCCGGGTGCCGGCGGCAGAGGTGGAGGCGGCGGCAGAGGTGGCAGGGGCGGTGCAAATGCGCCTCCCATTGAGGCCGATGCCGAGGCGAGCCTTCCGCTCCTGATCGAAGAAGTGAAGCGCCAACTGACCGCGGATCAAAAGACACGGATTCAGGCGCGAATCGCCAAGCACGCCAGCGCCAATCACGAAGCTCGCGTGACTGCCATTACGCAGGCGGTCGAAGGCAAGAGGGCGGGTTGGAATGGGACTCCGATCAGCACCGCGAGGATCTATGCGGAACTCTGGCCGCTGATCATGAATGAAGACTGGTGCCTGGCGTCTCCGAGCAATTTCTCCGGAGGCCATCACGCGCAGCTGTGGGATCACAACAAGCCGTATAGCTACTTGGGAGGCCAAGGGGCCGGCGGTATGGGCTACGGCGCGCCGGCATCGGTCGGCGCCGCGCTCGCGGCGAAGGCCCGCAATCGAATCGTCGTCAACATCCAGACCGATGGCGATCTCAACTACGCTCCGGGCGTTCTGTGGACGGCCGCCCATCACAAGCTGCCTATGCTCACCGTGATGCACAACAATCGCGCATGGCATCAGGAATATATGTTCGTGGAATACATGGCCGGCGTGCGCGGTCGCGGCGATGACCGCGCACACATCGGCAGCACGCTGCGGGATCCCTACCTCGACTACGCCAAGATGGCCGCGGGCTACGGGATGGCTGGTGAGGGACCCATTACCGATCCGACGAAATTATCGGCGGCATTGAAACGGGGTGTGGCCTCGGCGAAACGCGGCGAGCCCTATTTGATCGACGTGATCACCCAGCCGCGGTAAGGTGTTACCCATGAAGAAATACTATGTGATGCTAGCGCTGGTCGCGCTAACGGTGCCGGCTGCGATCTTGAACGCTCAAGGCGGCGGACGCGCCGGTGGTGGTCGTGGCGGCGCGCCAGTTACCAACGTCCCTGCGCCGACCAGCCCGGTCAGCGGGAACGCGGCGGCTGGCAAGGCTTTGTATTCCACATACGGCTGCTATGCCTGCCACGGCTACAACGGGGAGACCGGAGCGCGGGCCTTCGTGGGGCGCTGGGGAAACCTCGCTACCGAGCAGGGTTTCATCACATTCCTGCGCGGCCGTGCGAACGTCGCGCCACTGCCTCCCTCAACGTCCATGCCGAGTTTCGCCGAAGGCGCCCTGTCCGATAAGCAGGCGAAGGATATTTATGCCTACATCCGGACCTTCAAAAGCTCGGCTCCCGAACTGAAGGACATTCCAACGCTGAACGCCATCGTCGACGCGGCGAAACAGGACAAGAAATGATCGTCTTTGTGCGGTATTTACCAAATCGTACGCAGACGAGTTTCGTTTCGCCGGAGGGAATAACCAATGTCATACTCTAGCGGTCGCCAGTTTCTTCAACTTCCCGGTCCCACCAACGTGCCCGAACGTGTGCTGCGCGCAATGTCGCGGCCGACCATCGATCATCGGGGTCCGGAGTGTGGGCGCCTGGGACTCGAAGTCTTAGAAGGGATGAAAGAGGTTTTCCAAACCTCGGGGAAAGTGGTGATCTTCCCGTCCTCCGGATCCGGAGCCTGGGAGGGCGCCCTGACGAATACTCTTTCGCCCGGCGACAAGATCCTGATGTTCGAGGTCGGCCAGTTCGCCGCCTTGTGGATCCAGGTAGCCGTCAAGCTGGGCTTGGATGTCGAGGTCGTGCAGACTGATTGGCGCCACGGCGTCGATCCGCATGTGGTCGAAACCAAACTCCGCGAAGATCGCGATCACAAGGTGAAAGCCGTCGGTGTCGTGCACAATGAAACCTCCTCCGGCGTCACCAGCCAGGTAAACGCCGTTCGCGCCGCCATGAATCGCGCGCGGCATCCCGCACTGTTGCTGGTCGACGTCATCTCGTCGCTCGGATCCATAGATTACCGGCACGATGAATGGGGAGTCGACGTATCGATCGGCGGATCGCAAAAAGGCCTGATGCTGCCGCCGGGCCTCGGATTTAACGCCATCAGCGAAAAGGCGCTGGCGGCATCCAAATCGGCGCGGCTTCCAAGAGCGTACTGGGACTGGCAGCCGATGCTGGCGCAGAACATCCACGGCTTCTTTCCCTACACGCCCGCTACCAATCTGCTCTTCGGATTGCAAGAGTCGCTCAATATGTTGCGTGAGGAAGGGTTACAAAATGTCTTGAGCAGGCACGAACGTCATGGCGAGGCCACGCGGCGAGCCGTGCGCGCTTGGGGCCTTGAGAACGTGGCGCTCAATCCAAAGGAATACAGTAACTCGGTGACTGCAATTTACACACCGGCTGGTCACTCGGCAGACGAGCTTCGCAAAGTGATTTTGGAGCGCTTCAATATGCCCCTGGGCACCGGCCTCGGCAAGTTACAGGACAGAGTTTTCCGTATCGGCCACCTGGGAGACTTCAACGACCTGATGCTCGCCGGAACCCTCGCCGGTGTCGAGATGGGGTTGGACATCGCCGGCGTTCCCCATCGCAAAGGCGGGCTCACGGCAGCACTCGACTACCTGACGGAATCGCTCAGAGAGGTAGCCTCACCGGCTCAGGTTTGAGCTGCCGGGCGCGGCAGAAATCTGTGCAAGGAGGAAATCGACCACTCGTTCGAACGGATCGAAGCCGAAGGCTTGTCCGATGGGGGTCCGCAGATTGGAATTTGCGTTGATGTCGTAGAACACCAGGCGGCCGTCCACGGCCTCCAGGTACTCGATACCGCCGACGTCCAGTTGGCCGGCAGCTATCAATCTCTTGCCGGCCTCAACGGCGGACGCAGGCACTTCCGGATACGGATGGAACTCCACCGGACGAGAGGGTTTGGTCTCAGGCACTTCACAGTGCGACTCGCCCGTCAAAGGATTGCACACTTCGGACGGACAAAGGTTGAAGGAGCCGTGAGAGATGACTCGCATGGCGTAAAGCAATTCGCCTCCAAGAAACTCCATCCGGACGATGCCCTGCGACGGAGGGACCGGATAGTACTCTTGAAGCGTGAGCAGATGATCGGGGAGCCAGAGATCGGGCCGGTCGCGCAGCAGGCGGACGAGCTCGTCGGCGGAATTGAGCAAGTACATCCGCGCGCCGCTCCCGCCCTGTTCCGGCTTCAATAGGGCGTGCCACGGGCCTTCCCACTGGGCCAGCGCCGCATCCACATCGTTAAACGCGAGAGTTCGCGGATGCGGGATGTGCAGATGCTGCATGAGCGCGGCTTGCGTGGACTTGCTCAGCTCAAGTGAAAATGCTCGCGATCCATTGAGAACCCTGGCTCCACCGAGTTCGAGCGAGCGAATCAGGGACAGGGCCAGCGGTACAGCCCGCGTGTTGCCCCGGACATAGGCACTGGGGCTGGCCTGGTTGAAGTAAACCCGCGCGTCCGGGGCACGATCAGGGTCAAAGGCTCCGCCCTTGAGGTCGAATGTCCCGTAGCGTACCGCACGACGCTCCAGCGCGGAGAATAATGGCTTTTGCCACTCGGGGTGCTCAAAGAGGACGACAAGATCGTAATCCATGCTCGTCTCCTCACTATAAATGAGATGGGCATCCCTGCCTTGGCTGGGCCAGGGCGGCATGGAGTGCAGGAGTTTCCGTGAACCGCGCCATATCAACCCACCGCGAGTGGCCTATTTCTTAACCCCGGCGAGCCAGTTCACCACCACGGTGAGCGGTGGCGGCTCCGCAGCCGCGCCCGGGGCAGCGGAGATCAGGAACTTCTTGCCGTCGGCGCTGGGCTGGTAACCATAGTGAAGCAGGTCCGTCCCAGAGACCTCCGATCGGGATTCAAACAACGCTTGCGGCGCGCCATGGTCGAAGCTCTGCGCCGTGGCTCTGATTTCCACGGCCCTCAACTTCCGGTCGGGCGCCATATAGAACAACTCTTTGCCGTCCCGGCGCCAGTGGGCCTGCGTTCCACCCGAAGTCAAAGAGACCTGCCACTTCCCTGTCACTGGTTTCGCCCATCCCGGTGCGAAGGGCTGAACATAAACCTGGTACCGGCCCGATTCATCGGATGTGTAGGCAAGCCAGCGGCCGTCCGGCGAAAGCTGGCCCTGGGTCTCCCGAAACTTAGTCGCCACCAACGGTATAGGTCTTTTTTCGCCCGTCAGCGGGAGCGCAAACAGATCCTCCTGAGTGCTGGCGTTTCGACTCGAGTAAATGAGAAATTTGCCGTCGCGCGACCAGTCCCAAGGAAATTTGTTTTCCTTGGATTCAAACAGGAGTTCATCTTGGCCGGTGCCGTTGGATGCTCTTTGGTACAGATTCATGACCGCACCGTTCCCCCGGTTGGATCCGTAAACTACCTTGGCGCGATCCGGAGACCAAACGGGGAAGCTATTTAACCCTGGTTCGAAAGTGAAGCGCGACTCGGTGTTGCCGTGTTCCAAGTCTGTGATCCATAAGTCGCGGTTCGACCCGGTCTCCCGCTCGACCACCATCCGTTTTGCGTCGAGCGAAAGGGCGAAATCCCGGCTTTGCACGACCCCTCCGACTGCGTCCATCTCTTTTCCGGAACGGTCGAACCAGAAGTGCTGTGTGCCGCCCCCTCCCGCTCCGGGCTGGTAGATCAGCATTCCCTGAGTGGAGATCGAGTAAAAGAAATCGCCGGGGTTTGCTCCGTGCGACACTTGTTCGGCGACTGGAAAAAGATCGCCCTTCGCAGCGAAGTCGTGGGGATCCACTGGTTGGGCCATCAGCGTCTGCTCCCGGACAAAGAGCAGGTGGCCCTCAAAGTATGCTGGTTTGGACTCGTCGAGCACCAAGCGACGACTCTCCTTGGAATCGAGCGACGCGAGGTAGATCCCGTTTTCCTTGCCGCCGATAGCCACGTACAGAAAACGCCGGCCATCGGGCAGGAATACAGGCATACGGTGGGCGCCGGCTTCTGCCTTGGTGATCAGCGTCGAGAGACCGCCCGTCTGCAACACGCGGTAGAGCCCGGTATTGGGAGGCTTGAAATCGGCATAGACGATCACGCCGTCGCGGTTCCACGCGCCTCCTTGACCGGCGCCCGTTTCGCACAGCACCTGCGCGGGCCCTCCATTGACCGGAAATCTTCTTCAGTTTGCCATCAACAAAGAAGGCGATATAACGGCTGTCCGGGGACCAGAACGGATAGCTCGCCCCGCTGGTTCCTGCCAGGGGTTGCGCTTGCAGGGAATCGAGAGCGCGCACCCAGAGCTGGTTTCCGCCTTCCCCTTGAGCGCGCAGGACCACGTAATGGCCGTCGGGCGACACAGCAAAATCCCGGACGCTTCGGGCTTTTTCCGGACCTGGCAGTGTGTACTGGAGCACCTGCCGCTCAGGCGGCTGCTCGCGGAAGTGCAGGAACGCGAGACCTGCTGCTCCCATCGCCAGCACGCCCGCCACTGCCCAGGGAATCCATGTGGGGCGGGCTTCAGCCCGCGGTAGGCGTTCAGCCTGCCCTTCGTCCTCGAGCAGAAACCGCGCTTCACCGATGTCCTTCAGCCGCAGCTTCAGGTCCCTCTGCAAACAGCGCCGGAGCAATTTGCGAACTCTCGGAGGAACCCGCTCCAAATCGGGGTTTTTCGTGAGCACGTGCGCCAGCGTATCCGAGACGGTGTCTCCTTCGAACAGCCGTGTCCCCGTAAGGATTTCGTACAGCACTACGCCGAAGGCCCACACGTCGGCGCGCTTATCCACGCGCTGCCCGCGAGCCTGCTCCGGACTCATATAGCCGGCGGTGCCCATCAACATTCCGGCCTGCGTCGCTCGCATCGTCAGCGTGGGTGATAGCTCGGAGTCGCGTGGACTGTCATCCGCGGCAGCCGTGGCGAGGCCGAAATCGAGAACTTTGAGCACGCCCTCGGGAGTGATCTTGATGTTGGCCGGTTTCAGATCGCGGTGGACGATACCCTTTTCGTGCGCGGCTTCGAGCGCATCGATCATCTGGGCGGCGTACTTCAGCGTGGTGTCGAGCGGCAGAGGACCGGCCAGCGTCTCGCCTTCGACCAGCTCCATGATCAGCGCGCGGACATTGTTATCCTGCTCGACTCCGTAAATCGCGGCGATGTTGGGATGGTTCAGAGACGCCAGCACCTGCGCTTCGCGCGTGAAGCGGGCCATGCGGTCGGGATCGTTGGCGAAAGCCGCCGGAAGCACCTTGATCGCAACCTCGCGGCCGAGCTTGGTGTCGATGCCGCGATAGACTTCGCCCATGCCGCCCTCGCCCAGCTTGGCGGTGATGCGGTAATGCGCGATGGTGGAGCCGATCATGCGTCTCCGACTATTCTCTACTGTCTGCGGCTACGATGGAAAGTCAGGCGGCGCGCTTGGAGCCGTTGCCGCCTTTTTTGAGGGAATCGAGGAAAGCCTTCTGGGACTTCTGCAGTTCCTTGACCGACTCGGTGAGGGACGCGAGCTGGGAGTCCATCCGCAGCACGATCTTCATGCCGCCCTCCACGAGCTTGCGGGTGGCTTCGAGCCGCTTGTCAAACTTTTCCATGCGCTGCTCAGCGCGGTCAAGGCGCCGCATAGCCTCCTCATGCCGCTGGTCGGCGCGATCCATGCGCTTTTCAGCCTGTTCCATGCGCTTGTTGAACCGGATCTCCATCTGGTTCCCCCGCTCCGTCATCGCGTGCAGGAGGGATTCGATTCGCGCGAACCGCTCTTCAGGTTCCATGATTCCGCAGTATATCAACCCGCCGTGCGTTTCCGGATCTCGATGTTCAGGCGCTTGATCTTCTGATTCAGCGTCGAAAGGGGAATACGCAGGGCCTCGGCTGCCGAGGTCTGGCTCCAGTCGGAAGCCTCCAGTTGTTCCATGATCTTGCGGCGCTCGTAATCCGCGACGATCTCGAACAGCGAAGCGTCGGCCGGCAAACTACCGCTTTCGTCGCGGCGAATGCGCAGCCCGCGCGCTTCCAGAAGATGTTCGGGAAGAACATCCACGGGTACGTTGGTGGTCGAAGCCAGGACCACCGCGCGCTCCACCACGTTCTCCAGTTCCCGGACGTTGCCCGGCCAGGCATGGTCCATCAGGATCTGCATGGCGTCCGGCTCGAAATACAGGCGCGAACGGTTGTGCTCGTCGAGAAACTTCTCGTTCTCGCGGCAGTATTTGCTGAAGAAGTGCTCCACCAGCGCGGGAATGTCTTCCTTGCGGTCGCGCAGCGGCGGCAACGCCAGGTTGATGACGTTCAGCCGGTAGTACAGGTCTTCGCGAAACTTCCCTTCTTCGACGAACTTCTTCAGATCGGCGTTGGTCGCAGCCACGATCCGCACGTCCACGCGGATCGTCTCGGCCGAGCCCAGCGGCATGAACTCGCGTTCCTGGATCACGCGCAGCAGCTTGGTCTGGGTCTCGAGCGAAATCGTGCCGATCTCGTCGAAAAAGATGGTCCCGTGATCGGCCACTTCAAAGTAGCCCTTGCGCGCCGCCAGCGCTCCGGTAAACGCGCCGCGTACGTGACCGAAGAGCGCCGATTCCAGCAGATCCGGCGGAACCGAGCCGGAGTGAACGGGGACAAAGGGATGCTCGGAGCGCGCGGAATGCGCATGGATCGCGTTGGCGATCAGTTCCTTCCCGGTTCCCGTTTCCCCGGTGATCAGGATGGTCGCGCGGCTGGCTGCCACTTGCCCCACCAGGTCGAGAATCTTCAGCATCCGCTCGCTCTTGCCCACGATGTTCGGGAAGCTGTAGCGTTGCTTGAGCGCGCGCTTGAGCTCGGTGTTTTCCCGCTCCAGCCGCCGCTTGGCGATCATGTGATCGATCTCGATCAGCAGCTTTTCGTTATCCCAGGGCTTGGGGAAATAATCGTTGGCGCCGCGCTTCAGCGCGTCCACCGCCACTTCAACCGACCCGTACGCCGTGATCATGAAAATGGGCGTCTCGCGGTCGCGCTGCCGGACTTCTTCGAGCACCTGCATCCCGCTCTTATCCGGCATCATGAGGTCCAGCAGTACCAGATCGTAGGCCGAGCCTTCCAGGCGCTTCAGTCCCTCGGTGGCGTTGGCCGCGAGTTCCACGCGATAGTTCTCGCTCGCGAGCAGCGCTTCCAGGCTGTCGCGAATATCGGGCTCATCGTCGATGACCAGGATGCGCCCGCGGGCGGTATCCCCCGTCAGCACGTCGGGAGGAAAATTGGCGACTGTATCGGCCATTACTGGATGAACCTGTCGGGTCGCACAAGGCCGGCGCCGCCCTCGACCCGTTCAGGACGATCCATCCCCAACGCGGCGCCCGGCTCTGTTGTGCGTCCGATTATAGGATGAGACTGCGCGACGATGGTCGCCGGAACAGAGGGAACCTCCGTTCTGATAGGAGTAGCCATGGACGCGGCGGCCGCCGGAGCGGACACAGGGGGGACGGCCACGCCGGGGGCTTCCCGCCTGGCTGACAAAGGCACAAAAGCGCCAGAGGCGCCCGGGAACGTCAGCAGGAACTGCGTTCCCCTGCCCGGCTGGCTGTGCACCGCGATATCGCCGCCGTGCTCGCGCACGATCCCGTAACTTACAGAAAGTCCGAGGCCGGTGCCTTTGAGCGCCCCCTTGGTGGTGAAGAACGGATCGAAGATACGCGCCAGATTCTCCGGTGCGATGCCCACTCCCGTATCGCGTACGCTGACCCGTACCGCTCCATTCCATCGGTCGGTCTCAACGGTCAGCGAGCCGCCGGCCGACCCGCCAGATTCAATCGCGTCGCGCCCGTTCAGGAACAGGTTGAGAAAGACTTGCTGCAGCTTGCCGGGACTGCCCTTGATGAGCGTGATGCTTTCGTCCAGTTTCAGGTCCACCTTCACCGAACTTTTTGCGAACTGGTGTTCCACCAAAGTCAGCGTCTCCCGGAGCACCTTGTTCAGGTCCACTGGAACAAACTCGGTGGGCGAGGTGCGCGAGAAATTGAGCAGCGAGTTGACGATCTCGCTCGCCCGGAAGGTCTGCCGGGCGATCTTCTCCAGCAGCGGGGCTTTCTGCTCGTCGCCTGAAATCTGTTTCGCCAGCATCTGGGCGTAGGTCGAAATCACTGCCAGAGGCGTATTGACTTCGTGGGCGACACCCGCGGCCAGCAATCCGATGGAGCTGAGCTTGTCGGCTTGCATCAGCCGGCGCTCCAGCTCGGCGCGGTCGGTCACGTCGTCGAGGATGATCAGCCGGCCAATGCGCTCGCCTTCCCGCGAAATCAGCGGCGCCCCGGCTATGTTCAGGGTGGCGTTCTGCTGCCGCAACCGGTACTGGTAGATATTCTGGACGCCGGCGTCGTCGCGCGACATTTCGAGCTGGTCGCACAGATCTTCCGGCAGAAGTTCCCGAAGCTTTCGCCCGACGGCGTCCTGGCGGAGAATGCCGGTCAGCTTCTCCACTTGCGAATTCCAGCTTTCGACGCGATCTTCCAGATCGGCCGCCAAAATACCCACGTGGATGGACTCGACGATGTTTTCCGAAAACTCTTTGAGCCGTTCGTACTCGTCGGCCTTGCGCTGGAGAGACTCGTACAGCTTGGCATTGTCGATCGCGATGCCGACATAACCAGAGAGCGTCATCAGCAGCTCGACGTCTTCGCTCGACAGGAAATCGTAGGATTCCGTGCGGCTCACTCCCAGGTATGCAATGGTCCGGCCGCGCGCCGAGCACGGGAGATAGTAAGTCAACTCCAGCTCGGCAATGGAGCGCCGGACGCCCGAGGGCCACTCGTGCGAGACCACGTCCAGCAAATTGCGGGTACGCTCGAAAAACAGATAGGGCTTCTTGGGACTCGCGCTCAGGAAGCTCAGGTCCAGACCGTAAGGAACCTGCTCGGTTTGCGGACCGCGGCGGTTGCTGGCCAGCTCCAACTGGAAACGGTTCTCCGTCTCGTCCCAGATAAAAAACGCCACGTGGCGGATGCCCAGCGTGCGAATCAGCCGGTCCGCGACGCTTTCGAGCATCACGTGCAGATCCGTCGGCGATCCCAGCTCGCGCGCGAACTCGATCAGCGTGCGGCGGTAATCGTACCGGTCCTTGTAGAAATAGCGGTCCAGCTGCTCCTGGGCCCATTTGCGGATCGGCTGGAACACGAACGCCGCGATCAGGATCATCACGACCATGGTTGCGCCATTCAGCTCTACCGCGCCGCTCACCGAAAAGATGAGGCCGTAGAAGATCGCCAGCACGCAGAACGTGGCCAGCGTATAGGCGTAGCCCTGCTGGAAAATGACATCCACGTCCATCAGCCGGTAGCGCAAAATGGCGTAGGCCCAGGTCAGCGGGATGAGCGGCAGCGAGAGCACCGCCAGGTTCATAGCCTGATTCGGAGCCACTCCGAACATATACGGCACGGCGTAAATCAGGGCGAACGGAATAATGCCCAGCAGCGCGCCGTTGCGCAGCCAGGTGAGTTGGCGGCGAACAATAGGATCGGATGCCCGGCGCATCTGGAAGGCGAGCACCGCGCCACCCGCCAGATACATTGCGACCAGGAAGCCCAGCCACATCCGGTCCAGCAGCCAGCGCATTTCGATCAACGGAGCCGCGGTCCTGAGCCACCCGAAGATGAACCCCGACTGGATCGTCAACAGCGCCAGACCCGGCAGGTACACCAGCACAGCGGCTCCCCTGCGCCGGATCCAGGATTGCCGGTCGGGGAAGCAGAAGCAGAAATGCAGGAACAGCGTGGGCGCCAGGAACCACGCCATCACATTGCCCAGATAGATCGCCTTGTCAAAGTTGTTCAGCTTTCCGGTGTAGTGGAATGTCGACAAAACGAACGAGGCCAGGCACAACAGGTAAAAGTGCAGTGCTCGCGGCGCGCTGCCGCGGCGGAAATAGACGAACAAACCAATGGCCAGGTACACCACGCCGACTGCGTACTGATAGTAGAGCGTCGAATCGCGAGTGACCTCGCCGATGATCACCGGCGCGGGAACTTCCGTGTCCCCGTGCAGGATCTTGTACTCGGCCTTGTGCCAGGTGCCCAGCTGCAAGAGAACCTGCGCGGCGTCTTCCGCCCGGCCGATCCGCACACCGTCTATCGAGATCAGGGCATCGCCTTGGTGGATTCCGGCTTTCTCCGCCGGGCTACTTGGAGCGATGTAGGTTGCCACAGGCATCGACTGGCCGGATACTTGCCGGTCTACCCAGGTGACCCCATCGTCGGGCGTGTGGTACTTGCTCTGCTGCTGAAAATTAAGCGCGGCCGCGACCACCGCCGCCACGGTGACGATCATCAGCAGAGCGTTCGTTAGCTGTTGGCGCAGTTCCCGCATGGCCCGAACAGACACTTCTCCGATGAACTCGAATGCACGCCGCCTTCCAATCTAAGAATAGCGCGTATCCTACTGAGGCTAGTAGGGCTTGAGCGGGCAGAGCCCTCAACTCTATGGATTTTGGAAAATAATCCTACGCGAAACGGTAGGCACTCTCAGCCGGGCTCCACCGTCAGCGGGGCTGTCAGTTTGAACGTCAGCACGCTCTCGGCCGGGAAAACCGCGGGTTCTCCGTGCGTCGCCAGGACCACTCCAGTTCCCGCCGCGCCGCCGCTTGCTGCCCCAATGGCCGCGCCTTGCCCGCCACCCGCGATGGCGCCAATGGCCGCACCAATACCGGCGCCGATACCGACCTCGGTGGCGTCCTTGCGCTTCGTGGTATGAGCGCGGCGCGCGACAACGCCGGTGTTGATCTCCACTTCACGGCCGCCCACCCGCAACTGGGTCAGGCGGACGGACAGGATCGCCACACCCTTTACACGGCCTCCGGGATCCGAGTTCACTACGCGCCCTTCCACCGGCGAACCGCCCTGGGCCACCACTTTGCCATCAACGATGATCGGCTCCACCAGAGTGGCTGTAAACCTGTCACCCGTTTTCGTGCTTTTGGTCGAAAGCGTGGTCTGGGTTCGAACCTTGATCGGCGTGCCTTGGTCGATGGTGACCGCTTGGGGCTTCGACGACAACGGAGAATCCGCTTTGGGGGACGCTGCGTCGGGAGCGGGCGTCAATCCCGTAACCGCCGATGGATCCTGAGTCTTGCTGCACCCCGCCAGCGACACCGCGATGGCCGTGACTAGCCATGCCGTTCTGAATCTGGTGTTCATGTAAGGGCGACGCTGCGGCGCGGCCAAGTGTTACGAAATAGAAAACCCTACGTATCTCTCAGGCTTAGAACTAAGCACGACCTCAGGGGCTAATCTGAGGCGCCCTGGATCTTGACCAGGGGCTGGCCGGTTTCGGCGGGCATCTCTGACTTTAGCGTCTGCTTGCCGCGCCAGAAGTCGAAGTACGAGACGTAATGTACGCAGCTTACGGTGCAGTAAGGGGCGCAGGGCTTTTCGGTGAGATATTCGCGGCGCAAATCCTGCTGGGTATAGTGTTCAAGAGGTTTCGCCGGGTAGCCGCGCTGCTGCGAGCAGTAATGCACCAGTCCGTCCTCGCAGATGTACATGTAGCGCGATCCGGCGCGGCACTTCCAGTCGTTGGGCTTGCCCTGCGCGATGGCGTCCTGGAAATAGCTGAACCGGGCGAAACCCCGGTTTTCCATGGCTTTCATCTCGTGGTAGACGCCCCGTTCGCGTTCGCTCAACGGGCGAAGCTGGCCGTCGCCGTCGTGAATGATCCCGACCGTGGCCTGGAACCCGAGTTCCACCGCGCGGCGGCCCACCACCAGCGCGTCTTCCGGATTGTGAATCCCTCCGCCCACAACCGAGTTGATGTTGACGCGGAACAAAGCGTGTTCGGCCAGCCCCTGCAGCTTCTTGTCGAGAACCTTGAGGCTTTTCTTGGAAACATCGTCGGGCATGACGTTGTCGATCGATATCTGCAGCCAGTCGAGCCCTGCCTGGTTCAGGCGCTTCACCCGATCCGGCGTCAGCAGGTAACCATTGGTGATCATGCCGGCGATCAAACCCCGGCGCCGCATGGCCCGGATAATGTCATCGAGATCGGGATGTAGCAGGGGTTCGCCCCCAGAAAGCGTCACGATGACCGTGCCCAGGTCCGCCAGACGATTGATCCGCGCGATGATGGTTTCCGTGGGGACGGGCTTCGAGAAATCGTCGTATTCGTTGCAGTATGTACAGGATAGGTTGCACCGGCGGATGGGGATGATGTGCGCCATGATGGGATGGCGGGTAGACATCGCCCCCCAGGCGATCATCCGCAACTCCCGCAACCTGAGCGCAAACGATCGGGCACCCCGCCGCAATCTAAACCCGAGATCTGGCATTAGGACTTTTTACCATTTAAACACGTCGTGCGGCATACTTGCTAAAAGTGCTCACCGGCCGGTTTGCCACGATTGCTCTGCTCGCGCTCACGCTGGTGCTGGGCTTGTACGGGATCGAGCGCAGCCTGTGGCTGGATGAGGCCTGGGTCGCCAATTCCGTAAACGCCCCCACGCTGGGCGGGATGTTCTACTATCCCAACTGGTTACAGACCAGCCCCCCGCTGTTCCTTTTGATCGCCCGAGCCGCCGTCAAGGTCTTCGGATTGTCGACGGTGGTATTGCGCAGCGTCCCCGTGGTGCTCTCGTTGCTGGCGGTTTGGGCGATGCTGGCCGCGGCCCGCCGGGCGGTCTCGCCGCCGTTTGCGGTGCTAGCGACGGCCATCCTCGCGTTCCATCCAACCGTCGTAGAGTATTTCCGGTCGTTCAAGCAATACGGCGGGGAAGTCGCTGCAAGCAGCTTGGTATTGTGGGCGGCAGTCACGTATCTGAAACAACCGCAGCGAAGGCAGTTCTACATCCTGCTGGGTGTGGTGATCGCGGCGATGACGTTGTCGTATCCGACCGTGTTCCTGCTACCCGGCTTGATCGCGGCGGTTGCTGTTGGCCATCGCGCCCGAGCGATCACGCTGGCGGGAATCGCCGGGGCCGTGCTGGCCATCCTGTACTGGTTTCTTGTCCGCCCGAATTACACGCCGGCGCTGCGCGCGTATTGGATGAGCGATCCGGAGACGCTGCTGGCTCCGGGCACCATCGCAGCCGTCGTGTTCTGCGTAGTTGCCGGGCTGCGCGCAATGTCACGTCCTTGGAATTGGATCGCGATCATTCTGCTTTCGCCATGCGTGCTGCTATTCGCCAGCGAAGTGATGGGCTGGTATCCGGCGAGTCCCCGGACCCAGTTGTTCGTACGGCCTTGCTTCTTGCTGCTGCTCGCCATGAACCTGGAGGATCTGGTCACATTTACCAGATGGCGCCGGGCGCCGGTGGATGCGGCCGTAATTCTGGCAACGGCCGTAGTGATGTTTCTGGGCGTACGCAAACAGTTTCACGAAGGCCGGTTCCAGCCGGAGGAGGATATGTCCGGAGCGGTCCGCTACCTTCGGAAGAACGTAGCTCCATCCGATCTGGTGCTGGTACATCCGTCGCTGCGCGAAGGTTTTTTGCTGTATACGGCGATCCAGGGTTGGACCGCGAAGCCCGTGATCTATGGAGACACCGGATGGCCGTGCTGCCCGCGCGGCAGACCGGCCGGCCAGGACATCTCGACTCCGGAGAAGATTCGGCGCGATCTGGATGCCAGGATTCCGCGTGATTTTCAGGGCCGGATCTGGCTCTTTTATACCAACCGGCCGTTGCACTGGGAATATGTTCGCGTCGAAGATTCCAGGCTGTGGCAGAACTATTTCTGGAGTCGCAACTGCCGGCCCGACCTGTATATCCGATTTGCGAACCTCGGTCTTACGCCGATGACATGCGCCGATAACTCCCCCTGAGAGCATTTCTGCCATCCAGCCACTTACTCTCGTGGTTAGGATTTCCGTAGTCCTCGTATCATTTCTCCTCCTTCTCGGAAGGCCGCTTGCAGCGCAACTCGCGTCTCAAAACGATCCAGCCATCCTGTTGATCCGCGTTGTGGAAGGAGAGGGTGCGGTCTACCCGATCGGTTCGCGCGCCACGCGCGGAGTCACCGTGCAAGTGACGGACGAAACCGGAAAACCGGTGGACAACGCCGCGGTAAGCTTTCGGCTCCCGGACGACGGACCGACCGGGGCGTTTTCTTCAGGAACGCGAACCGAAATCGTCCCCACCGGAGCGGACGGACGTGCCAACGTGTGGGGCATGCAATGGAACCGCGTGACCGGGCCACTGGAGATCCGTATCACCGCGGCCAAAGGCCAAGCTCGCGCGGGCACTGTTTGCGGCCTCTATCTCAGCAACGCACTGGTGACATCTGCGCCGCACATCGGGAGAAAAGATCGGCCACCGGGCGCCAGGAAGAGTCACAGGATAATCTGGATCGGAGTCGGCATCGCCGCGGCTGGATTCGCGGGTGTAGCGGCGGTATCGAGCCGCGGTACTCCCTCCGCGGCTGCACCGGCAGGCGTGAATGCGCCGCAGATCGGCACGCCCAGCATCATCATCGGGAAGCCATGAGAATTCTTCCCATTTTTTGTGCCGTCTGTGCCTGGGCGCAGTCGGGAATTGAAGTTCCCGCGGTTGGAGCAGTCGTCGATCCGACAGGCGCACTCAGGCCAGTGCAGGGCGTGGCGGGCAGTTTTTTGCTGGGTCCAGCGACTGCGTCGGGAGTTCTCTCCGCGGCGTGCTCCGAGCGCCTGTGTCTTGCTAAGACCGATTCGGAGGTCATCTCGACAAGGGGACGAACGGATGCTCCGCCAGGCCCCGCCATTTTCAGCGTGAATGGCGACGACGCCATCGTATTCTTTCCGGAGCCGCGAACTTTCGCGCGCTGGCATAACGACACTCTGGAATTACTCGACTGGACGGTGAACGGTGAAGTTCTTTCGATCCGCCTCGGCGCTGAAGCCGAGATCGCCGTCCGGCGCGATAAGAATGTCTGGATCGTTCGCCCCGACGGCTCCGTAGTCGATTCGATCGCCGACACCAATGGGCCGGCCCTGCTTCTCCCGGAAGACGTCCTGTTCGCAACGTCGGATGAACTCGTTCTGCGTCATCCAGATGGAAGCGAGGTGCGATTCGATTTAGTGGGCGCGGAAACCATCGCCGCGATGGGCCCGCATTACACCGCGATCCACGTGAGTAACGACGCAGGCGGCGCGGTCTACGCTCTCCGCACGGAGCCCGGGCGCGAGAGTCTCTTTCTGCTGCCGGGAAATACTCCGTGACGCGCGCGATCATCCTGGCGTTCCTGCTCCCGCTCGCGGCGGATGCCCAGATCGGCCAGCTCGCCCTGTTCGCGATGAACGGAAGCACCGAAGTCCCCATCGGCGGTGCGCTCGACATGGGCAAAGTTGCAACGGGAGACACGGTCAGCGTCCGCATCCGTCTGCGGAATACTGGAGCCGGCACGCTGAATATTACGCGGTTCTCGTCCGATGGAGCCCAGTTTAGGTTCGAAGCACCATCGGTGCCCTTCCCGATCGCCCCCGGAAAGGTTCAGGATGTCCTGCTGAGCGTCAGTGCGTCCACTCCCGCGCGCTACAGCGCAAACTTGCAGGTGACCAGTGACGTCAATACCATCGGCGTGATGGCGATCGCCACCGTCGTGGTGGGTCCGCTTTTGACGGTCTTTCCGGTGTGCACGGGCTCTGACGGCCCGCCGCCTTCCATCGACTTCGGCAGTGTGCAGTCGGGCCAACTGCGCTTGTGCAACTTCTACTTGAAGAACCCGAGTGCGCAGGAAATGACCATCGCGACCTTCCAGGTAACCGGCTCGGGCTTTCAGATATCCACGGGACCAAAAGCGCCGTTCAAAATCGCGGCCGGCGACACGACTGCATTCGTGGTCACTTTCACCCCGAACGCAGCAGGCTTGTTTACGGGCGCACTGGCCATCGAGACCCGCACCTACGCCCTCAAGGGTGCCGCGTTCGATACGCCCCTGTCGAAGCCGCTACTGGAGTTCGACTCTGGGCCGGTTCAGAGCGCGCAACAACGGCGCTTGACCATGCGGCTTCCCGCCGCGGCTACCGCCGCCGCATCGGGATCCATCTTTTTAGCGTTTCTGCCGGACACCACGCTGGTGACCGACGACCCGGCGGTGGTGTTTCTGGCGACGGGAACACGCTCGCTGCCATTTTCCATCAGCAAGGGCAGCACCCAGATTTCAATTAACGGCCAGACCTCCGCGTTGTTCCAGACGGGCACCTCCGTGGGCCGGATCCGCTTTACCATTTCGGGAATTACAACCGATGGCGACGCCACCACGCTGCTCACGATTCCGGCGTCCCCGGTTTCGCTTGACACGGCGACCGCCACGCGGCGGACCGGGAACCTTGACATTCAATTGACCGGGTTCGACAACACCTACTCGGCCGGAGCCATGACATTCACGTTCTTCGATACTTCCGGCCAGACGCTTCAACCGGGCACGATTAGCGCCGATTTCACGCAGGATTTTCGGGCGTTCTTCACGAAGACGCAAGCCGGCAGCATGTTCCAAGTGCGGGTGAGTTTTCCGGTTACCGGCGACACGTCCGGGATCGGCAGCGTGGACGTCCAGTTGACCAACTCGGCGGGGGTGAAGTTGCAGCACCTGATTTTTCAATGAAAGCTTTTTTAGGTCATGCCAAACTCAAAGGGTGAGGACGCCGATAGCACTTTCCATCGCCGGCTCAGACCCCAGCGGGGGCGCGGGCCTGCAAGCCGATCTCAAAACGTTCCACAGGATGGGTGTCTATGGCGAAGCCGTCGTTACTCTGATCACCGTCCAGAATACGCGCGGTGTCACGCGCGTCGAGGTGATGGCGCCCGACCTGGTCGTGGAGCAGATCCACGCCGTCTGCTGTGATATCCCGCCGCATGCCGCCAAGATCGGAGCACTGGGAAACCTGGCTGTAGTCGAGGCCGTGGCCGCCGCCGCGGAAAGCTTCACGTTTCCGCTGGTGATCGATCCAGTGATGATCAGCAAGCATGGCGCGCCGCTGATGGAAGAAGAGGCTCGGCGGGCGCTGGCCGCGTGCCTGATCCCGCGGGCCTTTCTGCTCACGCCGAATCTGGAGGAAGCAAGTGTGCTGGCAGGATTTCCCGTGACGGACCTCGCCTCCATGCGAAAGGCTGCTGAAAAGCTGGCGACGATGGGAGCCAAGAACGTCCTGATCAAGGGCGGACACTTGGACGCCGAAATCGCCGTGGACGTCCTGTTTGAACCGGAGCGCGGTTTCGAAGAATTTTCGGCTCCACGCATCGCGACGCAGCACACCCACGGGACGGGATGTACTTACTCGGCGGCAATTACCGCGGAGCTCGCCAAGGGCGCCGCGTTGCGCGCGGCCATCGGAAAGGCCAAAGAATTCATCACCGAGGCGATTCGCACGGCGCCGGGCCTGGGTTCCGGAACGGGACCCCTGAATCACCACGCGTGAGAGTACTGCGGCGTTCCAGCCACTCTACTTGAGTAATGTTGTATCCCGGGATCGACCACTTGGTCCTCGCAATCCTTGCGCCACTGGCGGCTGCAATTCTCGTCAGCGGCCTGGACGACCTGGTGGTGGATCTGGGCTGGGCCTGGACCTGGCTCAAGTCTGTGCTCCGCCCGGCCGCGAGCATGTTTCCGCCCGGTCCACGACAGATCGAGAACGCGCCGCGCCAGCGGATCGCCATCTTCGTACCGCTGTGGCACGAGCACCAGGTCATCGGCCGGATGCTCGAGCACAACTTAGCCTCGATTCGCTATCCCGACTACCACTTCTTCGCGGGCTGCTATCCCAACGACGTCGAAACGCAGCACGCCGTGCAGGCGGTTACCGGGCGTTTTCCGCAAGTCCATCTGGCGCTGTGCCCGCATCCCGGCCCGACCTCGAAAGCAGACTGCCTGAACTGGATTTATCAGCACTTATTGCTGTTCGAAGAAGGAAGCGGCCAGCTTTTTGACATCGTCGTGATCCACGATGCCGAGGACCTGGTCCATCCCGAAGAACTGCGCTGGATCAACTACTATTCCGCGCGGTACGACTTTGTTCAGACGCCGGTGCTGGCGCTGCAGACCCCTCTGCACCACTTGACCCACGGCGTCTATTGCGACGAGTTCGTGGAGAATCACACGCGGGACATGACGGTTCGCGCGGCGCTGGGCGGTTTTGTTCCGAGCTGCGGCGTGGGTACGGGATATCGCCGCGACGCGCTGGCACGGCTGGCGCGGGCGTCGTCCAACCGGCTGTTCGAGCCGGAGGCGCTAACGGAGGATTACGAAAACGGTCTGCGGCTGTTCCGCCTGGGATGCTCACAGGCGTTCGTGCCTATTTCGCGCGGCGCTGGTGGCGGCCGTGATTTCGTGGCGACCCGCGAGTTTTTCCCCTCCGGTTGGGGCGCTGCGCTGCGGCAGCGGACGCGCTGGGTCACCGGCATCGCACTGCAGGGCTGGCAGCGGTTTGGCTGGTCGGGGAAACCCGGGGAAGTTTACTGGCTGTGGCGGGATCGTAAGGGACTGATCGCCAATCCGCTCAGCCTGGCGGCAAATCTGGTATTCGCCTATGGGCTGGCAACGGCGATGTGGACGCGGGTATCGCCGGTGCAAGCGCGCTTGGCGGCGGCCACCATGGCTCTGCAGATACTCCGCATCGGCATCCGGGTTTTATGCGTAGGCCGCATCTATGGTTTCGTGTTTGCATCGGGCGTTCCCTTCCGGGCCGTATACGCCAACGCTCTGAATACCGCTGCGACCGCCCAGGCCGTGGCGCGATACACGTATGCCCGAGTGCACGGGCAGCCGCTCAAATGGCTTAAGACTGAGCACGCCTATCCCGCGCGCGCGGCGCTGCTCGCGCAAAAACGCAAGCTGGGAGAGATCCTGGTAAGCTCCGGCCGGGTGCCGGCTGCCGAGTTGGCCTTGGCGCTGGAAAAGCGGACGCCCGGAACGCGCCTGGGAGAGTATCTGGTTGGCTCGCTCAGGCTGGAGATGGAGGCCTTGTACGAAGCGCTCAGTTTTCAGCAAGGCCTTCCGCTCGCTCAGATCGAACCGGAAGCTGTGCCGTGGCCGGTGGCGCACGCGCTGCCGGAGCATGCCATCCGGCAATGGCAAGTTCTTCCCTTTCGCATCGCCGAAGAGAATCTGTTTGTCGCATCTCCCGAGGCGCCCGGAGCCGAGACGGCCAATGCCCTGCGATCCTTCACTTCACT
Organism: Terriglobia bacterium; assembly: GCA_020073345.1. Classification (GTDB taxonomy): domain Bacteria; phylum Acidobacteriota; class Terriglobia; order Bryobacterales; family Bryobacteraceae; genus Palsa-187. The sequence continues at coordinate 77,727 of JAIQFI010000004.1, forward strand.
CGAGATCCGGTTTCACCTGGTAACGCCGGCCGAGTTCGAACGCCTCTCCAAAGCGTTACTCTGAGATTTGGCCCGGCTCATTCGAATCGTCTCGGTCGCTCTTCTGCTTTGCTGCGGGCTCCCGTCCCAGCAACCGCCGGCTGGGCGTCCCATCGACCTGATCTGGAGCGCCCGCTACATTGTCACCGAGGACGCCCAGCGCCGGGTGATCGAAAACGGGGCCGTCGCCATTCTGGGCGACCGTATTGTTGACGTCGGGCCGCGTGCCGAAATCGACGCGAAGTATTTCGCCAGAAACCGTGTCGAGCAGCCCGACGCGATTCTTGCGCCGGGGCTGATCAACACGCATACGCACGCCGCCATGTCGCTGTTCCGCGGTGTGGCGGACGACCTGAAACTCCAGGATTGGCTCGAAAAGTACATTTTCCCCGCCGAGGCCAAGAACGTGGACCGCGAGTTCGTGCGCTGGGGCACGCGGCTGGGGCTGCTCGAAATGGCACTTTCCGGTACCACCACGTTCGCCGATATGTACTACTTCGAGGAGACGGTTGCTGAGGAGACCAAGAATGCCGGGATGCGAGGAATACTGGGGCAAACGGTGATTGGCTTCCCCGCTCCGGATTACAAGACTCCTGAGGCCGCTCTCGCCGGAGCCGAAACCTTCATCAAAGCCTACGCCGACGATGCGCTGATCGTGCCCGCGGTCGCTCCGCACGCGATCTACACGACCTCTGACGAGACACTGCAAGCCGCCCGCACGCTCGCCGACCGTTACGGAAAGCCTCTGATCATCCATCTGGCGGAGACCAAGACAGAGTTCGACGACGCCGCGCAAAAGCGCAAGAAAACGCCCACCAAGACGCTGAGCGATCTGGGCGTGCTCCAAGGCTGGACGCTGGCTGCGCACGCAGTGTGGCTCGATCCGGCCGACTTCGGTCTCCTGCGGGCGGCCGGCGCAGGTGTCGCGCACTGCCCGTCAAGCAACATGAAACTGGCCAGCGGAGTCGCGCCGGTGCTGAAGATGCTGCAGGCGGGGATTCCGGTGGGACTGGGAACGGACGGCGTCGCGGGCTCTAACAACGATGTCGACATGTTCGAAGAGATGGATCTGGCGGCCAAGCTGCAGAAAGTGACTAGCGGCGATCCGACGGCTCTTCCCGCCGACCAGGCCTTTGCGATGGCCACGATCATGGGCGCGCAGGCTTTAAGGATGGGCGAACAAATAGGTTCGGTGGAAGCCGGCAAGCGCGCGGACATCATCAGCGTAAGGCTCGACGCGCCCAATGCGGCGCCGCTCTACAACGTCTATTCGCAACTGGTTTACTCGCTGAAGGCGTCGGATGTGGGCGACGTGATGGTCAACGGTCGCATGATCGTGCGGAACCGGCGGATGCTGACCATCGACGACAAGGCGGTGATGGCTAAGGCGGAAGAATATCGGGTCAAGGTGACCGCGTCGCTCAGCGCGAAGTAGGGGCCTTGCCCCACGCTCCGCCGCCGGGAGTTTCGATCCGTAAAACATCGCCGGGGCGGGCTTCAAAGCGCGTTTTCGCGGGCAGCTTTCGGGAACGTCCCGCCCTCAGGAGAGTGTTGCGTCCGGGTTTGCCGGATCCACCGCCGGCGAGTCCCCAGGGACCACGCTCGCGGCGATCGGACAGCAGGGTGACTTCGGCGGGGACCAGAAACTCGAATTCGCGCATGATGCCGTCGCCGCCTCGGTGCGCACCCGTTCCGCCCGATCCGCGCCGCACGCGATAGCCGGCGATGCGCAGCGGGAACTGATGCTCGAACGCCTCAATCGGAGTGTTCCAGCTATTGGTCATGTGCGTGTGGATCGCGCTGGCTCCATCGGCATGCGCGGAAGCGCCCATGCCCCCGGCAATCGTTTCGTAATACGCAAAACCTACACCGCCGAAACTCAGATTGTTCATCGTTCCGCTGCTGGCGGCCGGAATCCGCTCCGGAGCCGCCTTGGCCAAAGCACCCAGCAAAACATCGGTGATGCGCTGCGAGGTTTCGACGTTGCCCGCGGCCATCGCGGCGGGAGGCAGCGCGTTGACCACGGACCCCTCGGGAGCGATCACCCGGATGGGCCGCAGGATGCCCGCCGTAAACGGAACGTCCTCCTCGATCAGGCAGCGAAACACGTACATCGCCGCCGCCAGCGTCACCGCGAAGTTCGCGTTGACTGATCCCTGGACTTGCGGCGCTGAGCCCGTGAAATCGACAACGGCGCGGCCATTCGCGATCGTCACCGCGGCCTTGATCCACACAGGCGCGTCCGTAATCCCGTCATTGTCCAAACAATCCCGAAAGCGGTACACGCCGCGCGGCAGCTTGCGGATCGCCGCCTGCATGATCCTGGCGCTATAGTCCTGGATCGCGCGCATGTTGCGGTTAACCCGCGCCTCACCTTGCTTGGCGACCAACTCCCGCAGCCGGACTTCTCCGCGATGGATAGCTGCGAGCTGCGCCATCAGATCGCCCTCGCGCTCTATCGGCGTGCGGACATTGGCCAGCAGCAGGTCGAGGAGAGCGCGGTCGATCTTGCCGCGCCGCCGGATCAGCACCGGCGGAATGCGAATGCCTTCCTGAAAGATTTCGCGCGCCAGGGGCATCGACCCGGGACTCATTCCGCCCACATCGGCATGATGCGCGCGATTGGCGAGATAAAACGCCGGCCGGCGCCCGCGCGTATTCCCGTGAGTGAAGACTGGCGCGACGGCGGTGATGTCGGGCAAATGCGTTCCGCCGCGGAACGGATCGTTGACCAGCGCCACGTCGCCTTCCTGCAGGTGGAACGCGTCCATGACGGCGCGCACGGAAAGGGGCATGGCCCCCAGATGCACGGGCATGTGATCGCCCATGGCGACGGCCTCGCCACGCGCGTCGTAAACCGCGCAGGAATAATCACGGCGTTCCTTGATGTTGGCCGAATAGGACGTCTTGCGCAGCACCACGCCCATCTCTTCGGCGATGGAAACCAGCAGGTGCCGGAACAGTTCCAGTTCAATGCCTTGAGCACTCACTTGCATGCTTTCATTTGCAAACACCGGCGCGGACCGCGAAGCTCGCCACGACTTCAAAGCCTCCCCCCGCGGTGCGGCGCTCGATGCGATTGGTCTTACTAGCAGCATCCGTTCGAACCCGCCATGTCGCGCTGTCTTTCGCGGGAGCTTTCGCCAGCTTCGGGTTTTTGTTGCCGGCTTCTTTGATGGTCCAGGTGTCCCCGCCATTCGCGGTTTCGTAGGTCTCGTACGATGACGCGGAGCCTTCGGACCGCTCGAAAATCAGCTGGCCGGATTTGGCCGAGTCGAACCAGAATTGCTGGATGGAGCCGTAGCGCGTATCCGTGAACACCGGACGGCGGCGCCAGGTTTTGCCGCCATCGGTTGTAACCAGAAAAAACGGATCGCGCGCCAGGGGTTCCACGTTGACGCCGCTGGCCCACCCGTGCTGGAAATCGGGGAACTGGACCTGGTCCAGATCGGCCGCCGGGATACGCTGGTTCGGCTCGGTCCAGGTTTTGCCGCCATCGCCGCTCATCAGCAGGACGCCGTAGAGCGTGGTGGTCACGGTGTGAAGGTTTCCCGCCGCGAAGATCGTCGAGCCCACCCCTTCTGCCGACGCCAACTCCAGAAATACATCGCACGGTTCGTCTTCAGAGCACGTCAATCCGAATTTATCGACGTCGTCCGCGGAGCAGGCGTACTCGATGCGCGCCGCGTTCTGGGCGCCCAATGGAAGTGGAAGAACCAGCAGCGGGAATAACAGCAGAGTAAGCCGGGGGTGCACCGCCACTATTGTAGCGGGGCTTGTGCAGCCGCCTCTGCCGGGGCCTACAATAAATCTAGTGTCGATGCCGATCATCGCCGCCGGTCTGGCTGAATTGCGCCACGGCCGTTTTTCTTTCTATCCGGCCATTGTAGGCGTGCAGCACAATGAGTGGATCCTGCGGCGCGCCACCTGGACCGACATTCTGGTCGCCAACGCCAAGACCTCGGAAGAGATCTGTATTCCGCGCCGCTTTGTAGGCGAGGTTTCTTCTATCGAGGCCCCCTATCGTATTGTGGGGCTGGTCAAGGAACTGGAGTACCTCGAGGGCGTGGTTCTTCCGCATCGCCGCAGCGTGATTGAAATGCCGCGGGCGGTGAACGATTTCGAGCGCTCGAGCCTGCGGCCGGCACCCTACCCACGCCCCGCGGGAGTGGTCGCGATCCGGGCCGAGCCGGCCGGTGAATCGCGGGCCTGGCGAGTGCTGCGCGGATCGGTAGCGGCCGGCTGCCTGGCTTGCCTGGCGGTGATCTTCGTTGTCCGCGACGCTCATCTGGGGACGGGCTTCGGCTGGACCTCAGTGTCGCCTCGCGTGCCGAATCTAAACGCCCGCGACGACTATGACTCCGTGGTGAAAAAGCTGGGCAGTCCGGCGAACGACCGGTGGCTCGAATCCCGCATCGGACCCGGCGGCTACCATCGGCTGTGGTATCCGCGCCGGGGCGTGACCGTCATCCTGGCCGGGGCGAGCCGCAACAGCGCGCGCTACGCCGGGACGCTGAACCGCGACGGCGAGATCATCCACTCCGTCGACGCCGGTCTTGCTAATGAGCTGGATTCTGCGCCGGTGATTCACTAGCCCGCAGGACGTCGTGCTCGCCTTTTTCCACGTTTACGCGGGAAAGGATCGCCAGGCCCGCGATAAAGAAAACGATCAGCGATAGAATCGCGACGCGGTAGCTCCCGGTCCACTGGAGCGCAAGACCGTAAAATGCGGGCCCCAGCCAGCTGGTGCCCTTGTCGCTGATTTCGTAAATGCTGAAGTACTCGGCTTCTTTGCCTTTGGGAATCAGTTGAGCGAACAGAGACCGGCTTAGAGCCTGGCTGCCTCCCATCACGATGGAGACTCCGGCTGTGACAAAGAAGAATTGAGCAGCCGTGTAAACGAAGCCGTAGATGTAGATCAGGATCGCGGCCCAAATCGTCAGCGTCGTCGCGATGGCGAGCTTGGTCCCGATCCGCACAGCTAACCGGCCAAACCCGATCGCTCCGAAAATTCCGACGAACTGCGCCATCAGGATGGCCGTGGTCAATTGGGAGATCGGCATGCCCAGGCCATCGCTGCCGAATTGGCCGGCCACGGCCAGAACGGTCTGGATGGCATCGTTATAGATCAGGTAAGCAACCAGAAACAACAGCGTCTGCGGATAGCGGCGCGTGTCACGCAGCGTGTGCGCCAGTTGGCGGAACGCGACCGCCACGCGGTTCTGTCCAGGAGGAGGAACCCGGGCGGGGCCTCGATTCCGCAAGGCGAACAACACCGGAATCGTGAACAGCACGCACCAGACTCCGGCCGACGCGAGGCTGATGCGAACAGCCTTAGCTTCGGAGATGCCCAAGCTATCGGCGCGGAAGAGCAGCAGAAGGTTCAGCGCAAGCAAAACGCCACCGCCCGCGTATCCCAGCGCCCATCCTCGGGAAGACACCGCATCACGCTGATCGGGCGGTGCGATTTCGGGCAAGAATGAGTTGTACACCACAATCGACGCGCCGAAGCTAATGTTGGAGACGATCAGCAGCGCGGCTCCCAGCATGTAGTTCGTCCCCTCGATAAAGAACATCGCGGCCGTGGCAGCGGCACCGATAAACGCCGTAAGCGCCAGCAATTGCTTTTTGCGGTGTCCATAATCCGCGATCGCGCCCACCACCGGCAGGAAAATGACCTGGCCGGCCACGGAAATGCTGATCAGGTAGGGATAGAGGCTCCTTGCATCCACGGGAATCCCCAACGGGTGAATGAACCCGTTGGCATCCGCGGCGGCCTTGGCCAGAGCGGTGAGATACGGCCCCAGGAATACCAGCAGCACGGAGGTAAAGTACGGGGAGTTTGCCCAGTCGTACAGGTACCACCCGCGCTGTTCGCGTGCACTGTACTCAGGTGCGGGAGACTGGTTCACCAGGGTGTTCAGCGAACCTCGAGTATTTCGATCCGCCGGAGCAGCCTTACCATGCGCGGTGCCGCATCGCGCCGTCCACCGAAACGAAATTCGTTGTAGGCGCCAGTCAGATCCTCCACCAGCATGGCCAGCTCGGAAGCCGGCAGAACGCGCGCGAACTCGGCCGGCGTGAGCCAGGGCGGCTTCTGCATGCCGCGGCGCTCCAGGACGCGCAGCATCCGCTCATACAGCATCGTAGCGTCGGATGCGTGCGCCTCTCCGCGCTGAGCCCGGCGAACACGGAGATCGGCGCGCAGCTTGCGCAGCAGGCTGGGGCCGCAGAGAATCGCCGCCGCCGCCAGCGCGAACAAGACCAGGACTTCGACGGCGTATGCGCGGGCCGCGCGTACACCGGTTTCGACTTGTGCGGCGGTGGCGCTCAGCCACGAAAAACGGAGATTGCGGCTGGACTCCTGCATCCGCGCCGCGAGCGTGATCTGCCGTTCGAAATCGTAGCCGACCACCCAGTCCTGCCAGAACTGGTCAGCTGCGTCGAGGACCAGCCCGGCGCGGGTCCACAGCCCAGCGGAAGAAGGCGACGGATCGACCGGCGTGGGATCGAATGTCACCCAGCCTCGCCGCGGAAGCCACGCCTCCACCCAGCTATGCGCATCAGAAGCACGCACCACCTGCCATCCGGTCATCGGATTGTAGATGCCGGCCTGGAACCCGGTCACCACGCGCGAAGGAATGCCCAGGGTGCGAAGCATCACCGCCAGGGCGGAGGCGAAGAATTCGCAATGTCCTTTTTTTCGCGCAAACAAGAACGTTGCCAGCGGATCGGCCACCGGCGCGGGTAGCAGCTCGAGCGTGTAGCCGTAATCATGCCGCAGACGGCGTTCGAGGGCGCGCGCCCGCTCTTCGGGGGTTGCCGAACCCGCGGCCATTTCGAGCGCCAGGCGGGGAATGCGCTCATCGAGCGGCGGCAGCTCGAGCGCTTCCAGACGCGCGTCCGGCGAGAGCTGCACAAAGCTGGAGGCTTCCTCCTCCAGCAGGCTGGAGACCGCATACCGCAGACCGGCCACGTTGATCCGCGGAATCCGCAGCGCTCCAGCCGGCGAGCGCCAGATCACCGGGACGTCGATGATCATGCTCTCGGGAGTGCCCGCGACGGTCAGAATATCCGAGGCGATGTCGCTGAGGCGGACCTCATACTCGATTCTGCGGCCAGCGCGAGTCTGCGTGCCTTCCTGCAACAGCACTCGGCGGCCTTCGGGACGGAGGCGCGCTTCGGGGGCCGGAGGATTGAACCAGCGTTTCCCGTCGAAGTGGGTGAGCGCGGCGCCGCGCCACCGGACCGCCAGAAAACCGTCGCCCTGAGAGTAGACGTGCATCACCGGCGTGCTGCTCTGTTTGATCTCGCCGATCTCACCCAGGGTGACTTCATTGGAGAACCCCGGCAGGTGGTATCGTTCGGGAGCGAATCGCTGGAATGCCGCCCGGGCCGTGCGCGGGAGCACGAAGAACATCCCGGCGGTCAGCACCAGAATCCCTCCAAACAATCCGAAAGAGAGCATTCCTAAACGGCGCGGGAATGCCCGCAGCCCGCTGCGGGAAAGCGTCCGGCGGGTCTCGCCCGAAGAAACGAACAGGCGCGTGGCGTGTACCACTTCGCCGCTCGAAAGCGTAGCGATGGTGAACAGCAGAAATACCGCCAGGAACGCGAAGAAGGCCAGCGAGATCGAGAGCACCGCGGCCGCCAGCAGCGCCATGACGGCGATCGCTTTGACGAATGTGAAATCGCGCAGCGTCTTGGCGGTCAGGATTTTGACCGAACCCAGAAAAAAGATCAGGTGGACGGCTGCCGGAATGAATCCCTGAGAAATGTAGAAGTAATCGATGGGATAGAAACCGATGTACAGCAGCGTCAGCACCGCGACCACGCGCCCGGGCACCGCCAGTTTGTCCAGTTCCCAAATCCCCGCCACCATGAGGGCGCGGAGGCACAAGGCCGCCAGCGTGAGGATCGCCGTGGGCCAGTCCATGTAACCGGACCCCAGCACCGCGAAGTATCCCGACGCGAGCATTCCCAGCAGGGAAAACTGGAAGAACCTCTCGACCACTTGCTGGGGCGCCCACAGGGCTGGCGTGGTCATTTCCTCATTGTATCGACGACCACCGCAGTGATTTCCTCGCCAATGGCAAGCGACGAAGTCGCCCCGGGGCTGGGCGCGTTCACCACGTGCAGAGCGCGTTCGTCCTGGACAAAGTGAAAATCGTCCACCAGCGAGCCCTCCGGAGACATGGCTTGCGCCCGCACGCCCGATCCGCCGGGGATCAGGTCGTCCGGCTGGATCTCGGGAACCAGCCGCTGCAGGGAGCGGCCGAACAGTTCGCGGCTGAAACTGCGCCGGATCTCGTCCCAGCACGTGCTGCCGTATTTCGCTAGAAAACGCCATAGCCCGGGAAAGGCCAGCGCGTCGGCCAGATCGGGTATGTTGACGTCGCGCTTGGTGTAGCCCTCGCGGGCGAACGCCAGTACCGCGTTCGGTCCGGCTTCGATGCCGCCCAGGATCCTGCGCGTATAGTGGACGCCGAGAAAAGGGAACCGGGGGTCGGGAACCGGATAGATCAGGTTGCGCACCAGGAACTGCCGTTCCGGCCGGATCAGATAATATTCGCCTCGAAATGGCACGATGCGGACGGCGCGCTTCTGTCCGGCAAGCTCCGCCACGCGATCCGAATGCAGCCCGGCGCAGGTGACCAGGAAATCGCACGGTGTTTCGCCGACGGTGTGGATCGCGCGCCAGCCGCCCGCATCACGGCGGATCGCGGTGACCTGCGCGCTGGTAATGATTTCCCCGCCCTGCTTCCGGACTAGACCGGCGAGCGTTTCACACACGGCAGGATAATCGGCGATGCCTTCCTCGGGCACGTGAATCGCTTGGACGCCGCCCGCGTGTGGCTCGATCTCGCGCAATTCTTCGCGATTCAGCAACCGCAGTCCGGTCAGGCCGTTCTGACATCCCCGCTCGAACAGCGCGTGCAGACGCGGCACTTCGTCTGGACTGGCTGCGACCACCACTTTGCCGCAAACCTCGTGCCGAATTTCGTGCATCTGGCAGAATTCCACCATCTGGCGAATACCGCGCACCGCCAGGCGAGCGCGCCGCGACCCCGGCTTGTAATACAGTCCGGAGTGCAGCACACCACTATTGTGGCTGCTCTGATGCAAGGCAATCTGCCGCTCTTTTTCGAGGATGATGACGCGGGCGTCGGGTAGCCGCTGCTGCAAGCGGAAGGCGGTGGCCAGTCCGACGATTCCGCCTCCCACCACTGCCACGCGCATACCGTTCATTTTCGCTTATGCGGCGTTACACTAGATTTCGTAATGGATCGTTCGCCCGCGAACCAGATTCTGGAACGCGAAATTGCCTATCACGAAAAGCTATACGCCGGATTCGCTCAGGAGCATTTCGCGCGGCCGGCGGTGCGAGCCCTGCGGGCACACATGGTGAAACGGATTCTCGCGAAGACCGGGATGGGCCGTGAATCGCGCGTCCTCAGCCTGGGCTGCGGCATCGGCGATACCGAACTGCTGCTCGCCTCGCATGTGCGAGAGCTGACCGGCTTGGATCTTTCTCCCGCGGCGGTTCGTCAGGCCCGCCAGGACGCGGCGCGCGCCGGAATCACGAACGCGCGGTTCGAAGAAGGATCGCTCGAATCTCTTTCCGGAGCCGTCGGCACGGGTAAATTCGACGCGATGATCGCTATTTTTCTGCTGCATCATCTGCCTGATTCCATGCTGCATGGCGCGCCGGCGCTGATCCGTGAAAGGCTGGCTCAAGGCGGCGTGTTCTACTCTCTCGATCCCAGCCGGCAGCGGCTATCGGGAATGGTCGGTTCGCTCCTGTTCCCCCGGCTGATGCAGAAATATCAGAGCCCCGACGAACGCCAGCTTGATGCTGAGGAAACCGCGGAGTACTTCCGGTCGGCTGCGTTCACTTGCCGGACCAGCATGTACGATTTCGTGTCGTCACCCCTGGCGGGGCTGCTGCCGGGATGGCGGGCCGGATACCGGGCCGCGCGAGCCGCCGATGAATTGCTGGTGCGGATTCCGGGTCTGAACCGGCTGGGAAGCAATTTCGAACTGCTGGCATGGCCATCCTGACGATCTCGGGCGCTCCGGCCTCGCGCTTCGAGGAAGTGGGCCACGGTTGTAGTCGATTATTGGGCTTTGAATTCGTCACCGAGTCGCGGCTCTCCCATTGGATGACGGAAGAGTTCGGTGAAACGCGCGTTCCGGATCGGGCTTGGCGGCCTGCGGCGGTTTCCATCCTGGCGCGCCTGGCCGTGGAACATCACCTGGTCGTCTGCCTGTGGGGAGCAGAGGCGCTCTTTCCTCCTTCGCCGTTCACGCTGCGCGCCGGGATCGCTGCGTCGGAAGCCCGCCGCATCGGAAACGTCACACTCGATCAGAGAATGGAACGGCCCGAAGCCAAGACGGCACTCGCGCGACTGGATCGCGAGGCGAAGCATTTGCACAGGGTGCGCCTGGGCCGCACGCGGCCGCAGCCCGATGCGTTCGATGTGATTCTGAACAGCGAGCACATGGACGCGTCGCAGATGGCGGAGGTTCTGCAAGCGGCCGCGGCGGCTCGCGGGCTGCGCGAACAAGGCCTGCTGGCCGTGGACGCCGAAGCGCGCATTCAGTTCGAGACCCGCTTGAAGCTGGCGAAGTACGGGATCGTCCCGGCAGGCCACGCGCGCCTGAAACGCGCCTCCTTCAATCATCCCAGCGAGGAGGTGTTCGCCAACCTGCTCGACTTCTATCGCATTCCATGGGAATACGAGCCCCGTAGTTTCCCGTTACAGTGGGACAAGGACGGCCGCGTGATCGAGGCGTTTACACCGGACTTCTACCTGCCCGAATTCGATCTGTACGTGGAACTCACCACCATGAAACAGACCCTGGTGACGCGCAAGAATCGCAAGATCAAACTGCTGCGCGCCGTGTATCCGCACATCAATATCCAGGTGTTTTATCAGAAAGATTTTCAGGATCTGGTATTTAAACATGGTCTGAGGGATGTGGTCCGGTGACAGCCCCGCCGGGTATCGAGCGCGTGCTGTTCACCGAAGAGCAGGTGAACCAGCGCATCCGCGAGGTGGCGGCCGAAATCAGCGCCAAGTATCAGGGCAGGGACCTGAAACTGATCGCCGTGCTGAAGGGCGCGGTGTTCTTTCTGACGGCTCTGGCACGCGCCATCGAGATTCCGCTCAAGGTCGATTTTCTGGCGATTTCGAGTTTCAGCAATCACGCCAAGGGCGGCGCGCCGGGCATGGTGCGGATCGCCAAGGATCTCGATCATCCGATTCAGGACGAAGATATTCTGCTGGTGGAAGACATCGTTGACACCGGTTTCACCACCCGCTACCTGCTCCAGACACTGGCAGGACGGGAGCCGAGGTCGCTCGGAATCTGCACGTTGCTTGATCGGACCGCTCGCAGAATCGTGCAGGTGCCGGTGGATTACCGCTGCTTCGAGATCCCGGACCGGTTCGTGGTGGGCTGCGGCCTGGATCATAAGCAGCGCTACCGTAATCTGGGCTATATTGCGGTCATGAATCCGGAGGCCGGGGACTGAAACAATGGACTCGGACCAGTGGAGTCTCGGAGATCCCCCGGAGCGAACCACTCCGAGCATCGGTGCACAGGTCGGCGTCTACCGTCTGGAAGACCGGCTGGGTGAGGGCGGCATGGGGACGGTGTACCGCGCTCTCGACACCAAGCTCCATCGGCCGGTGGCAATCAAATTTCTCTCGGATGAACTGGCCGACGCAGCCGCGCGCCGCCGCTTCCAGCGCGAGGCGCAAATGGCCTCGTCACTGAACCATCCGCACATCCTGACGGTATACGACGTGGGAGAGTTTAAAGGCCGCCAGTACCTGGTCACGGAGTTCGTCGACGGAGGAACGCTCAAGGATTGGTGTATCGAAAAACGCTCCTGGCGTCAGATCGTGGACCTGTTGACAGGCGTCGCCGACGGGCTGGCGGCGGCCCATGCGGCCGCGATTCTGCACCGCGATATCAAGCCCGCCAACATCCTGGTGGCCAAGAATGGTTACGCGAAGCTCGCGGATTTCGGCTTGGCCAAACTAGACGAGGATCGACCGTCCGATACCACCGGCACACTCACCGAGGGCCGCACGAGGCCTGGCGTGGTCCTGGGCACGATTGCCTACATGTCGCCCGAGCAGGCTTCCGGAAAGAAGCTCGACTCCCGCAGCGACATCTTTTCGTTCGGAGCGGTGCTGTATGAATTGCTAGCCGGGAAGAAGCCATTCTCCGGCGCGTCGGAGCTGGAACTACTCAAGACCGTCATCCACGGCACGCCGCACCCGCTGGGTGAGGACGTTCCCCTCGCACTCCGCATGGTCGTGGAAAAGGCGCTCGAAAAAGATCCAGCAGAGCGCTACCAATCCATGCGCGAAGTGGTCGTGGACCTGCGGCGCCTCGCGCGCAGCAAAACGGAAGAAACCGCGCGCGAGGCCACAGTATCCGCACCGCAACGGCCCTCTTGGCCGTGGGCGGCAGCAGTGGTGCTGGCTCTGGCAGCGGGAGTGGGTGTGAGCAGGCTGTGGATGCCGCGTCCTGCCGCGCCAGTCAACATCCGGGTCCAACGCCTTACCGATTTTGTCGGCGTGGAAGAACAGCCGGCGGTCTCTCCGGACGGGAAGTGGGTGGCCTTCATCGCCCCGGACAAGGGCCGCCGTCAGGTGTGGGTGCGCTTGCTCGGAGGTGGCGCTCCCGCTCCGGTCACTCACGACGACGCCGACCATGAGCACCCGCGCTGGACGCCGGATTCGAGTTCTCTCATCTATTTCTCGGGAACTGCGAAGGAGGGCGAACCCGGGACCCTGTGGGAAGTGGCTGTGGTGGGCGGCACGCCGCGCCCGATCGCGTCTTCCAACGGTGAAGGCGATGTCAGTCATGATGGCCTCCACATCGTCACGTTCCAGAACCAAGGGGATAAAACGGCACTAGTGATCTTGTCCCGCGACGGTTCGAAAGTCGAGCGCATGAAGCAGCTGCCCAACGACTCTACATTATTCCGCTCGCCCCGGTGGTCGCCGGATGACCATTGGATTGCATTCGACGGTAGCCGCGATATCGCCTTTAATCACACGGTATACGTCATGGACGCCGGCGGTGGTGCGGCGAAACCGGTGGGGAGCGCCAGTAACATCCAGGGGGTCGCCTGGCTTCCCAACGGTTCCGGCCTGGTGTACGCATCTTCAGCGGGAAGCACCATGGCGTACCCGCCCATCTTTAACCTCCGAACCGTATCGAAAGACGGCGGCCCGGAGCGCCAGCTCACCTTCGGCGACGAGTCTTACGTGGAGCCTGACCTGGCTGCGGCCGGCAAGGTATTCGCCAGCAGAGTCCGGATGCAATCCGATATCTGGCGGTACCCGGTTGCGGGATCGGCCGGGGACAACACGAAGAATGGTAGGCGGATCACGAATCAGACTGGCCAGGTACAGACTCCGTCGGTGAGTCCGACCGGAGAGGAAGTCGTCTACCTTTCCGATAGCGGCGGGCATGCGAATCTGTGGGTGGCCAAGGTAGACGGTTCCAGTCCGCCCCGCCAAATCTATTTTGAGCGGGACCCGGCGGTAACGATCGGCATTCCCCTGTGGTCTCCCGCAGGAGACAAGATTGTGTTTGTGCGCACTCAGGCGGGCACGATCAATGAGTGGCTAGTCAATCCCGACGGAAGCGGGCCGCACGAGTTGGTTCACGACGCCAAAGCCGCGGTCTGGTCCGCGGAGGGCCGATGGCTCTATTACACCGACGGAAAGGATTGCATCAAGAAGATTCTTGTCGCAGGAAGCACTCCCGTGGAAGTGCGCTGCCAAGCGCTTAGCATGGGAATTTCCTCCGATGGCTCGACGATCTACTATGCTCCGTCGACCGCTCGACAGAATGAGATATTCCGGGCGCAGCCAGAAACTGGCCCCGAGCAACCGTTCGTTCGCTATGCCCAATCGCGGGTTCCGCTCTCGCCCAACAATGTTGCTTTGTCTCCCGACGACCGCTGGCTCGCAGTGCCGCTCAAAGACGCGGGCGCCACCAATCTCTGGAGTATTTCTACGGCCGACGGTTCCTTTCAGCAGATCACCGATTTTAAGCGTCCGACCTTGATTGCCCGCCAGGTTTCCTGGTCACGAGACGGAAAATTCATCTATGCCGCGGTGGTGGACATCGACGCGGACATCATGTCATTCGACGGAATGCTGCCCTGAATCTCGTCGCTCCGCAATCATCCGCATGCCGTATTTCGGACGCAGGGTGATCCGCGCGTGAGTCTCCACGCGATGTCCAGGTTCCAGGCGCAGGCGCCAGCGCTGTCCGATAGCCGCCAGAAGCAGCGTTCCTTCCATCCACGCAAAGCGCTCTCCGATGCACACCCTTGCGCCGCCACCAAACGGAAAATAGGCAAACTTCGGCCGCGCGGGATCCTCCACTAGCCAGCGCTCGGGGCGAAACGCAAGCGGATCCGCAAACCAGCGTGGATCGCGATGCACCGTGTAAGGACTCATCAGGACCACCGAGCGCGCCGGGATCAGGAAGTCTCCCACAGGGTAGTCTTCAAGCGCCCGCCGCCCGATTCCCCACGCCGGAGGATAGAGCCGCAGCGTTTCGGCGAAGACGCTTTCGGTGTAGCGCAACTGCGGCAAGTTGTCGAACGATGGGAGCCGCCCGCCGAGTACGCTGTCGAGCTCGGAGTGGAAGGCCGCCTCCGCTTGCGGATTCTGCGAAAGCAGATACCAGGCCCAGGTCAACGCATCGGCCGTGGTTTCGTGGCCGGCCAGAAACAGCGTCAACGCCTCGTCCCGGACCTGGGTGTCGGTCATGCCGCCGGAGCCTTCCTCATCGCTCGCCAGCAGCAGCATGGACAGCAAGTCACCGGCATCGCGCCCGCTTGCGCGCCGCTCACCGATCAGGCGATAGATAGTCTCGTCCAGCCGCTTGCGCGCCCGCTTGAAACGGCGCACCGCCGGAAGGGGCAGCTTTTCGAGCAACTCCGAGAACGGCATCAGGATGACTTCGAACAGGTCGAACACCTGGGTGAGAGCCGTGCCAATATCGTCCGCTTCAGAATCGACGTCGGTACTGAACAGCGTTTTCGCGACAATCGCGAGCGTCAGCCGCATCATCTCCTGCAGCACGTCGAACGATTGACCGGATTGCCATTGGTCGCGAACCACCGCCGCGCGGTCCACCATCACGGCGCCATAGCCGGCCAAGCGGTCGCGATGAAACGCCGGCTGGACGAGACGGCGCTGGCGGCGGTGATGCTCGCCTTCACTGGTGAGAAGTCCGTCGCCAAGCAGCACGCGGGCGCGCTCCAGCATGCGGCTCTTTTTGAACTTGTGCTGGTTGGTCACCAGTACATCGCGGATCGCGTCGGGATGGCCGACGTAGTAGATGTGCTGGCGGCCCAGCGGGAGATAGACGACGTCGCCGTACTGGCGGGCCATCTTCTCGAGAAACCCAGCCGGGTCTTTGCGAAACTCAGGAAGAACGCCGACCAGCGGGCGGCCTTTAGGCCCGGGGGGCTTGGAATGAACTGCCGCAGGCACCGTCACGTCAGGAAGAAGCTCCGGCCACGATTATAGCGGGCACTGCCGGGGCTTTCAGTTTTCGCCGCCGACCAACTCCATCAGGGGCGTCGCCATGAAAGTCGTGACTAGAGCCATGCAGACCATCATCGAGTAGAGCGCCGGAGAGAGGATGCCGCTGTCCAGGCCCACGTTGAGCACGATCAGCTCCACGAGTCCGCGGGTGTTCATCATCAGCCCCAGCTTGCACGCGTCCCGCCAGCGCATTCCTTTGGCTCGCGCGCCAATCATTGTTCCGCCCCACTTGCTCGCTACGGCAACCAGAAGGATGAGGAGGAGGTCGAGATATGCAGCTCCGGCGTTAACCGTGAAGATAAGGTTCGTCCGGATGCCGGTAAGCACAAAGAACAGCGGTATGAGCAGCAAAAGTGTGATGGTTTCCAGGGTGTCGATCCACTGGTGGCGGAATTTACGCGGGATGATGAGACCAGCGGCGAACGCGCCGACGAATGCATGAATGCCGATCCATTCTCCGGCCGCACCGGAGACCAGCGCGAGAACAACAAATATCAGCATGGCGTCCAGCGGAAACTTGCGCTCATCGACGCCCCTCGACCAGGCATCCAGGATGCGGCGGATAACCAGCATGATGAGGACATAGACCGCGAGGTACACGAACATCAGCCACAAGGGACGGGCGTTCCGATCGTGCGTTGTCAGAGCGACGATCGTAGCAAGGAGAACCCAAGCTGCAAGGTCATCGACGGCGGCGCAGGCGATCGCGATCGAGCCGAGGCGGGTGCCCAGTAAATTACGCTCCATCAGGATTCGCGCCAGCACGGGGAACGCCGTGACGCTCATCGCGGTTCCGATGAAGAGGGCAAATACTAGATGGTCGCCGTTCCCATAGCGCGGGAAGAGATATCGGGCCAAGACAATTCCCATCAGAAGCGGAAGGCTGATGCTGATGCCGCTGGTCACGATCGCAATTCCGCTCTGGTGCCGCAACTCCTTGAAGTCGACTCGCACGCCGACGAGAAAAATGAAAATGATCAAGCCGACTTGGCTCAAGGCGTTCAAAGAGCCTAGCGACGGCGGCGGGAAGAGAGAGTGGTAGGCGCTGGGAGCCAGCCAACCGAAAATCGTCGGGCCGAGCGCGAGGCCCGCAGCCATCTCGCCGACGACGCGAGGTTGGCCGAACCTGCGGAACGCGGAGGCGACCAGGCGGGAGAAACCAAGGATTACGGCGATCTGAAGGAAAAGGAGCGCATTATCGCCCATCGGATCGCGCTCCGCGTTGTGCAGTATGGGACAGGTGAGCCTTTAGCCACCCAGATTACTACTGCTGCTGTTGTTGCTGTTGCTGCCGCTCGGCCTCGTCGGCGGCGGCGATGGCGGCTTGCCATTCTTCCGGCGGCGCCAAGATCTCTTCAGGTGGCGGCGGGGCATCCGAGGGCGCCACCCGCACCGACACCGTCAACTGGCTGGAAGAATCGCCTTTAAACACGCCTTTGGTGGGCGGAACGTCCGCATAATCACGCCCGATGGCCGTGCGGATGTGACGCTCGCCGGCGATCAAGTTATTGGTGGGATCGAATCCGACCCATCCCAGCTGAGGCAGGAGCGCCTCCACCCAGGCGTGTGTCGCGCCTTCGGCCGACCGATCCTGATGTGCCGAGCGCGGATAGACATAGCCGCTCACATACCGGCAGGGAATCCTGACGTGCCGCACCAGCGCGATCATGATGTGGGCGAAGTCCTGGCACACTCCCTTGCGCGCCTCGATCGCATGGTCGATGGGCGAATCTACGCGCGTGGCTTTGGGTACGTAGTCGAACCATTCGTAAATGGCCGAGTTCAGTTCCCGGAGGAAACCAAGCGGGTCATCGCGGCGCCGGACGTACAGCGGCTCGAGCAAACTCAGCAGCGCCTCGGAAGGGCGAGCGAACTGGCTCGGCATCAACATTTCCCAATAGTCGCCCGCGGCCGCCTGCTCGTCGATCTCGTCCCAGTCCGAGGGCTCCAGGCGGTCCGGAAGCTCCGGAGCCGGCTCGATTTCCACTAACGCCTCGGCAATAATCGTCAATTCGCGATGCTTCCCTGGCACGTCAAAATGGTGCACGGTGTTGCCGAGGTAATCGCGATATTCATATTCGCGGGCGCGGGGTTCCACGGAAAGCTGGAAGGAGAGGCACCGCTGCCCGCCTTCGGTGCGAGGGTGCATGCGCAATTCCATAAGGCTCTCGCTCACCGGGGTCACGTAGCGGAAGCGCGTCAGGTGGCGGATGGAGTAGAACATGTTCATGCCTCAAGTGCCGCCTCAATCGGGTAGGAAATATAGGTTTGATACAGCGCGCTGTGCACCTGCCCGCACTGGCGCAGAAGTTCCGCCAAATAAGTTTCCAATCCGCCCCCCATAATCTCGTCGATCTGGCCGAAGCCGAGTGTGGCGCGCAGCCGTCCCGCGATGCGCTCGACACGCACCGCCCGGCGGCTTCCGGCCTCCCGCCCGATCTCCATGATGGCGGCTTCCAGAGCTTCCACCGAGAAGCGAATGGAGTGAGGAAAACTCGGATGCAGCACCAGGAACTCGGCGATGCGCTCCGGCTTCACGTCCGCGGTATACGCCTTGCAGTAGGCTTCGAATGCGGTGCAGGAGCGCAGCAGTCCGATCCATTCCAGATAAACTCGTTCGGCCCCGGCTTGGGCGGGCTGATGAAATTCGCGGAAGTGCGCACCCACCAAAGTAGAAACGGCCACCGCGCGCTCCAGATACCGGCCGGCCTGGATGAACTGCCAGCCCTCTCCGTGGGTCATGGTGGAATCGGTGATGCCCTGAAACAGATGTGCGCCCTCCTTGATGGATTGAAGGAAATCGCGGGCATCCCACACTTCGGGCGAGCTGCGCCGGACGGCGTGGAACAGGCGATTCAACTGCTCCCACATTTCCGAGCTGATCTGCTCCCGCACCTGACGCGCGTTTTCCCGCGCGTTGACGATGCTGGCGACGATCGAAGAACGGTTGGACGCGTCGTGCAGCAGCGATTGAGCCAGGCTTTCCGTATTCCAATCGTCGTCTCCGGATCCTTCCATGCCCAGTGAGCGCCCGACTCTCGCCCAATCCAAATCTTCCGATTGCGAGCCGCGCTCGAGCATCAGGTTCAACTGAATGTTGATCACCCGGGCGGCGTGTTCGGCCCGCTCCAGGTAGCGGCTCATCCAATACAAACTATCAGCAACCCGTGAGAGCATGATCCTAATCCAGAACCCAGGTGTCCTTGCTGCCGCCGCCTTGCGACGAGTTCACCACCAGCGATCCCTTCCGCAGAGCGACCCTCGTGAGCCCGCCCGGCACAACGGTGACTTTGTCTCCGAAGAGAATATACGGCCGCAGGTCCACGTGGCGCGGCTGCACGTTGCCGTCGATGAAGCACGGAGCGCGCGAAAGCCGGATGGTGGGCTGCGCGATGTAATTGCGCGGATCGGCCTCCACGCGCCGGCGAAACTCGTCACGCTGTTCGGCGGTGCTATGGGGCCCGATCAGCATCCCGTAGCCGCCCGATTCACCGACCGCTTTCACCACATAATCCTGGAGCCGCGCGAGCACGTGCCGGCGCTGCAAGGGATCCGACATGAGATACGTCTCGACGTTGTTCAGCACGGGATCTTCTTTCAGGTAGTAACGAATGATCGCCGGAACGTACGCATACACGGCCTTATCGTCGGCCACGCCCGTGCCGAGCGCGTTGGCCATACTCACGTTACCGGCACGGTACGCGTTGAACAAGCCGGGGACACCAAGGCTCGAATCAGCGCGGAAGGCCAGGGGATCGATGAAGTCGTCGTCAATCCTCCGGTAGATTACATCGACGCGGCGCAGACCGGCAGTGGTGCGCATGTAAACGAAGTTGTCGTGCACCACCAGATCGCGGCCTTCCACCAGCTCAATACCCATCTGTCGCGCCAGAAAGGCGTGCTCGAAGTAGGCGGAGTTGAAAACGCCCGGCGTCAGCAGAACGATGGTGGGCTCGGAACTGCTTTGCGCGGAAGCCTGAGGCGTCAGCGCGCGCAGAGTAGACAGCAGCGCCTGGCTATAGTGCTCGATGGGCTGCACGCCGCACTTGCGGAACAACTCAGGGAACAGACGCTTCATCACCTCGCGGCTTACCAGCATGTAGGAGACGCCGCTGGGCACGCGCAGATTGTCTTCCAGCACCACGAATTCGCCCGAAGGCATGCGGATGAGATCGGTGCCCGCAACGGTGACATAAGCGTCTTTGCGGACGTAGAAGCCGCGCATCTGACGCCGGAAATGTTTGCAGCTGTATATGATTTCCCGCGGCACCACGCCGTCGTTCAAAATCTTGCCTTCGTGGTAGATGTCCTTGAGGAACAGATTCAGCGCAGTGATGCGCTGCGTCAGGCCGTTCTCGATGCGGGTCCATTCCTCGCGCGTCAGAACCCGCGGCAGAAGATCGTTAGGGAAAATGCGTTCGGTGCCTTCATCCCGTCCGTAGACGGTGAAAGTGATGCCCTGGTGAAGGAAAGAAAGATCGGCGATTTGTTGCCGGCGGCGCAGCTCGTCGCCGGTCAACTCGCGCAGCGCTTCGTAAATATGGCGATAGTGAGGCCGAACCGCTCCGTCGCTATCGACCATCTCGTCGAAAGCGTCGTCGAGCTCGTATTCGTGGAACGGAGCAGGAAGCGTATGCTTGGTGGCAATCCCTGCCATGGGCCTCCTCAAATCGAATCGCCTTCGACGAGGAAGCTATCGGAGAACCCGATTATAGCAAGAGATCGGCGCCAGGAGGGCGGGCCTGTTCATTCCCGGCCCTGATAAACGTCATGCAGGCGCAATAACCCCAGACAGCGATGTTCGGCGTCCACCACCGGCACCACCGAGATCTGCGAGGGCCGATCTTCCATGAACGCCAGCGCCTCATGCAATAGCGCTTCCGGACTGAGTGTCGAGGGACGCGCGGTTATCACGTCGGCGGCGCGCAGCGTCCGGATATCGTCGTGGGCTTGCAGCGCGCGGCGGACGTCGCCATCGGTTATCAGGCCGATGAGTGTTCCGGCCGGAGATACCACACACGCCGCGCCCAGCGGACGCTGCGACATCGCAATGACCACGTGTTTCAGGGAATCTTCCGGCGCAACCCAGGCGACCTCGTCGCCGCGGTGCATGGCGTCGCCGACGCGCAGGCGGAGATTACGGCCGAGTTGACCGCCTGCGTGCAGGCGTGAAAAATGTTCGGCAGTGAAGCCCCGGGCTTGCATCAAGGCGATCGCCAAGGCGTGTCCGACGGCCATGGCCACGGCTGAACTGGCAGTCGGTGTGAATCCCTCGGGATCGGCTTCGCGCTGGACGCTGGCATCGAGCACCACGTCCATTTCGCGCGCCATCGGTGAGGAGGGATTTCCCAGAATCCCCAAGAACGCCGGGTGGAATTGGCGCAGGGCTGGAACCAGATCGAGCAGCTCGGCCGTCGCGCCGCTCTTAGAGATCATGAGGATGGAATCGCCGGGCTGGCACACGCCCAGGTCTCCGTGAGCCGCCTCGGTGGGATGCAGAAAGACTGCGGGAGTACCGGTGCTCTGGAGGGTCGCGGCGATACTGCGCGCCACGTGACCGGATTTGCCGATTCCGATGACGATCAGCTTTCCGGAATGGCCAAGAATCAGTTCCACAGCCGCGATCAGATTCTTGTCGAGCCGTAAAGAGGCGGATAAGATCGACTGAGCCTCTGTTTCCATGACCTTACGTGCGGCGGCGAGCCACTCCGCGCGTTGGTCGACTTTAGTGGTCGAGGCGTCCACAAGGCGTACTGTAGCATGCCACAGAAACTACCCGCGACTTTCGCATGTCCCCGCTCATCTGCTACGTTTGAGCATGAGCGCGTGATGGATCCTGCCTGTCTACGTCACACAGAGATTCCCGGTACATCCAAGCTTTTCGCCGACCTCTCTTATCATTTTGACCGGGTGGCGCGATTTTACCGCCACAATCCTCACCACCGGGAATCCTATGCCGCTGCGGCACGAGAGGTCCGGTATCCGGACGACCGGCGGGCAGCCGTGGCACGAGTTCTGGAAGCCCAGAATCCCGGAAATGCGCTGGTCAAGCGTTTTGCCCAATCGGGAACTGTCGCGGTCATCACCGGGCAGCAGGTAGGACTGTTTTCGGGACCGGCGTACACCATTTATAAGGCGCTCACGGCGGCGCGGCTGGCTGAGGATCTGAATGCGAGCGGTATCCCCGCCGTGCCGATCTTCTGGCTGGCGACCGAGGATCACGATTTTGCCGAAGTCGACCATGTTTGGGTTTTCGACGCGGTCCATCATCCGGTTACGTTGCGAACCGAAGCTCCGTCGGGGTGGCAAGGTAAGCAGCGCCCCGCGGGAGGGTTTCCGGTGGAACAGCCACCGATTGACGAGCTACGGAGAGCACTCGCCGGGTTCGAGCACGGCGAGGAAGTAACCGCCCTCGTTGCGGACGCCTACAAGCCCGGTGTGACCATGGGTGCGGGATTCCGCGCGCTGCTCGCCAAACTACTCGGCCGGATCGGAATGCTAACGCTGGATCCTCTGGATCCAAAGCTGCGGGCCGTGGGCGCGCCGTTCATGGCGGAGGCGCTGGCCGCCGCGCCCGATCTCAAGTCGGTGCTGCTGTCTCGAAACAAGGAATTGGATGCCGCCGGGTATCATGCGCAGGTGAATGTCGAAGAGAACACGTCATTGTTCTTTTTGCTCGAGAACGGCGAGCGCACTCCGCTTCGCAAGAAAGACGCCGAGTTCGCTGCTTTGAAAGACCGGGCCGCCGACATATCCCCCAACGCGCTGGTGCGGCCGGTGTGGCAGGATTACCTGTTTCCGACCGTCGCTTACGTGGGCGGACCGGCCGAGCTCGCGTACCTGGCGCAATCGCGGGTGATCTACGACCGCTTACTGGGACGCATGCCTGTGGCGCTATCGAGGGCGAGCTTCACGTTGCTGGAGGCGCGCGCTGCGAAGCTCATTAGTCGATACAGCCTGACGATCCCAGAAGTGCTGACTCCGGAAGAATCATTGAAGGAACGGATCGCGCACGGGTTGATCCCGGAAGCTGTGGCGAGCTTGTTTGAAGAGACGTCGGCTGAGGTCACGCGCGGGCTGGAACGGCTTGGCGTGGGGCTCGAAGGGCTTGATCCGACTCTCGCAGCGTCGTTAGGTAAAAGCCGCGCCAAAATTCTGTACCAGTTCGAGAAGCTGCGCAAGAAAACTGAACGCGAGACGCTGCGCCGGGACGCGCGCGCATCGGAAGAATCCCGCTATCTGGGCGCGTTGCTCTATCCGCATCGGCACATGCAAGAGCGGTTCTATTCGATCCTGCCGTTCCTGGCCCAGCACGGTTTGGATCTGGTCGACCGGCTGTACGAAGTGGTCCAGGTAGATTGCCCGGACCACCGCGTGGTCACGCTCTAAGGCGTTCCAAGAAACTCGAAGAAATCCTCAGAACACTCCGTCTAATGGGTTGGTGGTAGTGAGCGATCCCGATACTATCGAGATCATTGAAGCTTGCCGCCGGGGAGATCGCGAGGCGTTTCGCGCGCTCTACGAGGCTCATAAGGACAAAGTGTATTCCATCGCCTTGTATTTCTTTCACGGAGACACGGCCGCCGCAGGCGACGCAACACAGCAAGCGTTTTTGAAGCTGCTTACCAGCATCAAGAGCTTTCATGGAGATTCCGAATTTTCGACATGGCTGCACCGGCTGGTGGTTAACACGTGCCTGGATGGAACGCGCAAGTCGAAATCGCGGGAACGGTCAGCGGAGCCTGCGGAGCTGGCCCGAATCGCCGATCCCGCCTCGCCGGACGAGGCGTTGTCGCGCAGGCAAACGGCTAGCCGCGTCCAGGCCGCGCTTTCGTCTCTGCCGCCTAAACTGCGGATGCCCATCCTGCTTCGCTACTTCGAGGATCTGTCCTACGCCGAAATGGCCCAGGCACTACAATGCTCCGCGGGAACGGTGGCGTCACGACTGAGTCAGGGGCATAAGCTGCTGGCCCAAAAGCTGGAGAAACTGCGGCGATGAACGAACCTCAAGAGAAGCCGCCGATTGGTCCGATCGAGCCCGGGCAGCTGCCTCTGGTCCAGGCGCCGGATAAGATTTGGAAGTCGATCGAGGCAGCGCTTGATGCGGAGCCGGTGCGTCCAAAGCGTTTCTGGCTCGCGTGGGCTCTTGCGGCCGCATCGGTAGCCGTTGTCGCCGCGATTTCGTGGTATGTGACAGTTCCGTCGTCACCGGCCTGGCCAGTTTCGCGGCTGGAAGGATCTGCTTCCGTGGACCAGATCAAGGTCGGCGAATGGTTGCAGACCGATGGCTCCTCGCGCGCCCGGATCACAGTGGGGGATATCGGCGTTGTGGATGTGGAACCGAACACGCGCGTGCGTCTGGTTGCTGCCAGTTCCACCGAACATCGTTTGACGCTGGCACGCGGCGAAATCAGCGCCGTCGTCACCGCCCCGCCGCGCCTGTTCCTGGTGGACACGCCAGCCAGCACGGCGGTCGACCTCGGCTGCGCGTACAAGATCAAAACCGATGAATCCGGCGATGGCGTCCTGCGGGTAACCTCGGGCTGGGTGTCGCTCGAATGGAAGGGGCGCGAGTCGCTGGTTCCCGCGGGTGCGGACTGCCGTACGCGTGCCAAGACCGGTCCCGGGACACCCTACTTCGCCGATGCGCCGGAAGCGTTGCAGCAGGCGCTGGCAGAGTTCGATTTTCGGAGCGGAGGCGCGGATGCGGTAAACACTATCCTGAGCCAAGCCCGCGTGCGCGACACCCTGACGCTGTGGCATTTGCTCTCGAGAGTGGATGCCGCGGACCGGCTACGCGTGTTCGACCGCATGGTGGAACTCGCCCCTCTGCCGGCTGGCGTATCGCGCGAGAAAGCATTGCAGCTGGACCCGGCAACGTTGAAATCGTGGAGAGAGGAACTCGCGTGGAAATGGTAAGAGCTGCGGTGTTTCTGTCGGCCGCTTTGCTTGCGTTCGGACAGGGCGCGGGGCGAATCCAGGGACGGGTGGTCGGCACCAACGGCGAACCTCTGGGAAAAGCCACGGTCACGTTAACTCGCGTCTCTGGCAGTCCTTCCCTCGGAAGCGTGTTCCCGACCTCGCGATCGGCGATCGCGGAAACCGGTAGTGACGGAACGTTTTCCTTCGCGGACCTGGAACCCACCCGGTACAGCCTGATCGTGGAGCGCAGTGCATATGCTCCCCTCGAACGTCCTCGCCCGTTCTTCATCGATCCCGGAACGGCTCCGGCTGAATTCACGCTCAAACTTGCACCGCAGGCCGTGATCATCGGCCGGATCACCGATTCCGACGGCGATCCGTTGGAAAACGCCGGCGTCAGCGCGATCCGGGAAAGTGACGAGCGAAACCGCAAGCAATGGATTACAACCGGCTCAGCCAGGACCGATTCGCAGGGCAACTTCCGCATCAGCGGGCTGCCGCCAGGACGCTACATCCTTGCCGCGGGGAAGCGAAACTACGGCGTCACGACTTATTACCCCGGTGCTTGGGATTTGGCAGGCGCGGTCGCTATCGTGGCGGATGCCGGATCAGAGCATTCCGGGATCGATATCCAAATCCGGCGCGATGGTCCTCCGAGTTTCGTCATTCGCGGGAAAGCAATCAGGGTCCCAAGCGGGAGCGTTGCTCCAGGTCAAACTCTGACGCTCAAGACGCGCGATGGACTAGGCGGTCGGGGTCCCGCGGGCTCGGTCCGTGACGACGGCTCCTTCGAGATTAAGAACGTAAAGGCCGGAACATATGTAGTTCAAACCCTGGATGCATTCTCCGCATCGGGCGGCGTGGTGAGCACTTCATGGACCGACAAGGGCCAGGTGGAAGTGATCGTTTCCGACCACGACGAAGAGGGCGTGCTACTCGCGATCCGGCCTGCGATGACGATCGCGGGAATCGTCACTATGGAGGACGGTACTAAGTTCACGGCACGGCCGAGAGTTGCCGTGATTGCGCACGACATTCCGTTTAACGGTTCCGACGCGTGGGTTCGGGTGCGCGAGGACGGATCGTTCGAAATCGACGGCCTGGGTCCCGTGCTTTACGACGTGCAGCCAGGTAATTTACCGGCGGGCGCCATCGTAAGATCTATCCGGATCGGCGGGCGCGATGTGACACATACGCCCATCGATCTGACGGGCGGTTCAGAGGGCCGGCTTGAAATTGTGCTTTCGCCGCGGGCGGCGAACTGAGGAGGATTCCTTGAGATTGAGATTATTCCCGGTCGCTCTGGCGATCGCCTCATGTATGTGGGGCGCGGACTTTGCCCTAGCCATTGGCAACCCCGTAGCGGTCGCCCTGCCCAACGGCGTCGTCAAGAAGGACATCGGCATGGCGGTTCGCGCCGAGAACTGCGCCGACGCGGCCAAGGTCCAGATCACCGGAACCGCTGAAGGCATGGTCAGTGGTGCTCGCCACTCGATCCCGGTGCGCGTCGTCGCCGGGGCCACGCCCGGCGCCTTCGCCGTCTCGCGCGATTGGCCCCAGCAGGGCACGTGGGTGGTGAATCTGACCGGGCATTGCGGAAGCTCCACCGCATCGGCGGTGATCCCGATCGGACCGAATGGGTTTCTGCGGGAGTCTTCGAAGTTTTTTCCTCGCGCCGCCACGGCAGCCGAGGTCGAATCGGTCCTCAAAACACTATCTGGAGGTGCACAATGAAATTCGCAACGACATTCGTAACAACGCTGATTCTTTCCGCCGTCAATTTGTCCGCGGCAGGTCCGTCCGCCGCCGATCTGGTCACGCACGAGTGGGGAACATTCACTTCGGTCGCGGGCGAGCACGGCGCTCCGGTTGCCTGGGCGCCTTTGACTGGTCCTTCCGATCTGCCGTGCTTCGTCCAAAAGCTCGGGGGAAACTACAAGGCTTTCCTCGGCTTGGTGCGCATGGAGACGCCGGTGCTCTACTTCTATGCGAGGCGTCCGACGACACTCTTCGTCCAGGTAGATTTTCCGAAAGGCTGGATCACGGAGTGGTATCCGCAGGCGGCCAGGATCGGGAAGGATGGTCCTCCGAATTCATTTGCCCCGGGATTCGGATATCGGAACGGGTCCATTGACTGGGATTCGGTCGAAGTGCTGCCCGGAGAGAATCTCCAGTTTCCCAGCAGCAAGGGGGCCAGCCACTACTACGCCGCTCGCGAAACCGACTCGGCTCCCTTGCGAATCCGGAATCAGCAGGAGAAGCTGATTTTCTACCGCGGTATAGGAAGCTTTCAATCGCCTCTTTGGCCGACATACATGGTTGATGGCAAGATCGAGATCCGCAACGTGGGCGACCAGCCGATTCCGCTGGCGATTGTGTTCGAGAATCGGGGCGCACAGTTGGGCTATCGCATGGTGCGCGGCATCCAGGAGCTTGTCACCGTGGACCCGCCCGAGATGACTGGCGATCTGGCGCAGCTACGGCAGCAACTGGTGGGCGAACTGGTCGAATCCGGGCTGTACAAGAAAGAAGCGCTGGCGATGGTCGAGACCTGGCACGACTCGTGGTTCGAGGAAGGCACCAGGATTTTCTACATCTATCCGCGCGCGGAAGTGGACGCAGTGCTGCCACTGAAGATTACACCGGCGCCGGCCGAGATCGCACGCGTGTTCGTCGGCCGGGTTGAGGTGCTCTCGCCTTGGACCCGCCAGACCATTCAGAACGCGGCCGAACAGAGAGACGCGGCGACGCTCCAGAAGTTCGGGCGGTTCCTGGAGCCATTCGCCGCGCAGATGCACGCCCAAAGCGACTTCATGCGGGAAGCTCAGGCGAAGATCGCTCAGGCCGCCAGCGGCGGGGCGTGCATCCAGTAAATCGTACTCGTCGTACCACTACAGCGATCGCAGGAAGTTCAGGAGATCCTGCGTGTCGTGGTCGGAGAGCGCGTTGAAATTTCCGATGACGGCGTTCGCTTCCGATCCCGGCGAGGAATGCTCCTGGATGGCCTTCATCAAGTCACTGGTTCTGCCATCGTGCAGGAAGAAGATCCGTTTCCCCAAGCCCCACAGCGGCGCGGTGCGGAATTCGCTGCCGTTGGCGTTTCCTTGCGAGACCCCATCGGCGAGTCCGGAGCCCATGTTGTGGACCAGCAGGTCCGAGTAAAGATTCGCGGTCTTATTTCGAAGCGCGCGAATGTCGTGATCGCCGGTTTGCATCATAGGCGTATGGCATGCCGCGCAACCGACGGCAGTGAACTTACTTCGTCCGTTGATGATGGAGCCAGGGCCCACATGGTCGTAGTAACTCACGGGGTCCGGGGCGTCGAGGAACCGCATGAAATTCGCGAAGGCCACCGCGTCGCTGGGGACATTTTTGGGACTGTCTTCGCCGAAATTAGTATGGTCCTGCGCCGAGTGGACCACGCGGCAGGGCAGCGGATCTTGCACGCCGCCTTCCCCCCTTTCATCCGGAAAGAGCTCGTTGGTAACACCCTGCTCGACGTTATAAGCCTCGCCTGAGAAGATCACCAGCGACTTGTTCTGCGCCTTCCAGCCGAAGCGCGTGATGGTTCCGTCGTTGCCGCTACGATTGGTGTGTCCCTTAATGCCGAAGGGCTTCACGGCCGATTCGAGGGCGGCGATCGCGGAATCCGGAATGGCCTCAATCAGGCCTGCGCCGAACGTGGGAGTCGGGATGCGAAAGACGATATTCGCGAGATTCGCCGCGAAGTTAGGTTGCGGTAGAAGCGTGGCGGTACACGTCCCGGGCGTACCAGGCAGACCGACGATGGTGAAGAGATCGTGAACGCCGCCATCGCCAGGCTTGTTGAACCGAATCTCGCGCACCGGCCCACCGGGACTGATCAATCCCAGACCCACCAGCGTGGCCACCTGGGAATGCGGGCCGACATCGACCTGCGGGTTGTGGGCGGGGCTCGATCCTCCCACGGCGGGAAACTTGTGACATCCCGCGCAGCTATTCAGATTGAAACGTGGCCCCAGGCCTTCTTCGGTATCCGGTACCGATCCATCCACGGAAGCGACTTCCGCAAAGGCATCCTGACCCGCGTTGAAGAATCTGGTCTGATCATCGTTCAATCCTTCGATCTTTCCGCCCGCGCCAGCCGGACCACCTCGCACACCGGGATCGGTCTGCGCGAAGCTGACCGTGGTAAGTGCCAACGCCGCCAGCGAAATTCCTATCGGACCCTTCAGATACACCTGTGGCATACACGTTTCCTCCTTGAAGTTTTTGAAATCGTTGGAATCCGTTACGTTCCGGGGCCAAACTTCAGAAGGAAAAGTACCACGCAAATGAAGAAGGCTTCAATCAAAAAAGACGCCTACGACGTGCTTAAAGAGGGTGATGAGAATGGTCGTACGACTACTCGCACACGACTGGTTGCTTGGGCGGTCTCAGCTTGGGATCGCAGTTGCGGTGAGGACACCACTCTAATCGGACGGAACTGTACACCGATTTCCAGCCGGCGATCACGGAGTATTCATATCCGGTGGCGTTGTCGGGATAGAAACCCGCGCGATGGTAGTTCAATCCGTAAACGCCGGTGGAAAGCATTTCGAAAGTGAAACGACCTCTGAAATCGGTCTTGGTTGACTTGCACGCGGTGAACGTCCTGCAGATTAATGTGACCTCGACTCCCTTCCTGGGAGGAGCCACACTTCCGGTCAAACTCCCGAAAGTTTCCCCAGGTGACAGAAGAATCCGGTCCAGAAGGATCGGTTGACCACACGCCTCGTGTCCGACATCCAGAGGAATATCGAGAAGACGATTCGGTTCGCGTTCCGTCAGACGGATGGGCTTAACTATGCGGGACTTGAATCCTGGCGACCCCACCCTCAGGGTGTACTCACCAGCCGACAGATTTGAGAATTTGTAGACGCCGGTGTCATCCGCATGAACCTGGTACTTATTGGCTCCTGAATCGAGATCCAACGCAGCGTGGGCGATGTACGCCCCCGTCTCGTCGACAACTGTGCCCGTAAGACTCGCTGCGGGCGACGAGAATGGGAGCAATAAAACTGCTGCCAGCGCGATTCTCATATCGACAGAACCCTGAGCAAAGCATACACCACGGGAATGCTGAACAGGCTCGAATCGATGCGATCGAGCCAGCCGCCATGGCCGGGTAGTGTCGTTCCGCTGTCCTTCACACCCGCCCCACGCTTGAAGGCCGATTCGCACAGGTCTCCCAGTTGTCCCGCGATGTTCCCGGCAGCCGCCACTGCCAACACCGCCCAAAACGGAGCAGACGGAATCAGGTAATGAGCGTATAGGCCCGCTGCTA
Source organism: Terriglobia bacterium (assembly GCA_020073345.1). Lineage (GTDB taxonomy): Bacteria > Acidobacteriota > Terriglobia > Bryobacterales > Bryobacteraceae > Palsa-187. The sequence goes on from JAIQFI010000004.1 coordinate 107,589, forward strand.
AAACGCCTCCAACAACTGACCCGATGGAACCTTCCCAGGTTTTCGAAGGACTTACGCGCGGCGCGAGCTTGTGGCGGCCGAAGGCGCGTCCGACGTATAGCGCCGCGGTATCTCCCGCCCAACTCACCAGCAGCGCGATCATCAGCCAGTGCGGACTGCTCTGGCGCAAGACGAGCGCACATCGCCACGCCCCGAAGATATAGACGACACCGAGCAGGGCCGTCGCCGCGCCGGTCATCGATTTCGCAAGATCCGCCTGGCGCAGTTCGAGCGCCATCAGTGCGACTGCCAGAATGACGATCGTCACCCACAGTGGCTCGGGTGCGAACAGGAGGGCAAGCCCGGCAACCATGCCCGCCCATCCGGATTTCGCGACGCCTTGTCCTGCAGCGATGTTGTCGAATTCATGAAAGGCGATCAAGCCGACCAGCGCCATCACCGTGAGCAGTGCCCATTGCGGGCCCGCCAGAACCACCCACACGATGAGCGGAATCAGAACCAGCGCGGTGATGATGCGCGTCATCGCGCGGGCAAGCTCACGGGCTCAGGCTCCAGTTCGGGCGCATCGGAGCTACCGAGACCGCCGTAGCGCCGGTCACGCTTCTGGTAATCGAGGATGGCCCGCAGCAATTCTACGCGCGTGAAATCCGGCCACAGCGTTTCTGTCACGTAAAGCTCGGCATAGGCGATCTGCCACAGCAGGAAATTACTGATGCGCATTTCGCCGGAGGTGCGGATGAGAAGATCGGGATCGGGCTGCCCGGCGGTGTAGAGGCGTGCCGAGATGGCCTGCTCGGTCACCTCCACTTTATCCCTCACCAAAGCCTTCACGGCGTCCACCAGCTCGGCACGGCCTCCGTAGTTGATGGCCAGGTTCAATCGCAAGCCGCGATTTCCGGAAGTCTTCCGGGTGACGTCATCCAACTCGGTTCTTACGTGGGCAGGGAGTTCTCCTAACCGTCCAAGTGCCGTGAAGCGGATATCGTGGCGCATCATCAGGGCCAGTTCCGAACGCAGGTAAACCCGCAGCAGCCTCCACAGGGTGTCGACTTCCAGACGCGGCCGTTTCCAGTTCTCCACCGAAAAGGCGTACAGCGTGAGCGCCCCGATGCCCAATTGCGCACAGGTTTCGACCGTGGTTCGAACCGCGGGAACACCTTCCTTGTGGCCAGCCACGCGAGGCAGGTTGCGCTGCTGGGCCCATCGGCCATTGCCGTCCATAATGATGGCGATGTGCGCGGGCATTCGTCCGGCGTCGATGGCTCGCGCCAGGGCGAGATCCTCCGATCCGGGCGCGAGCGCCTCCAGCAGGGCATTCATTGTCACCGACCCATTTTCAGTGACCATGGTATCAGTGGGGTTGCAGCGCGTGCAAAAATGTAACCGAGTAGCAGCAGAGGCCGTCTCCTCAGAAACTACCCCGAGGTCTTACCCAGCTTGATTTCTAAACTCGTTTTAATACTGTGCGTCTGCGCATCGCTGACGCTTCCGATCTGGGCGCAACCAGATGACGCCGATACGCTCCCTTCCGCGGAATCCAATGTTGCCGGCGATCCGCAGCAGCCGGCGACGGGGCCGCAGAACTCACCACAAAACCCAGGCACCGAGGTTCTCCACCCGCAACCCAAGCGAATTTTAGGCGTCATGCCTAATTTCCGCGCGGTCAGCGCGGGAACTCACCCGCCGCCACCTTCGCACAGGCAGGCTTTTAAGATCGCCACCCAGAATAGCTTCGACTACTCAGCGTTTATCTTCGTTGGGTTCACCTCAGCCCTCGCCGAGTGGTCCAATGCACACCCGCAACTGGGCGAAGGCATGAAGGGCTACGGAAGGTATTACTGGCGGGGATTCCTCGATAAGACGGACGGCAACTACCTGGTCATCTATGCACTGCCCACGATTTTCCATCAGGACGAGCGCTATTACGCCATGGGCAAGGGGAATGTCTTGAAGCGCCTAGGGTATGCGGCCTCGCGCGTAGCCGTCACTCCGAACTACGAGGGACACGCCAGCTTCAATGCTTCCGAATTGCTGGGCAGGGCGATGGCGCAAGGCATCTCCATCGGGTATTACCCCAGTAAGAGTCGAACCGGCGGTGCGCTCGCCAGCAGGTATGCATACGCCATCCTGCGAGACGCTCTCACGAATGCCTTCCGTGAAGTGTGGCCGGACATCGCCGTACATGTACTGCATCGCCATCCGTAACAGGTACTTTCCAATTCACTTTCCTATGTAAAGTACTTGACAATCGTCCGGGAGTTCCTTATCCTGGATCTTCATGGCGACGATCCGCCCCATCCGCGAGGTGCCCCCCGAGCCGATTCCTCTCCATACGCACGCGCTCGACAACCTGCGCTATATCCGCGAGACCATGGAGCGCGCGGGATCGTTCACCGCGGTGCCGGGCTGGGGCGGAGTGCTGATGGGCGTGACGGCTCTGGCCGCCGCCGGCTTTGCGTCGCATGCAGCATCGCGAGACACGTGGCTGGCAATCTGGCTGGGCGAGGCGATACTGGCCATCGGCGTGGGCCTGCTGGCGATGTGGCGCAAGGCCAGGGCCGCGGGTCTTCCGCTATGGTCGGCGCCAGTCCGCAAGTTCGTCTTTAGTTTCGTGCCGCCGCTGTTCGCCGGGGCGGTGCTGACGCTGGCGTTGTGGGACGCGGGAGCGGTCGCCTCGATCCCCGGCCTATGGCTAATGCTCTACGGCACGGGCGTGATTACCGGCGGCGCATTCTCGGTACCCGCGATTCCGGTGATGGGCGCCTGCTTTCTGGCGGAAGGAGCGCTGGCGTTATTCCTGCTGCCCGGAACGTCCATGGTGTGGGCCGATCTCTGGCTGGGCGCAGGCTTCGGCGGGTTGCATGTTCTGTTCGGGACGATTATCGCAAGGAGGTATGGTGGCTAGGCAAAGCGCACTCGCGCGCACGCGAGAAAACAACCCGCGCCCAACAAAAGAGCCAGAGGGCTTGCTAAAAACGCCGGAGGCGTTGCCGGATCTAGACCGGCTGATCCACGAGCGGATTCGGCTCGGCATCATCAGCGCCTTGGCTGCGAATTCGGCATCCTCACTCAGTTTTAACGATTTAAAGCGGTTGCTCAAAACCACCGATGGCAACTTGAGCGTGCACGCCCGGAAGCTGGAAGACGCGGGCTACATCGCCTGCACGAAATCCTTTGAAGGCCGCATGCCCAAGACCGAGTACGCGCTCACATCCGCCGGCCGCAAGGCGCTGGAAAAATATCTGAATCACATGGAAGCGCTGATTCACGCCATGCGGACACCGGATACGTCCAGTAAGGATCGATGACTCAAGTGGATTCCTTTCACGTCGCCATCATCATGGACGGGAACGGCCGCTGGGCCCTGGGGCGCGGTTTGCCGCGAGTGGCCGGACATCGCGCGGGAGCCGCCGCAGTGCGGCGCGTGGTGGAGGCTGCACCGGACCTGGGGATCAAGACGCTGACCTTATACGCGTTCTCGGAGGACAACTGGACCCGTCCCGCGCGCGAAGTGACAGCGCTGATGAAGCTGCTGGGAAGGTACCTGGTGGAGGAAACCGAGCGTTGCGTGAAAAACGGCGTGCGGCTGGAGGCTATCGGCCGGCGCGACCGTTTGCCCGGTCCGCTGGTGGCGCTGCTGGAAGACGCCGAGCGCAAGACGGCGCGCTGCCGGCGCCTGCACCTGCGGCTGGCGCTCGATTATTCGTCGCGCCGCGCAATCCTGGATACGGCGCTACGCTTGGGTAATCGTGTCACCGAAGAGACGTTTTCCGAGGCGCTGGGCCCGGACGTGGATCTGCTGATCCGCACCAGCGGCGAGCAGCGTTTGAGCGATTTTCTGCTGTGGGAGTGCGCCTACGCCGAGATGGTGTTCACCCCGCGGATGTGGCCCACATTCACGGGTGAAGATCTGGCTCAAGCCGTGGACGAATTCCGCCACCGCGATCGGCGCTTTGGAGGCGTCGCGGCCGCCGATCCAGCCCGACGTACGGCTTAAACCCGCGCTACACTCGAAGCGTGAAGCGATTCCTGCGCATCGCCGGCATCGCGGTTGCCGTCCTCATCCTGGCAGCCCTTGCGCTGCCATTCTTCATCAACGCCAACCAATTTCGGCCGGCGCTCGAAGAGCGCCTCACCACCGCCCTGGGACGCGAAGTCAAGATCGGCGACATCAAGCTTTCTCTGTTCTCGGGCGGAGCGTCGGCCAGCGATATCACCATCGCGGACGACCCGGCCTTCAGCAAAGAACCGTTCTTGCGGGCCAAGGGGCTCGCGGTGGGCGTGGAACTTTGGCCGCTGATTGTTTCGCGCCAGCTCAACGTCACATCGCTGACCGTCGACCAGCCTGAGATTGCCCTGCTCCAGTCCGCTGCAGGCGACTGGAATTTTTCGAGCCTGGGCAGCAAGACGGCCACGCCTCCCGCTGCGGTAAGCCCATCCAGCGCGGGTGCATCGAGCGCCACCGACCTTTCTGTAAAACTGGTCAAGATCTCCAACGGACGACTTATTCTCCAATCGCGCAGGCTCGAAAAGGTCAACATCGAACTGCGGGACTTTTCCGCGACGTCGTCGTTCCCGTTTTCACTGACGGCGGATGTCGCCGGCGGCGGCTCGGTGAAACTCGAGGGCAAGGCCGGTCCTATCCCGCAGGCCAACGTCGTCAAGACGCCCTTCGACCTGAGTCTGACCCTCAAGAGTCTGGACCTGGCCGGATCGGGTTTCGCGCAGGCATCCTCGGGCATCGGCGGGATTGTTTCTGTGGACGGAAACGCGGCCTCCAACGGCCACGTGGTGAACATCAAGGGCAAGGCCCAGGCCGACAATCTGAAGCTAGCCAAAGGTGGATCGCCGGCCAAGCGAGCGGTAGAGATCGACCTGGCTCTTTCGCACGACCTGGCCAAGCAGGGCGGAACGCTGGAGCGCGCCACGGTAAAGATCGGGGCGGCGCAGGCCAGTCTGAACGGAACTTATCGCCTGAACGAAGAGTCGCCCGTGATCAGCGTGAAGCTGGTTGGATCGAAGATGGCGCTCACTGAGCTCGCCACGATCCTGCCGGCGTTAGACGTCGTGCTGCCCGCGGGTTCCGTGATTGAACGCGGGACACTCAGCGTCGACCTGTCCTCCCTGGGACCAGTCGACCGCCTGTTGACCAGCGGCTCGATCAACGTTGACGATGCGCGCTTGAACAATTTCGATCTGGGATCGAAGATGAAGACGATTCAGCAACTGGCCGGCATCCAGGGCGAGCCCCGCACCACCATCCAGACGCTGAGCGCCAATGTCGCTGTGTCGCCCGAAGGAACCATCGTTCGCGATATTCGCGTGGTGGCTCCGGCGGTAGGAGAACTCACCGGCTCGGGGACCATCAGTCCACAGCACGCTCTGAATTTTCAGATGCGCGCCACGGTGAAGGCGTCCAGTAATATTCTGACGGCGATCGGGCAGAAGGGCGATGTGACCATTCCTTTCACAGTCACAGGCACTTCCTCCGATCCTTCCTTCAAGCCGGACGTCAAGGGCGCCGCCAAGGAAACGCTGCAGCAGTACACCAAAGATCCTTCCAAGGCGATCGATACCGCTAAAGGCATCCTGGACCTGTTCAACAGGAAACCCAAAGATCCACCTGCGCAGAAGTAGCAATCACTTCCGCAGTTGTTGGGACCAGTTCATGATCACGTTGACCCCTGGAGGCGATGCGTCTTCTACCGGCGCTTTCATGAGGAAGCGTCTCCCGTCGGCGGCCGCGGCATAGACGGTATGACCTCTCGTCTGAAACAGCGCGTGGGCGATACCCGGCCGGATGCCTGAACCGGCCGGAGCGATTTCCACAGCCGTCAACACCCCTTCCGGCGACATGTAAAACAGCTCGCGACCATCACGTCGCCAGGAGGGGTCGGTCCCACCATTAGACGAGATCAGCCATTTTCCCTCTCGAGGAGGGAATCCTCGCACGTACACTTCATCGCGTCCAGATTCGTTGGAGATGTACGCGATCCACAACGCGTCGGGCGAGAAGTTGGCTTGGCGCGAGCGGAAATTGTCTTGCAGGATCGGCATCGGTTTCCGCCCGCCACCTTCCAGCGGCAAGGCCCAAATTGACGACTCGCCCTTTGCGTCCACTGCTGCATAAGCCACGAAGCGCCCGTCCTGCGACCACGAATCGACATTGACGGCCCCCGGCGTTTGGAGCAGCAATTCCTCTTTTCCGGAGCCATTCGCAGGCATTCGAAACATGCCTGTCCCGGCATCCAGACGGGTACTAAACAAAACCCGGGAACCATCGGGGGACCAGATGGGCGAAGGGTTGTTGAGAGGTCCGAACGTAAGGCGCATGCTGACGCCTCGCGCGAACTCCATCACCCATAGCGCCGAAGGGCCGTCCTCGGATTCACGGCGAGCTGCCACGGCCTGCGTGCCGTCGGGCGAGAGAGAGAACGTGTCGATCATGCCCGGGTCACCCGCCGCGCCAAGCATCTTACCCTGCCTGTCGAACCAAGCGAGCTGGGTTCTGGGATCGGCTGCGGCGCGAAAGGCCAGAACGCCTGGGTTCGTGGACGAGTTCGAGGCCGAAAACGCGGGTCCGCGATCCGCGCTCCAGCCGGCCCCTTCCGCAATGGGCTGCGCCTCGCCGGTTAACACTAATCGAAACGGGTCAAAGGGCTGGGCCAGGAGCGCGTTGCTCCGCACGAACAGGAGGTGCCCATTCGAGAATATAGTGGCCGAAGTGTCTGGGACTAACGGCCGGGACTCCGGTGAATCTACCGACCCGATGAATACGCCGCTCTGTTGCTGCGGAGGCATCGTCGCCCAGTACAGAAAGTGCCGCCCATCCGGAAGGAAATGCGGCCATCGCTGCGCTCTCGCTCCGCGCGAGGCGTCTACTGGCGCCAACTGCTTCGGTGCGCCACCGGCTGCAGGAACCCGGAACAGTGGCCCGAAGGCGCCAGGCGCAACGACAATCTCCCCTTCCATGCTCCAGGTTCCTCCGCGCCCTTGCGGCGCATCGCAAAGCGCCAGTGGAGGTCCCCCGGCCACGTCGATTCTTTTCAGTTTTCCCTGGGCGAAAAATCCGAGGTTGCGGCTGTCGGGCGACCAGAAAGGAAACGTCGCATCCTCGCTTCCCGCGAGCGGGCGGTCCTCAACCGAATCGAAAGCGTGAACCCAAAGAAGAGTCTCGCCCCTTGGCCCACGGCCGGAGTAAGCGAGGCTTCGGCCGTCCGGTGAAACTGCGACTTGCCCGCCGTCGCCACCCGGAGTCGGGATGCTGAACCGGACCAGGGGACCTTCGACGGCTGTCCGACCGCGTGGGAAGAGCACAGCTGCGGCTGCCAGGAGCGCTACGGCGATCGCGGGCCACAGCCATTTGAGGACTCTCGTGCGGCGGGCGCTGGCAGGAGAAGTTGGAGCCGGTTCGGCGAGCGGCGGGATCGCCCCGCTCAATCCGAGCTTGAGCAAACACGCCGGGCAGGAGCCGTCCACCAGCTGAACCCCATACCGCGCGCAATAGCTGGGTTCTTCCACGCCCTTTACTAAAGCTTCCGGTGTGAAAGGTTACAGGCTGCTCAGGTCCCCAGGACAGTCAACAAATAGCGGATTTCCTCGCTGATCTCATTCGGATCGGTTACGGTTATCGAAATCTCCTCACGCAGAGCTTCGTGAAAACGATGGCGCAGCCGGTGCACGGCGACCTTAACCGCGCCTTCGCTCATACCCAGCTCGCGTGCCAGATCCCGGTAGCCGATCCCGTTGTCGTCGCCCGTTAGACAGCCGCGCAGCCGGTCGAACTGTTCGCCCTTGCCGGATCCGGCTGCCTCTTCCCGCAACCGGTCCAACACCCGATTGAGCAAGCTCCAAGCCCAGTGTTTTTCGAATACTCTCTGGGGCGTCATTTCGTCGCGCGGCTCAAGACTGTAACGACGTTCTCCCGTGTGCAGGACTACGTTCAGAGGAAGCGGCGCCAGACCGCCTCCGCGTTTTTGTGCGCGGACCGCGTCGCGCTCGTTCGCCAGAAAGTGCTTCAACGAGGCCAGCAGGAAGGATCGAAATCGTCCGCGTTCCTGCTGGAAATGGCGGAGGGAGTTTTTTTCGAGCAGCCGGACGATAAAGCTCTGCGTGAGATCCTGCGCCTCGTCGGCATCGTGCCCGCACCGGCGCACATAGGCGTAGAGCGGATACCAGTACATGCCGCATAGCGTCGCCAAGGCCTCCCGCGATCGCCGATCCGACCCACCGGCGGCAGCCCGGACCAGACTGATACGCGTGGTCGGGAAATCGGTCACGCCCTCAAAGCTAACATGGATCATGGATTTTCTCTTCTCAGCCGAATCCTGGGCCGCGCTGCTCACGCTGACGGTGCTGGAGATTGTCCTCGGCATCGACAACATCGTCTTCATCAGCATTTTGGCGGGCAAGCTCCCGGCGCTTCAGCGGAAACGCGCACGCACGCTCGGCCTGGCGCTGGCCATGGGCACTCGAATTCTGTTGCTGCTGTCGCTCACCTGGATCATGCGGTTGACGCGGCCCTGGTTCACCATTGGGCCGCAGGAAATCTCGGGGCGCGATCTGATCATGCTGCTGGGCGGCATGTTCCTCCTGTGGAAGAGCACTACGGAAATCCACGAGCGGCTGGAAGGCGCGGCCGAGGCAGTCCAGCACAAGGGAACGCGGAGGGCCAACACGATGGCCTCGGTGCTGACGCAGATCGCTCTGCTCGATATCGTTTTCTCGCTCGACTCGGTGATTACTGCGGTCGGCATGGCCAAGGAGGTTGCCATTATGATCGCCGCCATCGTTATCGCGGTGGGCATCATGATGTGGGCGTCCGGCCCCCTCGGAGACTTTGTGGAGCGGCACCCCACCATCAAGATGCTGGCGCTGAGCTTTCTGCTTCTCATTGGCATGGCTTTGATCGCCGAGGGATTCCACCAGCACATTCCCAAGGGCTATATTTATTTCGCGATGGGCTTCTCGGTGTTTGTTGAGATGCTAAATCTTCGGGCTCGGCGCGTAAGCCAGCCGGTTCATCTGCGTCCATCTGGGTTGGAGCCACCACAAAAGTAACGAATGGGCATCGCCTCCGATTTCGTGTTGATTGTGGTCGCCGGTCTGATAGGCGGGTTGCTGGCGCGCGTTTTGCGGCTGCCGTTACTGGTCGGCTACGTTGCTGCGGGAGTGGTCATCGGCCCCTATACGGCGGGGCCAACGGTAGTCCAGATCCACGACATCGAACTTCTCGCCGAGATCGGCGTGGCGCTGCTGCTGTTTTCGCTGGGCCTGGAAATCTCCTTCCGCGATCTACAGCCGGTCCGGTGGATCGCGCTCGTGGGCGGTCCCATCCAAATCGTCCTGACCGCGGTGGGAGGGGCTGTGGCAGGAATCACGTTTCTGGGACTTTCCATCACTGACTCCACTTGGCTGGGAGCGATGATTTCTCTTTCGAGCACCATGGTGGTGCTCAAGACTCTTACCGCGGCGGGCGTGACTTCGACACTGGCGAGCCGTGTGATGATCGGGCTGCTGGTGGTACAGGATCTGGCCGTGATTCCGATGCTAATCATCCTTCCGCAGCTTGCCGACCTGAGCGGCGCGCTGCCGAGGGTAGCTCGCGCGGCCGGTATCGCAGCAGTGGTCCTGGCCGCGATGGTCGGGCTCGGCAGGTGGCTGTTGCCGATGCTACTCAAGCTCGTCCTCAAGCTTGGCTCCCGGGAGCTGTTCCTGGTGGCGGTGGTGGCCGCCGGGGTCGGGGTCGGATACGCCGCGCACGCGGCAGGACTGTCGTTTGCCTTGGGCGCGTTCGTCGCCGGAATCGTACTGAGCGAATCCGAATTCAGCCATCGGGCGCTCAGCGACATAACTCCGCTGCGAGACATCTTCGGACTGCTGTTTTTCGTCACAGTAGGCATGCTATTCGACCCCCGATTCGTTTGGGACCACGCCGGACAGGTGGCCCTGGTAACGCTTTTGATTATCATTGGCAAGGCACTGATTCTAGGATTGCTGGCCCGAGCATTCGGCTATATCGAAATGGCCCCCTGGATTATCGGCCTGGGACTTTCGCAGATCGGCGAATTCAGCTTTGTGCTGGCTCGTAGCGGATTTGGCGCCGGAGTTCTTTCTCAAACCGCATACAGCCTGGCGCTGACGTGCACCATCCTGACGATGGCGCTCTCGCCACTGGTTTCAAGTGCGGCGATCCCGTTGGGCCGGCTATGGCAACGCCGCGCGCTATACTCTGGATCGTGAAGTAGAGCCTACGGTTCAAAATAGAGAATTTTGAGAATCCCGTCGGCGCCCGTGCCCGCCGTGCTGGGTGTGTATTCGAGCTTCACATGCACGGGAGCCTGGGGACCGCAGCTCAGGTCCACTTTTCCACCCGCGCGGCCCACAATGACCACCTGCTTAGGATCCGGGATCAGGAATCCTTTCTTCCCCTGGGCAGTATCCACCACCACCTTAAAGCTTTTTCCCAAACAGACAAATTCAACGAAGGATCCTTCCACCTCGGGGGCAGGTGCGGGCACCGCAGTGGGCGCAGTCACGGGTGCCGGCCGCAATAGGCGCGGAGTCTCTTCTGGAGCATTCCTCGCGGTTACCGGGGCCGGGACGCCGGCCTGATCGAGATAGCGCTGCATCTGGTCTACCCGCGCCTGATCCTCCGGCGTCTTCGCATTCGCGGCAAGCCTCGCCACGGTGATGCGGGCACCCGCGTGATCGCCAACCTGGATCTGCGCAGTGGCCAGCAGCGTGAAGAAACGAGGCGCCTCTTCCGGCGTGACGTTGCGCACATCCGCCAAAACCGAAAGCGCTGCGCCGGGACGCCGGGCGTTCAGATGCAAAGCAGCCAGATCCATGCGGACATCCAAACGATTGGGCTCCTGCTTGAAAAGGTCGGTGAGGGCGTTGATGGCCTTCTCCGGCTGATCTCGCGCCGCCAGCCGTCCAAAATCCCATAAAAGTTCGGGGTTGCGCACCCCCAGATCGTACGCTTTTCCGAAGGCTTCCACTGCGTCCGCGATCTGGCCGTGTCGCCACGCCATTCGACCCAGACCGATCCACGGCTCCGGCCGCTTGGGATCTTCGCTGACCAGGTCCTCCAGCGCTTTGCGAGCCTCGGTATCCTTGCCGGGCCGGTTCGTGATGTCCGCTAGCGCAAGTCTGACGTCGAACATCGGAGCGGGCGTCGCGGCGGAATTCTCTTTGGCGTTGGCCAGCTTCACCGGAAAAAGGCGCCCGTAGAATTGATTGCCCCGAATGTACGCCTGCAGGTCTTTTTCGACGGCGGGAACCGTCTTGCCGTATACCTTTTCCAGCGCGGCCGCGGAACTCAGGCCGCTCTGCACGGCAGTCGAAAACTCGGCAAACCCTGCCGCATAGTCGGGCGAGAGCTGCAGCATGTGCACCAGCGCCCACCCTTCGTTGTACAAGCTGCCCGCCTTATTCTTCTCGTTGTAGTAAGGCGAATCCGGGCCCGCCGACAAAATCACCGGGAGCGGAACCCATTTTTCGGAGAATAAAGCCTGCAACCGCCCGGGAATCAGATCGCCTACCAGCACCTTGTCGCCCTGCATTCGCACGGTTGAGTAAAGCTCCGCGACGCCCTCATTCAGCCAAGGAGGAAACTTGAGTCCGGCGTGGCGAGCCACCAAATGAACGTATTCGTGAACGGCGATCTGCGCCGCCTGTTCGCCGATGCGGCCCATGACGATATAATCGCGGTCGGCGCCTCCGAAATAATAGGCGACGGCAAATTCGTTGATCCGGTACGGCGCGTATTCCTTTTCCGACCCGAACACTACCAGATGGACCGGCACGGGCTTAGGAGGCTCGCGCTGGTTGACCTGCAGGAAGAAATCGCGCACCCGTTCGAAATAGCGCAGCGCGTCGCGCGTATCCCGCTCTCCGGCACTCGAGTACGCCTCGAAGTTGGGAGACTGCATGCGAATCCATTTACCCTGGGGAAACGCGTGTGAGGTGCATAAAAGCGCACAGATTATCGGCCATTTAAGCCGGATCATGAGGAATATTCTATTACAACCTGACCGCAATCGGCCCAGCGGCCGAAACTGCTACATTTGTTTTTCTGCGACCTCTTTCCGTCATCCACGTGGATACCGAAGCAGCCTGGCGCGGTGGACAGGAATCGCTGCTCACCCTGGCGCGGGGACTGCGCACGCGGGGATACCGGCAAACCATCGTGTGCCCGCCCGCCAGCGTATTGGCTGAACGAGCCCAGGCAGATGGATTCCCCATCGCGAAACTCGGACTGCGCACCGCCGACATCGTTCATGCTCACAGCGGGCGGGCGTTGACCGTCGCGTTCTGGGAAACCTTCGGTAGCGCAGTCCGGCGCGTGGTGACGCGGCATGTAGCTTTCAAGCCCAAGAATCCCTGGTTGTACCGGCTGAAATATACGCGGACCTGCCACGGCATCATCGCCGTCTCGGACGCTGTCCGCCGCGGGCTGATCGAGAGCGGCGTACCGGCCGCCAAGATCGAGATCATCCACACGGGCATCGAGATGCCGGAGCCAGTACCGCGGGATCGACAGAAATTCGGACTGGGAGACGCCGATTTCGTCATCGGCCATATGGGCGCGTTCACCAGAGAAAAGGGACAGCACGTGGCAGTTGCAGCCGCGGCTCTGCTTGCCCAATCCCTGCCGCACGCGAGAGTAGTCTTGGCCGGCGATGGCGCCTTGCGAAAAGAAATGTTAAGCGAAATCCGCCAAGGCGCGCCAAAGAACGTCACCTTTCCCGGATTCATTTCCGACCGCGCGGCGTTCTTTGCGGCGTTGGACGTGTTCATCATGCCATCGCTGTCGGAAGCCTGGGGGCTGGCCGCGCTCGAAGCCATGGCACATGGGGTGCCCGTGATCGCGAGCGACGTCGGCGGCCTGCCGGAAATTATCGAGGCCGGGAATGGCGGCTGGCTCGTACCCGCGGGCGATCCCACCGCGTTAGCTCGGGCGATCACGCTGGCCGCATCCGATCCTGGACGCCTCGGCATCCAGGGCCAGCGAGCCCGCCAACGAGCGCGGCTGTTTTCCGTGGACCGGATGATCGATCAGACCGAGGCTTTCTACCGGCGTTTCACAAGCTGATTTACACGCGCCGGGCGAGCAGCAGCGTCATATCGTCCTGCAGTTCTTCCGAGCCAGTCCATTCCCGGATGCTCTCGATCACCATGCGCACAATTTCTTCTTCGCCAAGGTGCGCGTTACGCGCCAGCAAATCCAGAAAACGCTCCTCGCCAAACATTTCCCCGTACGCGTTTTCCGGCTCGGTGACGCCATCGGTGAAAAATACCAGCAGGTCGCCCGGCTCCAGAACGATGCGGCTCTCCCCGTATTCCGCAAAGGGAAATGCGCCCACCACGGTTCCATTCACGTCCAGCCGCCGAACCACGCCTCCCCGCACCAGCGCCGGCGGCAGATGTCCACCATTGCTGTAGATGAAGGAGCTGCCAGCTTCGTCGTACAGACCCAGGCACAGCGTCGTGTATTTTTCGGCCGAGGTGTTCGCATACAGGTAGTGGTTGAGCTGCGAAACCAACTGCGCCGCGGAGCGTGGTCCGCGCCCGTTGTTGATCTGCGTGTTCAACTGCGTGCGCAGCGAGCTTTGCAGCGTGGCCATCAGCAGCGCGGCCGAGATTCCCTTGCCGGCCACGTCCCCGATGGCCAACGCTACGTGCGCGTCGTGAGTGATCTCGAAATCATAGTAGTCGCCGGATACGATTCGCGCCGGCCGGCAAACCGCGGTGAGACGCAGCGACTTGGATTCCAGGGCCACCCGCGGGTACAGCTGGTTCTGTACTTCGCGCGCGATTTCGATTTCCGACTGCAGGCGTTCCTTTTCCTTGGCCACCGTCAGCAGGTGCGCCAGGTTCTCGGTCATGCGGTTAAAGGAAACACCCAGCTCGGCTAGCTGGTCCTTCCCGCGCACTTCAATGCGATGCGAGAAATCACCCTGCATGATCCGATTGGTTCCCTCATAGAGGTGGTGCACCGCGCCAGTGATATTGCGGGTCATACTGAAACCGATCACCCAGCAAATGATTTGCACCAGCGCGAACACAATCAGTCCCGCGATCAGAGCGCTCTGCATCAGATCCTGCGCCACATCCGCGCGGCGGTTGAACACTGTGGACAGCACCGCGGACACCCGCGTCAGCACGGCCAGGACCATGTCTGAAGTTCGGCCGGGAGTACTCCAATCGAACGCGGGCACGGTCGCGAACCACACCACCTCCGTGTCGAACCGGTTCGCCGCCGGAGGCAGAATTGGCACGGCCGAACGCGGGGATGGCACCCGCGCCGCCTTGGATGCTTCTTCGGCAGACTGGTCGATACCCACCAGGCCCAGTCCGGGCACAAGCCCCGCCAGGTATTCTCGAGTCAAGGGGACCGTGACAATCACCTCGCCTCGGGACGTCCTGGCGTTCGAAAAAATGTAAAAATTGCCGTCCCGCTTGAGCACACCCCGGGCCGCGAATCCTCCCGCCGGTACGGGGACCACGGCGATACCTGGGTAGCGATCTTGCGACGAACCTGACACGGCAGCCGGCAGACCGTCGATGCGATGGTCCAGCTCGGTGGTCACCAGATAGGCGGCCAGCTGGTACACCAGCATGTAGCCACCCAGCGCGGCTAATCCGACGATGAGCACGATCGGCACCACCGCGATGAACAGATATGTGATCAACAGGCGGTGGCGCAACCGCCACACGGCTTGACGTGCCGCCATGCGAAGCAGCCGGATCGCAAGCCACAGGCCGGCGATGATGCTGGCGATCTCCAGCACCAGGCGGAAGCCGCTGCGTGGCGCGATCCAGCCCAGGGCGGCATAGGCCGTCAGGAGCAGAACGAACGCAACGCCCGCGCCGCCCAGCCAGCGAAACAGGAGCTCGACGCGAGTGCGCACGTTAATCTATATCACGATCAGATACGGGATTTGGCGATGGACGGCGTTTCTTCTCTGTCCGGCTCCAGATAGTACTTCGTGAGTCCGTCCCTCAAAATCTGGAAAGCCGTGTCCACGTCGTCGGCGAATTGGAACAGATTCAGATCGCGCTCATCGATCATCCCATGGCGAACCAGCGCATCGAAGTTCACGATCTCCTTCCAGAACGCGGTTCCATACAGCAGAATCACCATTTTCTTGACGAGCTTCTCGGTTTGGGTGAGGGTGAGAATCTCGGTAAGCTCATCCAGTGTTCCGAAGCCGCCGGGGAAAACGACCAGCGCTTTCGCCAGGTACGCGAACCAGAACTTCCGCATGAAGAAGTAGTGAAACTCGAAATTCAGATCGGGCGTAATGAAGGGATTGGGGCGCTGTTCCATCGGCAGCCCGATGTTCAGACCGATGGTTTTTCCACCCGCCTCGGCGGCCCCTCGATTGGCGGCCTCCATAATGCCTGGACCGCCGCCCGTGCAGACTACGAACCGGCCATGCCGCTCGTCCAGGTTTTCGGACCATTCGGTAATGCGATGCGCAAGCTGACGGGCTTCGTTATAGTAACGCCCGCTGGCGCTGGCCTCGAAGGTGCGCGCCGAGCCGAAGAACACGATGGTGTCGCGGATCTTCTCCTTCCGGAAGTGCGAGAGCGGATGGAGGTATTCGCTCAGAATGCGCAGAGGCCGGGCATCCGGCACATCGAGGAATTCCTGGTTCCGGTAAGCCAGTGGCAGGCGTCCGGGAATATCTGGGGGTTCAATCATGTTGGAAATGTTTCTCCAATTGTCGCACCCTCCTCAGCATTTCTGGCAATTTCTGGAAAGCGGTGATGGCGCGCAGCCATTCGCGGGCGTCGAACGCCGGAGATCCGCTGACCGTCGCGCCCGCCGCGACGTCGTGGCCGATTCCGCTTTGCGCATAAACCACCGCGCCATCGTGAATGGTGAGATGGCCCGAAACGCCCACCTGGCCCGCCAAAAGAACTCCTTTTCCCAGAATGGTGGAGCCGGCGAGGCCGGTCTGGGCGCAGATGATGTCGTCTTCGCCGACTACGCAGGCGTGGCCGACCTGCACCAGGCTATCGATCTTGGCGCCACGGCGAACGCGCGTCTCTCCGACTGTGGCGCGATCCACGGAAGTCAAAGACTGAATTTCGACGTCGTCTTCGATAACCGTCAGACCGCTCTGGACGATTTTTTCGTGGGTACCATCGGCGCGCTTGGCAAAGCCGAACCCATCGCCGCCGACGACGACGCTGTTCTGGAGCGTTACGCGATGGCCGACGCGGCAGAATTCGCGGACCACGGCGTGCGAGTGCGCCAGAAAATCGTCGCCGATCTGCGCGCCGTCGTAGATCACCACGTGCGGATGCAGAACGGCGTTTCGCCCCATCGCCACGTTTTCGCCGACGACCGCGAAGGCGCCGATGGAGGCGTTCTCGCCGATACGGGCCGAAGCGGCTACCGATGCCGACGGGTGGACGCCCGGTTTCGGTCGCGGAGGCTGGTAAAACAGCGCCAGGGCGCGCGCGAAATCGAGATAGGGGTTGGCGGAGATCAATTGCGGGATGGCGAGTGCCGGAATCGTCTCGGCCAGCAGGATCGCACCGGCGCGGGTGTCTTTCACCTTTTGGGCGTATTTGGGATTGGCCAGGAAGGTGAGGTGGCCGGAGCCAGCCTGCTCCATTCCAGCGACGCCGGTGATGGACATGGCGCCGTCGCCGACGAGTCGGCAGCCCAGCCGCGCGGCGAGTTCAGACAGAAGTATGGAAGCAGCCTGCATGTTTCCTGATTTCACCCTTTCGGAATCAGTATCCCCTGCCCGCTCCCCGTTGCGGTAGCCGGCCGCGCCCGATGCTAACATTGGCGTCAAATGCAGACGCATCCTCGGCGGCATTTGTGAAGAAAGCTTTCCGTTGGGGAGCCGCCGCCGTCTTGGCAGTGTTGGGCGCGAGCGCGGCCGCTACGGTTCTGATGTTTCCCTGGAACGTCGATCCCGCCCGCGACGAGTCCCCCCAGTCGCGCGAGTATTACGAACAGGCCTACGCAGCCGCATCGTCGAAGGGAGACGCAATTTCACCCGATGCGCCGCTCACCGAAAAAGAGCAGGCATACGTCGAAGGCGCACGGGGCATGGCGTATCTTTATCGCGTGCCGGAACTGATTCGTGACTTTGTGCAGCGGTACGGCCTGGAGAACAAGAAAGTGCTCGAGGTGGGGGCCGGCAGCGGCTTGCTTCAGGACGCCGTCGCGGACTACACGGCGCTGGACATCTCTTCGACGGCCCGCCGCTTCTTTCACAAGCCCTATATCGAAGCCTCGGCGACCCACATGCCGTTTCCCGACAGTACCTTCGACGCACTGTGGTCCATCTGGGTTCTGGAGCACATTCCCAACCCGGAGAAGGCGCTTCAGGAAATGCGGCGAGTGGTGAAGCCCGGAGGTTATCTGTTTCTCTATCCAGCGCTCGATGTGAGCAGATACGCCGCGCAGGGATATCACGCCCGCCCTTACAAGGACCTCGACTGGAAGGGTAGGCTGCTCAAGGCGAGCATCCCCATTGCCGACGGCAAGCCGTTTCACCTGCTGTATTTTCATCAGACCCGCGTGCTGCGTTCCTTGGGAACACGGCTCACCGGAGGACCTTCCCGGTTTCACTTTATCCGGCTCACGCCCAATTACGACCAGTACTGGGAAGGCGACAGCGACGCCACCACCTCGCTATCCAACCACGAACTGTACCTGTGGTTCACCACGCGAGGCGACGTTTGCGTCAACTGCCCTTCGGAGTCGCGTCTGACTTTTCGCGATTATCCCTTGAACTTTCTAATTATTCGGCGGGGCCCTTGACAAGGCTTCTATTACGTGGCACGATATTACGTAACACGTAATATCTATGTCCGATCCGACTCTTCTCGTGCTTGCCAGCCTGGCCGAAGGCGATAAACACGGCTACGCCATGATGGAGGATATCGAGCGCTTCGCCGGCGTCCGCCTGGGCCCCGGAACACTCTATGGCGCAATCACTCGCCTGGAAGAGCGCGGCTGGATTGGTCCAGTGAAGTCGCGGGACGAACGTCGCCAGCCGTATCGCATTACCGCGGCGGGCCAGGAGCATCTGGCCGAACAGCTCGCCAGCCTGAATCGAGTGGTGAAGACCGGCTTGAGCCGGTTGAAACAGGCATGAAACGCTTCTTGCGAATCCTGATCCGGCTCTATCCGACGTGGTGGCGGCGCCGCTATGGCAAAGAACTGGAAGCTTTACTGGAGGATTCGGGATCACGGGACGTATGGGATCTATTCCGGGGAGCGATGGAGATGCAAATGTCGAAATGGTCTTTCGGAAGAATCGTTACCGTGTGCGGCATAGTTGGTCTCGTGTTGGCGAGCGTCGTAGCCTTTTCGATGCCTTACCGGTACAGGTCGACCGCGGTCCTCAAGATATCTCAGTCGGATTCGGACGCAGTAAACCGCGTTGTGGTCGCGGCTTTCACATCCCAGGCACTTACAGACATCATTCGTCGAGAACACTTGTACGCCGATGCGCCGGCCGAGGAGACAATCGATCGGATGCGCCGGGCGATTTTGGTCCGACGCGCGGCCCAAAACCTCGCGCAAGTCTCGTTCGCGTACGAAGACCCGGTCCAAGCGCAACGAGTCAGCCAGGAACTGGTTGGCAGGATCATCGCCGCTAACCTCAATCCCACCGCCAACCCGAATGGACTGACGATCCAACTCGTCGTGCCCGCGGATCAGCCTCAGAAGCAATTTGAAGGCAAGCGTTATGGGTTGGCCGGTCTAGGGCTCCCCGCTGGCCTCCTGTTCGGCGTAGTATTGGCCCTGATTCTCCTCCGGCGCGCTCCCGCGGCGAACTAGGTCCGCGGCATCACAATCCGCTAGAATTCTTCAAGTGATCTATCTCACCGAAACCGAAGTGCAGCAACTGCTGCCGATGCCGGCCTGCGTCGACATGATGCGCCGGGCCTTCGAGGAGAAGCGCGCGGGCCGCACCCGCAACCAGCCGCGGCGGAGGCTGATCCTCGACACCGGATCCGTGCTGCACCAGATGGCCGGGTCCTGGGGCAAGTACTTCGTCACCAAGATCTATTCGAGCAATCGCAAGTACGGCGTGCTCCAGATGATCAACTTGCTCTACGACGCCGAGACCGGAAAACCGCTGGCGTACCTGGAAGCCAACAACCTGGGCATGATCCGCACCGGCGCTGCGAGCGGTTACGCGACCGATCTTCTGGCCGCGCCCGATGCCTCCGTAGTAGGCATGATCGGCAGCGGCTGGCAGGCCCGCGGCCAGGTGGACGCCATGCGCGCGGTGCGACCGATTAAGGAAATTCGGGTGTGGAGCCGGAAGCTGGAGAACGCCCAGCGCTTTGCCAAGGAAATGAACTGCCGCGCCGTGGAATCGGCGGAAGACGCGGTACGCAACGCGCCTATCGTGATCACGGCGACTTCCGCCAAGGACCCGGTTCTGGAGTCCGCCTGGATCAAGCCTGGCACGCTGATCAATGCCATGGGATCGAACGTCGCGAACCGGCGCGAAATTCCGGCGGACCTGATGCGCGCGGCAGGCCGGGTCGTGGTGGACGATTTGGAGCAGGCCAAGATCGAAGCAGGCGACATCATCATGGCCGACAGCTGGGCCAATGTCGTGGAGCTCAAGGACGTGGAGCGTGGCCACGATCCCGCGCGCGTGACGATTTTCGAATCGCTGGGAATCGCCGTCGAAGACGCCGCGGCAGCCGCCTACGTCTACGAACAAGCCGTCGCGAAGGGAATAGGCCGCCCGTTTCCGTAGAAGATAGGCCGCCCGTTCCCCTAGATGTTATCCTGGGCATTTCGCGACCCATTAAAACAAAGACATGAAACATCGGATTGTGCGTAATATCCGGCGCGCTGACGCCGAAGAAATCAAAATTCTGGGCAAGCTTGGCGTAGCCACGGTCCACGAAGCGCAGGGGCGCACGGGACTGCTTGCACCGTATATGCGTCCGATCTACAACTCGGCGCGCGTGGCCGGCCCGGCGGTCACGGTGCTGTGCCAGGCCGGCGACAATCTGATGATCCACGCCGCAGTCGAGTTGTGCCAGGCGGGCGACGTCCTGGTGGTCACCACCACTTCGGAATCGACCGATGGCATGTTCGGCGAGCTACTGGCCACCTCGCTTCGAAGCCGCGGAGTCGCCGGGCTGGTGATCGATGCGGGCGTGCGCGACGTTGCCGATCTGACCACCATGGATTTTCCGGTGTGGGCCAAAGCCATTTCGGCACAAGGAACCGTAAAGGCGACCGCCGGGTCGGTCAACGTCCCGGTCACGTGCGCCGGGCAACTGGTGCGCGCGGGGGACGTGGTCATCGGCGATGTGGACGGCGTGGTGGTGGTTCCCCGCGAAGATGTGGCCGACGTTGTCATCGCCGGCCAGCAGCGCATCGTGAAAGAGGAAAAGAATCGCGAGAAGCTGCGTGGGGGCGAGGCCGGACTCGACATGTACGGGCTCCGTGCCAAGCTTAAAGATCTCGGCGTGGTATACGTGGATCAGGAAGATTAGGCCAGGAAGATTAGAGGAGCGAACGAATGGGACAGATTGTTGGAGCCTGGGCGACCGTACACGCCCCGCAGTTATTCACCCGCCCGCCTACGGAAGTTCCCGAGCAGATTGACGCCGACATCGCCGCGATGAAATTGATGGGCAAGGAGCTCGACGAGCTCAAGCCCGACGCCGTCATCGTCATCGGAAGCGACCATTTGGAAACGTTCTTCCTGTCCTCGGTTCCTACTTTCGCGGTGATCGCGGGCGAAACTTCCAAGGCGCATTTCGCCAACAAGAGCTACAACATGAAGGTGCACCTGCCTCTTGCTGAGGACATCCTTGACAAGCTGGTGCGCGCCGAGTTCGACATGGCCTATTCGCAGGACGCGCTGCTGGGCCATAGCTTCGCCGCAGTATACGAGTGGATTATCGCGGATCGCGATATCCCCGTGGTGCCGATCTTCATCAACACCTATCTGCCTCCGCTGCCGTCGCCAAAACGCTGCCACGCGCTGGGCAAAACCATTGCCGACATCATCAAGGGCCGGCCCGAACGTGTCGTGATCATCGCCAGCGGCGGCATGTCGCACTATCCCGGCACCTGGAAGTATCCGCAGCCGGCTTACGATTTCGATTACTGGGCCATCGCGCAGATGGAGCGCGGCAACCTGGATCCGATTCTGGCTCTCAGCTCCGAGCAGCTCGACGAGGTCGGGAACACCGAGATGCTGCCGTGGTATCCAATGTTCGGCGCCATCGGCAACGTTCCGGGCGAGCTGATCACGTATCAGCCCACTTGGCACCATGGGCACGCCGTCATGCGGTTCCTGCCGAACAAGCGCAAGGGTCCGCCCACCGGCGATATCCCGCCCGCCTACAATTTCACGCAGGGCGGTTTCGAATTCTACAAGCACCCGAAGCCGTCTTCGTACGCGCTGAATAAGGTGCTGTATGAGTTGCGGCTCTCGAGTGACCTTCGCAAGCGCTTCTTCAAGGACACCCAAGCGGTGGCCAGGGAGTACGGCCTGAATCCCAAGGAATCGGCGGCTCTGGAGACGATCAAGGACGAAAACATCGACTCGCTGCGATCGCTGAAGCCGCATCCGCTGGTGGACGCCGGGGCGCACGCTCTGGGCATGCTGATGTGCCTGGTGGTCGTGCAGGCCGAACAACGGCGGCTGCGCGCTGCCGGCGAACTGTAAGGGTTCTCGAGGAACAACAATCATGAAGATCGGTCTCGCCGGACAGGGCGCGTTCGGCATCAAGCATCTGGAAGCCTGCGCGAACATTCCCGGCATCGAAGTGATCACGCTCACGGGCGGCAATCAGGCCGCGACGGAAGAGGTCGCCAAGAAATTCAAGATCCCGCATTTCACCGGCGATCTGGGCGAGAGCCTGAAACAGCCCGGACTGGAAGCGATGATCCTGGCGACGCCCACCCAGATGCACGCCAAGCAAGGCGAGCAGGTCATGCGCGCCGGAAAGCATGTGCAGATCGAAATCCCGATGGCGGATAACCTGGCCGATTCCGAACGTCTGGCGAAGGCCCAGAAGGAAACCGGGGTGATCGCAATGGCCGGCCACACGCGCCGATTCAATCCCAGCCACCAGTACATTCGCAAAAAGATCGTGGCGGGCGAGCTCAAGGTTTTGCAGATGAACGTGCAGACCTACTTTTTCCGGCGCACCAACATGAACGCGGCCGGCAAGCCCCGCAGCTGGACGGATCACCTGCTGTGGCACCATGCCTGTCATACCGTGGATCTATTTCAGTATCAGACCGGCCAGACTGCGTCCGTCGCACAGGCAGTGCAGGGTCCCATGCATCCCGAGCTGAAGATCGCGATGGACATGGGCATCATCATGAAAACGCCTTCAGGGGCGGTCTGTACTCTCTCGCTTTCGTTCAACAACAAGGGCCCCCTCGGAACATTCTTCCGCTACATCTGTGATAACGGCACCTACATCTGTTACTACGACGATCTGATCGATGGCGAGAATAATAAGATCGACATCTCCCACGTGGATGTCTCGATGAACGGGATCGAGCTTCAGGATCGCGAGTTCTTTGCCGCGATCAAGGAGAAGCGCGAGCCCAACGCCAGCGTCGCCCAGGTGCTGCCGGCAATGCAGACGCTCGACCGGTTGGAAAAAACCTTAGCCTGACTCAGGCGTGGCTCTCTACAGCGGCGCGCAGCAGCATCAACCTCGATGTCATCTTCCGGTGAACCATTCGTTTGATCAGGCCCTGAAGGAGCGGGTATAGAGACCGCAGGAAACCCTTGGGCCGCATCGCACCAGTGCTCACGACCAGGGTTTTGGGGCCCCATGGAACCAGTTGATACTCCACATACGCGGAGGCTGTGGGCGCCTCCATGCGATACGCGATATGCTCGTTCCGCGTCATGGAAGCCACCAGCAGGTCGACGTCGAACCTCCGCCCGTACTCCTGGACGGTCGCACCGACG
Source organism: Terriglobia bacterium (assembly GCA_020073345.1). GTDB lineage: Bacteria > Acidobacteriota > Terriglobia > Bryobacterales > Bryobacteraceae > Palsa-187. Next base: position 130,553 of record JAIQFI010000004.1, read on the forward strand.
TGTGCGCCGACCTGCAGGCCTCCCGGCGGCAAAGGCCGTGCCTCCACTACATCCGGCTGCCAGCTCTGGAGGTGCTTCGGGTCCGTCATGAACTCGAAAATCTTCTTGGGCGTCGCTGCGATCTCGATGGCTGCTTTGTTCATGTGTCCACGTTAAGGCACCCGGCGACAAGCTTTCACTGAGTCTTCGACGGATGCCCGCCCGCTACCGGCAAATGACGCCGAGCGCCTTGTCAGCCGCGCGCGGTACTTTATATTTATGCCCGAAGTGGGGGTCAACCTAGGGATAGACCGGCTGGGATTCGTGGGCTTCGGCGAGGCGGCCTTTCACCTCGCCAAGGGCCTTCGAGAAGCGGGCGTCAAGCGTACCATTGCCTTCGACATTCATTTACATACCTCCGGCCTGGGCGAGAAGATTCAGGATCGTGCGAAGGAGACCCGGACCGAGCTGGTCGAGTTCTCAGCCGCAGTCGCAGCCGGCGCAGACGTTATCATCTCGGCCGTTACGGCCGATCAGGCAGCAGACGCCGCTCAACAGACGGCTCCTTATCTGACTTCGCGCCACATCTATGCGGATCTGAACTCGGTCTCGCCTCGGACGAAGCAGAAGGTGGCTGACACCATCTCTCGCAGCGGCGGGCGCTTTGTCGAGATAGCCGTCATGGGGCCGATTCCGCCGAACCTGCACAAAACGCCGATGCTGATCGGAGGAGCCACGGCGCCCGAGTTTCAGGAGATGTTCGCGCCGTACGGCATGCGGATGGACGTGGTTTCCACCGACCAGATCGGCCGCGCCGCCGCGGTGAAAATGTTCCGCAGCGTGATCTACAAGGGCCTGGAAGCTCTGATCTTCGAATGCGTGCTGGGCGCGAACCAGTATGGAGCCGACGACCGCGTGTTCGCATCGCTGGCCGAAAGCTTCCCGGGCATCGACTGGAAAAAGCTGGCCGATTACATGGTCGGCCGCGTCGTTGTCCACGGCGAACGCCGCGCGCGTGAAATGGACGAGGTTGCCCGCACACTCGAAGAGCTGGGCATCGAGCCTATGATGGCCGCTGCTACCGCACGCCGCATGGACTGGGCCGCCGACCTCGGTCTCCGCGAAACGTTCGGTGGCGAGTTTCCCAAAACCTACCAGGAAGTCCTGGAGGCGATCTCAACTAAAGCATGATTGTCTACTTGTGGATTGCCTTCGGGAGCGCCCTGGGAGGAGTCGCGCGCTATGCCTGCCAGGACTGGGCGACGCGCCACATCAGCGAAACGTTTCCCTGGGGCACCATGATCGTCAACATCATCGGTTGTAGCATCATTGGTTTCTTTGCCACCTTCACTGGACCGGATGGCCGCGTGATTGTCGGCCCTCCCATGCGCCAGTTCGTGATGGTCGGGATCCTGGGCGGCTACACGACGTTCTCTTCGTTCAGCCTCGATGCGTTGAATCGGGCGCGCGACGGCCAGTGGGCCCAGGCGGCGGGCTATGTGCTCGGATCGCTGGTGTTCTGCTTACTGGGAGTGTGGCTCGGCCACATAGCGGCGGTAGCTACGAACGGAAGGTAGCATGCACATACCAAAAGACGCGATGTTACTTCGAATTTTCCTGGGCGAAAACGACCACTGGCAGGGCCGGCCTCTGTACGAAGCCTTGGTTCTGAAGGCTCGGGAAATGCATCTGGGCGGCGCGACCGTCCTGCGCGGGCCCATGGGATTCGGGCACTCCAGCCGCCTGCACACCGCGAAAATCCTGCGTCTCTCCGAAGATCTGCCGTTCGTGGTCGAGATCGTCGATACCGAGGAAAAAATCAAGGGATTTGTCGAGGCCATCGATTCGATGATGGGCAGCGGATTGATCACGCTCGAAAAGGTCCAGGTGCTGCAATACGGCCCGCCGCCGAATCAGGCGTCCTGAACGACTGCGCGGCTGCGAATTTCCTTCAGCCGGTCCCGATACGCCGCCGCCTGCTTGAAATCGAACTTGCGAGCCGCGTCGCGCATCTTTTCTTCCATCTCCGCCAGGTATTTCTCCATCTGGTCGGGCGGGACGCTTTCTTCCGGCCCGATCTCCTCTAGCGGGACCGTCACGTAGTCCGCTTCGGCGATGGCGATCAGGTTCTGGTCGATCGGCTTGATGATCGACTGGGGCGTAATATTGTTGGCTTCGTTGTACGCCTGCTGCGTGGTCCGGCGGCGCTTGGTTTCGTCCATCGCCCGCTTCATCGAATCGGTCATCACATCCGCGTACAGGATGACACGCCCATTCAGATTGCGCGCCGCGCGGCCCATAGTCTGAATCAGCGATCCAGCCGACCGCAGAAAGCCTTCCTTGTCCGCGTCCAGAATCGCGACCAGCGAAACTTCCGGCAGATCCAAGCCTTCGCGCAACAAATTCACCCCGATCAGCACGTCGTAGACGCCCCGGCGCAGATCGCGCAGGATCTTCACGCGGTCGAGCGTCGAAACCTCCGAATGCAGATACGCGCACTTCACGCCCGCCTCGGCGTAATGCTCCGCTAGATCCTCGGACATGCGCTTGGTTAGCGTGGTCACCAGAACGCGCTCATCTTTTTCAGCTCGCAGCCGGATCTCGTTCAGAAGATTGTCCACTTGTCCCCGGATCGGCCGGACGTCCACTTCTGGATCCACCAGGCCGGTAGGCCGGATAATCTGCTCGATCACTGCGCCGGAAGTCTTTGTCAGCTCGTATGGGCCCGGTGTCGCGGAAACATAAATCGCCTGATGCACGCGATTCTCGAATTCCTCGAAGGTCAGCGGGCGATTGTCCAGAGCGCTCGGGAGCCGGAACCCGAACTTCACCAGGTTTTCCTTGCGCGAGCGGTCGCCGTGATACATGCCGCCCAGTTGCGGCACCGTTTGGTGGCTTTCGTCCAGGAACAGCAGCGCATCCGACGGCAGATAGTCCAGCAGAGTCGGCGGGGCTTGCCCCGGCAGCCGGCCCGAGAAATGCCGCGAATAGTTCTCGATGCCGTGGCAATAGCCGATGTTGCGGATCATCTCCAGATCGAACATGGTGCGCTGCCAGAGGCGCTGCGCTTCGATCCGTTTGCCTTCTTTGTCGAGCTCGGCCTTCCACCACTGCAGCTCGTTTTCGATGCTGCGGAGCGCGTTCGATCGCGTCTCGTCGCTCATCACATAATGTGACTTTGGATAGATTGGTAACCGCAGATAGGTCTGCTTCACCTGGCTGGTCAGCGGATCGATCTGCTCCAACGACTCGATCTCATCGCCCCACAGGCTGATGCGGTAAGCCAGGTCGTCGTAGGTGGGGACAATCTCGATCACGTCGCCGCGCACGCGGAACGTGCCGCGTTTGAAATCACCCTCGTTGCGCTCGTAGAGAATGTCCACCAGCCGCCCGGTGATCTCCTCGCGCTTGATCTTCTGGCCCTTTTCGAGCATCAGCAGCATCCCGTAGTACGCCTCGGGCGAACCGAGTCCGTAGATACAGCTGACGCTGGCGATAATCACACAGTCGCGCCGCTCAAACAGCGAGCGGGTGGCCGAAAGCCGTAGCTTGTCCAATTCGTCGTTGATGGTGGCTTCTTTTTCGATGTACACGTCGCCGGCCGGAATGTAGGCTTCCGGCTGGTAGTAATCGTAGTAACTGACGAAATACTCCACTGCATTCGACGGGAAGTACGTTTTGAATTCCTGATAGAGCTGCGCAGCCAGCGTCTTGTTGTGCGCCAGCACCAGAGCGGGCCGATTCAGCTTCTCGATGACCTTGGCCATCGTGAACGTCTTCCCAGAACCCGTCACGCCGAGGAGCACCTGGTGCTGCTCGCCATCCCTGAGCCCGCGCACTAATGCATCGATCGCCGTAGCCTGATCGCCACGCGGTTTGTAGTCGATTCCCAGCCGAAACGTGGACATCTCTGTGCTTACAAGTATAAACGGCACGCATAACGCACCACGCCATCTCGTGGCCACGAGCCATCCACCACGGGATTACGCAGAAGTTCATTCATTGATCCGTAATATTTCAATGACTTAGCGATGGCCCCCGGCATGCCTTTAGATACCCCGATGTCAACAGAACCAATTCGAGTGCTGGTCGTGGAAGACGACGAAGTCAGCGCGAAAGCCGTTAGAGTCATGCTGGAGAGGCTGGCTTGCTCAGTCGAGATTGCCGAGGACGGACGCAAGGCGATCGAGAGTTTCCGGCACCATAGATACGAACTGATCCTCATGGGCTGGCAGATGCCCGTAATGGACGGTTTCGAGGCCACCGCGCGGATCCGTGCCCTGCCCCGTGGCCAAGAAACCCCCATCATAGGCACCACGGCAGGCCGCGATCGCGCCGAATGCCTGGCGGCGGGCATGAATGACCTGATGTCGAAGCCTTTTCGGATGGAAAAACTTCGGTTGATTTTAGCCCGCTGGACAGCCTGGAGATCGAACAATTCCGGCGAATGCAAAACTGGTGCTGGCTGTGTGTGAGGGCTCACCGAGATTGCAGCGGATATCCAACTTGATTACAATGAGGCCCACAGTTCCGAATCGACTGAGGAGGGTCTTGTACCCATGAGCACCCCGGGCGAAGCTGCGGGTCTCCTCGAGCATCTCGTATTCGAGATTGCGGAGGGCGTGTCCGGACAAACCGGAGAAGCCTTCTTTCGCTCGCTGGCGCGGCATCTGGCCGCCGCGCTCAAAGCGGACTTCGTACTCGTCGGGACCCTGCAGCCAGGCGGAAGCCGGATTGCAACGGTTGCGGCCTATGGCGATGGCGCGGACGCTGGGGCATTCGAATACGAACTGGAGGGTACGCCCTGCGCCAACGTGATCGAAAAACGGCTGTGCTCTTACCCCAGTGGCATTCAGCAGATGTTTCCCAAAGACCTCATGCTGGCCCAAATGGGCGCCGAAGGCTACGTGGGTTCTCCCATGATCGATACCGGGGGCCGCTGCCTGGGCCTCATCTGCGCCCTTACCCGAACACCGCTGCAACACCCCAAGCTGGCCGAAACGCTGCTCCAGCTGGTCGCGATCCGAGCCGCCGCGGAATTACAACGTAAGAACTACGAAGATGCCCTCGCGGATAGCGAAAAGCGTCTGCGCGCTCTGGTGTCGCACGGAGTCGAGGCGGTGGTGCGTATGGAGTTCGAACGCCCGATTTCCCTGGATCTGCCCGAAGAAGAACAAATCGAACTGATGTACCGTCATGGCTACGTGGCCGATTGTAACGATCAGGCGGCTCGACTCTTCGGCCGGTCAAGGGCCGAGGATTTAATAGGCGCACGCATGGCGGTGGTGAGCCCTCCAGACGATCCGGATCAGACCGAGCGTCTCCGCGCGGGGATTCGCTCGCGCTGGCAGTTTTCCCAGGTGGAGAGGATCATCAACGGGCGCGATTTCCTGTTCACGCGCCAGGGCGAACTCGAAGGTGGAAGCCTCACCGGCGGCTGGGTCACGGTGCGCGACATCACCGGGCTCAAGCAGTCAGAAGCAGAGATTCTGCGGCTCAATGCCGAGCTCGAACAGCGCGTCGCGGAACTCACCGCTCTGAAGGGACGCCTGGAACAAGACAACGCGTATCTCCTCGAGGAAATCAAGGCCGAGCACAACAACCATGAGATGGTCGGCCAAAGCCCGCGCTTTCGCGAGCTGCTGGAGAAGGTCCGGCTGGTCGCGGGAACCTCCGCGACGGTCCTGATCACCGGAGAAACCGGCACGGGCAAGGAACTGGTGGCGCGCGCGATTCATAACCTCAGTCCGCGCCGGGACCGGCCGCTGGTGAAAATCAATTGCGCGGCGATTTCAGCCGGTTTGGTCGAGAGCGAATTGTTCGGCCACGTCAAAGGCGCCTTCACCGGCGCTACTGAACGTCGCGTCGGCCGCTTCGAGCACGCCCACGGGGGAACCCTGTTTCTGGACGAAGTCACCGAGCTGCCGCTGGAGAGCCAGTCGAAGCTTCTGCGTGTGCTGCAAGAGCAGGAATTCGAACCTGTGGGCTCAAACCGCACCGTGAAGGTCGATGTCCGGGTGCTCGCGGCTACCAACCGGAATCTGACCGAGGCCGTGAGAGAGGGCCGCCTCCGCATGGACCTGTATTACCGCCTGCAGGTGATTCCCGTCGAGGTGCCGCCTCTGCGCGAACGCCGCGAAGACATCCCGGCCCTGGCTGCGCACTTCCTGGCTCGTTTGGCCCGCCAGTTCGGCCGGCGGGTGAACCGCATCCCCGAAACAACCCTGCGGCAACTGATGGCTTACGACTGGCCGGGGAATATCCGCGAGCTCGAGAATTTCCTGGCTCGCGCGGTGGTCTTGAGCCCCGGCGAAGTTCTGGATGTGCCTATCGATCTTGTGGCCGCCCAGGGCATGCCGGAAGCGTCTCCGCCGCAATCCCTCGAAGATGCGGAGCGCCGTCATATCGAAGGCGTCCTGGCGACCACCGGATGGGTAGTGGAAGGTCCCAAAGGCGCCGCCGGAATTCTTAAGATGAATCCCAGCACCTTGCGCAGCCTGATGAAGCGGCTGGGTATCCGCCGGCCGGCGTAACCACCATCACAGCACGCGTCGCACGTGTATCCAGGCGCTCGCGCGCGGCCTGCACGTCGCCAAGCGATACCATGGTATGCGGTCAAACGTGGCATACATGGCATCGCCAGAGCGATTGGAGAAACCTGGAATCCATTCCTTTATGGGAGGCTGGCTGCACCGGCCCGAGAAGGTCAAGGCTGCCATGCTTCTGTCCCACGGCGCGGGCGGAAATTGCGAGAATCCCTTGATGGTGGCCGTCGCGAACGCCTTTTGTGAGTCCGGATTCTGTGTTCTGCGCTGGGATCTGCCGTTTCGCCAATCGCGCCCCCGCGGCGCCCCCGGAGGTTCGGGCGAACGCGACCGCGAAGGTATCCGGCAGGCTGCACAGGAACTGCGTCAGGTTGCCGCAGATGTCCCCCTGTATCTCGCCGGACAATCTTACGGTGGCCGCCAGTCCAGCATGGTGGCCGCCGAAGACTCCAGTCTGGCCGACGGACTCCTGCTGCTGTCTTATCCGCTGCATCCGCCCGGCAAGCCGGCCCAGCTCCGAACCGAGCACTTTGGTTCGCTCCGGATTCCCGCGCTTTTCATTCATGGCACGCGCGATCCCTTCGGCACAGTGGACGAACTAAGGGAAGCGATTAAACTGATCCCGGTTGCCGCGCGCTTGCAAGTCGTCGAAGGCGCCGGGCATGGAGTGCCTCCCGCCACCGCCGCATCCATGCCCGCGTGGCTATCCGCATGAGCCTAACCCTTCCGGAACGCATCGATCAAGTCGAGCAACGCATCCAGACCGCCGTTCACCGTGCGGGCCGCGCACGTGACGACGTCACCTTGGTCGCTGTCACCAAGAAGTTCTCCGCCGCGGTGATCTGCGAGGCATATTCCTGCGGCTTGCGCGTGTTCGGTGAAAACTACGTCCAGGAGTTTGCGGAAAAGCGTCCCGCGCTGTCTGGGCTGACCGAAGCCCAGTTCCACCTGATCGGCCATCTACAATCCAACAAAGCGCGCCAGGCGACCGAGTTGTTCCATACCGTCGAAACCGTCGATTCCGGAAAGCTTGCCCGGCGTCTCAATGAAATGGGAAGACCGCTCGAAGTGATGATCGAAGTGAAGCTTTCGCCGGAAGGGACCAAGGCAGGTGCTGCTCCGGAAGAACTTCCCGGAATCATCGAAGCCATCCGCTCCTGCCCGAACCTCTGGCTCACCGGCCTGATGACCATGCCGCCCTGGAACACGGATCCAGAAACGACTCGCCCCTACTTCCGCCGCTTGGCCGAGGTGGCGCGAATCCATGGGCTTCAGAAACTCTCCATGGGCATGTCGCACGATCTCGAAGCCGCGATCGAAGAAGGCGCGACCCACATCCGCGTGGGTACCGCCCTATTCGGCCCACGACCTAAAGCATGAAGGTCGGCTTCTTCTCGCCCTTGCCGCCCGCCCCGACCGGCATAGCGGATTACAGCGCTGCATTGTTACCGCTCCTTCGGAGTTGCGGAGCCGTGGAGATCGCCCCTTCGGAGTGCGACGTCGCCCTCTACCATGTCGGCAATAACACCCTCCACCGCGATATCTACCAGCGCGCGCTCACTCATCCGGGCGTCGTGGTCCTGCACGATGCGGTGCTGCAGCACCTGCTGCTCGGTATGCTCGACTCGAATGAGTACGTAGAAGAGTTCATCTACAACTACGGTGAGCCGTCACGCGACCTGGGCCGCCAACTCTGGGAGCAGCGCGCGCGATCCGGCGCCGACGCGCGCTATTTCGCTCGTCCCATGCTCAGGCGCATCGCCTCCGCCGCGCGTGCGGTCATCGTGCACAATCCCGCCGCGGCAACGCTGGTTCGGGAACACGCCCCCCAAGCAAATGTGTTCGAGATCCCCCACCTGTTTCGGCCGCCTGCGGTGCCATCCGCCGAAGAAACCGTCCGGTTTCGCGAGTCCCTGGGCGTCACGCCGGAGACACTGCTGATCGGAACCTTCGGCCACCAGCGCGAGACCAAACGTTTGACGGTCCTCTTACGCGCGTTTCAGAGCGCCCTGCGGGCGCATACAGACGTTCGCCTCCTGGTTTCGGGAGAGTTCATCTCCAGCGCCTTTGAGAACGCGATCGCACCACTGCTACAGCATCCACGCATCATTCGAACTGCGTACCTGCCTGAACTCGAGCTGTGGCGGTATGCGGCAGCCGCGGATCTGTGCGTCAACCTGCGCTATCCCTCGGCTGCGGAGACCTCCGGCATCGCGGTGCGGATGATGGGCATCGGCAAGCCGGTGATATTCACTGCCAGCGAGGCTCTGGCCCGAATCCCCGAAAATGCCTGCCTGCGGCTCGACGTGGGACCCGAAGAGGAGCAGATGCTAGCTGGCTACATCGCGTGGCTGGCGGGAAACCGCGAGGCCGGTCTCGGAATCGGCCGGCGCGCGGCGGCGCACGTCGCGCAGTGTCACGCTCCGGAAAAAGTAGCCCGCGAATACTGGAACGTCCTCAGGGAGTTCAGTAGACACTGACTGGTTTGGTCTCGGTTCCCACCCACAGGACCGGTGACGGCGTTTCCCAGGGAGGCAGGCTAACCAGATGCGGTTTCAGGACGATGAGCGTTTGCCCGACGTTTTCAGCCTTGGTGGTCTTGGTGAACAGGTGCCCAAAGACCGGCAGACTGGAGAGACCCGGAATTCCGGAGCGGCTCTCGTTGACCGAGGTCTGCATCAAACCTGCGATCACCGCCCATTCGCCCTCCACTAGCCGCGTTACGCCCTGAAAATGACGCGTGGTGATTATCGGAATGTTGTCGTTGGTAGCGCCGTTCAACGCGTTCTGCTCCGCATCCACATCTAGAGTGATCTCGCCATTCGCATGCACCGTGGGAGTCATTTTCAGAATCAGCCCCAGATCCTGGAACTGGATGGCCGGTGGGATACCGCTGTCCTGGCTGGTGCCGGCTGGCCCGATATAAGAACTGGTGACGATGGGATACCGATCCCCGACTTTGAACGAGGCGGCCTGGCCGTCCAAGGTGACAGCCTCGGCCCGGACCATCGATTGGGCGGAACTGCGGCTCACCGTCGCAAAGGCTTCGGCGCCGGTAATGCCAATACCCATGAATGTCGCTCCACCGCCAAACGTGGCAAACCGCGTAAAACCGGCGATCGTCGAGGGAATGTTATTGAGAAACGTCCCGAAGTTAAGCACCGGCGCCATGTTCTGCCATTGCAGCCCATACGTCAAGGTAGAATTTTTCGAGACGGACAAAAGTTCGATTTCGATATTCACCTGCGCCTTGTTGCGCGATAAATTCGTCAGAATCTGCCGGGCGGCCAGGATCGTGCCCGGCTGATCGCGCATAAACACCACCCGGCGGCCCGGGTCCACGGCGATGCGGCGAACCTGCATCACCTGCTGCACCGCCGAGACCATTTCCTGGGCCGCCTGCACCGAGAGGCGCTCGGGAATGGGGATTTCGGCGGTCATGAGAGGAGCGCTGTCGTTGCGGCGCTGGGTGGTGTCCTGATACACCATCGCGAGCTTCGGGTTTACCGGCACCAGGAACGAATTGGTGATCGTCTCCAGGGCGTGGAACGCTTCCTGCATGCTCAGGTCGTTCAGGCGAAACGCGAAGGCGGAAGCCGGACCCCGGTAATCATCCTCGAACTGAAGCTGAATGCCGTAGGCGGCCGCCACCTGCTCGAACACCGGCCGCGCCGTGCCTCGCAAATCGAAACTGTGCTTTTCCGCCGAACCCTGCAGCCGCGGCGGGGGAAGCGCCAGCCGCCCCGCGTTCGCCTCGCTGGGGCTGATCCCCTCCACCGTAATCCTTTGCGCGGCGTCTTCGGCATCGTCGCCGGACAAGCCACCCAGAGAGACCTGGGCAGAAAGGGCCGCCCAATCCCGCAGGAGATTCCATTGCAGGGCGTATCGCGCATTGGTTGGGTCAAGAGCCGCCGCCTGGGTATACAGCTGGTAGGCCTGCAAACTGTCCCCGGAGCGCTGGGCTCGCTCGGCCGCCCGAAATACCCGGCTGGCTTGTTCCTCGGCCCCGAGGACCGTCCCAAAAGCCAACAGAATCAATCCGGTGCGAAATATAGCCACAGAGAAGATTGACGCTTCCGCCGGTCTAAACGTGCAGATAAACCCCTTAAGCCGTACTGCCGATAGTAGTAGCTAGATTCACGTTATGGCTACCCTTACGCAAGCGCGCTGCTCGTTCCTGCCCCCAGTGCCCCAGAATTTCGCGGATTTGGGCGTCCCCGAATCACTGGTGCTCGACCTCATGCTTCGCCGCATGGTAATCGAAGGATTTTCGAGCATGACCGGTCTTAGCCGGTCCATCCGCGTGTCTCTGCCTATTGTTGACCTGGTGTTTAAGCATATGCGCTCGCAACAGCTGGTCGAAATCAAGGGCATGAGCGGGAACGACTACCAGTTTGTGCTCTCGGCCGCCGGAAAACAGCTCGCGGGCGAGCGTTTTCAAGTTTCCCAGTACGCGGGCGCCTGCCCGGTATCGCTCAACGAATATCACGCGGCAACCAAAGCCCAATCCGCGCGCATCAGCGTCGACCGGCGGATGTTGCGTCAGGCCTTCTCCGACCTGGTGGTCTCCGATAAGATGCTCGACCAGATGGGTCCCGCGATTATTTCCCAGACGTCGATCTTCGTCTACGGACCCACCGGCAACGGAAAAACCAGCTTGGCGGAGCGCATGCTTCGCGTGTATCAGGACGCAGTGATGATCCCCTACGCGGTCGAGGTGGACAACCAAATCATCAGCGTCTTCGATCCGGTGGTGCATCACCCGGTGGATCATGACGATGCCGACGTGGACCCGCGCTGGATCCTCTGCAAGCGGCCTTGCATCCTGGTGGGCGGCGAGCTCATCCCCAGCATGCTGGAGTTGCGCCTGGATGAGTCTTCGGGCATTTACGCGGCGCCCCTCCAGATGAAGGCCAACAACGGCATTCTGCTGATCGACGACTTTGGACGCCAGCTCATGTCCCCGCGCGACCTGCTGAACCGCTGGATCGTGCCGCTGGACCGGCGTGTGGATTACCTCACGCTGCGGTACGGAATCAAGTTCCAGATCCCCTTCGAGTTGATGGTGGTCTTCTCCACCAACCTGGAGCCCTCCGACCTGGCCGATGAAGCTTTCCTGCGGCGCATCCACAACAAGATCTACGTGGAAGCCGTGGATGGCGCCGCCTTCGACCAGATCTTCGCCCGCGTGGTGCAGGCCCGCAACATTCAGTCCGAGGCCGACAGCGCCGAGTACCTCCGCAAGCTGTGCCTGCGCGAGGGCCGGACCGAATTGCGCGCCTGCTATCCCAGCGATATCTGCAACATCCTGCTGGCCATCGGCCGCTATGAAGGCCGCCCGCCTCAGATGACCAAGCCTGAGCTGGAACGGGCCGCTGCCCTGTACTTCGCCCGAAGCTAGACTTGCCGAAGCTGGATTTGAAGACAGCTAGGACGCAGCGCGGGTCATTTCGAGATCCAGCGTGATCTCGACACTCTCGCTGAGCATGACGCCACCGCCGGCCGGGGCGTTCCAGCCCATCCCGAAGTCTTTGCGGTTAATGGTGGTCACGGCGGACAAGCCGCGGCGCTGCAGAGTCCACGGGTCCGTGACTTCGGGCGAAACCGAATCCACGCTCAGCGTCACCGGCTTCGTGACTCCGTGCAGCGTCAAGTCGCCGGCCACCTTGTATCCGCTTCCGGCGGCGGTCACTTTGGTAGAGCGAAACGTAATGGACGGGAACTGGGCGACGTCGAAAAAATCGGCTCCCTTGATGTGTCCGTCGCGCTGCGGATCGCCGGTATGCAGGCTATTCGCATCGATGGAGGCTTCGATGCTCGACTGTTCCGGCTTGGCCGCGTCGAAATTGACAGTGCCGGAAACGTTGTTGAATTCCCCTCCCACGTTGGCGATCATCATGTGCCGCACCTTGAAACGCGCGGCGCTGTGCTTCGGGTCGATTTGATAGGTCATTGTTATGTTCTACCAAAATCAAGGAGGGGATGGCTCGCCGGTCTCGGGATTCGCGGGTTTCTCGCCCCCGCCAGCCTCACTGGCCCCGCGCTTGGGCCCCAGTCCCAGCGCGATCAGCGACAGCGACCCGAGCTTTCCATCGTCGCCGATGTTTTGGTCGCGCTGGAAGCGTTTCAGCGCTTCCACGGAATCCGGACCCCAGGTCCCGTTCACGGGACCCGCGAAGTAGCCTCTGTCCGCAAGCGACCGCTGGATTTCCTTATAGCGTTCCGGAACAGGTTCTTTTTGCGTGGATCGCCGGTAGCGCGCTGCCGCGGTATTGGCGGAGGTTGATTTCTTTCCCGCCACCGCTTTGGTTCCCTTGGACTTGGATCCCTTGGAGGTCGATCCTTTGGAGCTCGATCCTTTGGACCCTTTGGGGGCGGCCTTCTTTGTTCCAGTCGCCTTGCCCGTCGTCTTCTTGGATTTTGAGGCAGGTATCGCCGCCCACAGCGCCAAGGCCGTGCTCAGCGCGAGTACGACGACGATCGCCTTCGAGCGCAAGCGACTAGTTCCTAGACCTGCTTAGCGCCCCGGAAGGATTCCCGACACGTAGGTGCCCTGCGGTCCGTCCAGGGCCGGCCGAGTCTGCACCGTCGTACGCGAGCCGCGGCCCGAACGGGGAGCCGCAGCGGCGGGCGGAGGCGTCACGTTCTTCAATACATGAAACGCCACCGCATCGCCTGGCTTGAGCTTCTCCTGGACCCTCTTGATATCGTCCAAGGAGTTCACCGGCTGCCGGTTGATGGCGTCGATCACGTCGCCATTCTGAATGCCGATTTCCTCGGCGAAGGAGTCTTGCTCCACCAGCGTCACCATGACGCCGCGCCGATTCACGACCGTGTCCCGCTCCTGTTCCGTCAAGGGGCGGGGCCGGAAACCGAACTTCACTTGAGCCGGGGCTTCGGCCTTGCTGGTAATCGTTTCCTTGGGTTTGCTCTCACCCACGATGTCGGGCCGGTCTTTGTACAACTCGCTGCGGTCCGCGATGGTGACCTTGAGACTCAGCGGTTTCCCCTCGCGGTCGATGCTCAGCATGGCTTGCGCGCCCACCGGCGTATCCGCCACATGGGCCACCAGGTCGTCGCCGTCCTTCACGTCCGTTCCGTTCACGCCGAGGATGATATCTCCGGCGCGCAGACCGCCCTTCTCGGCGGGACCGCCGGCGGACACGGCTTCTATGATCGCTCCATGGTTCACGCCCAGCGCTCTGAGCGTGACTTCGGGCTGCGGGCTGCGATCCAGGCTTACGCCGATGGAGCCGCGGGTCACTCTTCCGATCCGGATGATGTCGTTATAGGCGCGCGCCACCATGTTCACCGGCAGCGCGAACCCGACTCCTTCAGAACCACGCCCGCTGGTGGCGATCATGGTATTCACGCCGATCACCTCACCCCGGATGTTCAGCAGCGGGCCGCCGCTGTTGCCCGGATTGATGGCCGCGTCGGTCTGAATAAAATGCTGGAACGCCCGCGCGCTGGAGCCGAGCTGGTCCGCACTGCGTCCGATAGCGCTCACGATCCCCGCCGTTACGGTCGCATCCAGGCCAAACGGCGAGCCGATGGCCACGGCCCAGTCGCCCACCTGCACGGAGTCCGAATTCGCGATCGTAACCGGCTGCAAAGGTTTGCCCGCGTCGATTTTGATCACTGCGAGATCGGTTTCATAGTCGGTTCCGATCACCCTGCCGCGGTAGTCTCCCGGATCGCCGTGCAAGCGGACCCGGATCTTGGTGGCGTTCTCCACCACATGGTTGTTGGTAATGATGTAGCCGTTCCTGTCGACCAGGAAGCCGCTGCCGGACGCCTGGCGCTTGGGTGCTTCTGGAACATCCTGCCCGCCTCCACCGCCCTCCGGACCAAAAAACCTTCTGAAAAAATCGGGAACCTCATCGCTGTTGTCGTCGGGGGCTTGACCCCGCGCCGCGCCCTTTTCCGGCGGCGCCACGTCTACGGTGATGTTCACCACGCTCGGCTCGAGCTTCTTGGCCAGCGCGGTGAAGTCGTTGCCCAGCGCCGACAATCGCGGTACGGTCAACGGCGTCGCGTCGGGAGCAGTTTGGTCGCGGGCCGCGTTCACCTGAGTATTGAGCAGCGTCCCGATCAGGATGCCCACCGAAAGAGTGAACAGCATCAAGGCCATGGACATCAGTTTTTGCTGGCGCATTTTTTCAAACAGCTTCATCGCAGTTCTCTCTCTCCCGATGATTTCGCGTATACCCGGCTATCGTTTCTTGTCTCGTTTTCCATTATACGGGCCGCAAGCCGATGGACGCGAGCGGGTCCCCTGAGGTTTCCCGATCCAACTTCCTTACTCGGCCAAAAGCATGCCGCAAAGCGCCAGCAGAATCCGGCGCAGACCCAATTCACGGCTTTCCGGATGAAACCATTCCGCGGGAGTGTGTGCGCCGCCGCCCTGTCCTCCCGCGCCGATGGATACCGCCGGAATGCCCATGGATAGCGGAATGTTGGCGTCGGTGGAAGAGCAATCCAGACGGCTGCGAATGCCCAAGAACGCATCCACTGCCAGAAGGTAGTTCAAAATCGGTGCGCCCTCGTCCAGCTCCCCGCCCGGACGGGAGCCGATCTCTTTGAAGCGCGCGCTTACGCGTCCGCCGGTGGCCCGGCTATTCTCGGTCTCGGAGGCTTGCGCCACAGAGGCCGCCAGCAGCGCCGCCATTTCGTCGATCCGCTCCGGTTTCTCCGATCGCAAATCCACTTTGGCGCGCGCTTCGGTGGGGATGCAGTTGATGCTGGTCCCTCCCTGGATCAGCCCGAAGTTGAAGGAAGACCGCGGAGCGGTATCGGCCGGAACGCCGGAAGCCAGCGACGCCGCGAATTCCGCAGACGTGAATTCAGCGATAACTCGGCTCAGTGCGTGGACCGGATTGCCGGCGCCATAGTCGCTCCAACTGTGTCCGCCCGGCCCGCTGATCACCACTTCGAAGCGGCGGCTGGCGAGAGCCCGGCAGGTGATGTGGTCGGTGTTGGGGCCATCCAGAACCAGGAACGCTTTTGGCCGGGAACCATTCGAATCCCGGCACAGGTAGCGCATGCCGCTCAGGTTGCCCTCGCCTTCCTCCCCTACGTTGGCGACCAACAGGGGAGCCGCAGACGTGTCGCGTACCGGAGGGGAGGCGCTCCAGGCGGCAGCGATGGCCAGCAGCGCGGCCAGGCCGGCACCGTTGTCGGAAACGCCGGGGCCCAGGAGCCGGCCGTCGCCCGAAAGCTTGATTTCATCGGGCGACCGCGGAGCGAGCACCGTATCCAGGTGCGCCGTAACCGCCACTGTGGCGCTGTCGCGGCGGCCCGGCAGCCCCGCGACTACATTACCCGAACGGTCCAGCCGCGCTTCCCAGCCCAGGCTGCGAAAGCGCTCGGCCATCCACTCGGCGCGTTTTTGCTCCAGGAAGGTCGGTGCCGGAACACGGCACAGCTTGAGGTGCTGCTCGTTGATCCAGGCGCGCTCGCGGCGGAACCAATCCAGCGGCAGGCGCAGTTCCGGTGAACGGGCAAGATCGGCGACCGAACCGGCTACCAGCGGCATACGAAATCCCTAGTCTAGCGTGCCTGGGCTGTTTGAACGTGCTGGCCGATGGCTCAGATTTTCTGGCCGGGGTATCTGGCCCGCATCCACGCCACGAATTTCTCCGGCGCCGCCATCGTCGACAGGCGCCCCTGACGCACCAGTGCCCAGCCGTCGAACCGGCCGCTTTGCTTTACTTCGGCCAGGGACGTGGGAGGGTCCAGCCGGCCCAGGAAGACCATATCTACCACGGCCGATTTCGGATTCTTGGGATCGGGCCTCCCGGCCGAGCGGACCGCCGCCAGCCCCACAATTCCTGACACGCCCGCGGGGGATTTGACTCCAGAATGGTAGATGAACACGCGGTCACCAGGCTGCATGGAAAGTATCGCCCGAACGGCCTGGGGATTGGTCACACCGTCCCAAACCGTCTGCTTTTCGCGCTCCAGATCCCCGATAGAGTAGGTGTCCGGATCGGTCTTGGCCAAGTAGTAGGTCATAGGGTGATTACCGTCAGGCCTAAAGTTCCGGTACGGTGGTTACTAGACACGTTCCGGGCGATGGAGTCTAATCGAATGGTACCAAGCTGGCGCTACCCAATGACAAAAGATTATAATGGAGAGTACTTATCACCGGCGACGCTGGAGGAGGCAGATATGGCGACCGCCAGAAGGATTTTCCCGTTTATATTGTTGGCGCTGGCCTCGATTCCCGCTTGGGGGCAGGCCGGCAAAAACGCGTCCCAGAATAATCCTCAGGTATTTGACGCGCCCCGCGTGACCACCGAAGCCGCGGATTCGTCCGCGCAGCCGGTAGATCCAAAATCGTACCTGATCGGGCCGCAAGATATCTTGCACATCGAAGTGTTCCGGGATCAGGACATGACCCGGTCTGTCGCCGTCCGGCCGGACGGCAAAATCACCTTGCCGCTGGTTCACGACATCCAGGCGGAGGGCCTGACGCCGGAGCGTCTGGGTGAGCAAATCAAAGAAGCCCTTTCCCAATACATGACCAGCCCGCAAGTCACCATCACCGTCATGGCCGTCAACAGCAAGACCTTCGCGGTGAACGGGAGAGTGAACCGTTCGGGGCGCTGGCCTCTGGTCACGCCCGTCCGGGTTGCCGATGCGATCGGTCTCGCCGGCGGCCTTCAGGATTTCGCCGATGAAAAACACATCCTGATTCTGCGCGGAGCCCAGCGCCTTGATTTCAATTACAAGGATTACCTGAAGGGCAAGAAGGAAGCGCTCGATCAGAACATCTGGCTTCAAAACGGCGACACTGTATACGTCAAGTAGCCACCGCGAGGATTCCCAAGAATGCAACCAACAGAGAACTTCAGCATACCCCGGCGTGCCCTGGACGTCGAGGATTTCATCGACATCGTGCGCCGCCACAAAGGCTGGATTTTCGGGCCTTTTCTCGTGACGCTGGTGGCCAGCGTGGTTGGAGTTTATCTTTGGCCGGACAGCTACGAATCCGTCGCAGTGGTCAAAATCGTTCCGCAGCAGGTGCCGCAGAACATGGTCCAGTCCTCGATCTCCAATGACTTGGCCGACCGCATCAACTCCATGGCGACTACGGTCCTCAGCCGCAACGTACTCACCACCATCATCAACAATTTTGACCTGTACAAGAGCGAACGCAAGCGCCTGCCGATGGAAGACGTAATCGACAATCTCATGCGCAAGAGCGTCAAGATTAATCCGATGATGGCGGGAACCGGCAGCCACGTTGTCCCCGCCTTCACCGTTCAGTTCTCCTATCCGGACCGGATGCTGGCAAACAAAGTAGTCCAGGACGTGGTGGGACGCTTCATCGCCGAGAACGTGTCCAACCGCTCCACCGCGACCACCGAAACTACCCAGTTTCTGAAGGACCAGTCGGAACAAGCCAAAAAAGACCTGGAAGCGCTGGAAGACAAGCTCTCCCACTTTCGGGTACAAAATAACGGCCGGCTGCCCGATCAGGTGGACAGGAATATACAGCAGATGGCCGGACTGCAGAACCGTTATCAATTCCTGACCGGCTCGAAAAACCGCGCTGAAATGGAGAAGCTGTCACTGGAAACGAATCTGCGCGTCGAGAAGGGCCGTAAGGCGGAACTGATGAGAGTAGCGCCGCAGGTCGCGGCCGTGGCCGCCACCATGAAGAGCGATCGAATGCTCGAAATCGAGCGGGAAATTCGGAACTACGAGGATGCGCTGACGGTGACCCGGCAGAGGTTCACGGAAGCCCATCCGGATGTGCAGACTCTGAAGAACCGGCTGGAAGTGGCGAAACAGCGGAAGGAGCAAATCCAGAAGGAAGAAAGCGAGAACAAGACGACGACGGTGGCGGCCGTACCCCCCGAGAACCGGCAGTTGCAGATGCAAGTGCTGGATGTGGACGGAAACGTCCAGCGTCTGGAATCCGCCAGCCGGGCAAAAGACCTGGAGATCGCGGACCTGGATTCGCAGATCAAGGACGTACAAACTTCGATCAACAGGCTGGAAGGACAGATTAACGCGACTCCCTTGGGAGAGCAAGAGTATAGTGATCTGCTGCGCGAGCGAGAGATCGCCAAGCAGAAATACATTGAACTTGACTCCCGTCTGAGCACCGCGGAGATCGCTCAAGACCTGGAAAACCGCGGGCAAGGTGAAAAGCTGGAGTTGTTGGACGCGGCCTCGCTGCCCCAAACCCCGACCGAGCCGAAGCGCCCGATGGTCATCGGAATCGGCGCGGGACTCGGGTTGATGTTGGGCGTGGTCATCGCCGCTGCGCGCGAAATGAAAGACACCTCGCTCAAAAACCTGAAAGACGTGCGGGCCTACACGCAAATGGCCATCCTGGGGAGTGTCCCGCTTCTGGAAAACGACTTCGTGGTGCGCCGCCGCAAGCGGATTGCCTGGCTGGGATGGACCACCGCATGTCTGATGGCCGTGGTCACAATGGCAGGATCAGTGGTGTATTACTACAACTACAAGGTGTAGCATTCGGAGGACAAACCAGAAATGAGCCGAGTTCATGATGCCCTGCGGCGCGCCGAGAAGACCGGAGAGCTATCTCCGCCGGTGGCGCAACCCAACGGAGAAACACGGGGTCCGGCGGCCACGCTCGAGGCAGGGGCGAGCCTTTCCGGTTCAAACCTTTCCGGTTCAAACCTGGCGGGTTCGAACCTGACGAGCGCAAACCTGGCGGGCTTGCTGGAACTGGTGGAAGAAGTTCCTTTCCGCACCGCCACCGATTCCCTGCTGATTGACGTCTCCCGGCCCCACGAAGCGCCCATGGAGGAGTTCCGCACGTTGCGAACGCGCCTCAATCACATGCAGAGCCTCCAGCCGATTCATACCGTGGTGGTCACCAGCGCGTCGCCTGCGGAAGGGAAGTCGCTCACCGCGGCGAACCTGGCTTTGGCCGAGGCGCACCTGGCCGGCAACACCACCCTGCTCGCGGATTTCGATTTCCGCCGCCCCATCATCCATACCCTGTTCGGGATCGATCGCAGCCCGGGTATCACCGACTACCTGATGGGGCAAGCCCCGCTGCACAAGGTGATCAAGAGAATCGCCGGAACCAATCTGTATATCATGCCGGCTGGACAGGCCGTGATCAATCCGCTGGAATTGCTAAACCTGCGCGAGGTCAAGCACCTGATGGACCGGCTGCCATCCCTGTTTCAGTGGGTGATCATGGACAGCCCACCGCTGCTGTTCGCCGCTGACGCCAATCTTCTGGGCACCATGAGCAATGGGACCCTGCTGGTGGTGCGCATCGGCCACACCACCATCGATTCCGTGACGCGCGCCATGCAATCGCTATGCAACAACAACGTGCTCGGAATCGTGGTGAATGGCGCCCGCCGCGGAGAACTGTACAGCAAGTACACCTACTATCACTCCTACTACTCGCCTAAGGAACAGGACGAGCGCGAAGCCCTCGATGACGCCCAACAGGAATTGGCGGGAGTAGGCGCTGCCGACGAAAAGAAATAGGCCGCCTCAATAGGCAAGGTCAGCCATTCGTCAGGCACACCGCAGGACCAGCGCAGAGTTCTTGCTGCCGAAGGCGATGCAGTTCGCGACCGCGTATTCGATCCCAACGCGGCGGCCGGTTTCGGGAACATAATCCAGATCGCACTCCGGATCGGGGACCTCCACATTGGCGGTAGGAGGCAGAACTCCATCGCGCATCGCCAGCAAAGTCGCAGCCACGCCCGCCGCACCGCAGGCTCCCTGCGGATGCCCGATCAGGCTTTTGAGCGACGACCCGGGTAAGTGGTAGGCATGCGGGCCGAAGGCCAGCTTCACCGCGCGGGTCTCGATGCGATCGTTGAGCTCCGTGCCAGTGCCATGATAGTTCAGATAGCCCACAGCTTCCGCCGGCACGCCGGCCTGTTCCAGCGCGAGGGAGATGGCTCGCGCGGGCTCTTCACCGCATTCTTCCAGGCGAACGCGGTGATACGCCTCGCAGGTGGAACCGTAGCCGGCGATCTCGCCTAAGATGGTCGCGCCCCTGGCCAGCGCCTTCTCGCGCTCCTCCAGCACGAAGAACCAGGCGCCTTCGGCGATGACGAATCCGCCGCGGTCACGGGAAAAGGGGCGCGAGGCGCGCTCGGGCTCATCGTTCCAGGCCTGCGACATGATCCTCATCGCGATGAACCCGCGCAGGATCAGCGGCGCGATGGGCGCGTCCACGCCGCCGGCCACGATCGTATCGAGCCCGCCGGCCCGGATCATTTGAGACGCGTAACCGAGTGCGTCGGTCGACGACGTGCATCCGGTGCTGATGACGTGGCTCAGCCCGCGCAGCCCGAACCGCATCGAAACTTCGCTGGCCAGAGTGCCCATGGTCGAAGTGGGCACCACGTACACGCTGCACTGCCGCCAGTTTCCCGAATGGTACAGGCGATACTGCTCTTCGGTGAATTCGACGCTTCCGCCCCCCGACCCGACCACCACGCCGATCCCACGCAGTTCCTCGCGGCTCATCGCGGCTGTGTCCAGCCCGGCCCACTGTAGCGCTTCCGTCACGGCGGCAACCGCCAAGGGGGTGGCGCGGGAAACGTGCGGACGGTCCTTGGCGGTCACGTAATCCTCTTCGCGGAAATCCTTGACCTCGCCCGCAACGCGGACCGCCAGGCCGGACGTATCGAAGCGGGTGATCGGCCCTACGCCGCTGATGCCCTTGCGCGTGGCGCACCAGAAGGCCTCGGTTCCGATGCCGTTAGGGCTCACTGCGCCAATTCCCGTGATGACAACTCGACGCGGCATGTGGATGGTGTGAAGCGGGTCCCCGCGGGGCGGAACCACAGAGGGACTCTGTTAGTATAAGAGGGTTCCTAACGTGCAAGGGAACGTCGTGCGGAGGAGAATCCATTGGTGGGCATCGAGTCGGGCCGTGCCGCGCCTGCTCAGAGGGATCGAAGCAGGCGTCCTCGGCGGAATCGCGATGCTGGCGCTGCTGGTTTCGAGCTCGCTCTGGCGGGGTGATCCTTGGTGGATGTCATCCAATCTTTTGGGCTCTACTTTCTATGGAGCGCGGGCGCTAAGCGACGGCCCCAACCGGGCGACTCTGGCCGGCGGCGCCCTGCACGTTTTCATGACCGGATCCATCGGAGCCGCCTTCGGACTGGTGTGCGGAGGAATCCAGCGCAGACGGCGGCTGGTTCTGCTCGGAACTCTGGCCGGTCTGATAGGGTATGGTCTGGCGGATGCCTTGTTATGGAGAAGGATAAACCCTCTGATTCCGCTGTATTCCGCGCAACCCGCCGCGCTTTTGTCGCATGCCCTATTCGGGGCGTGCCTGGGATATATGAGCCGGAAGTTTCCGGTGGCGCGGGCAGCAGCGGGGGAGCCGGATAGGGTAGAATGACAAATTACGCAGCCGTTGAGTCCCCTGGGGCCTTGACTCTAAGGCGGAGGACCTTTTCCGAAACCCAGTTCGGCGGTCGAGCGTCCAAAAAAAACAGGCGCAGAGTGGAAAGGAACCCGGTGTAGATGCAGTTTTCCAGGCCTCGAAGCCTGCGCGCGCCCATGGTCGGCCTGCTGGCGGCAGTTCCCCTCTTCAGCCAGCAACAGCCCGCGCCGCAGCAACCCAAGCCTCCCAATCCGTTCGAGCAGGTTCCGCGAGCCGAGGAGCCGAAACCCCAGCCGCCCAAACCCGAACCGGCCAAGCCGGCGGCGCCCGGAACACCTGCGCCTTCTGCCACGCCCGACCGCCCCCCGGCCGATACCGTCGAGTCCATCAATTTCCAGGGCGCACGCCGGGTGCCTCAAGACACGCTGCGCGCCATGATTTTCACCAAGCGTGGGGACAGGTACGACGCCGAATCCCTCCACCGCGACCTGCTCACCCTGTGGAACAGCGGCCGCTTCGACAATATCGAGTGGACCAGAGAGGCGGGCCAAACCGGCTGGATTGTGACGTTCAAAGTCACCGAGCGGCCGGTGGTGCGCACCATCAAGTACGACGGCCTGAAATCGATCACCCAGTCGGAAGTCCTGGACCGGTTTAAAGAGCGCCGCGTCGGATTGACGCCGGAATCCACCTATGACCGCAACAAGGTCCAGCGCGCCCAGGTGGTCCTGCAGGATTACCTGGCCGAGCGCGGCCGGCAGTTCGCCACCGTCATGCCGGAACTGCAGCCTTTTCCTCCGTCTTCGCTCAACATCGTGTTCAAAGTGGATGAAGGACCCAAGGTTAAGGTCGGAAAGATAGATATTGAAGGCAACACGTTTTACAACGACCGCATCGTGCGGCGGGCCATGAAGAATCTGCGCCCCATCGGCATCCCGCGGTCCATTGTGGCAGAGAGCCTTTTCTCCAAAACCTACGATTCCACCAAGCTGGAGGAAGACGAACAGCGGGTGGTCCAGTTCTACCAATCGAATGGGTATTTTACGGCCCGCGTCACGGGTCAGTCGGTGAATATCGTGGACGCTGGAGGGGGCAAGTTCCGCCTGCCGCTGATTCATCCCAACCGGCCCGGGAAGAACGCCAACGTCTCCATCAGTCTCGAAGAAGGACGCTTGTTTCACCTCAACACCATTAGTTTTGTGGGCGTGAAGCTGTTCCGCACCCCGGAAGAGCTGTTTCCCCAGATCTTCCGGATGAAGCAAGGCGACCCGTTCTCGACGGAAAAGCTGCAGAAGGGCTTCGACGAGCTGCGCAAGCTGTATGGCCGGTTCGGTTACATCAACTTCCTGGTGGAACCCGAGCCCGAGCCGATCCCCGGCACCGACAAAATCAACCTGACGCTGCGGTTCGACGAAGGTAACCAGTTCTTCGTGCGCCGGATCGATTTCTCCGGCAACACCACCACCCGCGACAGGGTAATCCGCCGCGAACTGCTGATCGACGAGGGCGACCCCTATAACACCGACCTGTGGCGGCTGAGTATCCTGCGCCTGAACCAGCTGGGATATTTCGAGGAGCTGAAGGAAGATTCGTCGGTCGACATGAAGACGGATAACAACAACCATACCGTCGACCTGACGCTGAAAGTCCGGGAGCGCGGCAAGAACAGTATCCAGTTCAGCGGCGGCATTTCCGAAATCTCCGGAAGCTTCGTGGGGTTTCAGTATTCGACCAACAACTTCCTCGGATTGGGCGAGACTCTGAGCCTGTCCAGCCAGCTCGGCACCCGCACCACCGATGTGAACTTCGGATTCACCGAGCCTTACTTCCTGGACCGGCCGATGCAGGTTGGCTTCACGGTGTTCATCAGCCGCTTCAACTTCGACCAGGCCCGAGAGGCCTCGGTGCTGGCGGGCGCCGACCTGATCCCGTTGTACAATTCGCTGGGCAGCCAGAACCTGCTCAACTACGTTTCGAATTCGCGCGGGTTCACCGTGTTCGCCAACTATCCGCTCAAGCGAAGTTTCCAGCGTCTTGGTCTCAGCTTTGGCTATAGCATTCAGAACGTGCGGACGCTGACTGACGCGGCCAAGCAGTATTACGATTACCTCAATTTCCAGAACATCAACGGACCGCAGCAAAATTCGCTGGAAGGGATTCGCACCGCCAGCGTCACCCCCACTTACAGCTACAACTCGGTCAACAATCCGATGACTCCCACGGCCGGCACCTCGGCGCAGTTTTCCGTGCAACTTGCGGGCAGTTTCTTGGGCGCCAACGTCAATCAAATCGAACCGGTGATCGATATCCAGCACTATCGCAAGGGCTTTAAACCCGGCCATGTGATCGCCATGCACCTGCTGGCGCGGTACGTGACCGGGTATGGCGGCAAGGTAGCGCCTCCCTTCAATCGTTTCTACATGGGCGGCGAAAACGATGTGCGCGGTTTCGATCTGTGGGGCGCCGGCCCCTGGGCTTTCGTGCCGAATTCGGCGCCCGTGAATGTGCTGAATACCGACGGTACTCCCCGGCAGCAGAAGTTCGTCGATCCCACCACCGGAGCGGTCAGCCTCCAGAATTCATCGCAGGTCATCCCGACGTATCAGTTGGTGTTTCCCGGTGGCGATACCAACATCGTGGCGAATTTCGAGTACCGGATTCCGATTGTCGGGAAAACCGTCACGCTGGCGCCATTCTTCGACGCGGGTATGAACCGGCTGTCGAACAAGAGCCAGCTGAAGCTCAATCCTGGGCGCATCGCCGACCTGAACACCCAGTTTCCCGAAGCTGCTTTCGGCGAGTCGGCAGTGCTGGCAGCCGGAACCCAAATCATCCGCACTTCCACAGGCATTGAACTGCAGGTGTTGATGCCGGTCTTCAATCAGCCCTTCCGCATTTACTGGGCCTATAATCCGACCCGCGTCTACCAGTACTTGCAACCACCTATTGTCGCGGATCGGAGCTATTTCCCGAATGCGGCGTCTTTCGCGAACTCGATTCTCACCTTCGGGCAGCCGTCGCCGCTCTTCGAAAGGCGCTCCCAATTCCGTTTCACCATCGGCAGGACCTTCTAAACGGCGCATGCTAGGATGTTACAAACAGGCAGGAATGAGGAGTTTCTTGTGAATAAGTTCTCTGTGATCGGTCTGATTTTGAGTTCTGTCACGTTGATGGCGCAGGCGCCAGCGGCAGCTCCCAGCAAGATTTGCGTCATGAACTTGCAGAGCGCCATGCTCAGCACCAAAGAGGGGCAGGCTGCCTCCGAGGTGTTTCGCACCAAGTTCCTGGAGCCCAAGGAGAAAGAGATCCAGGCCAAACAGGCTGAAATCAGCGATCTGAACGACAAGCTTCAGCGCGGCGCCAACACCATGTCGCAGACCGCGCAGGACGACATGAAGCGCAACATCGACCGGAAATCCACCGAGTATAAGCGCGCCGTCGAGGACTACCAGTTCGACCGCGACGAAGAGCAGCGTAAGCTGCTGGACGACTTATCCTCGAAGATGCAGACCGTGATCGACCGGTTCGCGCAGGAAAACGCCTGCGCGGTGTTTCTGGACGTAACCAACCCGAATTCGGGAATCATGTGGACCTCGAATGCCGCCGACATGACGCGCCAGGTCGTGGACGCCTACGACAAAGCCCAGCCATCGGCGGGGGCAGCCAAGCCTCCTGCGACCGGCGTCAGGCCGCCTGCGGCCACTCCGGCCAAACCGCCTACCGCAACGCCTTCGGCCGCGCCGCCTAAGGCGACGCCCGCAAAGCAGTAACAGCTACATTACTTCTTCGGACCAGTTTTCGAGAATCGACTTTACCTTCGCCGTGAACTGATCGCCCAGCGCCCCGTCGATCAGCCGATGATCGAAGGTCAGCGCCAGATAAGCCGTGGAGCGGATGGCGATCGCGTCTTCGATCACGACCGGCTCCTTCTGTACGGCCCCGATACCCAGGATCGCCACCTGCGGCTGATTGATCACGGGCGTCGCAAAAATGCTGCCGAAGCTACCAAAGTTGGTGATGGAGAAAGTCCCGCCGGTGACTTCGTCGGGTCTCAGTTGCCGCGAGCGGGCTCGCGTGGCTAAGTCCACGATGGAACGCTGCAGGCCCACGATGTTCTTCTCATCCGCATTGCGGATCACCGGCACGATCAGCCCGTTTTCCAGCGCCACGGCGATGCCCAGATTGATATCGCGATGGTAGATGATGTTGGTGCCTTCAATGGACGCGTTCACCAGAGGATACTCCCGCAGGGCGGCGCACGCCGCGCGCACCATGAACGGAAGGAACGTTAATCCGAATCCGTACTGAGCCTGGAAGGAACCCTTCAGCTTGTCGCGCAGCTTGGCGACTTTGGTCATGTCGCATTTGTGGACCGTGGTGACGTGCGCCGAGGTGTGCTTGCTGAACGTCATGTGTTCGGCAATCTTCTGGCGCATGATGCTCATGGGCTCGACGCGCATCGCGGGAGGAGCCCCCGGCATGGTCGCGGGAGCGGAAGGAGATACGGCCGCCTGCTCTCGCGATGGAACGGGAGCCGGCGCAGGGACACGAACCGGGGCTTGTTGGGGCGGGGGCGCAGGAATTGGCCGGGGCGCGGAAACCGGTGCGACTGCCGTCCCGGTTTCTCCGGTGGTTTGTCCGGAGAGGTATGCTTCCAGATCCTGCTTGGTAATCCGCCCGCCTAGCCCCGAGCCTTTCACCCGGCTCAGATCGATGTTGTTCTCGCGGGCCATCTTGCGCACCAGCGGCGAGAGGGGCCCGGCGGTCTCTTCGACCACCGTCCCCGTGTCGGGAGCCGGCGCAGGAGCAGTATCCACATGCGAAGCGCCATCCGACTGTCCAACGGAGTGCGCCGGCGGCGGAGGTGCGACCGCCGCTGCGAGGGCCGCCACGGATGGTGTCGCGGAAGACCCCGAGGCGTCGCTGATGCGGCCGACCACGGTGTTGATGCCGACCGTCTTCCCTTCCTCGACCAGAATCTCGGCCAAGGTTCCCGCCGCCGGCGAGGGGATTTCGGTATCCACCTTATCGGTTGAGATCTCGAAGAGCGGCTCGTCGCGTTCCACCTTGTCGCCGGGCTTCTTCAGCCACTTGGTCAAGGTTCCCTCGACAATGCTTTCGCCCATCTGGGGCATTTCTACGTCGATCATTCTCTCTCCATTATCGCGCGGCCGAACTCGCGCGCGAACGCGCCGGCAATCGCCGCGATCACGTCCTCGCGGCCTGCCAGGCATCCTAGTGCCCGCATCGAAGTAACCGGCTGGGTCAGCCCGCACGGCACGATGTACTTGAAATAATCCAAATCCGTATCGAGATTCAGCGCGAACCCGTGCGAGGTCACCCAGCGGCTGATATGTACGCCGATGGCGGCAACTTTCGCGCCTTCCACCCAAACTCCCGTGGCGCCCGGCTGCCGGACTCCGGAAATGCCGAACTCGGCCAGCGCCTCGATCAGCACTTGCTCCAGCGCTCGCACATAGGCGACCACGTCGCGCTTCCATTCACGCAAATCGATAATCGGATACCCGACGATCTGGCCCGGACCGTGATAGGTCACGTCGCCGCCGCGATCGGTGTGATGCAATTCGATTCCGGCCCGTTGCAGAATGTCGGGCGTTGCCAGCACGTTTTCCATGTGCCCGTTGCGCCCCATGGTGACGACGTGCGGATGCTCGACGATCAGCAGCTGATCGGGAATCTCGCCGCGCTTGCGGCGCTCAACCATATTGGTTTGCAGCGCTAGCGCGCGTACATACCCGACGCGGCCTGCGTCCACGAGTTCGCAGGTTGCAAGCCCTTCTACAACACTAGGCATTGATCGCCATTCCGTAGACCGCGTTGAACGCCTCACCCATGGCCTCATACAACGTCGGATGCGCATGGATGGTGTGCAACAACGTCTCGACGGTCGCTTCCGCTTCCATGGCCAGCACGCCCTCGCTGATCAGCTCGAAAGCCTGCGGGCCGATGATGTGGACTCCCAGAATTTCGCCGTATTTTTCATCCGCCACAATCTTCACAAACCCGTCATGCTGCCCCAGAATGGACGCCTTGGCGTCGGCCGCGAAGGGGAACTTGCCGATCTTGACGCTGTGCCCCGCCGCGCGTGCCTGCGCTTCGGTGAGCCCCACGCTGCCGATGCCAGGCTCGGTATAGGTCGCGCCGGGAATGTGATTCCTATTAATCGGCATCACCGGTTTCCCGGCAATGTGCCCGATGGCGACCATGCCCTCGGCCGTCGCCACGTGCGCCAGTTGCGGCGTGCCCGCGACGATGTCGCCGATGGCGTAAACCCCCGGCTCGCCGGTGCGCTGGTAGGGATCCACCTTGACGAATCCGCGATCCAGCTCGACCTTGGTCCCTTCGAGGCCAATGTTCTCGGTATTGGGCTTGCGGCCGATGGCGACCAGCAGTGCGTCCGCCGCGACGGCTTCGGTTTTTCCGTCCGCAAGAGTTACCTGGAACCGCACACCGCTGCCGACGTTCTCCACGTTGTCCACACGGGCGCCGGTCTCGACCCGGATTCCTTGTTTCTTGAACACGCGCGCCAGTTCTTTCGAAACTTCCTCATCCTCCACCGGAACGATGCGCGGGAGCATCTCGAAAATCGCAACCTTGCTGCCAAAGCGGGAGAAGGCCGACGCGAACTCGACTCCCACGGCGCCGGCTCCCAGAATCGCCAGCGATTTCGGGATCTCCTTCAAATCCAGAATCTCGATATTGGTCAGGATGCGGCGGGCATCGGGCTTGAGACCCGGCAACATGCGCGCTTCAGAACCCGTGGCCAGCACGATGTTCTTGGCTTCCAGGATCTGCTGGCCGCCGTCCGTGGCCACTTCGACCTTGCCGGGACCCGCCAGACGGCCGTAACCCTTGATCCAATCGATCTTATTCTTTTTCATTAGGAACTCGACGCCCTTGGCGTGCTTGGCGACGATCTTGTTCTTGCGGTCGAGCACCATGGGGAAATCGAGCCGCGGGTTATCGCAGTGGATCCCGTCCTCTTCCGGGTGAAGGAAACGCTCCCACACCTCGGCGGCGTGCAGAAACGCCTTGGTCGGGATGCAGCCGACATGCAGGCAGCAGCCCCCCAGTTTTGGGTCCTTTTCGATGAGAGCTGTTTTCAGGCCGTATTGGCCGGCGCGAACGGCCGCCGAATAACCACCGGGACCGCTCCCGATGACGATCACGTCGTATGTCATGGGGTGGATCTCCAGTTTAACAGGGGGGCACGTTTATCAGGAGCATGAATCTGGAACTTTTCGCGTCCCAGCCGTGAAATACTAGCGAACGCATATTGGATGATCCTGACCGACCGAGCGTTGCTGGAGCAAGCCCTCACCGGCGCCGAAGATGCCTTTACAGCACTTTACCGGCGCCGCCAGGGAGGCGTCTACCGCTTCGCGCTGCAGATGACCGGCAGCACCGCCGTGGCCGAAGACGTGACGCAGGAAACCTTCCTGGCGCTGCTGCTGCACGGGACGCGCTACGACGAGGCGCGCGGGACGGTGGCGTCGTTCCTATACGGAATCGCACGCAACCTGGTGCTAAGGAGATTAGAACGGCGTCCAGGAGCGGAGCTCGAAATCGACCAGGAATGCGCGGGACCCGAAGATCTGTTGGAGGACCTGACGCGGCGTGAATCGATCGAACAGGTGCGGCAAGCGGTCCTGAGTTTACCTCCTGTATTTCGCGAAGCGGTTGTTCTATGTGACTTGCAGGATTCCAGTTATGAAGAGGCCGCCATGGCTCTGGATTGTCCCGTCGGGACCGTGCGATCCAGGCTGAGCCGGGGCCGGGCGATGCTGGCGCGGAAGCTGCGGGGGGCAGCGTGCGCCGGAAGGAGTATCGAATGTCCGAAGAGTCTGTAATTGCTGCTTTGCGGGCCTTGGCGGAACAGGATAAGGAACGGGAGGCGCCCGAACAAGTGGAGGCGCGCCTGCTCGCGGCTTTCCGCCAGAAACGCGCACGACGGAGGCTAAAAACGATGGCGCTGGCGACGCTGGCCGCCGCAGCCGGGCTTACTATCTTCTTCGCTGCGGTGGGATCGCACGAGCGTCCGAAACCCGTGGCTCCGGCGCCGGCCCCGAAGCAATTGTTTGCCGAGGTACCCGCACCGGCGGAAATCGCGGCTGCCCCGGCGCCGAAACCGGTGCGTCCGGTTCGCCGGCAGCCCCTCGAACACCCCCGCGAAATTGTGACGCAGTTTTTTCCGCTGCTGGATGTCGCTCCGCCTTTCGAGCGCGGTGAACTGCTGCGCGTGACAGTGCCGGCATCAACCATGCGGAAAGTTGGACTGCCGGTAAATGAGGAGCGTCTCGGAGAGCGGGTCTATGCGGACGTGCTGGTGGGGCAAGAGGGGCTCGCGCGAGCCATTCGATTCGTGAGTTACGAACAATAGGAGATGTATATGAAAAACCTAGGAACAGTGGTGCTGGCGGTGGGATTGGCGTCGACCCTGATGGCGCAGAACGATGATGTCCTCCGGCAGAAGAAGCTGGAAGCCGCGGAAAATGCACTCAAGGCCAAGGCGATTGCGACCCAGCAGACGTTTGAGTTTGTAGCCGGCCAGTTGATCTCCGGCCCGCCGGTGAAAGGCGCGCCCTATTCGGCGGAAGCCGTGAACGAAACGATCCAAACGCTGGCGGACGGCAATCGGATCGTGCAACGTAGTTCGGCAATGCAGTATCGCGACGCTGACGGGCGCGAGCGGCGCGAAGAAACATCGGCGATGGGAGCCATCTTCATTTCCGATCCCGTCGCCGGAACCCGCTACACGCTGCATCCGGAATCCCGGTCAGCCGAAAAGGGACCGCTGGTAATCAATTTTGGTGGACCAACTACGAACGCAGGGGTCTTCGTCGAGCGGACAGAGGCTGGACTCGGGCGCGGGGTTGCGATCAGACTCAAACTCCCGGGAGACGCGTTGCAAGAGTTCGGCATAGCTGCCACCGCCGGCCGCCTGACTGCAGCCGGATCGAGCAACGCCAAAACCGAACAGCTCGGCAAAATGTACATCGAAGGCGTTCAGGTTGACGGGACCCGCGCCACCACCACGATTCCCGCGGGCGAGATCGGCAACGAGCGTCCCATCAATATCGTCGATGAGCGCTGGTATTCGCCCGAACTGCAAATGACCGTCATGACCAAACACAGCGACCCCAGGAACGGCGAAACCAACTTCTCGCTGAAGAACATCAATCGTTCTAGCCCGCCACCTTACTTGTTCGAGGTTCCTTCCGACTACACGGTGACCGGCGGGGGCGGAGGACGAGGCGGGCGCTCCGGCGGGCCGGGGGTTCCGGCTGTGTCTGTCCAACCGAGAAAGTAACGAGCCGCCGG
The DNA here is from genome assembly GCA_020073345.1 of Terriglobia bacterium. GTDB lineage: Bacteria > Acidobacteriota > Terriglobia > Bryobacterales > Bryobacteraceae > Palsa-187. Next base: position 161,777 of record JAIQFI010000004.1, read on the forward strand.
CCAGCCGCGTCCCACTCGGTGTGCCTTATGGGACGATGGGAACAGGTATGCGCGGCTGTCTAATCCTGCTTCTCGGGTCGGCGTTGTGGGCCCAAGCACCCGAAAAGTATCCGCTCGAGACCCTGCGAGTTCAGGGAAACCAGCAGATTCCAGCCGAGCGGATCGTGGCTGCCTCCGGGCTTAAGATCGGCTCGCCGGTACAGAAGGCGGATTTCGACGCTGCGCGCGAGCGTTTGCTCGAATCCGGGGCTTTCGAAAGCGTCGGCTACTCTTTCAAGCCCGCCGCGACCAACTCCGGATACGACGCGACATTCGAGGTCGTGGAAGTCGCGATGCTGTATCCGTATCGGTTCGAAGGGCTCCCGGGGCAGGTGGACGCCCTTCGCGCCGCACTACGCAAACAGGAACCGCTGCTGGGCGACCACATTCCTGCCACTCCCCAGGTGTTGAACCGCTACACGGCGGCGATCCGGCGGTTCTTCGAAGGGAAAGTGGAAGCCGCCAGTGAGCTGACCAGCGACTCCGGCCCGCTGGAGATCGTATTCCGCCCGCCGGGCGAGCGCGCCCGCATTTCCGAAGTCAATTTCACTGGCAACCAGGTGATCCTGACGGCTCTACTGACAGGCAAGCTGTCCCAGTCCGCCATCGGAATTCCTTACAGCGAGCCGTTGTTCCGGCGCGTGCTCGACTCCGCCATTCGGCCCCTCTATGAAGAACGCGGCCGGATCCGGGTAGCGTTCCCCGAGATCAGCGTGAAGAAATCCGAGAAGAACGACGGCGTGGACGTGACCATTGCCGTCAGCGAAGGCCCCGCCTACACCTTGGGTACGGTGGCAATGGCCGGTTTGCCCACGGCCGAAGTCGAACAACTCGCGAAGTTGGAAGACTGGCACAAGGGCGAAACGGCCAACTTCACGAATGTCGAAGCCAATCTCGAAAAGATCCGCCAGCGCCAACGTGCGAAAGGGTATCTGCGCGCCCAAACCAGCATCGTTCGCGAGATTCGCGACCAGGACTACACCGTCAATCTGACCATCAACATCGAGCCTGGGCCGCAATTTACGCTCAGTAAGCTCAACATTCAGGGCCTGGACGTGATCAGCGAACCCGCCATCCGCAAGATGTGGAAAATCGAGCCCGGGCAGCCCTTCCAGGACGGATATCCGGAGGCGTTTCTGAATCGCGTGCGCGATGAAGGCATCTTCGACAACCTGGGCAAGACCCGCGCGGAGAGTAACATTGACGAGAGCAGCCACACGGTCGATGTGACCCTGTTCTTCAGCGGCGCGAGAGAGCCCGCAAAGGGTAAAGACGACAAGCGGCGCTAAACCGTCTTGTTACGCACGGCCTGATATCCTGAAGAACAGTGTCGTCCCCGCTGAATTTTCACCTGGAACAATACGATGGCCCGCTGGACCTGCTGCTGGACCTGATCCGGAAGCAGGAGATCAACATTTACGACATCCCCATCGCCCGGATCACGCAGCAGTATCTGGAGTACATGCAGAAGGCCGCGGAGATGGACATCGAACTGAGCGCGGAATTCGTCTACATGGCCGCCACGCTCATTCACATCAAGTCGCGCATGCTGCTGCCGCGCGATCCCGAGCTCGATAAGCTCCTGCCGGAAGAAGATCCGCGCCAGGAGCTGGTCGACCGCCTGCTGGAGCACGAACGATTCAAAAGTGCGGCCGAGATGCTGCAGCAGAAACGCGTGGTGGAAGAAGCGGTGTGGTCGAATCCGCAAATTGCGCAGTTTCGCGCTGAGGACGACGATCCCGGCCTGGCCGTCACGCTGTTCGATCTGGTGAAGACCTTCCAGACCGTCATGGAACGGGCCAAACACCGGCCGGTGTATGAGGTAGACACCGAAGATGTCTCGGTGCCTGATATGATCCGCTATTTGCGCAACGTCTTTGACCAGGAAAGTGGGCCCGTATCCGCGCGCGATCTGTTCGAGCGCCAGCGCAGCCGGCGCGCCATGATCTGCCTCTTTTTAGCGTTGCTGGAACTGGTGAAGCTGCAAGCTCTCGGGCTGACCCAGCCGGATTCATTTGGCGAAATCGGGCTGAAGCGGCTGAAGGGATTCGAGGCGGCGTTCGCGGGTGGAGAAACTTTGGCGGCAATCGAGCAAGGATATAACTGATGCAAGAAATGGATGCGGCCCAGCTGGCCCCCCAATTAAGTGAAGATCGAAGTTCCGAAGACGCGCAGTTACAGGCGATCCTGGAGGCGATCGTCTACATCACGGACGAGCCTTTAACCGCCCAACAGATCGCCGCGGCGATCGGGCAGCCGATCGACAAGATCAAGCGGTTGCTCGATCAGCTTGTGGCTGAATTCGCCAAGCTCGAGCACGGGCTGAGCATCCGCGAGATCGCCGGCGGATACAAGATGGCCACCAAGGCCGAGCATCACGAGGCAGTGCGAGCGTTCGTGAAGAAACTCACGCCGCCGTTGAAGCTGTCGCTGCCGGCTCTCGAAACGCTGGCGGTGATCGCCTACAAGCAGCCCGTCACGACCCCCGAGATCATGGATATTCGCGGCGTGCAGGGCGCGGGAGTGATCAAGACGCTCCTCGACCGCAAATTGATCGCGGAAGCGGGTCGCAAGGATGTGGTGGGCCGGCCGCTCACCTACAAGACCACCAAAGAGTTCCTGGTCCAGTTCGGGCTGAAAGACTTAAAGGAGCTGCCGACGCTCAAAGAGTTCGAGGAACTAGGACGCCTGGAGCTGGTGGAAGAAAGCGCGCAAGCCGAACCAGCAGTTGAGCACCCGGCGGCAGATGCCTGAGGAGCGCACAGAGCGAGGCGCGCGCGAATTCGCGAACATGATCGCGACTCGCTGCGTTGTGCGCGACTAAAATGGAGGAGAGACTTCAAAAAATACTTTCCCAGGCGGGCATCGCCAGCCGGAGAAAAGCCGAGGAGCTGATCCAGGCCGGCCGCGTATCGGTGAATGGCGCCACCATCACCGAGCTTGGCTCGAAGGCCGACCTCGAACGCGATCACATCAAGGTCGACAGCAAGCTGCTGCGCGCGCCCAAGCGGCATATCTACATTGCGCTGAATAAACCAAAGGGCTGCGTGACCACGGTGTCCGATCCAGAGGGCCGTCCGACCGTCATGCATCTGCTTCGCGGCGTGAAGGATCGGGTGTTTCCCGTGGGCCGCTTGGACTACAACAGCGAGGGCCTGCTCCTGATGACAAACGACGGCGAGTTCGCGCATCGCATCACTGCACCCGCCAGCCACATGATCAAGACCTACGTGGTGAAGGTGACCGGTCCACTCACCGCGGAACAAGAGAAGGAGTTCCAGGAAGGTATTTCACTGCACGGCAAGCGGACCTCGCCGGCCCAGCTCAAGCGGATCAAGGCTGGAACCAACCCGTGGTATGAGGTACGCCTCGCCGAGGGCCGCCAGAACCAGATCCGCATCATGTTCAAGCACTTCGGCAGGCTGGTCGAGAAACTTCGGCGCGTGAAGATCGGATTTCTGGAACTGGACCTGCCGCCCGGACGCTACCGGCTGCTCACGCCGCGCGAGATCGAGCGATTTCGCAAGCTGATGAAGATGGAGAGCGATTAAGCCCCAAGCTGCGCGGCCAGATCAAGGATATCCCTGGCCACGACATCGAACTCCCCAGGTTTGGCACTGTCGGCCTGCCGTGCCGGTCCGTATTCGTTGGGCCGGTGAATGAATCCGGTGCGCAATCCGAAGCTGCGAGCAGCGCGGAGGTCGCCGGAGTGGGCCGCGGCCATCATAGTCTCCTCCGGCTTCAGACCGAGCAACGCGACCGCCGTCAGATACGCTTCCCGATCGGGCTTGTAGTGCCGGGCCAGTTCGGCTGACATGATGGCGTCCCAAGGCAGACCCGCATTCTTGGCCATGTTCGTGAGCAGCGCGACATTGCCGTTGGACAGAGGCGCGATGACAAACTTCTTCTTGAGCCGGGTGAGGCCCGCCACCGAATCGGGCCACGGTTTCAGGCGGTGCCAGACGCGGTTCCAGTGATCCTTTTCTTCCTCCGTAAGTCCGGCTATGCGGAACTCCTTGAGCAGCTCCTCCAGAATCATCCGATGGAGGTCGTCGAGCTTGGTCCAGGGAAGCTCCCCTTTGCGAACTTTTTCCATGGCGGGCGCATAGCCGGCGCGCCAGCGGTCGGCGAATTGAGCCCAGTCGATCGTGAGGCCCTTGGCCTTGCCCCAGGCGATGCCTTCCTGAATGATGGACCCGCGCCAATCCACCACGGTCCCGAACGTGTCGAAGACCAGGGCTTTCGGTACCACCCTTGCGTTTGCTTGCGCCCGCAGAGTTGTGGTGAAGCTGGGAAAGACAGCGGCAACAGCGCCCGCTGCGCGGAGAAGTTCGCGGCGATTGATGGTGGCGCTCATGCGGCTTCCTCGCGGGTAAGTATACACGAACTAGAATGGGAAGTTGCGAATGTTGGATTGGCTACTTTCGCCCCCGCTGGCCGTCGGCACACGCGCGCCCGATTTCTCGGTACCCGACCAGGACGGCAGCCGCGTGACGCTTTCGGCTTTGCGCGGCAAGAACGTGGTCCTGGTGTTCTATCCGGCCGACGACACCAGCATCTGCACCATCCAGCTGTGCGAATTTCGCGATCACTGGGCGGAGGCGCAGGCCCGGAATACCGTGGTGTTCGGCGTCAATCCCGCGCGCAGCCGGGCGCATCAGAAGTTCCGCGACAAGTACAAGTTCCCGTTCCCGTTACTGATCGACGAGGGCCAGAAGATCGCGAAGCTGTACCAGGCGGACGGCTGGTTCGTTCCTAAGCGCACCGTTTACCTTGTCGGACTCGATGGTGTGGTGCGCTACGCCCGCCGGGGCAAGCCGTCGCCCGAAGAAGTCCTCGCGGCCGCGGCCTGATCGATGCTTCTGCCCCGGTTCTACCCGATTCTCGACACCGAAGTTGCGCTGCGTCGCGGCATCGACCCGGTGAGAGCGGCTCAGGAGATTCTTGAAGCCGGCGCGCGGATCCTGCAATTTCGTCACAAGGGTTTCTTATCGCGGGAAGCGTTCTCGTGGCTCGAACGGATCGCCGAACTGGCGCGCACGGCTGGAGCGACTCTCGTGGTCAACGATCGTGCTGACCTGGCGAAGCTTTTCGGAGCAGCACTTCACCTGGGCCAAGACGACCTGCTCCCCTCCGTCGCGCGCCGCGTGATCGGCCCGGATACCATGGTCGGCTTCTCTACTCACAACGAAGCGCAACTGCGCGCGGCTTCTTCAGAGCCGGTTGATTACCTCGCGCTCGGTCCCATCTTCGGTACCGCGACCAAGGAGAATCCGGATCCCACTGTGGGCGTGGACGAACTGCGCAGACTGCGGCCGCTGTCTCCTTACCCGTTGGTTGCGATCGGCGGCATCACCCGCGCGAACGCCCGACAGGTCCTTGAAGCCGGAGCTGATTCGGCGGCCGTGATCGGCGATTTGTTTCCGGAAGACGCGACGATTCGCGCACGAGCAGAAGAGTGGCTCCGAATTACCAGCCCCGCCGGTCCTTGAACGAGTAAGGGATCTGATCCGTATCGATCGGCAAGCGATACACATCCGGGTCGGCGTGATTGTACGGCCTGGTCGGCATGCTGATGAACAGCGCGTCGGTGGCTCCGATGTTTTCGTGGGCGTGAAATACGTGGGCCGGAATCACCATAATGGTGCGGTCCTGCTCGGTGCGATAGAGTTCGTTAACGCAGCCGAAGGTGGGCGAATCGGGGCGGTTGTCGTACAGGACCACTTTCACGTGCCCCTGGCTGATAAAAATGCGGTCGTCATGGAGATGATGACTATGCCAGCCTTTGATCTTTCCGGGACGAATCGTGAATTGATACACGTACACCAGCGGAGCGGGATGCGGGGGCCGGTACGGGCTCATGATCTCGCACAGCGTGCCGCGATCGTCCTCGTGGGTGGTGGAGGACTGGATCACCACACCCTCAATGAGCGGCGACACACTGGTGCCGTCTGAGTGGACGGTTTGCCGGTCTTGAACGGCATTCTTGATCACTGCTTTAGCTTGCTGGGGAACGGTCGAATTCGGCATGAAGCCTGCTCCAATCGAGATTAATCTAAACCACGAAATTTGCGATAGAACGGCAGCCGCCAGCCGGGGGTATGGGGGTCGGGCGGCGGCGGGACTACCAACTCATTCTTAACAGGGAGGCGGCGGAGGTGCACCCCCGCGATGTCGACCATCTCCTCAAACATTACGGTTCGCCGGTTTTCGATCCGCCGGACACAATCCAGCTGTTCTTGAAACGGCTTCTCCTGGTAGCAATTCTTACGCATCGCCGAATTGAACTTGAATACCGTCATTTCCTCCGTGGAAACGAACTTCAACCCCGCCTCCACGCCTCGATACACAAAATCCACGTCCGGATTCCGCCAGACTTCGCGATAGTCCTTCCACTCTCCGATCCGGGACACCACCTCCCGGCGATGCACCAATCCCGAAACCGGCAGGGCCTGCCGGCCGTCATAACCGTCTTTCGGATGGATACCAGCTACGTCGCGATAGTTGCTGCCTGGGGGCCCGATCATCTCGACGAGAGAAGAGGCGAAATCCGCTTTGCTCCGGTCGATCGCCACCACCAGCGTTCGAAGATGCTCGGGATGCCAGATGTCGTCATGGCCGAGATAGGCGATATAGCGGCCGCGAGCCAGCCGCAGTCCCGCATTGTTCGGCGCCGTCTGATGCCCGTAGTTTCGCGGCAAATTATGCCAGCGGACACGGGCATCGCCAAACGATTGAGCGACGGCTTCCGAATCGTCGGTGCAACCGTCCCCGACCACGAGGATCTCGAAATCCTGTTCCGTCTGCCACAGCACGCTGTGGATCGCCAGACGGAGCACGCTACTCCAGTTGTATGTGGCGATGATCACCGATACCAGAGGCTCGGCAGAAGGCTCCTCGCGGACGATCCGGATCGCCGGGAGGGTACGGGTCGCGTACTTAAGAGAGCGGGCCGCCAGGACCAGCAGTTGCCAAGGGGAAAGGTATTCCACGGACAGACCTTATTCTACCGTTTCAGGCGGCGTGCCGCTTCCAGCAAAAGTTTCCTCTTGACACGCTAACGACTTCGTACTAATGTCTTAGTATGTCTAAGGCCAAGACCACCCTTACCGGGCAGGAACTGGAAATCATGAAAGTGATCTGGAAGCTGGGCGCGCCCACGGTGCGCCAAGTCTATGAAAACCTGCTCAAGCGCCGGAAAGTGGCCTATACCACCGTGATGACCATGATGAACATCCTGGAGCAGAAGGGTTATCTCAAGAAGAGCCAAGGCGAGCGCGCGTTCGTGTATACACCCAGCCGCCCCGAGAAGCAAGTCATTCGCGCGATGGTCCGCGAGTTCGTCGATCGCGTGTTCAATGGCGCCGCGGAACCCCTGCTGCTACACCTGGTCGAGGATGACCAGCTCACCAAGGAAGAGCTGGATGAGATCCGGAAGAGCATACGCTCATGAACTCTCTTATGTTCGACAACCTCCTTGCCTGGTCCGCACAGGTCTCGATACTGGTGATTGTGGCCGCGGCGGCTGGTTACGCGCTGCGTCATGCGCGCGCCCGGTTGTATTTCTGGCAGGCGATCCTGGTCGTCGCGGTGATGCTGCCGTTCATCGCCCCGAGGGAGCAGCCGGTGCTGGCCGCATTGGGACCCGCCGTTCCGGCAACAGTGGCGTTCGATAGCACAGCGGCTCCCGTTCCGGCATCAGCGGCCTGGGGCGTCGAGCAACTACTGGTATTGCTGGGCGCCGGCGCAGCGCTTCGGCTGGTGTGGGTCGCCGTGGGATTGCTGAGATTAACTCGCATCCTGAAACGCGCCCAGCTTCTGCAACAGCCTCCCGTCGCGTTCAGCGGAGAGGCCCGCTGGTATGTGTCGGATGAAGTAAGCGGTCCGGTGACCTTCGGGTGGCTGCAACCCTCTATTCTGCTGCCCGCAAGGGTTAGAGAATTGACGGCGAGCGCGCAGGAAGCGATCGCCAGCCACGAACTATTCCACGTACATCGCCGCGACTGGCTGTTTGTCATGGCGGAGGAACTGATCCGCAGCCTCCTGTGGTTTCATCCAGCCGTATGGTTCGTCCTCTCACGCATCCAGCTCGCGCGGGAGCAGGTGGTGGATCAAGAAGTGGTGCATGCCACGCGCGATCGCGCCAGCTACTTGGACGCGCTGGTGTCGGTAGCCGCGCACAAGTTGCAGGCCGACGTCGCGCCGGCGCCGTTATTTTTGAAGAAACGCCAGCTCGCCGTGCGAGTGCAGGCTTTATTGAAGGAGACTTCTATGTCCGCATCCCGTCTTGCCGCCCACGTTTCAGTCGCTGCATTGGTAGCCATCATCGGTGCTGGCGCTGCCGTCTGGTTCTTCCCCCTGCGGAGTGCCGCGCAAGTGGTTCCGGATGATCCCGGTATTACGGTTGATGCCGGTGCGCCACTGGCGCATCGCACGCCCGTGCGTCGTCCGAACGCAAACGTCATTGGCGATGTGCTTCTGGAGCTTACGCTGAACTCCAAAGGCGAGGTCGCCGATGCACGCGTCCTGAGCGGTCCCGACGAATTGCGCAAGGCTGCGCTGGCAAGCGTGCTGGAGTGGCACTACGCGGCGGATACGGCGCCGCCTTCGGCCGTGCACGCGACGATTCATTTCGGACAACGATCAGTTGCACAAGGGCTCGCATCGGACGCTCCTTCGCCGCCACCGCCACCTCCTGGCCCACCGCTAGGCGTGAGAGGCGGGATTGGCGCAGGCAAGGGCGGCGGGCGCGGAGCCGGAATCGGAGGCGGAATCGGCCAGGGACCTCCTCCACCGCCTCCACCGCCGCCACCACCGCCGCCGAATCAGCCACCTCCACCGGAGAGTGCCGTAGTACAGAGCATCTATTTTAGGGGCCTGAGCCCCGAATTGCAGCAGCGCTTGCAGGATCGCCTGACCATTCGAGCGGGCGATGCACTGGGCAGATTCAGTCGGCTCCAGGATGAGCTCCAGCAGGTCGACGAGCATCTGACGGTAAGCTGGATTTATGACCCGCAGCGCACTAGCGTATTGCTATACATCATGCTGTCGTTCCCGCCTCCGCCTGGTGCGGCCGCTGCCACGCTGGCTCCCGGAGTTTTCCGGATCGGCGGAGGTGTCAGCGCTCCTGTTCCAATAGTCAAACCCGAACCTGAATACTCCGAAGAAGCCCGCCGAGCCAAGTGGCAAGGTGCGGTCCTCCTGCAAGTGACCGTGGACGAGAACGGCGTCCCGCAGGACATCAAGGTCGTCCGTCCGCTGGGCATGGGCCTGGACCAGAAGGCGATCGAAGCCGTGCAGCAGTGGCGCTTCAAGCCTACCTTGCTAAACGGGAAGCCAGTTCCGGTCTCCGCCAACATCGAAGTCAACTTCCGCCTGTAGCGCGGCTCAAGGGCGTGTTGGGCGATAATATGGATTCCGCTCAACATGCCCAAAATCACCTATATTTCAGACGCCGGAGTTTCGCGCACCATCGACGTTCCCGCCGGCGACACCGTCATGGAAGGCGCCGTTCAGAACAACGTCGACGGTATCGTCGCTGAATGCGGCGGCAACTGCCAGTGCGCCACCTGTCACGTCTACGTCGAGGAAAAGTTCCTGCCGTTGCTGGACCCCATCGGCGAGGATCAGGATGCGATGCTCGATACGACGGCCTCGCCCCGCAAATCCAATAGCCGCCTCGGCTGCCAGATCCACGTGAAAGCGGAGCTGGACGGTCTGGTGGTCCACACACCCCCCACCCAGCAATAACCGCGACAATAACTCATAAGTGGCCGTCGTCATCATTGGCGGAGGACAAGGCGGATTTCAGACCGCCGCGTCCCTGCGCGCCGAGGGTTACGAAGAGCACATCACGCTGATCGGCGACGAACCCGGCGTTCCTTATCAAAGGCCTCCGCTCTCGAAGGGCTTCTTGCTCGGCAAACAGGAGCAGCGTCACGCCGAGCTGCGCCCCGCCGCGTTCTACGAGACGCAGCGCATCACGCTGGTAACAGCACGCGCGACGGCCATCGATCGCGAGGCTCGGCGCGTAAAACTCGCATCGGGAGAGCAAATCGAGTACGACACCTTGGTGCTCGCCACTGGGGCGCGCAACCGCATGCTGCCGCATGAAGACGTTTTCTACCTCCGCACGCTGGGCGAGGCCACTGAAATTCGGCAGCGTTTGTCCGCAGCGCAGGATGTCGTGGTGATCGGCGGCGGATTCATCGGACTAGAAGTAGCCGCCGCTGCGCGCACCCTAGGCAAACAGGTCACGGTGATCGAGGGGCAAGAGAGGCTGATGGCGCGCGTCGTCGCGCCGGTGGTGTCGGAATACTTCCGCAACCAGCATGAGGCCAAGGGTGTCGACGTCCTGCTGAACGCGACGCTGTACCGCATTGGCGACAAGGAAGTGTTGCTGGGGGAACGAACCCGCCGCCCGGCGGATCTGGTGATCGCCGGGATCGGCGTGGTGCCGAATGTGGAACTCGCCCGCGAGGCCGGTTTGCCTGTAGGCAACGGCATTACCGTAAACGAGTACCTGCAGACTCCCGACCAGCGCATCTTCGCGATCGGCGATTGCGCCGAGTGTCCCAGCATCTTTGCCGAAGCGTGCGTGCGTCTGGAATCGGTGCAGAACGCCGTCGATCAAGCAGCCTGCGTCGCCAAGGCAATTGTCGGCCACCGGGCGCCTTACACGGCGGTGCCGTGGTTTTGGACCGACCAGTACGACATCCATTTGCAGATGGCGGGTTTGCCGGCGGGATTCGACCAGGTGGTGACGCGCGGCGATCCACAGACTCGTAAGTTTTCTGTGTTCTACTTCCGGGGCGGGAGGTTGTGCGCCGTGGATTCCGTCAATCGGCCGGCGGATCACCTGGCGGCGAGGAAGCTGATCGGGGCCCGCACAACGCTGAGCCCCGACCAAGCCAAGGATGAGAGTTTCGACTTGAAGTCAGCTGTTTAATTTACGCTGGTGCACTGGCAGCCGGCGTAGATTTCGTCCAGCGCTCCGTTCAGTGCGTCCAGAACGCGATCGGCGACCGCGGCAGCCTCGGCAGCCGGAACGTTGTGCCGCGCGATCAGAGCGTCCCACTGCGCGGCGTGCTCCACGTCCGCCGATTCGTGAACGGCGAAGTAGCGCAACGTCTCATCGTCGGTGATCTTGTAGTTGGCCTTGAGACCTTCGATCTTGGCGGCCGATACCGCGGGGATCTGGTTCTCGTAGCAGTACAAGCCCGCGGCGGCGAGTCCGGTGTCCATCTTGGCGATGGAACGGAACGTCTCGACCAGCGCCTTCATCTTCGGGCCGGCGGCTTGACCGAGCACGGCCTGGCGCGATTCGCCCAGTCCTGCGGCGAAATCCAGCCACAGGTCGGGATGGGTCGGTGAAGTGGCTTCTTCGTCTGCCAGGTTCGCGGCGATGGTCTGCCGTGAAGCGAGGTCTTCGCAGCGGCTGTGCATCTCGCTCAAATAAGCGGGAAACGCCCGGACGTGGGTGAAGTACTGGCGCGCGTAGGACTGCAGGTCTTCGAGAGACAGCTCGCCCTTGCTCCAGGCCACGTAGAACGGATGCTTCAAGAGGTGTTTGGCATCAATCTTTTGGTTTAAAACTTCGATGGTCGAAGACATATGTGGAGTATTCTACCAGAATGTGGGCCGCCTCCCTAGTGATGATGGTGTGCTCCTGGCTGTCCTACGTCGACCGCCAGATTCTGGCGACGCTTTCCGTGGTGATCCTCGCCGACACCGGCCTCAGCACCGAACGGTATACCGAAGTGGTTTCGGCGTTCTCGATCGCTTACATGCTCGGGAATCCGCTATGGGGCTCGCTGCTGGATTACGTAGGATTGCGCAAAGGCATGCTGGCGGCCGTTGCTATCTGGAGCGTGGCCAGCGCATCGCATGCCTGGGTCGGGTACGGAACGGCCGCATTTCTGGGATTTGCCGCGGCCCGCGCGCTTTTAGGATTCGGCGAAGGTGCTACTTTTCCTGGGGGATTCCGCACCGCCATGGATTCCCTGCCCCCCAACCGCCAGTCTCGCGGCATAGCGATTTCCTATAGCGGCGGATCGCTCGGAGCGATCGTGACCCCCTTCCTGGTGATCCCGATCGCGGCGCGTTTTGGCTGGAGATCCGCATTTCTGGTAACTGGCGCGTCGGGATTGGCATGGCTGGCGCTGTGGGCGAGAGTCGCGCGGCCACCGTACCTGCGGGTGCCGGAACGTAAGCCGGCAAAGGTCGTTTGGCCAAATTTGCTAGAGAGACGGTTCTGGGCGCTGGTGTGCGGCTATTCGCTGGGCGCGATCGCGCTGGGGCCGATCCTGTATTTGAGTTCGCTGTACCTGAATCGCGTGTTCGGCGTATCGCAGGACGACTTGAAGTATTACCTGTGGGTGCCTCCGGCCGGCTGGGAGGTTGGGTATTTTTTCTGGGGCTGGGTGGCCGACCGATATGCTTCAGGCGAGAATCGGCCCGCGGGCTTGTTCCTGCTGCTGACGATTCTTCAGCTACCCCTTGCAGCCGTGACGTGGCTCACGTCACCAGTGCTAGTAATGATCGTGTTCTTCTGGTCCATGTTCATCGCCGCGGGCTTCATCGTGGTTGCGCTGCGCGCAGCCGCGCGCGCTTATCCGGTGGGACAAACGTCGATGGTGGCGGGCTTGGGCGCAGGTACGTGGTCAGCGCTGGTGGCAGTGCTGCTGCCGCTACTGGGGCGCTGGTTCGACCAGCAGCGCTATACGGAAACGTTCGTGTTAGTGACGCTGATCCCGGTGGCGGGGACGGCTCTCTGGCTGTGGTTGACTAGGCAGCCGGATTCATTTGCTGGTAGTGCTTCCGATAGGGCCGCCGCGTCAGTGAAATGACGACCAGCATCAACGCCCCGGCAACTGCCATGGTGATCGAAATTCCAGCGCCGATCATCTTGGGATCCTTGAACAGATAATCGGCGAACACGCCCGGCATCAGCGGCCCCAGCGTCAGGCCGCCCAGGTTCAGGATGAACAGATACAACGCGCCTACCTGCGCGCGCATCTGATTGGGAAAAATCAGTTGCAAGGCCGCGCCCGCGGTGCCCATCGGCAAAACGAGAAAGAACAATCCCGGGCCGATCAGCGCCAGCGACCACACCGCGCTGGGCATCAGCATCGCCGGAACCAGGAACAGCAGAATCCCAATCGCGCAGGGAAAGGCCACTAGCAATGGCGCATCCACGATTCCGCGCTTCGACCAGCGCTCGCTGAGCCATCCACCGACGTACAAGCCCAGGCAGCCGAATGTAAGAATCAGGAATCCCAGTGCTCGTCCCGTTTGGCCGATGTTCCAGCCGTGGGCCCGGAGGAAATAGGTAGGCACCCAGGCCGTGAATCCATAGTTGCAGGCGGCCTGAAAGACGAAGCCGATCGAGATACCCACAACCGATTGCCAGCGGGAACCGATCTCCGTGAATGTGTCCGCCATGCTGAGCTTGGTGACCCCGGCAGCAGTCCGCGCGAGATTCTTGCGGATCGGCTCCTTCACGGTGTAGACCAGCAGGGCGAAGAGGAGTCCGGGCAAGCCGAGAATCAGAAACGTCAGGCGCCAGGAGGCGATGGTTCCCAGGATCGGCAGCGTGATTTCGGGCTGGCGCGTCACCGCCTGCACAGCCGTTCCTCCGACTACGAGAGCGAGCCCGGAGCCGAGCAGTTGGCCGATGTAGAACACGCTCAGCGCGGCTCCCAACCGTTCCTTCGGAAAAAGATCCGAGAGGATCGAAAACGATGCCGGATTCAGGCCGGCTTCGCCGATACCGACGCCCATGCGGGCCAGAAAAAGCGTGGTGTAGCTCCGGGCCAACGCGCAGCCGGCAGTGAAGACGCTCCAGAAGGCGATGCAGACCGAAATTAAATTCCTGCGATTGGCCGAATCCGCCCAGCGTCCCAGGGGCAAGCCCATCACCGCGTAGAACAACGCGAACGAAAATCCTTGCAGCAGTCCGACCAGCGTATCGTTGATCTTGAGATCGGCCTTGATAAACGGCACCAGCAGGCTGAGGATCTGCCGATCGACGAAAGAGAGCGTGTAGCACAGCATCAGCACCACGGCGGCATACCAGGCGGTGTGCGAAGGGATAGAGGCCGGTGAGCCGGACGCGCTGGCATCCGGACGGCGTGTGGGCGTCATGGTCCGAACCAATATACTGCAATCGTGGTGTTGATGATCCCCGAGCGCGGACTGGTGCTCTTGATCGGGGCGGCCGGGAGCGGCAAATCGACCTTCGCGCGCAAGCATTTCAATGCCACGGAGATTGTTTCCTCGGACGCCCTGCGAGCCGCGGTTTCCGATGACGAAAGCGATCAGAGCGCCTCGGCGGATGCGTTCGAACTGCTGCGATCGATCGCCACCAAACGCCTCAGCCGCGGACGACTTACGGTGATTGATGCCACCAACGTCCAGCGGACGGCACGCCGGAGTTTGGTAGCGTTGGCGGCCAGGAACTCGGCGCCAACCGCGGCGATCGTCCTGAATCTTCCCTTGGAAGCGTGTCTGGCTCGCAATCGCTCGCGTCCGGCGCGCCCGGTCGGCCCCGAGGTGGTCGAAAAGCAGGTGGCGGATCTGGTCGCCTCGCTCCCCGAATTGAAAACTGAGGGGTTTAAGAACGTGTATATAATAGATAACACAATGGATATCGATTCCGCTGCGGTGTTGCGCCAGCCGACCGACGTGTAATCCTTTTGGCACTGGCTGAGCGCGCCAGATTCTAGGTAACATTACCCTTAAGGGACGTTTCTCGCTTGAACCTCACAGCCTTATTCATCAAGCGGCCAGTCATGACGGCACTGGTCATGGCGGCGATTGTCATCTTTGGTGTCGCCGGATACCGGACGCTGCCTGTCAGCGATCTCCCCAACATCGACTACCCGACCATGCAGGTCCAGGCTAGTCTGCCCGGTGCCAGCCCCGAAACTATGGCCGCTTCGGTAGCGACCGTTCTCGAGCGCCAGTTCTCGACCGTTCCTGGCCTCGACTCGATGACGTCCACGAGCGTGCGCGGACGCACCAACGTCACCCTGCAGTTCTCGCTGGACCGCAATATCGACGCCGCCTCCCAGGACGTGCAGAACCAGATCGCGGCCGTGGTTCGAAAGCTCCCCGTCGGGATGCCGGCTCCGCCCCAATTGCAGAAGGTGAATCCGGCGGACCAGGCGATCCTGTTCATGGGCCTGAATTCTCTAACGATCTCGCCGCAGGAGTTGGACGAGTACGCGGAGACCCTGATCGGCCCTCGGATTTCGACCATCAACGGCGTGGCGCAGGTCAATGTGTGGGGCGCGGCGAAATTCGCCGTACGCGCCCAGATGGATCCGAACCAGTTAGCCGCCCGCGGTATCGGCATTGACGAAGTCGCCACCGCCATCCAGAAACATAATGTCAATCTGCCGGCGGGAATTCTGTGGGGCACCAATCAGGCCTATACGGTTCAAGCCGACGGCCAGTTGACGAACGCCGCCGGGTACCGCTCGCTGATCGTCTCTTATAACCACGGATCCCCAGTGCGCCTGGGCGAATTAGGGCGCGTGCTCGACGGTATCCAGAACGATAAGGAACTCGCCTGGGTCAACGATATCAGCCGAGGTAGCGGTGACACTCGCTCCATCATGTTCCAGGTGCAGCGCCAGCCCGGCACTAACACTGTCGAGATCGTCGACCACATCAAGGCGCTGTTTCCGGAGTTTCGCGCCCAGTTGCCGCCCTCGGTGAATCTGGATGTCGTTTATGACCGCTCGACGTCCATCCGCGAGTCGGTGGATGACGTCAAATTTACGTTGCTGTTGACGGTTGGGCTGGTGGTGCTGGTCATTTTCATTTTCCTGCGCAACGTTTCGGCCACCATCATTCCCAGTCTGGCGCTGCCTATTTCGATCGTCGGCACGTTCGCCGCGATGTACTTCCTGAACTACAGCCTGGACAATCTGTCCTTGATGGCGCTGACGCTGGCGGTCGGGTTCGTCGTGGACGACGCCATTGTGGTCCTGGAGAACATCGTCCGCCACATGGAAATGGGCAAGTCGCGCATGGCGGCGGCCATTGAAGGCGGGCGCGAGATCGGCTTCACCGTGCTCTCGATGACTCTGTCGCTGACTTCGGTCTTTATTCCAGTGCTGTTCATGGGCGGAATCGTCGGAAGACTGTTCCACGAGTTCGCGGTGGTGATCAGCGTGGCGATTCTGATTTCCGGATTCGTTTCGCTGAGTCTGACGCCCATGCTGTGCAGCCGCTTCCTGCGGCCGCCCGGCGAAAAGCATGGCAAACTGTTCCAGACCACGGAACGCGGCTTCGACGCGCTCCGCGACTTCTACCGCTGGACGCTCAACGGCGTCATCCGGCATCGCTTTGTCACCCTAATGACAGCGGTGGCCACCCTGGCCATTACCGTGTACCTGTACGGATTGGTTCCCAAGGGTTTCATCCCCAGCCAGGACACCAATCAGATTAATGCTTCCACTGAGTTTTCCCAGGATGCATCCTTCGACATCATGGGGCGGCTGCAACAACAAGTGGATGACGTAATCGCCAAAAATCCCAACGTGGACGCATACTTTTCCCGGACCGGCGGAGGCGGAAACAACGCCGGCAACGCCGGCAATCTGCAAGTTCGGCTGAAACCCCGCTCCGAGCGGAAAGCCACGCCGGAACAGGTGATGGATGAGCTGCGACCGTTCGTGAACCAGATTCCGGGCGTAAAAACCTACTTCCAGAATCCGCCGCTGGTACGCATCGGCGGCCAGCAAAGCCGGAGCTTGTACCAGTACACGCTGCAGGCACAGAACCTCGAAGAGCTCTACCGCGCCTCGACTGATTTCGAAAAGCGCCTCAGGGATACTCAGGGACTGATTGACGTCAATAGCGATCTTCTCATCTCCAGCCCGCTGGTAGACGTAAAGATCGACCGCGATCACGCTTCGTCCCTGGGGGTGACGGCGGACCAGATCGAAGACGCGCTGTATAACGCCTACGGCACGCGCCAGGTATCCGACATTTACGCCCCGACCAACGATTACCAGGTGATCCTCGAGCTCTTGCCGCAGTATCAGGCGGATCCCAACGCACTCGACATGCTCTATGTGCGGTCCGCCAATGGCAAGCTGGTGTCGCTGAATACGGTCACCAAGGCGCGGACCACGGTGGGACCTCTGGCGGTGAACCACCTGGGTCAGCTCCCTGCGGTGACCATTTCATTCAATCTCGCTCCGGGGGTTTCTCTGGGCGATGCGGTCGATCGCGTCGAGCAAGCCGCGCGCGAGACCTTGCCGGATACGATTCACACCACTTTCCAGGGCGTGGCGGCGGCATTCCAGTCGTCCTTAGTCGGCATGGGCCTGCTGGTGATCATGGCGATCCTGGTGATCTACATGGTGCTGGGAATTCTCTACGAAAGCTTCATCCATCCCATCACCATTCTGTCCGGGCTGCCTTCCGCGGGAATGGGCGCGCTAGCGACGCTGCTTTTGTTCCACGACGAACTCAATATCTACTCGTTCGTCGGCATCATCATGCTGGTTGGAATCGTAAAAAAGAACGCCATCATGATGATCGATTTCGCCATCGAAGCCCAGCGCCTGCACAACGTCCCTGCCGCCGATGCGATTTACGAAGCCTGCCTGGTGCGCTTCCGTCCCATCATGATGACCACTATGGCCGCGCTGATGGGAACCTTGCCTATCGCGCTGGGTCTGGGCGCTGGATCCGAGGCGCGCCGTCCGCTGGGCCTGGCAGTTGTAGGTGGCCTGGTGGTCTCGCAGCTCCTGACGCTGTACATCACACCGGTCGTCTATATCTATATGGAGCAGTTCCGCGGATCCTTCGACAAGCTTGGCGGCAAGTTTGGACGCAAGCGGAAGAAGCTTTCCGGGCAGGTTTCCGCACCAGCCGGTGTTGTCAACAGCTGACGACAGGTCGTTCCAAAACCGTAAATTCAGCGCACCTGAGAAGAAATTGCCCGCAGTTTTTCCTCAGTATCCTGAGGCGGCTTTTAAGGGAGACACCTTAGGCTGGGTGCCGGACCAAAGCCTCAGGAGATGCTGGGGAGTGAACCACCGTTCCGACCATTGGGACCGGGGCGAGAGTTTCACCTTGACGAAGAATCCAAGCGGCTGCTGGCGCCTGCAATCTTCCACAGTGCCCTCCAAGTGATGGGCTTTGCTCACGATCCGGACCACCGCATCGCGCGGGAATGCACACTCGGTCAGGATTTCCGCGAACCACTCCCCAATCTCCTCCAGATTGCCGAGCATGGCCTGTCGTCCCCGGCGATCGGCGCGGGTAATGAAGACCAGCTCGGAACACAGATGACGGCATATTGATTTGGACTCGGGCATGACTAAACCGCTGCACGTACTAGACCATTTCCCCGATACAGGCTGGCGCAAACCCACTCAGTACGGAGCCTAAGGAAGGGACCATGGTCGAATCCCTTAAGATCTAAGAAGACTTAGCATGGTGGCGATTCCGGCGTGACAAAAACCACTGGAACTAATACCGCACGTGGCGTCGCCCTACGCCTGGAGGGGGTCCGCCGGGTCTTCGAAAATAGCCTCGCGGTGATCGAAGGGATGGATCTGGCAATCGACGCCGGGGAATTCCTCGCCGTACTGGGACCGTCCGGCTGCGGAAAGTCCACCCTGCTGCGAATGATCGCCCGGCTGTCGGCTCCCGACGGCGGCCGCATCGTCACGGAGCCGGAACACTCTCAGGTTGCATTCGTATTTCAAGACGCTCACTTGCTGCCTTGGCGGACGGTACTGGCCAACACCGTTCTTCCTCTGGAGTTGATGGGACTCGGGCGCGAGGAGCGCCGTACCAAGGCACGCGCCGTGCTCGATCAAGTGGGATTGGCCGAAGCCGAGGCGCGCTATCCGGCACAGCTTTCGGGCGGCATGCGGATGCGCGTGTCTCTGGCGAGAGCCCTGGTTACGGAACCTCGCCTGCTGCTGCTGGACGAGCCGTTCGCGGCGCTCGACGAGATCACGCGATTCAACCTCGAGGTGCAGCTTCGGGATCTGTGGCAGCGCCGGGGGATGACGGTGATCTTCGTCACGCACTCCATTTCGGAAGCGGCGTTCCTGGCAAATCGCGCAGTGGTGCTGGCGCGGCGTGGCGGTAAAATTCGCCTCGATCGGCACATCGGCCTGCCGCCTGAACGCAGCAACGATTTGCGATCCGATCCGCGCCTGGGACAAGAGATGAAACTCCTGATGGGAGCAATGGAGGAAGAGTGAAGAAATTCCTGCCGCCGCTTATCCCGTTGGTCGTCATTGCGCTCACCGCGGAGGTGACGGTGCGCAGCGGAGCGGTGCCAAGTTACCTGGTTCCTGCTCCTAGCGCCGTGCTGCGCGCTCTGCTCGACAGCCGCGACGAACTGGCCGCCGCCATGGCGAAGACATCTGCCGCCGCTTTGATCGGTTTTGCGCTGAGCACACTCACGGGCGTCGCCATTGCGGTGTTGTTATCGTCCTCCCGCGCGATCCAGCGAGCGTTCTATCCTTACGCGGTCTTCTTCCAGACCGTGCCGATCATCGCCATCGCGCCGCTGCTGGTCATCTGGTTCGGCTACGGCATGAAAACCGTAATCGCGTCCGCGTTTATTGTGTCGATCTTCCCGGTAATCGCCAACACGCTCACGGGGCTGCTTTCGACCGATCCTGCGCTGCGGGATCTGTTTCGGCTCTACGGCGCATCGCCCGGAGTCACGCTGGTCAAACTGCGATTTCCCGCGGCATTGCCGCAGATACTGACGGGACTGCGCGTCGCGTCGGGACTGGCTGTGATTGGGGCGATCGTGGGCGAATTCATAGGCGGCCAAGGTCTGGGATCCGTGGTGGACGTCGCCCGCACGCAGCAGCGCGTTGACAAGGTCTACGCAGCGGTGCTGCTGGCGTCCGCACTGGGCCTGGCGCTGTTTGGACTCATCAACCTGATCAGCGCATTGACGCTGCGCCGCTGGCATGCGTCCGAGGCGACAATTGAATGATGCATCGTAGATCGTTCTTGGGCGTATGTGCCGCTGCGCTGGCCGCGTGTGGGAAACCGGCCAAAATCCGCCTGGCGCTGAACTGGAAACCCGACCCCCAGTTCGGCGGCTTCTACGCCGCGCCCTACCAGAAGCATGGCCTGGACGTGGAGATTCTTCCGGGCGGCGCGGGCACGCCGACCGTGCAGATGATCGGCGCCGGATCGGCCGAGTTCGGCATCGTCTCTGCCGACGAACTGGTGGTGGCGCGCTCCCGCGGTAACGACGTCGTCGCTCTGTTCGCGGTGTTCCAGAATTGTCCGCAAGGGATCATGGCGCATGCTTCGCGGCATTTGACTTCCATTGGCGACGTGTTGAAAGAGGGAACGCTGGCGATCCAGCACGGCCTGCCCTACGCGCGCATTCTCGAGAAGAAGTACGGATTCGATCACGTCAAGGTGGTTCCATCGCCGGGCGGCGATATCAGCGCGTTTCTGCGCGATGAGAAATTTGCACAGCAATGTTTCGTGATGTCGGAGCCGCTGCAGGCCCGGCACGCAGGCGTCGATGTGACCGTGTTTCCCGTCGCCGACATCGGCTACAACCCGTACACTACGGTGCTCGCCGCCAACGCGGCACAGCTCAAAGGCGATCCTGATCGCGCTGCGGCTATGGTCGCTGCGGTGCGCGAGGGATGGCGGGCTTATTTGGACGATCCGAAACCGACGAACAGCCACATGCACGATCTGAATCCGTCGATGGATGCCGCGACCTTCGCCGAAGTGGCCGGGGCGCAAAAATCATTTATCGAAAACAGCCGGCTGGGCGCAATGACCGCCGAGCGCTGGACGACGCTCATCGGCCAGCTCGCGGATCTGGGCGACATCCCGCAGGCAATGCCGGCACAGGATTGCTTTCGTAGCCTCTAGCGCGGCGATGCAGGCGGAGCCGCGAGGAGAACAAAGCGCTCGCCGTCGCGGCTGGCGATATTGCTGAGCTGAGCCGGGCTGTTCACGCCCGTTGGACGGAAGAGCTGCCGCGGAATCCCTGCCTGCAATTCGGGCCCGAGAGTGAGATCCACGGCCAGCACTCCGTTGGGCGCAAGGCCCGCAAGGCCCATGAAGAATAGTTCCTTGCCGTCCCCCCGCCAGAAGATTCCACCGAGCGCCGGGTCTTTGGACACCTGCAGTGGTTTGCCTGCGGGATTCTTGAGCGGCATTACATAGGTCGCGAAGGTTCCCGACTGGTTGGAACTGAAAGCCAGGTAACGCCCGTCGGGCGAGAAGCGCCCTCCGCGAGCGCCGGCGCCGCTGAACAACACGACCGGCTTGCGATCGCCTTCCAATGGCAGCGCATAAACGGCGTCGCCCGACCAGAAACAGAGCTGGCCATCCACCGACCAGTCGGTGATGAACGGAGCCGGGCCCGCTGGGTGTTTATAGACTAATTCCTCTTGCCCGGACCCGTCCGACGCTTTTCGATACACCTCATTCTGGTTTGAAATATAGGCGATCTGTTTGCCGTCGGGAGACCACACGGGCGAGGTGTGGGGAGCAGGGTCAGATGTGATTTGGGTCCCTTTGCCGTCGGAAAGGTCGAGCACCCAGACGTGGGTCTTTCCCTGATCGTTCCGGATCACGGCGACCCGCGTTCCATCGGGCGAGAGTGCGGGCTGGCTATACGAACCCTGCTCTCCCACGGTGCGAACCGCCTTCCCCTGGCGATCGACGAGAGTGATTATGCTGCGAGGCGCGATAGCGGCGGGTCTCCGCGCCGCCTGATGCTCCAGATAACGTTTGGCGGTGCCGTCCGCGCCGCCTCTCCGAATCGCTGCCTGCGCGCCGTCCGCGAGTACCTTCTGCAAGGCGGGCTCGTCTTCCTTGTTCACGGTTATCAGGTTTAGCCCCACGCCACCCATCTCGTCGAACGATTCTTCGCCAAACAATGCCCGCTTGGGCGGATTGCTCGGGTTCCTGGGATTATCCGCGGAGTTGTCGTAGCGGAGCATCGCGTCGATGCGCGTTCCCTTAGGTAGGACGAACGTTTGCTTGTAGGTGTATTGCTCCTGCCAGTTGAAATCCCAGTCCTGGATCCAGATCAGCAGTTTGATGGAGCCGTCGGGCAGCGTCGCGGTGGCCTTGATTTCCTTGGCCAAATAGTGAGCGTGCGCTGCCGCACCGTATACCTTCACGTCCACAGGCAGCGTTAGCGAGTCTTGAATCGTATAGTTCTTTTCGCCCGGCGGAATATCGATCCCGGCGCCAAAACCGAACAGCGACGGCAGCCCGACCGCGGTCATGTTGCGTTCCGGAGCTTTGTCGGCGAAGTAAATACCCACCACCGACTTTTCGGTTTCCGGCTTGCCGGTCAGATGAAAATGCATCTGCAGCAGGAAGTCTGAGCCTTTGGGCAGCGGCATCGCGAGCTCGGCAGGCATGAACTCGGCCGTCCCGCCGACAGCCCATCCGCCTAATCCTCCTGAGTTCCCCTGACCCGGCGCGATGCCCACCGTCCCCATGCCGCCGAATCCAGGTTTCCCGTCCACACCATCGATCCTGGCCATGGATCCGGCCGGGGCGTATGCGAACAGCGCGTGATGCGCCGCCTTGCGCGCGCTGGGACGAAACTCGACCGCTCGGACCCACTTGTCTTCCTTGAGATTGAGCGGGATCACGAAATTGCGAAACACATCCGGACCGCTGGCGGGCAGTTCGAACCCGACCGGCATTTCCAGGATCAAGTCGGGTTTCCCTAAGTGCCAGCCTTCGGCGAATTGCGGCAATTTCGGCATCTTCGCGGAATCGCCTTGCGGCATGCCCTGCTGCACCCAGTCGGCGATGGTCGCGATCTGCTGATCGGTCAGACGGCGCTCATCGGCGAATTCGCCGTAGCCATGGGTGGCGTGCCAGGGAGGCATATAGCGGGATTTCGTAACCGTGACGATCAGCGCGCTGCGCTTCTTGACGTCTTCATACGAGATGAGCGGGAACGGAGCCGCCTCACCCGGACGGTGGCACGTCACGCAGTTGTCGTACACGATCGGCGCAATGTTCTCACTGAAGGTGACTTTGTCTGCCGCCGGAAGCAGTGCAGCCATTGCGAATAAAGAAACAGCCAGTTTAGTCGTCATACGCTATTTGCCCAAGATGTCCGGAGGCACGATGTAGCACCCCAGGGCCTTCGTCTCCGGATTCGGTACCGGCTTGCCTGCCAGAACCGCGTCCAACGCATCCCGCAAGTCGTGCGCCGTGATCTGCTGGCGCGGTTTGCCGAGAGCCGCATAGAAGTTGTCGATCCGGCCGCGATACCGGATGTCTCCCTTGGTATCGATCACGACCGCCTCCGGCGTGACTGTCGCGCGCGACCGAGTCGCGATTTTCCGCCGGCCGTCGATTATTATGGGAATTCCCGTGTATCCATACTCCTTCAAGTGCTTTTGCACAGAGGATTCGTCTATTCCCACGTCTTCATACACCAGGGAGCAACTCACGCCTTTCTTTCCGTAGTCTCCGCACAGGTGCTGGATTTCAGGCGCGTAAGAGTTGGAAATGGGGCAGTCGCTCGAAATGAAGAACAGCACATTGGTTTTTCCCGCCGCGCAAGCGAGTCCAGCGAAAACGAAAATGTAGCCGAATCGCATTACCTTGACTATTGTCGATAGTCTAGGCTACAATTGTCGATGTTCTAGGCTTCGTTGTCAAGAGAGAATCTTCATATGCCCAAACCGTCCGATCTTCTGCAAGGCACCGTTGACTTGCTGATCCTGAGAACGCTTTCGCGCGAGCCTCTGCATGGCTGGGCGATCTCCAAACGCATCCAGCAGTTATCGGGAGAGGTGCTTTCTGTACAACAGGGCTCGCTCTATCCGGCATTGCACCGTCTGGAACAAAGCGGATGGATCGACTCGGAGTGGAAAGATACGGAACTCGGACGCAGCGCCAAGTTCTACGCGCTGACGCGTGAAGGTAAACAACAATTGGAGCGGGAAGTGGACAGTTGGAACCGGCTTTCCTCCGCCGTAGGACTCGTTCTCAAAAAGGCTTGACCTGATGTTTTGGCTCAGTGAACTGGATGAGGACCTGCGCTACGCCGGCCGGCAGTTCGCCAAGGAGCCGGGCGTCACGCTGGTGCTGCTGGTCACCATAGCCCTGGGCATCGGAGCCAATACCGGGGTGTTCAGCATCCTGAACGGGCTTCTGCGCCCTCTACCGGCGAGGTCGCCCGAGCAGCTGGTGGTGATTGCCGCTGACACCAAGGGCGACGAGACAGGCTTGCGGTTCCGCTTCTCATTTCAGGCTCTGGAGGATTTCCGGCATCAAACGGACAAGTTCAGCGATCTGTTCGCCTACTCGCCGCGCCTGGGCGGATTCAGCTTCGGCGGGAAGGCCACGCAGTTCATGTACAGCGCAGTCACGGGAAATTACTTCTCGGCCTTGGGAGTAAAACCGGCGGCGGGCCGCTTATTGGAGCCGGGCGAAGGCGAAAACGAACACGCGCCGTTGGTGATGGTGCTCGGATACTCGTTCTGGCAAAGACGATTCGGCGGCGATCCTGACTTGGTCGGCCAGCAGGTCCAGGTGGACGGCAGGGCCGCGACCGTCGTTGGCGTCGCATCGAAAGACTTCCACGGCGTCTATGAAGGATTGGAAATGGAAGGATACGTTCCGCTGCGGGGTTTAACCGACAACGAATGGGCTCACGAAATGTTTGTCAGCCGCAATGTGCGTCCACTGACGGTACTCGGACGCTTGAAGCCGCATGTGAGTGTGGATGAGGCGCAGTCAGAGATGAACGTGCTGACGCTCCGCATGGAAGATGAGTACCCGGCCACGGACAAGGGAACCGGCGCACGCGTGGTGCCCGAGCCGCTCGCCCGGCCGATTCCGTTGCGCACCGGAATGGAAATGTTTCCGTTCATCCGCTTCTCCCTGCTTTTTTTGGCAGCGTTGGTGCTGACCGTGGCCTGCATGAACATCGCGAATATCCTGCTGGTTCGCGCGACGGTCCGGGAGCGCGAAATGGCCATCCGAGCGGCATTGGGCTCGGGACGAGGACGTCTGATTCGTCAGACGCTGACCGAAAGCGTGCTGCTTGCACTGGTGGGAGCCCTTGCCGGCATGATCGTCGGGAAGTGGGCCAGCCAGGCGTTTGCGGATGCCCTGCCCGGTCTCGTATCGGATTTGCCTGTCCGGTTCGATGTGAGCTTCGACTGGCGCGTGTTCAGCTATGCTCTGTCGGCGGCTCTCCTCGCGGGCGGGCTCATCGGGATCTGGCCGGCTCTTCGCGTTTCGCGCACCGAGCCCGGCGCAGCGCTGCACGACGGCAGCCGCAGCAATTCGAGCGGTCCGCGGCGCCAGCGCATCCGCGGCCTGCTGGTAGCCGGCCAGGTGGCAGGTTCGCTGGTGCTGTTGGTTGCCGCCGGACTGTTCGTCCGCAGTCTCCAGCGTGCCCAAAGCCTGGATCTCGGCTATGCTCCCGATCACGTGTTGAACGCGAGGATGAATCCTCAGTGGATCGGCTACGACAAGCAGCGAACACGCGACTTTTACAACGAACTAGAGCGAAGAGTGCAGTCTTGGCCCGAAGTGCAGTCCGCCAGCCTGGCGTTTAGCGCCCCCTTGGGATTGATCGGATCCGGAGAGAACGTCTATATCGAGGGACACGCGGTGGATCCCGGCGAACAGCCGCCTTCCGTTGGATACAACACCGTGGATGCCCCATACTTCGACACGATGCGGATTCCGATTTTGCGTGGGCGCGCGTTCCAGGACTCAGACACCGAATCGACGCGGCTGGTTGCGATCGTCAATCAGACCATGGCCAAGCGCTATTGGCCGAATCAGGATCCTATCGGGAAGCGTTTCCGCATGAAGTCGGCGGAATCCCCGCTGGTCGAAGTCGTGGGCGTCGCAAAGGACAGCAAATACCTGTTTGTCGTGGAAGGCTCTCTGCCGTACTTCTACGTGCCGTTCACTCAGTTATTCGCGTCGATGCGGGTGTTGCATGTGCGATCTTTGGTGGATCCCGAGACGCTGAATAGCCGCGTGGAGAGGGAAATCCATGCGCTCGACCCCGTGATGCCGGTGAGTTTTCAGACCATGGCACAAGCAGTGAACGGAGCTCAAGGCTTCTTTCTTCTTCGAGTGGGCGCGATTCAGGCCGGCGCCATGGGCCTCCTGGGACTGCTTCTGGCGGGAGTGGGGGTGTACGGCGTGATGTCCTATGGCGCCGCGCAACGCACGCGCGAAATCGGCATCCGAATGGCTCTGGGCGCCACTCCCCCAAACGTTCTGGGGATGATCCTGAACCAGGGCGCCTGGATGGTGATCTTAGGCGTCGCCGTAGGTCTGATGGGAGCCACTGCTGTGACGCGGGTGCTCGGGAGATTCCTGTTCTCGATCTCCTTCGCCGATCCCTTGATCTTCTTCGCAGCCGCGGCCCTGCTTACGTTGGTCGCACTAGCGGCCTGCTATCTACCGGCGCGGCGGGCCATGCGGGTGGAGCCCATGGTAGCCTTACGGCACGAGTAAACTGACGGTATTCGAATGATTCTCTCGCGGCCACTCCGGGTCTGGCGCCAGCGAATCCGCTCCCTGGTGCACAAGGACAATCTCGACGTCCAACTTGGCCAGGAATTCGCGTTCCACTTCGAGCAGCTGGTCCAAGAGAATATTGCCGAAGGAATGGCCCTCACGGACGCGCGGCTCGCGGCGCGGCGAGCGCTAGGCAACGTCGCCCTGCTCGAAGAGCAATGCCGCGACCAGCGTCGTGTCGGCTGGCTGCAGGATCTGTGGCAGGACTGTAGATACGGCGTTCGAATGATGCGTCAGAGTCCCGGATTCACTTTGATCGTGGCGATCTCGTTGGCCCTGGGCATCGGAGCGAACACCGCCATTCTCGGCGCGCTACGGACGGCGCTACTGGGGAATGTTCCTTTCCCCGATGGCAACCGGCTGGTTTTGCTGCGCACCTATCCAGAGTGGAATCCGGCCCTGAGCAATAGCGCCTCTATTCCCGATTACCTCGCGTGGAAGCAGCAGAGCCGCAGCTTTGAATCCATGGGCGCCTCCATTGCCGACCATTCCAGGGATTTCGGTGCGGAGGAGGATGGACGGCCCGCGGAACGAATCGAGGGGCACGGATTCGCCCCGTCGCTCTTTGTAACCCTCGGCGTTCAGCCGCTTCTGGGACGTACGTTCACCGAGGCGGAAGCTGAGATCGACCATCCCGCCCCAGTTATGGTGCTCAGCCATCGGCTTTGGCAGCGCCGTTTCGGGGGTGACCCTGGTGTGCTCGGGAAACAAGTGCGTTTGAGCGGCACCAACCTGACCATCATCGGTGTGATGCCACCGGATTTCCGATATCCGCTTGCGGAAACCGAATACTGGGTTCCGCTGGGGATCAATCACTTCCAATTGCAGGGATCGGCACGATTCTTTGAAGTAGCGGCGCGCTTGAAGCCTGGCGTGAGCGTGCAGCAGGCGCAAGCCGAAATGGATGGGATCGGCGATCAGCTCGCGCGCGATTTTCCCGACCGCCACAAAGGTTGGCGGATTCGCGTCCAAACGCTGCGCGACGCTTGGTACGGCTGGATGAAGATTCCGCTGGCGACACTGGAAGGAGCGGTGGCGCTGGTTCTCCTGATCGCGTGCGCGAATATCGCCGGTCTGTTGCTGGCCCGCGGCGCCGCCCGCCGCCCGGAAATCGTCATGCGAATGGCTCTAGGCGCCGGACGCGGCCGTGTCGTGCGACAGATGTTGACCGAGAGCGTGATGCTGTCCCTGATCGGCGGAGCGCTGGGAACCTTCGTCGCTTGGGGAGCCCTCAGGGCGCTGCTCCAGATGAACCCGCCGCCGGCCGCCCAGCGAATGGCCGACGTTGTCGTGGATCTTCCACTCCTCGCCTTGCTGGGCTTGCTTTCGACGGTAACCGGCCTGATCTTTGGCATCGGTCCGGCGATCGCCTGCTTTCAGTTGGATCTCGCGGGGCCCCTCAAGGAATCGACCAGAAGTGCCGGATCGCCATATAGGCGCAATCGGCTACAGTCAGCACTGGTCACGTTGCAGATCGCATCGGCGTTGGTCCTGTTGATCGGCTCCGGACTTCTGATCAATAGTTTCGTCCGCTTGGCCGGATTCGACCTCAACTTTGATCCGTCGGGTCTGCTTACATTCGAATACCGTATTCCCCAGCAGCAGTACGTGCGCAACATGGGCGTCTTTCAAGGAGCACCGTACTCCGCGATCGACCCATCGCCAACCCCTGCCATCCAGCGCGTCTATGAGCACCTCCGAACGATGCGGGGCCCGGAGTCCGTCGCGGGCATCTCCCATCCTCCCGTGAACGGCCTCGTCCTCAGTACCATGAGCTTCAGCATTGAGGATAGGCCCACGCCGGAAAACGCCGCCGATCGAAACACTTTTAGCGCCGTGTATTTTCTGATCACTCCAAATTTCTTTGCCACGATGAAGACCCGTTTGGTGCGGGGACGAGACTTGAACGATTTCGATTCCGCGTCCGCGCCCTGGGTCGCGATCATCAACGAGACCATGGCGCGGCGCTTCTGGCCAGGCGAAGATCCAATTGGGAAGCGTTTAATGCTAGGAGTCGTCTCGGGCGAGCGGCCTCGGGAAATCATCGGCGTGGTGCGGGATATTCCGACGCGGCGCGACCGGTCCGATCCACTGCCGGCCATTTACGCTTCTTATCTGCAGCAGTCTCCGGCTTATCGCGGACCGAGCGCGAACATGTTCGGCCAGATGACTTTTCTGCTGCGCACCTCGGGCGATCCCATGAGCCTGGTGCCGGAAGCGCGCAGCGCCGTAGCGGACGTCGATCCAGATCACGCGATCACCAGGATCCAGACCATGGAACAGTTTTGGGGCGGCGGAATGCGGGACAAACGTATTCTTGCCGGGGTACTGGGCGTTTTCGCGTTTGTGGCCACGATACTCGCAGCCATCGGGATTTACGGCGTGATGGCGTACTCTGTGGCGGAGCGCACACGCGAAATCGGCATCCGCATGGCCTTAGGCGCGAGTCCGGGCAAAGTGCTGGCCCTGATCGGCGGCCGAGCGGCGGTTCTGATCTCCTTCGGCGTGCTATTCGGACTGGCAGGATCACTCGCGTTGTCGCAGCTGATCGCTTCGCAGCTGTGGGGAGTCCAGCCGACCGATCCGGCGACGTTCGCTGCAGTGTCGCTGCTGCTGATCGCCGTCGCGCTGCTGGCGTGCTTCGTCCCGGCCCGGCGGGCGATTCGCGTGGATCCGACGGAGGCGTTGCGGTCGGAATGATTAAGTTTTCCGCCGGCGGCGGTTGGTAGTGAGCAGCACGAAAGCTCCCACAGTGACCGCGACCCCACCGTAGAAGGCCCATCGAATATCTCCGGTCATGAAACTGCCCGGCAGCACGTTAATCCCTTGCAGGAACCAAATCGTGCCGAAGAGCACCAGGAGTGCGCCGAGTAAATTCAGCCCGATCTTCATTTATTTGCGCCGGAGATGCCGCGCACTTCGTTTTCGAACTTCTCCAGCTCCACGCTGAGGAATTCGATTTGGTGCGTGATGCGGGAATCCTCTCCAGTCAAACCGTGCGAGATCTTGGTGCGGTCTCCCCGCCAGCGAGTGTACAGCTTGAGATGGCCGGCGGCAATCGAGGGCCCTGCAAACTTGTCAGAGGGCAGGATGTCCGCGGCGGATGCCCGGTCTTGCTCCAGGTAGGACTTCGGCTCGTCCTGTAATGCAGCATCGGACCAGAATGCCCGTTCACTCACGGGCTTCCCGTACTGATCGTGCAAAAACGGCTCGATGGCCCTGAAATCCCGAATGAAGTCGTTGGGATCGCCGTGCTCCGCATCGAAGACATACTTCGCCCGCACCAGTTTGTCGTGCGCAAAAATGTAGACCACGCGGCAGGCCAGTTCACCCAATTGCATCGAATCGTAGCGCACGATGATTTCGCCGCTGCTTTCGCGAACGTCACTGGGTTTGGCCGCTTCCGCCGCCAGGACCTGCGCGCGAGTCATGCCCCAGGCGGCTTTGCGAAAGTCACTGGCTTGTCCTATGGCTAGAAAGGCGCAGCAGCCGAACACGATGAGTCCAATTGCTTTACCCACGACTTTCATTGTAATTCGGGAGTAACATTCACGCTGGCTACAGCGCGTCCAGAGCTGTTCTGTCCGTCGCGATGTATTCCAAATCAATGCGCCCCTGACTGTTTGGGCCCTGCGTGATTGTCAATCGAATCGAGGTCGAAGGGAATGTCCACAAAAATGTTTTTATGCCGTCCGTGCCTTCTGTTTTCGTTTCCCCGTCTACCGGAGGTCCGTATTTCTGGATCAACTGGGTCTTGAGTGTATCGAAGTCCTTGGCGCTGGCGCCTGGCTCGGAATCCTTACGGCCAAAAAACATCCACAGGCGCACCCGGCTGACCTGTTCGGCGCCATGCTTGGCTCCGATGGAAAGCTTCATAATGATGTCGCCGATCTGGATTGGTTGCGCGATGAGCTGTGTCAGGAAATCATTGTCTTCATGCCGGTCGATCACATAGGCCTGGCTCGCTTCGGCAATCGTCATGCCCCAGTGGATCTTGCCCCAGCCGTCAACATCTCGCGGTTGAGCCTGTCCTGACAACGTGAGAGCGAACACCCCCGCCATGCACAATCGGAGTGCGGCTTTCATGGCGAACGGAGGCTTCCAGATGAGAATTTGAGACACTCAAAAATCGTAGCCCTTCCACCTGGCTGGTGCAAGGGAGCGATGCATTTGCAGGCGGCTACTTTCGGTGGAGGAATTTGCTTCGCACCAGGTGCTTGAGGTCGGGCTTGAACTCGGTCCAAAGGTTGCCCTGAGCGAACCCCAGCAGGTTCAACGCAGCGAGATTCCACGCGCCCGGACGAGTAAGCGTTTCCCGCCCCGGATGGGTGGTATTGATGACGATTCCGCTGCCGACCGCCGCGACGACGTTAGCAAACGCGATGTCGTTGCCCCGCGGCGTGTCCAGAACGACAGTGCTCGAGAGCGCGTGGCCTGCCCGCTTCCATATGTTGCCGCTAAGCGACGGCTTGTACCGTAAGTCTTCGTGCAATACAGCCGCCGCGCCGCTCTGGAGGCCATAGGTCACCACCCGCTGCGTGAAGGAGGCTGTCAGATGATTCGTGAAGCCATCGATACCACGGCCCCAAACTTCACTGGGACTGAACAACTGAAAGGCCGAAGACATTATCGACGAGGCATATGGCTGGACGCGGGTCAGCGTCTTCGAGGTAAAGAGCGTGAACCGTTCGTGGCCGGTAAACGGAATGGCCGGATCCGCAGGCGCCTGCAGCGAGCTCGAAAACGAACGCTGGAGGTTTTCAAACATCCGGTCCTGGTCATTATTTTGAAGCCTGATCTTGTGATAGAGAAACTCGCCTAAATGGACCATCCGGCTCCCGGAGGTTTGCGCGCCGTGTCCGTCCAGATGTACCCAGGCCTGCAGCGGTTTGTTGGGCACCCTCCGGAAGATGGCGTGCATCGAGGGGGAGCTGTTCTCACGGCAGCTTTGGATTTCCGTGGCGTGCGTGTGCGCCAGGCGGAACATGAGCGGATCTTTCGACCACGTCGCTGTATTGCTCAGGCAACTCTTGAGCAGGGCTTCGCCGCCCCCGATCACTTCGACGGTCTTGGGCTTCTCGACACCAAACGAGAGGTCCGGCAGATCCCCGCGGGTCAGCCGGTATTGGAGATTCGACTTGATGGTGTGTGGTTCTAGTTCCTGTGCGTGGCCCGGGAGGCCGCACACAAAGCCTAACGCGATTGCCGCCGAGCAGCGAATATACATGAAATCGAGGCGGCTCGATTATAAGGGACACTTCCCTGCTTGTCTGTACAAAACTGCTCACTTTTGCTGGAGGCGTCAGTCGTGAAGAATGACGTTGAGGAGCGAACTGTGAACTTCCAGGTTGCCGTCGTAGTCGACGAAGCCCAGTTTACGGAACTTGTTCATGAAAAAGCTGACTCTTGCGCGGGTGGTCCCCACCATCTCCGCCAATGTCTCCTGGCTGACCTTGGGAATCACCTGCTCCGGCTTGCCGTCCTTGCCGAAGTTGGCCAGCAGGAGCAAAATCCGCGCCAGGCGTTTCTCGCTGGAGTTGAAGAGCCGGTCCACCAGATCTTCCTCGATCCGAATGTTACGGGAGAGTAAATAGGACATCAGGAGCTCGGAGAAGCGCGGCTGATTACGGATTACTTTAATCGCCGCTGATTTCTCGATCCGCACGACCGAGCAGTCGGAAAGTGCGGCGGCGGTGGCCATGCGCCGCGGCTGGCCCGCCAGGCACCCTTCGCCGAAGAAGTCGGCCGGTCCCAGGACGGCGACGATCGCTTCCTTGCCGTGACTGGAAACGACCGTTAGCTTGACTTTGCCTTTCTGGATGTAGAAAAGGGCGTTCGCCGGATCGCCTTGCGTGAAAATCGGCTGATTCTTGCGGTAGGCGGAAATGGTCCTTCCTTCGCCGACCTTGGCCAGGAAGGTTTTGGGATCGAAGGGCGTCCTTTTCGCTTTCATGCGGCCAGGAATTACGCCCGGGACAGCAGACGGCCGTAGCCTTTCACCTGTCCGCTCAATCCCAGCAGCCGGACGCTGGCCCATAAGGCGTGAGGGGCGCTCGAAACCACCGGGACCTTGCAGCGCTTCTCGAGCGGGTCGAGCAGGCGCAGGGTGTTCAGCGCGCCGCAGGAGATCAGCAGCGTGTCCGCCTTGGACATCGAGTCATACGTGGTGGCGCCGAGGTTGAAAAGCTCGTCCTGGGTCACGGGCGGACGATCCTCGAAGCGCTCGATCCCCATGCCCTTCACGCCCAGCACTTCAAATCCCGACTCCTCGAGAAACACGCGCAGGCGGCCGTTGACCGTCTCGTTATAGGCGGTCGCGACGGCCACGCGCTTCGCGCCCACGGCCTTCAGCCCTTCGATAATTCCCCGGCTCATGGAGGTCGCAGGCAGCCCGGTGGCCTTGGCCACTTGGGCGATCAGGTCATTGTTGAACGCCGCGCCCTTATAGAAGGTGAGCGAGGTGCCCATAATGGAGATGGCGTTGGCGCCCTGCTTGGCCAGCTCCACGGCCGCCGGAAGAATCTTAGGAACGGCTTTGTCGTAGCCCTCCGGCGTCATGCGTTCGAGGCCGACGCCCTTCCCCAGAAAGCGGATTCCCTTGGGGTACATGAGCTTCGCTTCGGGCGGAACCTCGTAGTTGGCGGGAGGAAAGATCATTCCGAGCACGGGCTCGGCGGCCGCGCCGATGGCCGATCCCATGCCTACGCCAGCAAGTCCAGCGGCTGATACCTTCAGGAATTCGCGACGGCTGCGATGCATATAGGCGATGACCTCTCACATAGGCTATCATCAAAAACGTTATGTTTACCCGGATCGTGGTGGCAGCGGCATTGAGCGCCAGTATCCCGGCTCATTTGGCCGCGCAAGGAGGAATCGGCGGACGGCTGAACGACGTCCCACGCGCGCAGGCTGCCAATCCGAAACCCACGCCCCGGCTGGCCGATGGCAAACCCGATCTCGGGAACGGAAAGGGCGCCTGGAATCCCCGGACCATCGTGAATCTATCGGGAACCGGCACGGGCGGGCCGAACCGGTCTCCTGTCGAGAAGGTGATCGAAGTTCCCTTCAAGCCCGAGGCGAAAAAGATCTACGACCAGCATCTGGCGACGCTTTCGAAGGACGATCCGGAGGCGCTGTGCCTGCCTCCCGGAATTCCGCGCATGTATGCGACCCCGTTTCCATTCCAGATCTTCCAGCAGCCCGACCGCGTGATATTCATTTTCGAAGGCGCCGCACATATATGGCGGACCATCTACACCGACGGCCGACCGCATGCTAAGGACCCCAATCCCACGTATCTGGGGGATGCGATCGGACACTGGGAAGGCGACACGCTGGTGACGGACGTGATCGGGTTCAATGACCGGACCTGGCTCGACCAGGACGGCCATCCGCATTCCGAAGCGTTGCACGTGATGGAGAAGTTCACGCGCCTCAATGAGCTGTCGATGCGCTACGAAGTCACCATCGACGATCCGGAGATGTACACCAAGCCATGGACCACCAGTTATCTGATTCCGTTCGTCCCCGGCGGGGAGCTGTTCGAGTACATCTGCCAGGAAAACAATGTGGACGTCAAGCATCTGGTAGGAAAATAAATCTGAGGAGCACAAACATGAACGTATTTGGTTATGCCGTTATGCTGGCTGCGGCTTGCGCACCCGTTTTCGCGGCGCTGCCCGTAGTCCCCGGCAAGGATCAGGCCGCGATGCTCAAGAGCAGCGATCCGAAACTTGCCGCGAACAAGAAGCTCGTGTACGACTTTTTCCGCATTGTGCTGCGCGGATTCCGTGTGGATGAAGCGGACAAGTACATGGCTGTCGACTACATGCAGCACAACCCCAATGCCGAAACCGGAATAGCCGGCTTTAAGGCGTACTTCAACGCGATCAAGCCGAAGCAGCTTCCGCCGATTCCTGCGACGCTCGATGATCTCGTGGCGATCCAGGCCGAGGGCGACTACGTGACGCTATCGTTCGTAAAAGAGTATGACGACCCGTCGGCTCCGGGTAAGAAGTACACCACCACATGGTTCGACATGCTGCGAGTCGTGAATGGGAAGCTGGTCGAGCATTGGGATTCGGCGACCAAGGGCGCGGTAGGCCCCGCGGCGGCGAGCGCCGCGAAGAAGTAGGCGGACTGAAAGCTGCACCGCTACTTAGCGGGAACGGCGGGAGCTTCCGGACTGTTGATGTCCTCCACGACCTTCCATGAGCCGTCGGCCTGCTTCTTGTACACCTCGATGTAGCGGCCCGCTTCGGTCATCACCTTTTTGGTCTTCGCGTCGGTGCCGGTAACCGAGTAGGTACCCTGCGAATAGGCCAGGCCGTCTTTCGAGACGTCGACCTTGGCGGTTTTCAGATCCAGGGAGAACTTGGGATCGGCCAGAAAATCTTTCATGCCGGCTCGAAAGGCATCCTTTCCGGCCATGGTGGGCGCGTTGGACAGGATCACCGTCGCATCTTCGGCATAGTGCGCGACGATCTTGTCGATGTCCTTCGCGGCGAATTCCTTTACCCACGCTGTTTCCATATCGCGGATGGTCTTCTCGTCCGCGGCGCGGGTGTCGGGCGGCGCTGGCGGCGGAGCCTGCGCGCAGCCGAACAGCAACATTGCAAGCGCAAGCGGGGCGATTCGAACTGCCATGGTTTTCATGTTCTTGAGTCCTCGGGGATGCAGCATATCATAATCGGCGCGAGGGGCCTTTACTTCTCATGGATTTTGTTAAAGACAAGAACAGACGTGGAGGTTTTAATAACCGCGCCCTTGGTTTATCCACGCCTTCGGGCACAACTTCTCTTTCAGTCTGCGTTTTCGTCTCAGTCAGCGTCCCGCCGTCGGACGAAAATGAGAAACGGCTGACTTCCCCGAAATTGCGATTGTTGATTTTTGCCTTGCTGACGATATCGAAAGTGGAGTCATCGATTCGCCTGAAGGAAAGAGATATTGCGCCGACGACGGTTTCCCTGCCGTCGAGACTCAAGCTGTTGTCATCGTGAGCTGAATGAGACCCGTTACTGTCGGAAAACACGGTCTCGCCGGAAAGCCTAATTTCTTGTGCGGTCTGTTTGATGCTCAAGGTTTGGCTTCCGACTGTGAAGCCGACGGGCGCACCGGGTATTAGGATCGTCCCGAAGGTCGATGTTTTCACATTCAGCGCCCATGTCCCCACCCACTTGGCGGGAACGGCGACTGTCTGGCCGAGCACAAGGGAACCATAGACCGTAAGGGCGCAGACTCCAGCAAAATGCTTCACGGCGCTCTTGACTATACAGCGAGCGCCCCGATCAGGGCAAGGAACGTACGAGTGGCCAAGATCGGACCGCCAATTGTGAGGTTATGCGGGCAGGCGCTTGTCGTTTGCCGGCGTCACGGGACGGGAGGCCTTGCGCTTGGCCATCGATTCGATCTCAGACGTAGCCACGATCTCGTAGTCGCGTGTATAGGATTCATGATTCCGGTCCAGGTCGGAAAGCCGGTAAAAGTAATTCACCATCAGGCCCGCGGAGCGCTGCATCCCCGCGGCCGAGGTATCTCCAAGCCAGTTGATTCGCTCCAGCCGCGCTCCGTTGCGGAGATGAAAACGCGCCACCGGATCGAGCGGCTCACGGCCGTTTTTGGCTTGCAGCAAATAGCGAGCGCACAGGGGGACCAGCTCCTGGCGAAGTTCTTCGGAAAGCACTTTATTCTCCCACCATAAAGGCCGTTCCAGTTTGGTCCGCAAATCGGCGATCTCCGGATTCGCCGCCAGCCACTCGCGAAAGCCGGGCACCGGGGAAACCGTCGCGAATTTCCGGATGCGCGGGAATTCCCGGCCCAGGTCCTCCACCACCTGCTTGATCAGGAAACTGCCGAACGGCACCCCGCGCAGGCCTTCCTGGCAATTGGTGATGGAATAGAACATCGCGCAGTCCGCCGATTCCGGCGGCAGGACGGGAGAGTCGGGATCGATCAGCGGCTGCACTCTCTCGCTCATACCGTGCGTGAGCGCCGCTTCGATGAAGATGATGGGCTCGTCAGGAAGCGCCGGATGGAAAAACGCGTAACAGCGGCGATCGGCTTCCAGCCGCCGGCGCAGATCGTTCCAGCCCTGGATCTCATGCACCGCCTCGTAACGGATCAGCTTCTCCAGCACCAGCGCCGAGGTGCGCCAGTCGATGCGGCGCAGCTCCAGAAATCCGCGATTGAACCAGGCGATCAGCAGGCGCTCCAAATCCGTCGCCACCGGCTCCCAGTGCGGATTCTCATCCAGCTTCCGCAGCAGCCGGCTGCGCAACTGCACTAGGATTCGGGTGCCGCCGGACGCCAGATTCAGGCGCTGGAACAGCTCCTCACGGGGCGATACGACCGAAGCTTGCAATTGGGCTAGATTCTCGGGGGATGGGTTGGTGCGGTAGGCGTCCCCGGCGCGTCCGACTTGCTCGGGATCCGGAGAGAACTCCTGGACGAGAAGATCGAAGAACCCCGCGCGGGAGGCCTCGTCCAGCGCTTGATACGCCGCCAGCGCCTCGCCGGCCAGGAGTGTGCCGGAGACTTCGCCACGCTCCGATAGCAGGTTGCGGCACAGCAGAATGGCCTTGCGGGCCGCACGCGATGGGTGGCGAGGTCCCGACCCGTTCAGCCGGGTTGGCCAGCCGAAAAATCCCGCGAGATTCACGGAAGCTCCCTCACTTATCTATTGTGCGCTACTTGGATGTCTTTCGGGCTTCTATCGGATGAAATGACGGTTTTATACAGATGCGATACGCTGGTCGTCTGGAGGCGAACGATGCGACCCCTAGCAACCGCAATTCTGCTCCTTTCGACCGCCGCGGCGCAGGCGCCAAAACAAGCGCCGGAGGTGCCTTACCTGCCCACGACCCAGCCGGCCGTCGAAGCCATGCTCAAGCTGGCCGGCGTGTCCAAAAATGACGTGGTCTACGACTTGGGCTGCGGGGACGGCCGCATCGTCATCACCGCGGCCAAGCTTTACGGCGCGCGGGGCGTGGGAATCGACATCGATCCGCAGCGCATCAAGGAAGCCAACGAGAACGCCAAGAAGGCCGGCGTGGAACAACTGGTCCGGTTCGAGGAGAATGACCTGTTCAAGGCCAATATCCGCGAGGCTAGTGTGGTCACGCTGTTTCTCTTAACCAGCGTGAACGCCCGGCTTCGCCCCAAGCTGGAGGCAGAGCTACGCCCGGGTACTCGCGTGGTTTCCAACACCTTCGACATGGGCGA
This sequence comes from Terriglobia bacterium, assembly GCA_020073345.1. GTDB lineage: Bacteria > Acidobacteriota > Terriglobia > Bryobacterales > Bryobacteraceae > Palsa-187. The sequence continues at coordinate 199,601 of JAIQFI010000004.1, forward strand.
CTGGAAACCGGAGAAGGAGTTTACTGTGGATAGCCCGGAGGAGGGCTATTTCAGCCGGAAGCTGTACCTGTGGACGATTCCGGCGCGCAACGGCAAATAAGGAGAATGCAATCATGCGGCACAAGAAACTGATCGCAGCCGGCATTTTCGGCATCGGTGTTTTGACGCTGGTGGCGGTTCGCGCGCAGCCAAGACCGGCGCTGACCGCGCTGGATTACATCGAGATCCAGCAACTGGCGAACCGCTACGCGCAGGCCATCGATTCGTGTTCCAACAACGGCTACGATTATGCCGACCTGTACACACCAGATGGCGAGTTTGTCGACAACATCACCGAGGAAGGCTTCAAGAAGGGCGGCCTGACGCGCGCCAAGGGCCGCGAACAACTGGCGGCCGCGGCCGGAGGAGGATCGCTGGGCTGCAAGAACGTCGGCTGGAAGGACTGGAGCCACCTGATGGTGAACCACGTGATCACGCCGACGCCGGAGGGAGCGAGCGGACGCGTCTACCTGGTGTCCATAGGCGAGAAGGGTCCGCGCGACGTTACGCGATACGGGGGCTACGAGGATCAGTACGTGAAGACCGCGGCCGGCTGGCGGATCAAGAAGCGTACGCATGTGCGGAACAAGGCGTGGAGCAATCCATTGCTGCAGTCGCCGGACTTGAACTGATGCTATTCAGGCCGCTCGTCGCGCTTTTCTTCGCCACAGTGCTCGTCGCCCAGGCGCCCGCGCCCGCACCGCGTCCATTCAAGGTCGTCCGGCTGGACCCGGCCCTGGATGCGATCATCTCCACCGACGCCAAGATCGAAATCCTGGGCGAGCATTTCGGGCTGACCGAAGGTCCCGTGTGGATCCAGGAACCCGCCGGCGGCTATCTCCTGTTCAGCGATTGCGCGGCGAATGTGATCTACAAATGGATGGCCGGAAAACCGCTCTCGGTGTTCCTCGAAAAGAGTGGCCACACAGGCACCGACACCTTGAACGTCGGCCAGCAGACCGTCAGCGGCCGACTGGCGATTCTGCTCATCGGCTCCAACGGGCTGGCGCTCGACCCGCAGGGCCGCCTGATCATTACGGCCATGGCGGATCGTACGGTGACGCGCCTGGAAAAGGACGGCCAGCGCACGATACTGGCGGATCGCTACGAGGGCAAGCGTTTGAGCGGTCCCAACGATGTTGTAGTCAAATCCGATGGTGCCGTGTATTTCACCGACAGCGTGAACGGACTTCGCGGCGGAGCCACGGGACCCCTGCGTGAACTGCCTTTTAATGGAGTCTATCGAGTCAAGGACGGCTCGATTACGCTGCTCGATAGCGACAAGGACCGGCCGGGCGAGTTTCCCAACGGCATCGCGTTCTCGCCCGACGAGAAGTATCTCTACGTGACCGCCGGATTCGGGAAAACGCTGCGCTGGGATGTGCTGCCCGACGGCCGCATCGCCAACTCCAAGGTATTTATTCCGGCGGGGAACGACGGCATGAAGACCGACTCGAAAGGGAATCTTTATTCGGTCAACGCGGTGGGTCCGGGCGAGGTGTGGATCACCTCGCCGGAAGGCAAGCATCTGGGGACCCTCCAACTGCCGCAGATCCAGGGTGAGCCCCGGCCGCGGATCTGCGCGACCAACCTTGCGTTCGGCGACGCGGACAACAAGGGTCTCTATATCACAGCCTGCACCCATCTTTTCAAGGTCCGGCTGAAGGCCGCGGCTCGCTGAACTCTACTGGTTCAGGAGCGGGATGCTCTTAGCGGGCGGCGGCTCCGGAATCGACGCGAGATACGCGCGGATATCGGCCAGTTCCGCATCCGAAACGACCTTGCCGGTATAGGGCGGCATCTGTCCCTTGGGCCCGCGTACATAGGCGATCAGCGCCGCCAGCGCGATCGGCTTGGGAGCCAGGCGAGCGCCCGCCGTGGTCCCCTGCCCCTGCGTGCCGTGGCATTGGAAGCATCCGTATTTCGTGAAGAGCGTCTTGCCGTTAGCCGGGTTACCGGCGGGAGCTTGGGCCAGGAGACAACAACACGCCGCTGCCAGACATATGAGACGCAACATTCCTCAATGTTACCCTGGACAAATGCGTGTATTCCTGTTCCTTATACCGGCGATCTTGATGGCGCAAACCCCGCCCGCAAAATCGCCAGATCCGGCGACCAAGGCCGGCGCTCCAGCAGCTGCGCCGGGAGCCTTGACCACGGACGACCAGAAGACGATCTACGCCATCGGGCTAAGCATGTCACAGCAGCTTTCGCAGCTCGGGCTTTCGCGCGCCGAGCTGGAGATCCTCAAGCAGGCTCTCACGGACGCCGCGGCTGGCAAGCCCGCCGTCGATCTGAACACATGGGGGCCGAAGATCAACACCTTCGCCCAGGCCCGGGTTGCTCGCGCCGCGGTCGCGGAAAAGGCACGCGGTAAGGCCTTTGCCGATAAAGCGGCGGCCGAGCCTGGAGCCACACACGCTCCTAGCGGATTGGTGTATCGCGAACTGGCCGCTGGCACGGGTTCATCGCCGAAGGCAACCGACAAGGTTAGAGTGAACTACCGCGGCACCTTTATCGATGGGACCGAATTCGATAGCTCCTACAAAACGAATGCGCCCGCCGAATTCCCGCTCAACGGCGTGATTGCATGTTGGACGGAAGCTGTGCAACGGATGAAAGTGGGCGGCAAGTCGAGGCTGGTGTGCCCTTCCGACATCGCCTACGGAGACCAAGGCCGCCCGTCGATCCCCGCCGGCGCGACTCTGGTTTTCGAGATCGAACTGCTGGGAATCAATCCCTAAACTGACATGACCGATTTCAAAGCCTACCTTGAAAAAGCCGCCGCGGAGCCCGGGGCGCAGAAGACGTCCAGCGGCCTGGTGTATCGCGAGCTGAAACCCGGCACGGGCGCCTCTCCCAAAGCGACCGATACCGTCCGAGTCCACTACCGTGGCACGCTGATCGACGGCAAAGAGTTCGATAGCTCTTATGCAAGAAATGAGCCGGCCGAGTTTCCCTTGAACATGGTGATTCCCGCCTGGACGGAGGGCGTTCAGAAGATGAAAGTTGGCGGCAAATCGCATCTCGTGTGCCCCGCTGAAATCGCTTACGGCCAGCGCGGCGCTCCTCCCGTGATCCCCCCCGGCGCGACTCTGATTTTCGAGGTCGAGCTGCTGGGCATTTTGAAGTAAGCCAACGCCATGCGAGCCGGGGCGACTGTAGTTCTCCTCGCGATACTCCTTTCTTCCTGCCGGGAGCAAAAGGTCGTCGTTCCTGCAGTCTTCCGGGTGAAGTTCGAAACCTCCCAAGGAGACATTGTGGTGGAAGCGATCCGCGCCTGGGCGCCTCGCGGCGTGGACCGGTTCCACGAGCTGGTCCGCATGGGCTACTTCACACAGGGCCGCTTCTTCCGCGTGGTTCCCCAATTCATCGTGCAGTTCGGCGTGCATCGCGATTACGACGTTCACACCGTCTGGCGCAACCTCGTGATCGTCGACGATCCGCCGCAGCAGAAGAACCTTCTCGGCACCCTGGCGTTCGCGCAATCCGGTAAGAATACGCGAGCCACGGAGATCTTCATCAACTTGAACAACAACGCAATCCTCGACGAGCAGGGCTTCGTGCCGTTCGCCAAGGTTGTCGAGGGCCTGGAGGTCCTGAATAAGTTCTACGCGGGCTATGGCGACCTTCGGCCGAAAGGAAAGTTCATCGATCCGGGGGCTCTCGAAGAAGGAGCCAACGCTTACCTGATCCCGCGGTTTCCCAAGCTCGATTACATCAAGCGGGCGAGCATTTTGAAGTAGCAGCCGGCCTGAAGGCCGGCCCCGCTAGCGGGCTTTTTCCTTGGCCTTGCCACCGACGCCTTCGGTGTAGTGGACCAGATCTTGGTTGCCTTCAACGCAGGCGAACTCCATCAGCTCCATGCTCTGATCGGGATGCCGCCCGAGCTGCCCGGCAATCTTCCAGGGTTGCGTGTAGATGCTTGCGTCGTCCACCACGGCTTCGTAGTTGATGTTGTTGGTATCCACGGGCGTGATCCGCTCCACCACGTGGATCGCCTGCGTGGTGAAGTTTCCCGCCATGTCGAACCAGGTTTTGCCGTTCTGATTGGTCGTATCGATCACCAGCGTCCCGCCGTCCCATTTACCCACGGAATCGCCGCGGAATAAATGGATGTTCGGCGAGATGTGCGGACGCCCATCGGTGGGAACTGCTCGATACGTGTGCGCGTACTCGGTCAGGAACAAAACATATCCAGCCGGCTGCACGATCTGATACCCGAACTGCTGGTACGCCGCGTGGGGAACGCCGGACACGTAACAGTGCGCTTCCGGCTCAAGATAGATTTGCTTGGTCAGCAACTCTTTGGCTTTCGCGGCAGCCTCCGGCCTGTAGGGAATCCGGCCGTCGGCGGGGTCGACAATCGCGCCTTTGCCCGGGCCGATTCCAGGCTGCGCCGTGGGGTGATCCTGAATCTCGAAAATCGCCTGATTGAAGCGTGGCGTCCAGAAACCCTGCATGTCCGGTTGTCCATCGGGAGTGCGCCCGACAGGCTCGCCCGCTTTCACGGGAGCCGCATAATATGGGCCGTATTGTTCGCCGCCGGGAGGCCCGCCTTTACCCTTACCGCCCCGGCCGCCCTTTTGTTCCTGACCCGCGCCGGGAATGGGCGCGAACGTCATGAGCACTGCGGCCGTCAGTGCGGCCAACACCAGGTTCAGCGCATTCAGGCGTCTCATTTGCGCTCCTTCTCGGAATCCTCGAGATATGCGTTGCACTCGTATTCGAGCAGTTTGAAGTCGGGCTCCCGATGCCTGTAGAGCAGCATCTGGATGGTCCACGGCCGGGTGAAAACCTGGGGATCCTCAAGGGTCGCCTGGTAGCTGATGAGATCGGGATCCGTGCGGGTGATGCGCTCGGTTATGTGCAGCGCGTCGCTGTGGAAGTTGCCGGACCGGTCAAACCAGGTATCGGGAAGGTTGTTCGCCACGTCGACGACCAGCGTTTCGCCGTCCCAGCGCCCGCGCGAATCGCCGATCCAGAACAGGGCGACATCCGGATGCTTGCTGCCGTCCATAAAAATGCGGCGCAGCGTGTGGGCGAATTCGGAGGCCATCAGCACAAACTTGGGCGTCTGCACGATCTGGATCGGGAACGGCATATACATCACGCGCGGAACGCCGGGGATGTAGCAGATGTTGAGCGGATCGTCCTTGGCACGGTTCTTGAAATTCTCTTTCTGTTTTTGCGCGGCTGCCGGTCTGTACGGGATTTTGCCGTCAGCGGGATCGACGATGACGCTGCGGCCGGCGGGCATGTCCAGTACCGCGATGTGATCTTCGAGATTCACCGCAGCCGTATTCATCGCCTGCCAGATGCCTTGCAGGTCCGGGTGGCCGTCCGGGGTGCGCGGCGCGGTATAGCCTTTGGCTTTTCCTTGGCCGGCGGCGGGCACCGGCGCCAGATAGAGGAAAGCGGTGAAAGCGATCAACGGAACTGCAACAGCTAAACAGGTTCGAATATTCATGCGGTTTGCAGGACTTTGGCGGGTTTCAAAAACTTAAGCGCGTTGCCGCGGTAGATCTGCTCGCGCTGCGCGGCGGTGATGTCCATGGCGTCGAGAATGCGAATGGTCTCGCGGATGTACAAACCCGGAGACGGCTCGAACGGCACATCGGAAGCGAACAGCACCTTGTCGAATCCGAAAAAATCGATGCCGCACTTCGTGGCACCGTCCGCTCCGAATAGTGCCGTATCGGCATAGAACATGTGGAAATAGTCCACCGGACGCTTCTTCATCGATTTGAGCAGCGAGACGTAATCCTGGTCCGACGTGCGTGTGCCCAACTGGTCCCAACCGTGGCCGACGCGGCCTTCAAAATACGGAATCATGCCGCCCAGATGGTGGGTCAGAATCCGGATTCCCGGGTTCCGATCCAGCAGGCCGGAAAAGACCATCCGCGCCATGGCCGCGCTGGTCTCGTAGGGCCACCCCAGAGTCCACCAGATTTCGTATTTCGATTTCTTCTCGGTGATGTAATCCGGAAAGTTCGCTCCGCGCGCGGGATGCATCCAGATGCCGATATCGCGTTTGGCCATCTCATCGAAGAACGGCTGGTACTTGGGCTCATCGAGCGGCTCGCCGGTGACGTTGGTGAAAATCTGGACGCCGCCCGCGCCCAACTGGGTCACCGCGCGGATGGCCTCTTTGGTCGCTTCGTCGGGATTATTCATAGCCAGCGAGGCAATGAAGGTCGGAAAACGCTGGGGATGCTTCCGCGTGAGCTCGGCCAGCCCGTCGTTCGCGAACCGCGCAATTTCGGGAGTCTCTTTAGGCCCGCCGAACGCCTCGATCGCGGGCGCCGGGAGCGAGATGACCTGGCAGTATTCTCCGAACTCGTCCATCACCTTAAAGCGCGCATCCAGGTTCACGATCGTCGGCATGTTGCGCACGCGCTTGCCGATGTCGGGCAGGGCTTTGGGGCCGGCGATGTACTCGTCGAAGTAGTTCTGGGGGAAGATGTGGTTGAAAATATCGATTTTCATGAACTCCCCATTATAGCGGCCCGCACCTCGGCGGATCTTGCATAAAGGGGTTAGTGTCGCTCCGCCGTCAGAGTAGTTCTTTCAGTTCCTCAACGGTGAGTCCCGCTTCGTGAAGAATCTGCCGCAGTGTACCCAGCCGAACTCTCCGATGGTTTGGAACCACTACACGTGCGTACGGCGAGGCCCGGCGCAAAATCATGTGACTCCCCTTTTGTCTTCGGAACTCGAAGCCTGCCTTCTCAAGAGCGCTTCGGAGATCTTGCCCTGAAATGTCGGTGGGAAGCTTCACTCAACGGGCGCCGGTTTTCAGCTCAACGAATTCAGTCTCGTCCTGTTCCGGCACGACGTCGCCGGCAGCGTTGCAATCTTCAACATAAAGTTCAATCGCTTCCCGGATATTTTGGAGCGCTTCCTCCCGCGTGTCGCCCTGAGAAACGCAGCCCGGCAAAACCGGCACGCTGGCGACATAACCGCCGTCCGACTCACGCTGTAGAACCACGGTATAGCCCATAAAACCCCACAAGAACCGTCCATGTACATGGTACCGTACCGTTCCTCAATGTGAACAATCCACTCTCTGGTAAGGCGCCAATTGAAGAG
>JAIQFI010000084.1 GCA_020073345.1 Terriglobia bacterium
TTCCTGCTCTTAGATGACGCCGGTGGATTGGAGCTCGCGCAGTTCCGACTCCGTGTAACCCAGAAATTCCCCGTAGACTTCGCCATTGTGCTCGCCGATGCCCGGCGGCGATTGATCGAGGCCGGTTGCCGACCCGGAGAACACGATCGGTAGTCCGGGCCCATAGACGTTCGCATCCAGCGCACCAGGATGCTGCAATCGGACTGTCTCTCCGCGGGCGACCACCTGCGGGTCTCGCACCGCTTCCGCTGGACTGCGAACTTCGGCGGCCGGGACGCCCGCCTGCGCCAGGATCGCGACGACATCCGCGGATTGACGCGCCGCGGTAAATTCACCGACAACACGATCCACTTCGGTTACGTTCTGAACGCGGGCGTCGCGAGTCCGGAATCGCTCATCTTCGCACAACTCCGGGCGTCCGATCGCATGAAAGAGAGAAGAAGCAAACGCTTCCGTGGGCGCGCAAATCGCCACGTAGCCGTTCGCGGTCGCATAAACCCCAAAGGGCGCCAGGCGGGGCACGGTCTGTCCGGTGCGTTGTGGCACCCCGCAGCGTTCCAGAAGATCGAACGGCTCAGAAGCGACCATCGATGTCATCACGCCCAGCATGGAGACATCAATGTGCTGCCCCACTCCCGTGCGCTGCGATTGATGCAACGCGGCAAGTAGCCCGATCACGCCGAATAACGGAGTACACAAATCCGCGAACGGAACACCTACGCGAACAGGGGGATCGCCCGCTGCGCCCGAGGTCATCATAGCGCCGCTGAGCGCCTGGATGATGGCGTCCATCGCTTTCCCCGAGCCTTCGCCCTGGCTTCCGAATCCGGTGATGGAGCAGTACAGCAGCCGGGGATTCATGCGATGCACGTCCGCGTAGCCCGCGCCCAACCGCTCCAGCACACCGCGGCTGAAGTTTTCGACCAGCATATCGGCCTTCTTCACAAGCTTCTCGAATACGGCGCGGGATGCCGGATGCTTCATGTTCAAAGTCACGGCCTTCTTGCCGCGAAGCCGGTTGATAGCGGATACGGAGATGTCATCCGGGTGCTGGCGTGTCAAATGCGGTCCGTCGGGACCAATGTAGGGAGCGTTCGCGCGGCAGGAATCCGGACCCGCGGGATTCTCGATCTTAATGACGCGAGCCCCCAGCCCCGCCAACAGGAACGTGGCGTATGGTCCGGCCAAGGCCGTTGTGAGATCGAGGACGGTGATATCCTCGAGTGGACGCGGATTCGACATCATAGATTCCTTCTGCGGTAGAACTGGACGCGATCGCCAGTCCATTCGAAAGCAGCATTCAGCCCTGCTCGTGCGCTGACGTCCCGTACGTATCGCGCGACTGCTTGTCCGCGTTCGTCATTACCCAGTACTTCGGGTTGGGAGTAGCGATTCACAAAGCAAGGGCGAAAGCCGGCGGTCCGGACACCGCCACGGTCGGCCTCACAGTAGGCGAGGATGGCGTTCTTCGCCTCGGGATGAAATGGGTAGTTTGTGTACTCGGGGTCGGGTTCGAAACCGAACAACTTTCGGCTGCGTTCGGCCCACGCGCGACGTTCCGGGCTGGAATTTCCATCGATGTTCAACGCTTTGGTAGCGATCGCAAAATTGCCGAGTCCATGAAAGATCGGACGGTCTTTGTAAACCTCCATCCCCTGCAAAATGTGGGCATGCTGGCCCATCACCACATCGGCTCCCGCATCAATCGCTGCTTTGGCGACCTGCCGTTCATACATGCCGACGGTCGCTGGTGTGTGCCCGAGCCCTTTATGGAGGGCAACCATCAGGACGTCGACTTTCTGCTGGAGCGCTTCGATATCAGCCGCCATGGCCTCGAGCGTGTCTGGATCGGCAAATGTGTATACCGTGGGTGGACCGCCCGGAGATGCATGATCCAGTTCGTAGTGCGTCAAGACATGTACATACGCGCAACCAGCACGGTCTTTTCCGGCCCAGGACCCACGCGGTCCCACACAGTTGTAGCTGAGAAATCCCAGGCGCAGTCCCTTGCGTTCAACAATCGCCGGCTGCCTTGCCTCTGTCAGATTCATGCCGGCGCCGGTGGTCGCGAGGCCTAGGCGGCGGAGTTCGGCGATCGTGTCCTCCACTCCATTCGGTCCGGCGTCCGCGATGTGATTCCCGGCCAACGTTGCCACGTGGAATCCCGCACGCTGCAGGGCATGGAGATGCGCCGGATCGCTGGCCGGTGCGGGAACATCGAAATGCGTCCCGACACCACGCGCCGTATGCGGAACTTCGACGTGCCCCACCAGGACGTCACACGCCTGAAGCTGATGCCGTGACAGGTCAAACAGGGTGTCGGGATTGGGCTCGTCGAGAATCAAGTCGCCGGCCATCTGCAAAGTCAGAAGCTCACCCACGGGAATACCTCTGGCACGAGCGTCGTGTATACATCGTGATGTACAAGCGTGGATACATTGCTAGAATCATTAGGAACCGTGAACAGAATATCGAAGACCTCCCGCCCCATGCGTGAGGTGGCCTACCATCACATCCAACGCAAGATCTCGACCCGCCGGTTGCGCGCCGGAGAACCTGTTTCCGACGTCACCATTTCCAAGGAACTGGGCATCAGCCGCACGCCCGCCCGGGAAGCGATCCGCCAATTGGTTAGTGAAGGACTGCTGGAATCGGTCCCCGGGCGCGGCGTGGTGGTGATCACTCTCGACCGCGACGATATCCGGGAGCTGTTTGAAATGCGGGAAGCACTTGAAGGTCTGGCCGCACGCGCGGTCGCTGGACGCGCGCCGTCGGCCGGAGAGATTCGCGACCTCCGCTCCATCGCTTCGGCTCTCACCTCGCTGATCAAGGAATTGGACGCCAGCCGGAAGCCGGTCCTGGACGAAAAACAGATGGAGCGTTTCGAGGTGGCCGATCTTGCGTTTCACACCTACATCATGAAGCTTGCTGGGAACCAAAGAAGCCTGAAGACTCTCGCTGGGATCCGGCAGTTGATCCGCATTTTTGCGGCCCGGCGGGGAGGTCACAACACCGCCACATTGAAGCAGATCAACCGCGATCATCTGGACCTGATCAGCGCGCTGCAGGCGGCCGATCCGCAAGCCGCGGCCGACTGCGTTCACCGCCATATTCTGAAGAGTCAGAAGAGCCGTCTCAATGAGTTCGACCAACGGGAACGAGAAGCCGCGGTGCCCCAGGACGTCGAATCTTTCATGGACCAGATCCGCGCGGAACTGACCTAGATAATCCGTCATCGGCGCCCCACGTGATCCAGAAAGCGGGACGCATCCCGGCGCATCTCCTCCGCATCCCAGAGCCGCGCGTCCACCATGTCCGCGTGAACAGAAAAGACTGGAATTTCCGCCTCTTCCAGAGCGATCTCCACGAAACGCGTTCCGGTCGCCGAAGGACGCGTCCCCAGAGGCGTCAAAACGAACGCCGCGTCGATCCGGTGGCTGCGGGCCTGCTCCACAATCCATTCATTGGCCCACGGCGGATTGTGCAGCTGCTCGTTCATGCTGACCGTGCGGCTGGCGAGCGCTAACAAGGGATCGGCCAAACCGTAGCGGATGTATCCATCGGGACCGAACGCGAGGTACATCGACCAGACAAACACAGCCCCGTGCGATTCCTCAAAAGCGGTATAGAAGTCCAGGTCGTACCACAATCCGGCACCGACCCACATGATCCGCAGACGCTCGTTTGGACAGGCGGCGATCCCCTGCTCCGCGCGGCTCACCACCTCGTCGCGAAAGGCCTTCGCCTGTGACACAGCCCAGTCCGATCCGCGCTGCCACTGCGCCGCCATGACGTTTGTAAACTGCTCGTGCATCCGAACCGGTGTCTTCGGCGCGTTGCAAATCGCTAGCCTCACCTCTTCGAAGTACTCCTCCTGACGATTCACTTGCTCCATCAAGGTACGTAATCGATCCGGATCGAACTTCCGTCCGGAGATCCGTTCGAGCGATGCGATCAAGCGTTCGAACTGGCGCACCATGAACCGTAACCGATGGTCTTCGAAAAGTTCGCGCCAATCATGCCGGCTCTGCTCCCACCATCGTGGAGGCAGATGCGTCGCCGCAGGCGCGTCCAGGAGAATCAACTCCGCACCACATTGTTCCGCCCAGGTTTCAAAAACCCGCTGTACGCAATCGCACGTGAGGCGAGCCGCCAGTAATGATGGCTTCGGCAGCCCGCCCCACGGCGCCTGACTGGTGTCACCCAACACCGTCGAGGCCATGGACAGGCTGCAATACCGGCACAACCCCTTGTGAAAGCCGGCTTCGTTCAGCTTGTCCAAATAATACGGAGCCAATCTCTTCGCGGACACCACGGCCGCCCACCACTGATTGCTGACCATGGGTACATCCATCGCTTGAAACAGCTCGAACGGCATGTCCGCCTGGCCGATGGCGTAAGGCGCGCGAGTTTCAAAGACTCGCTCGCGCAACGAAGCGAACCAAGCCTTCTGGCCTTCCGATGCCGCGATCGTCGATGTCAGTTGCTTCTGGGCCATGACTATTTTCGATGGAGGCTTCCGACAAAGTCGGCGAGTGGCGCACCGTTTTCGCGCACCACGACGCTCGGGATCGACCGCGACTTCAGATGCGCGAGCTGCTCAGGGTAGTCCCAGCCCTGAACGTCATCCTCCAGCGGGACATAGAACAAGACGCCGTCGACATGGGCTCTTTCGATCTCGCGCTGGTACCAAGCGTCCCGATGCTCGGCTGGGTGGACCCTGGGGCTCACCTCGTCATAGAAGTACTTCTCAAATATTGCGGTGGCCGGATCCTTGTTGACGCAAACATCGGTCTCGCCCGCGGCACGAGAACCACGCCAGTCATCCTCCGCGACCACATAGCCGCCGGCTTCTTCCACCAGGCGATGCAGCGAGGCATCTTTTAGCGGCACCCCTTTGATCAGGATGTGCGGCCGATGAGCCGCAACCTGCTCCTGCATTGCCTTGAGCCGGTCAGGTACGCGACCGGCAAACACGCCACGGTCTTCCGAATAAAACCCGCGGATCATTTCGATCGCAGCTGATCCTTCCAGGCGCCCCTCTCGCCGCTTCTGGAGGATGTCCCGGACACAACCACGGGCGCGATTACTCTCAGCGATCGCATCGCGCAGTTCGTCTTCGGAGACTTCGAAATCGCGTATCATCTGACGAGTCCGCTCCAAACCGTAGTCGTAAGACTCCGGTGTGCGGGTATGCAGGAGGTTGTAGAAATAAAGTTCCGGAATCACGCCGGCGGGCTGCGTGCGCGCAATTTCCCGAAGATACAAATAGAGTTTGTGTTCCTGCTCTGACGTTCTCGGGATAACGATCCTATGCAGGTGATTCCAGGCGCCCGCGCAAAGGCGATCGAAAATCACCCGGAATCTGCGGTCAAACACATCCTCCATCCACCGGTCCGCATGAGGAGTTGGTCCAGCCTCATCCTCGAGTAAAACCGGACTGTAGCCGGCCGCGCGTAGAATTTCCCAGGGAACCGTGTTTGAGGTGATTCCGGCGATGCGACCTTTTCTCATGCCACTTGTATCTCTTCCGGATACAGAGCTCGCCGCTTGAGACTGTACCGGCGCAGAATCAAAAGGTCGCCGAGGGCCAACACCGCGGCGCAAGCCACGAATACCCACCCCGCTGTGAAGCCGCCCGTGGCATCCCTCAGGTAGCCGAGCATCTGTGGTCCCAGGTACCCGAAGATCCCGCTGCCCAATCCGACGATTCCCATCCCCTTTCCGACCTCTTCCTTCGGCAACAGGGAGCTACCGATCGCATAGATCTGATTGGTGGCGGCGTGGCCCAAGGAAACAATTAGAGCGACCGCGATTCGGAAGACCAGAAGGTCTCGCGACATGACTGCAAAGCTGGCGGGAACCAGAAGCACCGCAAGCCAGATCATCATATTCCAACGGGAATACCGGTCGCACAGGTAGCCGAAGCCCAGATTCAGCGGGATGCTCACCAGGTAACTGGCGCTGATGATAGACGCGGCGTCCTGAGCCGCCATGCCAAAGACCGACTTCACCGCATACGGCACGAAAAAGGTCACGCTGAAGCCGCCCATATTGATGAGCCCCAGAAGAATCATGCTCCAGATGATCGGATTGCGAAGCGCGGAGGCCGCGCCAGCACGCGTCATCGAAGTCCCATGCGGTCCGGCAACGCCCGGCGGCTGCGAGCGCTGGCGATGGTAGAGCAGGCCGAAAACGATCGCGCCAAGAAGAGAGATTGCCGCATAGCCTTGAATGCCGCCTCTCCACCCGAGCCACGCTGCCAGACGCGTGCCAAGCGGAGCCCCGATGACCGACGCGAAGGCGGCCATGGCGCCGAGAATGCCCATGGTTCGGCTTCGATACTTCTCTGGTGTCACCATCGCCATCGCCGTAAACACGCCGATGAACGCGGTACGGTAGCCGATCAGCCAAAGAGCGCGAAATGCGAGTGCGACGTCGTAGCGAGTGGCCTGCGAGAGAGCGGCCAGTCCGACGGCCGTAACAGCAAGTCCGATCAGAAGCGCGCGTTTCTCACCGATGCGGGCTGCGAACACCCCGGCGGGCAAGCTGACCAGCAGGGCGATAATGCCGTACATGCCGGTAAAAAGACCGATTTGAGAATAGGACGCCCCAAGATCCTGCTGAATATCCGGCAATAACGGCGAGAAACCCAGGCTCGCCATCTGGATCGCCATCATTGCCACAATGACGGCGGCGACGGAGATCATCCAGTTTCGCTCTGGTGGGCCGGCCGATGCCTGGGATCGATTCACTCCGGGTAAGTATACATGATGGATACACTCAGCTTGCGGCTGTCTTTTATGGCTGTTACACTCTTTTCGACATGACAAAGACGCTGTTGAAACTCGCGGTCCTGTCTCCACTGCTGGCAGTGGCGCAGGACAATGGCGTAATCGCGTTCGGAACGAAGCTGGTTCCGAAAACACAAGTGGTTCAATCGCAGCAACTCGCGAAGTCCCTGGCGAAGCCGGGCACGGCAGGCTGGCAGGCCAAAGGCGACCAGCGGCGCACGTATCGATTCCCCGGCACCGAGACCGATCTGCCCTATCGCGTCTATGTGCCCACAACCTGGGACGGTAAGGCGAAGCTACCGCTGGTGCTGATGCTGCACGGCGCAGGCAGTAATGAGAGCCAGTATCTGGATCAGAACAACAAGCAGCTTCTGAAGCTCGCGGAAGATCATGGCTACCTGCTGGTGTCCCCATTGGGTTGGAATCCTATGGGCGCGTACGGAACATGCCTGCGGCTTCCCGCCGTGTTCGGCCAGGCGGAAACAGCTGCGCAGCAGCGGGCCACCGCGTGCGTGCAGAACGCTCAGACTCTCGAACGCAGCGAGCAGGACGTGATCAACGTCCTGGAGATGGTGCTCAATGAGTATCCCGTTGACCGCGGTTCGATGTTCCTCATGGGCCATTCGATGGGGAGCGGCGGCGTATGGTATCTCGGAGCGAAGTACGCGGAGTATTGGAAGGCGATTGCTCCCATGTCTGGCCCATTTGTGGAGGAGTCCACGTATCCGTGGGATCGCATGCGGAAGATGCCGGTGTTCATGACCGAAGGCACGGGAGCGACACCTTCGCTGGCGGGAAGCCGGGCGATGCAGGCCTGGATGAAGTCGCAGGGATTTCCATTGGAATACATGGAGGTCGAGGCAGATCATGGCCGGATGGTGGCCCTGGTGCTGCCCGCGGTGTTCGATTTCTTCGACCGGCAACGAAAGAAGTAGTGGTCTCGAACACAGGTTGCGCGAAGGAGCAAATATTTCCACATGAAGAGTGACAGACGCACGTTTCTCCTGACGGCCGGGGCTGCTGCGATTGCGGGTCCCGCAGTGCAGTTGGCAAAAGGTCAGAGTAAGGCGAAGGTGCTCCTTCCGCACGCCTCGTGGGATTGCGGCATGAAGGACGGCATCCCCAACCCGGAAAGCGGCTTCTTGATCTTCGAAACTCAGCTGAAGCTCGATCGGCTGGCGAAGATCGGTAAGACGCAGTACGGAAACCGCCGAGTGGCCGTCGCCCTGGAGGGCACGACTACCGGCCCGAAATTCACGGGCACGGTGATGACCGGCGCTTTGGACTTCGAACTCACGCTCTCTAACGGCACGGTGGAGGTGGAGCAGATCTTCGTCTTCAAGACCAGCGACGGGAAGTACATCTATTCGCGCAACGCGGGTGTGGGAGCGGATTCAAAAGACGTCCGCATGGCCATGGATTTTGAGGCTCCCAATGGAAGTTCAGCAGAGTGGATGAACTCCGGCAAGTACGTTGCGCAGCGCATTCTGGATGAAAATGCCAAGACGCTCACGGTCCGTGTTTACGATGTTTCGTCCGTCACGATTCCCACTGGCGGCGCGAATATAACCCGGATCGTCAAGCCGGCGGACGCTCCGCCGCAGCCGTGGGACAACCGTATGAAGGGAGCCGATGAGAAGCAAGGCAAGGAACTGATCGTCGAATCCGTCGGACTGAGCCCATCGCAACGGGTGGGAGCCAGCAAGCGGGGCAACCGCAATATCATTCCCATCACCGGCGGCGACCTGAGTGGACGAATCACCGGCAAAGTTCTTTCAGGCGGCGCGGACTACCAGAATCTCTCCGGGCCTCCAGCCATCGACGCGCGCTACCTGTGGCAAGCATCGGATGGCGAGATCATTATTGTTCGCAATACCACCAGCACCGGCGGCCTGGTTCCGATCTTCGAAGCGCGCGTCGACAGCCCCTACGCCTACCTCAACACCGGCAAATTCCTGAGTTCGAATCCCGGGATGGCAAATGGCGGTGTCAAGATCACGATGTACGACAGCACAAACTAACGCATTGTCGAGGGCACACAGGCTCGACCCGAGTGCCTTCCCCGACACGACCTTTACTTGATCCCCTTCGTCTCTACGTGCCAGCCGGCTTCCTGACACAGGCCGCAATTCGCGCCCAGGAACATCTTGGATTCGTTCTTCTCGCCTTTTAACTGCCAGTTCAGCATCGCCACGGCCACCCGTGCGAAATCACCGCCGTTCGGCTGGCTGTAGGTACCGCCATGGCTGACGCCATCCTTGTACGTGTGGATCGCCGGCACCTTGGTGATTCGCTTGAAGTCGTCCAGCCCGTTCTCATAGGCGATGTCGGTTTTGTCCCCGGTCACGTAGAAGATGGGCGAATGCAGCTTGTCCAGCTGGTCCTTGCGCACGTCTTCCATGGCCGGCGTGCCCGGGCCGCTGGGAGCCGGCAGGATGCCGCTGTTGAAAATGCCGACGACTTTGACGCGCGGGTCCGTCGCCACCGCGTAGGACTGAATCCCTCCGCAGGACATTCCCATCACCGCAATCTTCGAAGCATCCAGTTTGGCGTTATAAGGACTGCCCTTCCGGCCATTTTCGGCTAACGCCCAGTTGATAGCGTCCAGCAACTGAGACGATTTCGTGGCTGGACCGGCGGCCGCCTGCTTGCCGGCGCCTTTCGGGGCACCCTGCTCAGCATCCCCGTTCGGTGCGCCCTGCTTCCCGTCGCCGCCCTTCGGAGCGCCCTTGCCTTGAGCCGGGAGCACGATCGGAGGTCCAATAGCGATTGCCAGATAGCCATGCGACGCAATCTCCATCAGGAAATTGCGATGCGCCAGCCCGTTGTTGACGCAGGCTCCGTTGCCCCACGCAATGATGGGGAGTTTCCCCTTAACCTTGGACAGGTCCTGTGGACGATACACCGTATGCGTCGGGAGACTCGGATCTTGCTCGAGGATCGCCTGGAACGGTCCCGTTCCCTCCTGTGCCCACGCACACGCAGCCACTAAACATAGTGCAACAGCGAATTTCATTGTGAAGCCTCCTTTTGATCTTCCGCGCACTGGCAGCACTGGCGGTTTAGGCCGGGAGCATACCGACGCATCCCTAGATTGTACAGGTGTATACATCCTGTATCCACTGGCTCCTGCCAAACCAGCCCGGCTCGACTCGTGCCGATTTAGTGTTTTCGTATTCGCACTGAGCTTGGTCGGGGATTTCCCTACGGACGCCCGTCGCCGATGGCCAGCCAGGCTTTCGCGCATTCCTCAACTACCGTGAGGTACTTCTCGACTTCTCCCTTGCCTACGATCCACGGATTAGGCTCGCCGGCCTTCCGCGCCTTGGTCCGCTCAAAGCGGTTCAGTGCATCGTTGTACTCGGTGTGGTTGACGATGAT
>JAIQFI010000085.1 GCA_020073345.1 Terriglobia bacterium
CTTTTCACTGAACCCCAGCCTGGTCTTGGCCCCGGAGTCGGCGCTCAGCTTGCTTCCCAGCATTGGCTTATCCTCCGCTCCGGCCGTCTGTAGTGTATCTACGAGAGCAAGTCTGTGCAACGGTGGAACGAAAAAAGAGCTTGATTATCGCAGCGCTTTCAGACATACGAATTATCGGGCGATGATCTGCCGCCTGCAGCAGGGCAGCAACTGCCTCATAAGGTGAACCCGAGTCGACGATTACAAAAAGTTATGGAAGCGTTGCCGACCACTCGGACGGAACCCAAATCCAACGCTTCGCACACCGCCGTTTACGGCCACATCTCCGGTTAGCCGACGAACCAGCACTTTGGTAACGCTACTTCTTCAGTACGGCCTGCCAGTTCGTCACCACAGTGAAGGGCGATGGCGCGTTCGCACCATCCGATGCGGGAACGACAAACCGCTTGCCGTCGGCTGTGACATCCACGGCATTCAGCAGCGGTTGCGTAAAGAGCCGCCGCGGGGCGCCGGGATCGAACGTCTTTTCCGTGCGAACGTCCACGGCCATCAACTGCAGGGTTGTTTCCGTGTAATAAAGTTCCTTGCCATCGCCGCGCCAGTGCGGGTTAATGGCGCCACCTTTCGAAATCAGCCACTTGCCACCGGCGGCCGACTCCGCAATCTTGTCGGGGTAGAACGGCCGCACGTAGATGTCTGAGTTACCCGCCTCAGCACCTGCGTAAGCGACCCACCGTCCGTCCGGCGAAAACATAGCGCGGCTTTCCCCAAACTCGGTGCGTAGGTAAGGGATGGGTTTCGCGTTGCCCGCCGCCACTGCCGGATCGGGCAGGACCCAGATGTCATTTCCCGTCTTCTGGTCTGCGCTTTCGTACAACAGAAACCGTCCGTCTTTGGACCAACTCGTCGGACGCTTGTCTTGTTCGGTCTTAAGCACCAAGCGCTCCTCGCCTGAGCCGTCGGCGCTCTTCAGGTACAGATCCATATGGCCTGCGTTGTTGGATGAGAACATAATGTTCTTCCCATCTGGCGACCACACGGGAAAGTCATTCCTGCCCGGCTTGAACGTAACCTTGATGCTGTTTCCTCGCGCAACATCCAGGACCCAAATATTAGAGTTCGCACTTTGCCGGTCTAACTGCGTGACGGCGATGCGGGTCCCATCGGGAGACACGGCGGGGTTTTGGTAAGCTCCCTTGTCGCCCACAGTCCCGAGCTCTTTGCCTTGCGGGTCGAACCAGGTAAGCTGAACCTGATCACCTCCTACGCCGACGCGGTAGGCCAATACGCCGGTCTCCGATACGGAAAACAGTCCGGCAGTAGCTGCTGCGAAAGAACCCACCTGATCGGCAATGGGAACAGGTTCGCCGGTGAGCTCAAACCGCCCGGGGTCGAACGGCTGTGCGAACAGAGTGGTGTCGCGCATGAACAGCAGGCGCCCGGGGCCGCCAATGAGCGAAGCCGTGTACATACCCTGGCGATCGCTGAGAAGCACGGGCTTGAGGTTCTGTTCTTCCGGTTTGGCGTCGATGGAACCGACGAAGATTCCCCTGTTCTCGGGATTGTTCGAAACGCGCTGGTAGAGAAAATGCTTACTGTCCGGCAGAAACTGCGGGTAGCGATGATTGCTTTCGCGCCGCGACCGGTCGACAACCGTCACGGGTGTAGCAACACCTCCTGCTGCCGAAACTCGCATCAGACCGGGAGCGTTATTGGCCGCGAAAATGATCACGCCATCGCGATTCCAGGTACCGCCCGGGACGGCCGCAGGCACGTCGCAGATGGTGGTCGGCGGGCCTCCAGAGATATCGAGCTTTTTAAGTTGCCCCGACGCAAACGGGCCGGGCGTCGAAGAGAACGCAATGAAACGGTTATCCGGAGACCAGAACACCGGCGGGGGGAGGCTGTTGCCGCTCTCCGTGCCTGCCAAGGGTCTCACTTCCACGGAGTCGAGCGCGCGCAGGTACATGCGCGTCACGCCGTCCTCACCCGTCGCAGGAAGCACCACCCACTTGCCATTGGGGGAAACCATCGGATACCCCCCGTTGATAAAGATCATCTTCGCAGAGGGTTGGATTTCGAATCGAATGGCCTGGGCGGTGGTCTGCTGACGCCAGGGCGCCCACAAAGCGGCCGCGGCAACGATGGCGAGCACGCCAGCGGCTGCCGCCCATAACCACTTCTTGCGCGTGGGCCGTACCGCAGCGGGAACGGAAGCGGCTGGCGTATCGTCCACCAATGCCATCACGTCGCCGATGTGACGCAGGCGCTTCTGCGGATCCTTTTCTAAACATCGCCGCAACAGACGCTGCACCTGCGAAGGGACCTTGTCCCACTTGGGCTCTTCCTTGATCACCGAAGCCAGAACTTCGGTGGTGGTCTCGCCATGATGCAACCGTGTGCCGGTGACCATCTCATACAACACCACGCCGAAGGAATAGATATCGGCGCGCTGGTCGACCTCTTTGCCCTTGGCTTGTTCCGGCGACATGTATGCGGCGGTGCCCAGGATCATGCCCGCCTGAGTCTGGCCCATGGTGAGAGTGGGAGAGTGGTCGCTCTGCGCGGTGGGCGTGCCGCCGATTTTCGCCAAGCCGAAGTCGAGAACCTTTACGGTTCCGTCGGGTTTGATCTTAATGTTACCGGGCTTCAGGTCGCGGTGGGTGATCCCCTTCTCGTGCGCGACTTCGAGGGCATCCGCGATTTGCCGGGCGATGTTCAGCGACTCCTCGAGAGACATCGCTCCTTGCTTGAGGCGTTCGGCGAGAGTCGGCCCTTCGACCAGTTCCATGACCAGGTAGTTCGGACCGACGTCGTAGACATGGCAAATGTTGGGGTGATTAAGGGAGGCGACGGCACGCGCTTCCCGTTCGAAGCGCTCGGTAAAGTGCTCGGCGGAAACCTTGACGGCCACATCGCGGCTAAGGCGCTTGTCGCGTGCCCGGTAGACTTCGCCCATGCCGCCCTTACCGATGGAACCTACGACTTGGTAGGGGCCGAGAGTATCGCCCGCAGACAGTGACATATCGTCAAACGAGTTTATCGCAAAGGAATGAAAGGTGGGGGGCAAAGTCCTCGTTTACCGGCAAACAGAGTTGAGCGCGCCTGCGGCTTCCCTGCACGCCCCAAGGTCCCTCTGTTTCTTCATCTGGACGTGGGGCGTTGGCATGGTTGTAAATCTTCCCGCTCTCCTGTTACTCTCGACAATGCGGCGTGCTCGACCGGATAGTATTCGCAGCGGGTGCGCTGGAATCGCCACAGGGTTCTGAGGAGGTTCTCATGATCATCTCCAGGGCGTTAGCCCTACCCATGACCCTGTTGGTGCTAGTTTGCGCAGCTCAACAGACGAAGGCTCCGCGCCCCAATTCTCTGCGTCTGTACGTATTAGACTGTGGAACTCTAGATCACCCCGACTACGCTCAACTCACGCCGCAACAGATCAACCAGAAGCTCGCTTTCTACACGCTTAAGCGCGAGGAAGTTGCCACCCACGTAATGTCGGTACCATGTTTTCTGGTGGCGCATCCGAGAGGAACGCTGATGTGGGATGTAGGAGCGGTTCCCGACAGCAATTTCAAGCCAGGGGCGGCGTCGGCGACGGAGCGCTTTGCCACCGCGACCAAACCCCTACGAACTCAGCTCGCCGGCGCTGGCTACTCCCCGGCGGATATCGCCTACGTTGCTTTCTCGCACTTTCACTGGGATCACACGGCTAACGGCAACATGTTCTCGGGCTCCACGTGGCTGGTTCCGCAGCCCGAACGCGACATCATGTTCGCCGAACCTCCATCGGACCGCACAATTCCTTCCAACTACGTCGCGCTCGAAAACAGCAAGACCCAGATTTTGGGCCAGACCGATTACGACGTATTCGGTGACGGAGCCGTCGTGATCAAACCCGCTCCAGGACACTCTCCAGGCCACCAGGTGTTGTTCCTGAAACTGGCTAAGATCGGGCCTGTGGTACTGAGCGGGGACCTCTACCACTATCCCGAGGAGCGCACGCTCAACCGGCTACCGGTGAACGAATTCAACCGAGAGCAGACGGCTGAGTCCCGCAGGGAAATAGAAACATTCCTCAAGAAAACCGGGGCACAGCTCTGGATCCAGCACGACTACACGGCTAACTCCCAGCTCAGAAAAGCCCCGGCGTTCTACGAGTAGCAAGCCCAAAGGTGGCTCCCGGTCTGGATCGCCCGAACCGATAGGCCGGAGGATTTAATAAGGGCCGAGTGTTTCGCCCGCAGATAATGCCCACCTGGCGAGCGCCGCGCATCAAATTAAAGCCATCGAGGAACAGGCCGATACCGTAATTCACGAAATTTACACGCGCCTGAACTCCACTTTCATCACGCCGCTCGATCCCGAAGATATCCACTCGCTCTCCTCCCACCTGGACGATGTGATCGATGGCATTGAAGATTCGGTACATCGCATGCTCGCGTACCGCATTGATCCTCTGCCCAAAACCGTGCTGGAACTGTGCTGTCTGGTACAGTCCTGCGGGCTCTCCCTTCTGAAGGCGTTCGAGTCCCTCGCTAAGGACCAGCCGTTTATGGATCACTGCATCGAAATAAACCGGCTGGAGGAAGCTGCGGACCAACTCGTACGTGCAGCCGTAGCCGACCTGTTCCAGGACGAGAAGGATCCGATTCGCATCATCAAGCTCAAAGAGACCTACGAGTTTCTGGAGCAGACGACGGATTATTGCGAAGACGTCGCCAACGCGCTGCAGAACGTCCAGGTCAAGAACAGCTAAAGCCGCGCATGGAGTCTACGTTGATTCTGGTTGGTGGCATTATTCTGGTTGCGCTCGTTTTCGATTTCGTCAACGGGTTCCACGACGCAGCGAATTCGATTGCGACCGTGGTGGCCACGAAAGTCCTCACGCCGACGCAAGCCGTCCTGTGGGCTGCCGGGTTTAATTTCATCGCGGCGTTCAGCGTAGGAACCGGCGTTGCCAAAACCGTAGGTGCCGGGATGATCGATCTTCAATACGTCACCCCGCTGGTTATCCTGGCAGGGCTAGTCGGCGCGATTACCTGGGACCTGATCACCTGGTGGCTGGGATTGCCGACCAGTTCGTCTCATGCGCTCATAGGCGGCTACGCTGGCGCCGCGATAGCGCGTGTGGCCCATCTTCGTGGCCTGGATCGGAGTTTCGACGTCCTCATCGGCGGTGCCTGGATCAAGACTCCCATGTTCATCGTGATAGCCCCTCTAATGGGCATGGCGCTGGCCTACGGCTTGATGATTGCGGTGTATTGGATTTTTCGGAAGGCGCGTCCCGACAAGATGGATCGTTACTTTCGCAGGCTGCAGTTGGTTTCATCGGCGGCCCTGAGTTTCTCTCATGGCGCCAACGACGCTCAGAAGACGGCTGGAATCATCACCGGCGTGCTGGTCACTTCCGGCATGCTGGCTAAGTTTGAAGTACCTGCGTGGGTCATTTTTGTGTCTTACGGCGCCATCGCCCTCGGAACCATGACCGGAGGATGGCGTATCGTCAATACCATGGGATCCCGCCTCACCAAGCTCAAACCGCGCAGCGGGTTTTGTGCTGAAACGGCCGCCGCCATCTCCATTCTGTTCGCTACTGAGTACTTGAAGTTACCGGTTTCGACCACGCACGTCACCGCCGGCGCCATTGCGGGCGTGGGATCGATTCAACGGATGAAAGCCGTGCGCTGGGGCGTGGCTACCAACATTCTGTGGGCTTGGATTTTGACGATTCCTGCCTCGGCAGTCGTTGGCTGGCTCACCATGGAAGGGATCCAGCTGTTCACGAACGGGAATTAAGTCTCCCATTCGGCGCCATCTAGGCAAGGCCGATTTCATCGGCTGGGAAGAGGGCATCTGAATGACCCCACTCAGGTTAACCCATCAAGATGTGGATTGTGCCTGTATTACGGCGTAACCGTACATTACTTTTCACAATCGGCGTTTGGCGTAGAGTTGAGCTTCCCGAAAAAAGTGGGGGAAGTATGGCATCCGGGCACTATTGGCTCGGAGAGCCGACTATGCGGTCACGGCGTGCGGATGCTGGGACAGTTTGGCGTCCCCGCTTTCGATCGCAGCGGCCAGCTCACGGATCAGTGCGGCGCCGTCGCCTCGATAAGCGCTTCCGTGTTGACAGGCGAGCATCGCCGGACGGAGGCCCGCCAGGCGCTCCAGGATCGCAGAGGTGCTGGTCGCGTGCGCGTAATAGTCCATCATCCCGCGCATTCCTTCGCTGGCCGTGAGTATCTCCGATTCGGTTACGGGCGGCATATTCGCCCCAGCTTGCGTAAACAGGTCCCCACACAACAGCGTCTGCGTGGACAGGTCGAACAGAACGCCGCAATCCCAGCCGTGCGGAACGTGCGGAGTGTAGAGCCACTTCATCCGGCGGCTCCCGATGGAAAATTCCTCGCCATCCCCGAACCCGCGGGCAGGCCGGGCGGCAAAGTCATTGAGGGATGTCAGCACACCAATTTCGGTGCCAAACGGTGTCGCTTCGGGAGCGGCGGCCAGCAAGTCGTTCAGCGCGCCATACTCGTCTCCTTCAAAGTGCGATCCACCAATCCAGCGCAACTTCTCGACCGGCATCACTTTCCTTATGGCTTCCAGGGTGATCGGGAATACCTTGCGGTACCCCGTGTGGAACAGCAGGGGTTCGTCGTCGGCAATCAGGTACGAATTGAACGTGAATCCCCCGGGAATCACGTCTAGCGGCGTGCAGATGCGATAGATGCCAGCCGCGACTTCGTCAACGCGCGTGCCGGTTTCTTGATTTGTGATCATTTGCGTTCTCCTCGTCCGGGTGCAATTCGGTGTTGTCGCTACTGCGTGTCGGCGGAAGGCCCGTAGATCCCTGGGACCTGACCGCCCATCGGGCGCAGGTAGGTGCTGAGCTGGCCGCGGTGGTGCACCGAATGCTTGACCGCCATGGCAAGCAAGTTGACTGCGGGGGCTTGGATCATACCGAGAACGTCCAGAACGTTAGCCAACTTTTCGCCTGACAGCGCGCGTACGCGATTCAGAGCCGCCGGAACTTTTTCTTTATATCGGGCACTCGCGTCAGCCGGAGTCATGATGCCGCATGCGTCTGAATCGTCCGGCGGGGGCGCAAACTCGCCCTTTGCGATGCTATTCAGCAGCCATTCATCCTCAAGCGCAATGTGCCGGATGAGTCCCAGACCGGTTTTCGACTTCGAGTCCGGCCGGTAGTCGAGATGGCCGGTCGGGACCGATTCGATGACGCGCAGGGTTGCCTGCACTTCATTCTCGAAATCGGCGATCAGAAAATCAGCTACAGTCTTGGCTTGGTTGGAATCCACAGGATGCTCCTCTTTCTCGATTTGATCTGCCTTCTTTTGGTCTCCGGACGGACCGCTTGGGGTACCACGGCCTGCCAGATACCCGGATGTGTAACGACCGGCCTCCCCGTTACACATAAAATATGTACCGATGGCCCTTCATCTGAACGAAGACCTGAGCGATGCTGATCTGGCGGGGAAAATAGGCTCCGGAAGCGACTCCGAAGCTGAAGCCGAGCTGTTCCGCCGGATGGCTCCGCGCATTCGACTCTATGGCTTACGTCACTTGAGAGACGGACACGCCGCGGACGACCTTACGCAGCAGGTTCTGATCACGATACTGGAAGCGCTCCGGGCGGGTCGCCTGCGTGAACCGGAGAAGCTCGCATCTTTCGTGCTGGGAACATGCCGAATGACGGTGCTCGACCTGCGCCGCGGCGCTCAGAGAAAAGAACGCCTGCTCGAACAGTTTGGCGCGGATCTGCTGGCGCCGGTCCAGGCGTCGTTGCCGCGCCTCGACCATGAACAACTAACCCGCTGTGTGCAGAATCTGAAAGAACGCGAACGTGCGGTCGTTGTGATGACTTTCTACGACGAGCAGACCGGCGCGGATGTCGCCAGTTTCCTCGGCGTTTCTGAAGCCAATGTGCGGGTGATTCGCCATCGGGCGATCCACCAGTTGCGCGATTGCATGGGAGTTGCTGCATGAACTGCTCAACTCCCATCGCCGCAGCCGTCCTCGCGGACTATTGGCTCGCGGCTCTGACGAAACCCGAAGAAGAGGCCGCCGAGGAACATCTGTTTACGTGCGACGAATGCGGAGCGCGTCTTCGCGAAGTCATCGCGCTTGCTGAAGGAGTCCGCAAGATCGCGCGCGAGGGCTCTCTACGGATGGTTGTCAGCGAGGCATTTCTTCGGGGTGTCGCGGAGGAAGGCTTGCGTGTCCGTCAATACGCTCCTCCGGCCGGTGGCGGCGTCCAGTGCACAGTGACAGCCGAAGACGACTTTCTGGTGGCGCGTCTGGCCGCGAACTTGACCGGTGCGAACCGCGTCGATCTCTGCCTCTGTGATGAACATGGCGTCGAACAACTCCGGTTGCCGGACATCCCCGTTCCTTCCGGGGCAAGCGATGTTTTCTACCAGGAGTCGATCACATGGGCGAAAGCCATGCCGCCAAGTACGCTGATCGCACGCCTGGTCACGTTCGATGCGGCAGGCGGTGAGCGTCTGCTCGGCGAATACACGTTCAACCACACACGGTCCCTGCCTGGCCCAGGTGCTTGGTAGTTGGCATGGACGTTATCGTAGCCGACGACGTGCGGAAAAGTAACTACCGGGTTGCCGACCACCCGTTCCCAATCTCACTCACAGAGCCTGTGCCAAGCCCGGCCTATTCGTCGCGGGCTGGCGCGAGTTTGCTGCCCTGCTTCCAGCTTGGCCGCTCGAGCTTGACACCAGCTTCCGTGGGATTTCATCATTGAGGAGTACACAGTAGGGCGCACCGGCGCTTCGTCGCCGAAAGGGCAAAGCCCGCCTACAGCAAATTTACTGGAGGCGCGCGTGTTGAACCTAGACAATCTCAAGAAACAAGCCAAATTGCTGGTCAAGTGGCATCGTGAAGGCAACTATTCCATCGGAGGGCGGATCAGGAGCCTGCCTCGCTATCGGCATCTAACCGACGTGGAAGCGCTGGCGCTGAAGTTCCCGCTCAGCGAGGCACAAGAGATCATCGCGTTGAACGCGGGCTATGCGAGCTGGGCGGAACTCAAGACTGGGCTCGCTGTCGCGCCGAAGCGAGCGAAACCAGCGCTCTCCGCGCCTGAGCTCAAGGATGCCAAGCCGGTGTTATTCGTCACGAACGTGCAGACCTCGGCGGCCTTCTTCCGCGACAAGCTCGGCTTCGCCATTGACTTCCTGCATGGCCATCCGCCGTTCTACGGCTCGGTCAGTCGCGGCGGCGCTTGCCTGCACCTGCGATTCGTCCACGAACCTGTCTTTAGGAGGGAGGTTCGAGAGAAGGAACGACTGCTGTCGGCGTTCCTGGACGTCGACAATATCAAAGGCCTGTTCGCAGAATTCAAACTCGCCAGAGTAGACTTCGTCCAGCCGCTGAAAAGAGAGCCTTGGGGACAGTCTGCGTTTATAGTGCTCGATCCGGATGGTAACTGGATCTGCTTCGCTGGTCCTCTGTAGAGTTGGGCCGGCTGACTTGGCCAGGCATCGTTCCGTCAGCGGGCTCCTCCGGTCTGCACGGTTTTCGGAGGCGGTTTCAGGTTCTTGATCTTGTTTCGAAATTCCGGATACATCGTCTCCGGTCCGCCGAGCGCGGCCTCTACGGGGATCTGGTACTTGGCGGCGTATTCCGTCACGAATGGATTCTGGCCCGGCATGTAATTGGGAACCGCGCTGCGCGACGTTCCGGGCAGTTCATCCACGTACTCGCAAGGCCACAGCCAGTTTCCTTCGGAGTTCGCCGACAGATTGTACTCGTTGGTCTTGACCAGCGGCTCGGCTAGATAGACAGGATCGGTCACGACGCTGACGTGGATCAGATAGTTGCCGTGCCGTATGAAGTGTTCGGTGAGCGTGACGCTGTCGCTCGAAGGAACTCCGTTGCGCCGGAACCAGCCCTGTTTGATATGGGTGGTGTAGACGGTGAGAGTGCCGCCCTCCCACTTCCCGGTGGAGAACCCCATCCAGGTGTGGGGGGCGAAGTCGGGCGGATGCGGGCGGCCGTCCATCCAGATGGTCCGGTTCTGTTCGTAGGTGCTGATGTAATTGTGGATCGCGACGACGTCCTGGGTTTGAGGATCCCGCTCCTCCCAGATCCGAAGGCG
>JAIQFI010000043.1 GCA_020073345.1 Terriglobia bacterium
CCTGGGATTTACCGCGCTCATGCCAATCCCAGTAAATCAGCTCGATGCTGGGGCTCAGCTTTTCACTGAACCCCAGCCTGGTCTTGGCCCCGGAGTCGGCGCTCAGCTTGCTTCCCAGCATTGGCTTATCCTCCGCTCCGGCCGTCTGTAGTGTATCTACGAGAGCAAGTCTGTGCAACGGTGGAACGAAAAAAGAGCTTGATTATCGCAGCGCTTTCAGACATACGAATTATCGGGCGATGATCTGCCGCCTGCAGCAGGGCAACGGACTGCCTCATAAGGTCAGCCCGAGTCGGCGATTACAAAAGTTAATGGACGGATAGCCGACCATGAACGAAGCCGCTGCGCGGCAGACGCTTCGCGTGTCTGTTGGTCGAGGCTTTCTCTTCGGCCGCTTGCTTCGGCGATGCGGAGGGAGTAGTATTTTGAGCGATGCTCCTACTATGGAATGCTCACAATAGAGCCTTGTAGTTAACTAACGTCCGGTAGGATATCGATTCAAACTCCAATAATGGCCCGCGTCTGCCTTAAAACGCGAGTGGCTTCCTTCTTGTCTCCTTATCGAAAATGCCCCGCCCAACTCTTGTCTGGGCCCGTCGTTTGCGGCCGGGGCATTTCCGATCAAGGCTAGCGACAATCCGGACGGAACCCAAATCCTACGTTCCCAGAACGCCGTTTTTTGGACCCTTACGGCGCTTAACTCTCACCGTGCCGTTTGCTGGGTGGCCAGCCTCAAGACCATTCGGGGGCTTGGTGACCAATCAGAGCGACTTGTCTGCAACGCTCGCCTAGTTTTCCGTGGTCGGGTTGACTTCACTCCCTCGACTCTCGCCGGTGGATCGGCCGGTGCCCAATCGTTCGCACATCGCTTGGCGGACTCGTTCCCGCTCCTCGGGGCTGCGAAAACGGGAGGGTGAGGGACCCGAACTGTGCGACCCAAATCCGCCGAAGAGAATCCGGCAGAGCATCAGCAATCCAAGCCCCTGCCAGAAGGTGATCGCCGGTAGGCCGAACAACGGCGGCAGCAGCCAATTCCACAGGCTCATTACGAGTTTGCCGACGAGGAATACAAAGAGCGCCAGCCCAGGAGGACCAAGGACCGCGACGAGAATCCAGATCTTTTTCTTGCTCAGCTTACGTTTCATGTTTCGTTCCTCATGCTTTCGTAAATTCGTCGTAGATGCTTTTCAGCCGCTTCCGCAGATGCAGCATCGCATATCGCTTGCGCGAGAGAAGGGTGTTCACGCTCACGCCCTTTTCGGCGGCCATTTCGTTGAAGCTTCGCCCTTCCAATTCGTGGGCGATGAACACGTCGCGCTGCTCCTCCGGCAACTCGTCGATGGCCAACTCAAGCGCATCGAGCAGCGCGTTGCGGGCGTAAAGCGCCTCTGGCCCGGCGTCGGGGGAAGGCAGCAGATCTTCCAAATGCAGCAGCTCATCGTTCTCGTCCGCGACAGCGGTATCGCTGAAGCTCTCCGGCCTCGTTTTGCGGAAGAGGTCGATGATGCGATTGCGCGCGACGCGAAACAGCCATCCCGTGACGTGCTCGATCGGCATCAGCAGACGGTTCGCTTCCACCAAAGCGTAGAAAACATCCTGCAGAATGTCCTCAGCGTCGCGCACGTCAGGCACACGTTGGCGAATGAAGTTGCGCAGGCGGATCTGCTCCCGCTTGACTACTTCCGAGATACGCCGATCCTGTTCGGGTGCCGCGGGCGCCAGACTCGCCGCCTCCTTATATCTGTTCTGCCGAATACCCAGCTTCCGCTCTTTGTGCCGGCCATTTCCAGGCAGACCAAACAATGTAGCCGGTAAACAGGATCTCCAAAGACTCAAAGTACCTGTAGGCGAGCGACGAAGGCATTGCCACGGTGTAAGCGGCGACTAGGGTATAAACCACGCCTACGACGATATTGGACCAACGACTTTGGTGCGCCTTGAGGGCAAGCGAAAGGAAAATCATGATGGTCGGGATAGACATCATTGCTGCCATTCCGAGCATCATTGGCTGAGTGATTGGAAACGGGAGCAAGGTTCCGTCCATTAGCCGGCGCAGCGACTTTGGATCGAAAAAAGCGAAAAGATCTGCATAGACATAGAAGAACATTACTGTGGTCCATAGCGCGGAAAGCTTCAATCGAGTGTTGACTCTCTCCTCCTGCCATTTGACCGTTTCAGTGGTTGCCATCAGTCCTCACTTTGGATCGAAATTGTACTCTCTACGGTAGTAGGCGTATGAGGTGTCTGGATATTGTAGGGGCCAGACATAAAGCGGCGTTCTTGCCACTTCGGGCAGCGGTTTGGGTCCGGAGAGGGGATTTCCCAGGCGGTCTCGCTTGTGGCGTGGTTCGTCCGCACGGCGCCGTTCGTGATTCCGCGAACCGCCGTGCTAGGCGCGATCATACTCACCGGTTGCTTGAGTGAAGCCATGACAACGCAAGTTCGCATAAATGACCCGCTATTCGTTGCTCCCCTCGTGTTTGGCATTCTGATCTGGTTCGGTGCCTGGTTGCGCGATGAACGACTTCGGGCCCTCATTCCCTTACTGTTTAGGCCGCGGACTTAACTCGGAAGGCGAACAAGTCGTTGAAGCGGTCAGGCGCTATTATCCAGAAGTCTCGTTCTTGGAAGTTACCGATTCGGTGTGTCAGAACCGTGTCGTTTTCGCACTGCCTGCACCGGGTGTCCGCTGGGCTGGGAATCAGTCAATTAACGAGAAAATGCCCGACGTACCTTTCGGCACGCCGCGGGGATCGTTTCCGAGTTGCCGACGTCCGGACAGAACGGGCGGATGAACTTCCACAAGCCTGGCTTCAGAACACGAATGGCTTCTGAGACGAAATTTAGGGGATGGACGCTTATTGGCCTTGAAGTCTACAGCATGATGTAGTAGGATTAGGCAGATTGCGATTGGCCACTCTATCTCGTCTTGAACTTCGAGTCATGCAGACACTTTGGAGCAAAGGTCCGTGCTCCATTCGGGAGTTGCTCGAAAGCTTTCCCGAGCAGGAGCGGCTCGCCTATACAACGGTGCAAACCGTCGTGAACCGCCTAGAGGGCAAGCGAGCGATTCGCCGCGTGAACAAGGTTAGTAACGCTCACGTTTTCGAGGCCGTGATCTCGCAGGCATCTGCACAGAGCCGCATGATCGACGAATTAGTCGCGTGGTTTGGCGGCAAACCACTACCTATCATGACGCATCTGATCGAATCCGGAAGGCTAACGGAAGAAGAGATTCGAGAGGCTCGTAGAGCCTTGCGAAGCACGGCGCTGAAGGAGAGGAGCAAATGATACCCAGTCAATTTCAGCCCATCGCGAATCATTTGTGGCAATCGACGTTATTTGCTGCCACGGCGGGGCTCTTGGCGCTGTTGCTCAGAAAATATGGCCCCCAGGCACGCTATGCGTTATGGTTGGCTGCCTCGGCAAAGTTTCTTGTTCCGTTTTCTCTGCTGATGGCGGCCGGCGGCTGGCTCAGCCGGAACGCGGATGTCCCGGTTGCACCACCCATCTCGCTCGCCATCCAACAAGTGAATGAGCCTTTTACCTCAGAACCATTTGTCACCGCCGCGCCAGGCGTTGCAACCGCGCTGCCGAACGAATCGATTTCTGCGTCAGAGTGGGTCCCAACCGCGCTCTGGACCGTATGGGGACTTGGCTCCACGTTCATTGTCTTCCGTTGGCTGAGCGGATGGCGCCGTATCAGGGCCACCCTCCGGGCAGCGTCACCGAATGCGGCCAGGGACGGTGTCCCCGTCCTGTTATCGCCTGAGATTCTGGAGCCCGGAATAGTGGGAATTTTCCACCCCATCCTGCTCCTGCCTCAGGGCATTGAGTCACACCTCACTCCGTTGCAACTCGAAGCCGTACTCCAGCACGAAATTGTCCACGTCCGTAGACGCGACAATCTCACCGCCTTGATCCACAGAGCCGTCGAAGTGCTGTTTTGGTTTCATCCGTTGGTGTGGTGGATCGGCGCGCGGTTGATCGAGGCACGTGAGCGAGCCTGTGACGAATCGGTGCTACGTAGCGGAATCGAGCCGGAGGCATACGGAGAAGGAATTCTGAAGGTCTGTGAGCTGTATCTGAAATCACCGCTGCCGTTCGTAACAGGTGTGACGGGTTCGAATTTGAAAATCAGAATGGAGCTGATTATGAGTCGTTCGATCGCCCCTCAGCTCAGTTTTGCGAGGAAAGCCGTGCTGGTTGCCGCAGGGCTTGGCGCTCTGGCCGCCCCTATTGCTATAGGAATGTTGAGTGTGCCGATTCTGACGGCGCAGTCGCAGTCTCCGTCTCAACCCACGCCGCGGCCGATCGCTCAACTCGATTCTCAGCCCGCGTCTCAATCCAAGTCTCGGCCCCCGTCTCAGATCCAGGCGCAAGTGCAACAGCCGCGCCAGGCCACGTCACCGGAACCAGTGTGGACGCCGAGTTCGGGTGCCCCGGCTCGCCTGTTGACGGCACTCGAAGGGGGGCACCATGACAAATTCATCGAGCGAGCGCGTGCAGGAAACATCGATCTTGTCTTCTTCGGCGCGACGGACACCGAGATGTGGTCGTGGCCGGACAGCATCTTGGGTGGCGTGGACCGCGGCAAGCGGGTGTGGGATCAGGCCTTCGGATCGCTCAAGGCCGCGAATTTCGGCTCGCAGGGCACACATTCCGAGAGCTTGTTGTGGCGCATGCAGCACGGCGAACTGGACGGCTACGAGGCGAAGCTCGTCGTGCTGCACAGTGTCGGCGTCAAGAGCATCAGCGGAGGGCAACTGATCGGCAACAGTGGAGACCAACCGATCGGCGACCGGCAAGCTGAGTTCGTCGCTGGCTACGCACGCCTCATCGCGGAGATCCGCGCGCGACAGCCCCAGGCGAAGATTCTGATCTTGCCGCCCTTTCCGCGGGGTCGGTTGCGTCGAGAGGAGTGGCGCACGGTCGCGGATGCGAACGCAGTGGCGTACAGGAGGCTCGCCGACGACAGCACCGTCTTCTACGCCAATTTCGGCGACCGCTTTTTCCTTCCCGACGGCTCCCACAACCAGGACATGTGGACCATCCCAGGTCCTCCAAACGCGGGGATCCACGAGCCCGGGTTCAAGGTGTGGGCGGAAGAGCTTCAGCCCTGGCTCGATCGCTTTGTACGCTGAGGAACGACATCATGAGAAATCGGGTTGCACAAGCCGCCGTACTATCCGCTCTGGCGGGCTGGATCGCAATTTCAGCTCAGAACGTGACTGACCGCGACACCTTTGAAGTCGTGTCTATACATCCCGTCGATCTCCAGAAGCTTCCGGGCGGACTCCAGTTTGGGCCATGCACCGGAGGGCTCGAGCCGACTGCCGGCCGTCTCACAAGCACTGGCGCAACGGTTTACCGCTTGGTCACCTTGGCATATGGCATGTCATGCGGTGCGGCGAGAGACCTGGAGCTCATCTCAGGTGGTCCAGATTGGCTGCGAAAGGAGGCATTTAGCATTCAGGCAACTCTGCCTCAGGGAACTCCTCTCTACACTTTCCAACAATTGCAAAACGGGAAGGCTCCGAAGATTCAGGCAATGCTACGCAACCTCCTGGCCGACCGATTTCACCTGGTCGTGCATCGCGCACCAAAGGACACTCCCATTCTCAACGTGTATTTTGTGAAAGAGGGCAAGGTCAAATTGTCCGCAGACCAAACAAAGCCAGGTCAAAATCCCGATAACCCGATAGCATCCCCACTTCTATTAGTGAACGATCCTGCGGCGGGGATTGTCCGGGTCCGCGGCAACGCAGTTCCTATGGGAACGTTGATTCTCGAAGGCTCCGTAAGAGAAGGCCGCCTCGTTGTCAATAAGACAGACTTGACCGGCCTCTATGACATCGAACCGAGCGCCATTGATGTCGGCACTGCTGTATTTCAAGCCGGATTCTCTGCGTGGCCCCAGGTGATGAGTTACTTGGGATTCAAGCTGGAATCGACACACGGACCCGTCGACTCGATTGTAATCGACCGGCTGGAGAGGCCGACTGAAAACTGAAGCACTCGGATCCCTAGCAAGGTGTCGAGCATACTCATCTCTTGTCACGGTTGTGGCACTCTGTTTCCGCCCTACGAGGGACCCACCCATCGATATCTGGGCGCATCACCTGCCTGTTGGGCGCTGATGCTGTCGTACACCATGGGGCGTCCGCCAGAGGCTGAACTCCTCACGCAGTCAAGCGCCCCGCACGTCACGATCTCATGGTCTCAAAAGGAAGCGGTTGCCCTCGACTCGGTGTGGGGCGATGCCTATGGGGTTCAGCATCACGGCGAGGACTCGCCACAGGCGATCCAGTCCGTTGCCATACACCTGTTGACTCTCCACGGCGCCATAACGCGAAGGGCTGACGGGAGCTGGGTGAAGCGCCGGGCTTTGCGTACACGCGGTGTTTTTCACAAACTGGAACCTCCCCCACTGGGGTGCGCCCTGACCATGCGACATCTATACCCGATCGAAGAAACTGATACCGTCGTTACCCCCAGCGACTACGCCTATTCGGTGTACAACGCCTGGATAGAACTCCATCGCACGACAGTCGAAAGGTGGTACGAACGCCATGTGGTCCGCGACTAGAGTTAAAGCGCCGTACCTCCGTACGAGTCGCCGACGAACCGGACCGGAGTCTATGATCGGCTCTCTAGCAACGAGCCGGACTCTTCCAGTAACGCGACGCAGGGCTACATTTCACGAGTCGTTTTCCAGGAACGCCAGCAGTGCGTTCTGGACAGATATCTGTCAATCCAGCTCACGTGAGGTTAACGAGAAAAGCTCACGGGCAGACCCGCTACGAAAGACCATTCCTGGGCGGACCGTTTACTAGGATCACAACGTTGCCGACCTTGTGGCCGCTCTCAGCATACCGATGAGCTTCTGCGATTTCGGTCAGGGGATAGGAACGGCCAATGACGGTCCTTAGGTTGCCCGCCTCGATCAGGCGTTTGAGGTAATAGAGATCCTCTTGAACGGGCCGAGCGGGCCCGAAGAGAAACCGAGCTGCACCGGTGACGTGAGCTAGACCGCCTCTCATGAGCACGGCGCTGATTGGCGCCACTCCCATGGGTAGGCCAACGTGAAGGTATCGCCCGCCGCGTTTCAGGGCGTGCAGGCTGCGAGGGAAACCGGCCTTTGCTAATACATCGCAAATCACGTCATAGCTTCCGGAGCGCTCAGTGAAATCCTGCTTCGTGTAGTCGATGACCTGGTCGGCGCCCAATGACTTCACTAGATCCAAGTTCGCGGGGCCGCAGACTCCAGTGACATGTGCGCCGAAGTGTTTTGCGAGTTGCACTGCGAAGATCCCTAGACTCCCGGAGGCGCCGTGAATCAATATCCTCTCGCCAGGCTGAATATTTGCTCTCCGCAGGAAGTATAAAGCGCAACAGCCGCCCACGAAAACCGTCGCGGCTTCTTCCAGGCCCATGTTAACGGGCTTCGGTGCCAAGAAGCCGTCTTCCGCCACACAGGCGTATTCAGCGTGCGCTCCGAACTTGTCTCCACGCGAACCGAAGACCTGATCTCCCGGGGTGAACTTTGTTACCGCCCCCCCGACGGATTCCACCACTCCAGCCAGATCGACTCCGAGGACCTGTACTTTCGGCCTCAGTAACCCGTTCATGACCCGCACAAGAGGAGGACCTTTGCGAATAGTCCAATCGCCGTAGCAAACGGTTGAAGCCCGGATGCGCACCATCACTTCCCGGTCCCCCAGCACGGGCATAGGGACGTCGGCTAGGGTTAGGATCTCAGGCGGGCCGTAGCGTAGTGAGACAGCAGCCTTCATCTCTTGTTAAGACGTGACTTCATCCTCGAAATTACGCCGGATCCCCGGGACGATATCTCCCGCGCCGCCCTTACCAATCTGATCGACGATTTCCAGAATCCGAGCTTGTCGACTCTGGCGAGCGACGTCGACGCGCATACAACCGTAGAACTCCGTAGAATGAAGCTCTTGGCAGCTTCGAGTAGATCGCGGACGAGTTACGCGCCACTCGGAGAAAGGTCTCGGACGCGTCGCGGGCGGATCCGCGTTCGAGCTCTGCGATCTTCTTCACCGTCGGGGTTCTTGCAAGCATGATCCGCTGCGCGCGAGGCCGGAACGACGCTAGTTGATGACTGCGGGCCGACTAGGCAAGTCCGTTGCGATTTCTCGCGGCTCACGTGCGAAACGGACTTGACAAAGCCTGATTTCTTTTATATTGTCAAATAAATGATTGGCGGTGATGATGACCTGTTAGGGACGCTGGAACTGATCGTGTTACTCTCCGTAATCTGTCTGGGCACGGATGCCTACGGCATGCCGATCCGGGACGAAATTCATCGTCGCATCGGTCGCAACATTTCATTCGGTGCGGTGTACGTTACATTGCAGCGTCTCGAAAGCAAAGGCCTGGCCGAATCGCGGATGGGTGAACCAACCGCCGAACGCGGTGGACGCGCCAAGAAGTTTTTTCGCGTGACCAAGGCCGGACTCCAAGCCGTCCGGCGATCACAGGACGCGATCGAGGCAATGAGCATTGGTCTGGGCGAAGCCGGTGGGGCAACGTAGATGGCGCTTCTCGATTGGGCTACCCATCTGTTGTCCTGGCTAATAGGCGAAGACGGCGCAACCGCTCTGCTAGGAGACGTGCGGGAGGAGTCCATGCGTCGTTCGAATTCCCTAGGCGGACCTGGGTTATTGCGTAGTTACCACTGTGAAGTCTACAGGTCGGTCGCAAGCGCCCTGCGGCTGCGCGCGGTTGAGTGTGTGCGCTGTGCGCCGTGGGCAACCGTCTTTGGATCGTATGTGCTGGTGGGCGGGGTTCAGTGTGCCTCGACAGTCGCGTTTTCCTATGTATGGCCTCCGGCCGCACAAACCACCAGCCCGTTGAACTTGCTCGGCCAGTTCCCCGCAGTCGCTCTTGTCGCGTATGTGGCCGGGGCGTTCGATCGCGCGGCGCCGTTTTTCCTCGGCGCGCTGATGCTGTTCGCCGCTTTGCTTCTCATCACTTTCAGTAGAGAGGAAATATCGACAGAGTATAGACTCGCGTTTCTCACGGTGGGCCCACTCGCCGCCCTGATAGGTGGAACACTCCACCGCACCGTTGGGAGGAAGCCATGACAAACAGAATCTACATAGTCCTCATCATCTCGGCGGTCCTGACATGCACCGCGAGCGCTCAGGCGACCACAAACATGACCGACCCAACGAAGACAACATACGGACAAAGAAATCAGAATGCGCCAAAGGAGCTGGACGTATTTTCGTTCCTCATCGGGACGTGGGAGGGAAAGGGGAAGACCAAGCTCGATGACGGGACGGTTGCGGAGTATACGGTTACTTGGATTGGGCGTTACATCCTAGATGGAACTGCGATAGCCGACGAGTGTCACGGACCAGCACCAGACGGGAGTCCGTACCTTGGGATCAACCTTCGGCAGTACGATCGGAACCGACAGACTTGGGTCGTAGAGTACTTGAACGTGTCCGGTTCGTTCTTGCGAAAACTGGTTGATCATCGCTTGGGGTCTGTTACGGTACGTGGTCGGAGCGTGACGGTTGCGTCGGAATCGCCTGGAATGTCATACCGCGAGCATTATGACGTGGAGGATGGCGGCAACTGGGTTTTTCGGGCGGATAGCTCCACCGATGGCGGAAAGAGTTGGAATGAGGTACAGGCGGAGATAAGATTTCAACGGGTCAAGTAGAGGAGAACCAACTTGAGTCAATCGCGCATCCATCCGTTTCGGAAACTCGGGTGGGTCGAGCCTGGATTCGACTCGCCGCGGCGCAGTCCGAGCACATGGGCATACAGCCGGTTGTGGGGACGTTAAAATAGCAAGAAAGATCAAGATTATGAGAGATTGGCGGGTTAGACTCCTTCTATGCTTCGTAGTCTGTTGTCGGTGCTAGCCGGGATTGCGGTGCTTACGGTGGCATCCTTCGCCATCGAAGCGGCAGTTAACCTTCTGTTGCTCCGGGTATTTCCCGAAGCCCTGCCCGGCCCAGAGGCACTCTCATCGAACCCGTGGGTCAGGACGCTAATGTTTGTCTATGGATTGATGTGTGTGGCCGCCGGGGGATACGTAGCGGCTCGCATTGCGCGGCAACTGCCGGTTCAACACGCGGCTGCGATGGGGATCATTCAGTCCGGTCTCACGATTATGGCCATGCTGTCGCCGGGCGGGAACCATGCTTCACGCTGGGTGTGGGTTGTCACTGCCATCCTAACCATACCTGCCGCACTGGTAGGAGGAGTTGTCTGCAAACGCCGCAAAGCCAATGATGGACTGGAAAAGGCTCCCGCGAGCGCTTAAAGACGCGAGACGAAGTCCCGGTAAGAACGTATTGCTGTCGAACTTGGCTGCCGGGAAGGAATGTGCGAGAGACTGAAGGCACCTCGCTCTACTCGCACCTCCTTCGCCCGGTTCTTTTTCGTTGTGACCCAGAATTCGCTCACGACCTGACCCTACAGACGCTTCACTACCTTGGTCCAGCCCTTGCTCTAATCGCACCGTTCGTCAATCTCGCCGATCCGTTGCTTGAAACTGAATGCTTAGGCCTTCGATTCCACAACCCTATCGGCCTAGCAGCGGGTCTCGACAAAGACGGAAAAGCTATTCACGCCTGGAAGCACCTCGGTTTTGGCTTCGCGGAAGTTGGGACCATCACGCCGCGCGCACAACCGGGCAATCCCCGACCTCGCTTGTTCCGACTGCGCACCCATCAAGCCATTATCAACCGCATGGGATTCAACAACGAAGGATCGGAGAGTCTCAAACGTCAGCTCCAAGGCCAACAACGCTCGGCAACCGCCGTTCTACGAGCGGAAGAAGGCGTGAATCTTCCAAAGCGGCAATCCTGTGTCCGATGCCAGCCAAATACCCTCGATTCGACGCGAACGAGAGAAATGCTTCTACGCTATTCTGCCGGACTAGCATCGCCATGTCCCACAGTTCGCTTTCTGGCCCAATCAAGAACCGTCCACCATCTCCCAAAAACAGCACTTCGCCACCTGTTTCCGTGAGGTACGGCAGCGTATGACTGATGTATCGTTGAAAAGCCTCGGCACCGCTGATCGCCGTTGGCGGAGTAAGCTCCGGGCTTGCTGAATAATCTGCAATAGTGCGAAACCGCAGCAGGTTCAACATAACGACGCTGCCTCTGATCCCGCGCGCTACAAATGCCTGCCCCAGTTCCTGAGTCGGGGTCAGGTAGCAAGTATCTCTGTGTTCTTTGGTCATCTGAAACTAAACTCATTCATAAGATTCAATCGGGTCTCGTGGCCCACCTAGGGCGCTAAAGTGGTAGTGCATCCAATTGCGCAATCCAGTGATGTTTCTTTTCCTTGAGCAGATCCGTAATTGCCAAGAGAGACAGATCGTCCTCGAGTTCCTCCAGAATCTCGTACTGGAATGCCTGCTCACCGCAGGTGTTCCATTCGCACTGGAGTGACTTATCGGGATGAACCCCGCTGCGCAGGCAAAACCAAAAGCGGTTCTTCGTGGCATCCAGGTTCCGGGCGGATCCCACCCACGTCTGGGCGGCTGCCGTACAGCGCACTGCAAACACACCCGCGCGAGGTTTCCCCTCCTTGAATTTCCTGATGGCGGCCTTCCTTTCCGCGGTCGAATGCATCTTTATCTCCCTAAGACCCGAAGGCGGTTCGTCACTTAGCCAGGCCGGATGCAGCCGGCCCGGCTCCGTCGAATGCAACGGCCGCCAATTTCTTCGCATGGTTCCGGACATCAATGGGCCACGGTTCGACGATTTTGTCGAACTGTTCCCGCTTGCCGGCGAACAGGGCTCTCGTGGCCTCCTCAAAACCTGGTCTGTCTCCAGCCATGGCAGATAGGAATCGATACGCCGATTCCTGTACTCGTCGCTGGCGATCTCTTCCCTGGTTTGCCCGTCTGGCTTGCTCCACAAGCTTGCGCAACGCTACCGAGGCACCCCCAGGTTGGTTCGCGAGCCACTCCCAATGCCGCGGCATTAGCGTAACCTCCCGGGCCACGACTCCTAATCTTGGACGGCCAGGTCGCCGCGTTTCTCCCTCAGGTTGGGGTGGTGCGCTGCTTTGCATGGAACCGGCACCTTGGTCTTTGATTCGTCGCAAGACGTCCTCCGGACTCCCGCGAAAGTCCACCTCCACCAAATTGCTGGTCACGTCATCGAAAATCAGAATCTGCGCCCACTTGTCGCGATCCATTACTGCCTTCGCCTTCAGTGCAACTCGTAGCAAGTCACCGGAAGCGATACGCTTGGTCCCAACAAATGCGGTGCAGCATGTAGTGGGAGACTCGGTCACTAAGCGCCTCATTGTACCCGGATGTAATTATATTATCCGGGTAAAACTGTGATTTGTCAAGAGTGTTCCGCCTCTTGGGGCTCTGCTCAGGCCGGGTCTCTCTTCGCTCGTTCGCAGCAACGACCCGCATGCGAGCCAGGTTCGCGCGCGCCCGATTGAACCCTGCATCCACTCAGCGGTGAGAACGGTTGAGATGATTCGAGACTCTTTGCATACTGAATTCCTTCTTACTTGCTTTGCCCCGATGGACGGCAGAAAAGACGTGCGAGAGAAATGCCTTCCAATTCGCCAGTAGAGTAAACCCGAGAAATGCGACGTGTAGACCACAACGATGGATTACCCACTCATTGTTTTTGCGATCTCTCTCGTGGCGCTGTGGTTCTCAGCCCAAGCGGGAGTCGCCGAGTAGGGTCGTTCAGCCAAGCGCCTGGGTCGATTTGATATGCGGGAGTCGCAAGACGAACGATTATCAGACTGGTCCCCATCAGCACCGAGAAGATCACACCCGCAACCGCTGCTCCCCGCGGGGGTGCATGTGCTCGTGCAGGATCGCCGGCGGGCATATTCATTCCGTCCGATTCGACGGAAGAGCCTCGCGATGCATTCCTTTTCGGTTGCCCTCTTTGGTGTCCGAGAGACCGACCCCTCACGGAACTGGAGTTGAAAGCCGTCCAGCAAAGCTTAGCTAGGTTGAGCGAAGACGGGTCCAGCAGCCTTACCCGCAGGCTTGGGAAGACTGCCGGAGAAGGGGGAACGGATCTCGACAGCCAAGTCTGTTCAGCAGCCTGTACAGGCGTAAATGTCGTTGTGGAAGTGGCGCTAGGTGCCACTTACCCCAACCCCAAAGATTGCTGCCACATTAGGCTTTATGATGTATCAATCCGATGCGAGTTCCTTGTGAACTGCATTCCCCGGCCGGATGGCCAAACCTCACCAAGCCGCCCTTGCTGATAGAAGCAAGGATTTTATGCTAGCCGAGTTCGTCCCAGGGGCTGGGCATCTGATTGGCTCCACTCAGGTTAACCTGTCAGACAGCTGATTGTGCCTGTGTTACGGCGCATCCGGAAAGTAATTCCCATGACGCAAAGAGGACAGGGTCCCCCACACGTCTCGTGCCTGAACGCCAACGTAGCTTCCGCTATTGCTCCGTATCGGGACCGTCCAGATCAAGCTGCTGCGGCGCCAAAAGGCGTTGGTGACGGTATCGTCACGCCTCGATCCGTTTCATTCGTCGAATGATAACGGCAACGCTCGGGCCGCGTGGCGAAGGGGAATCATTTCGGTGACCAGTTCAGCTTGTTCTCGCATACTCTCGCGTTCTTGATGTTCGGCGGCCACACTCCGCGAAGTCGTTGTCGCGCCATCCGCCATGGATGTAGAGCACTCCGGACTTCCGTGGGCCAAGAGCGTCGCAGCCTGGAGGGAATGCACCTTCGAAGAGGCCGGTCAGCAGGACGTGACATCGCCCATGGCTCCGCTTCCCCCTTTGAGAACACATCGCCGATTGTTAAACTTTTTCTATGATCAGATTGAGGCCACTGCCCTCCTGTGACAACCGATCGATAACGAAGGGCTAGCCCGTTACTGAGGGGAAACGACGGTCGAAGATGGCAATCGAGTGTCCGCACTGCCTCATGCTAACGGGGAACGATCGTGCTTCTCACTGCGTTGCTTGCGGAAGGAAATTCTTTCGTCGGGAGCGCAAGTTCAGAGGGTTGACCTCATGGTGGGCTTTCCTTCTCCCGGCTCTGTTTATTTTGATTATGGGCGTTCTCTTTCTCAGGCACTGTTAAGAGTGTCTGGCCTTTCTGCGCACTTCGGCCATCGGGATCTGTCAAGTGCGTGTGATTCCGGCTCGTTTCAGTTGACGGGGTGGAGGTGCCGACTGCATTCAGGCAGAATGGAAGATTATCGTTACAGGTCAAAACTGTGGATGGAACGGAAACCAGGTTGTAGGTGAGCCTCAATGTCCACGTCCCGTCGCGGAAAGGAAAGGCTGAGTTGAAGGCGCCGCTGGTTAGGCCAGGAGTTGCGCGCAAACGTTCAATCTTTATTCCATGCTTAATCGGGTTCGCAGGTATCAGTTTTACGTTGTGCCAGGAATTGCCAACTCCTGCTTCGCAATCAGTCCCAGCCCCAACGCCGAGGCAAGAGGAAGCAGCGAAAAATGCTGCTGTACCGTGTCTCAAGCCGGCGCCGCTGCCAGGTCTCAGCGATTACGACGGTCCGTTAAAAAAGACTGTCGGGATATTCGCTCGCGCCCTGGAGCGAAAGTCGGTCCAGCCACCCCGCTATAAGGTAGGCGTCAAGTTCTGCTCTCTCGAACTCGGCGATAAGTTCCTTTTGTTCGTTAAGGATTCCACTGACCCCGTGAATTTTATCGCCACGGGATTCAGCGCGGGAATCGATCAAGAATCGAATCGAGATCCCACCTTCGGACAAGGCAGCGCGGGATACGCCAGGCGTTATGGAGCGGATCTCGCAAGTACCGTGTCTGCAAAGTTTCTTAAGGATTTCGCGTATCCAGTGATCTTCTTCGAAGACCCGAGATACTACCGCCTCGGACACGGCGGCGTCGGAAAGCGTCTTCTTCATGCGGCCGGGCACCTGTTCGTGGCCCAACGCGAAGACGGAACGCACATGTTCAACTATTCAGAGTGGCTGGGGAGCGCGAGCTCTGCCGCACTGAGCAATATCTATCACCCGGGCAATAAGCACGGTACCGGGGACACCGCACGGCAAGTGGGATACAGCTTCGCTTTCGACATCGGCTACGATGTGTTGCGTGAATTCTTGCCCGAGGTCACTCGTAAACTTAAGCTGCCTTTCCGAGGTGAACCCGTGCCAGCCAATCCGGGCTACATACCAAATCGCTGATTCCATCTGTGACGACTGTTTACAACTGGGGATCTTAGCAGTACGATAGCTGCTTCCTCCGGAAGACGTTATTTGAACGCTAGAAGCGATTCAAGTTGATTGGTCTGCTCGCTCTCGACGCGATCGGTAGGGAAGTGCACTGTGTCACTATTTCGAGGTCACCGTAGCCTTTGACCGTTGTCAGGCGTAACCGGTACGGCGGCTTCCGCCAGTCTGTATTCCGAATAGGTCAGAATACGATCGATCACTAGACTCTTCACGAAGAAGATTCTCGCAGCCGCTCGCACCTCGACGTGCTCCGGCACCCAGATTCCCTCGTCGGCGCGCATCTGTTCCATCGTAATGTGGGAGCCACGCAGCACGCGCGCCAGGAATAATCCGATTGAGAACGGCTCGATGACCTGCCCATCCGCCTTGATCCAGTCGAAGTCTTGCTTATCGATCCACAGCTTGCCCTCCAGCTTGGAGGCTTTGGGTATTTCCCGGACGAGCGACGTGATCTCCTCTTCCTCCTCGCGTAATCGCTCTGCCCGCTGCTCTGGAGTTTCCCCTTCAACTTGTCGAGCCTCCCTTGCTGTTTCCGTTCCTCCATTGCCGACGGAGGCCGCCCGTTGCGTTCCACGAGTTGCTCGAAGGGAACGCCGTTGACCAGAATCACTTTCGAGACATCCACCTTCACAGCCTTCACATTCCCGTCCGAGTCCAGGCGCCGCTCCTCATCGCGCTCTATATAAGTGAACCGGAGCCGCCTCCCCCAGGCCCGCTGTGTCGCCGCGATCGATGACTCTACGATCTAGCGGACGTCCGATAGCCTGGATGGACTCTGAGATTTGACCGGAAAATCGTTACTTTGAGCAAAGACAGCGGATGAAGCCGCGAGTAGGATGATGAGCTTTCTATGCTCCATGATCCGCATCATCAAAAGATTCTAGCGTGAGCGCACTATAGAGTTAAGGCTGGCGCCCAGTGCGTGGCTGCCGCGATGATCACGCCCCGGTCTTTCGGCAGACAACACGGAGGTCGACAAGGGACATGTTTTCAAAGCCGCGATAAAGACGCTTATAGATAGTTTTGCCACGGCGTAGCCGTGGTCACCGAGGGACAACGATTCTGCGAAGTCCCTGGTTCCTGAAGGATTCGTAACCGCGCTTTACCTAATCGAACCTTCGGTCATTTCGATCTTGGACGCCTATGATCCTGCCGATGAAGTAGCCGACCACAATCGCGAGCACGAAACACAAGACCGGGACAAGTTGCGAATCCATACCCGCCTATCGGCGGGGGGATGACGGCACACTAGGGCTATCGTGTCGCATGAACATGAAATTCCCACTCTCACTACTTCTGAACGACAGCTTCCCCTGTCTGGCCACTGCGTTCGAGCCTGAAAGGTAATATACTGGCGCCTGCCCCAATGGAGGGGTGCAGAGTGTCACTTTTTGCCTGGATTGTGCTCGGATTGATTGCCGGTTTCGTTGGCAGCAAGATTGTCAACAAGAGAGGCGAAGGCATCGTGCTGGACATCGTTCTGGGGATCGTGGGGGCAGTCGCCGGGGGATGGCTGGCGGGTTTCCTTGGCCTTGGAGGCGTTTCTGGTTTGAACCTCTACAGCCTCGTCATCGCAATAGTTGGCTCCATCATAGTGCTTCTGGTGTATCACGCGATTCGCAAAGCCGCGTGAAATCTCAGACGCGCGCTGTACCATTCAGCCAAGCCATCGAGGGGCCCCGCTTGAGGGGCGTGGACGGGAGCCCGCCACTGACCCTCCCTCAAGGGGAGTGCAACCGTTCGCTAGTGCTGCAAGCCGCCGTAATACTTCAATTGCGACGGAATGAGCGGAGCCGGTGGGAAAACCTTACGTTTGAAGTTCGTCGGACTCAACTCGACCTCTCGCAAATCAAGCCGCTCGCTGGGGTATGAATCGATTTACTTCTTCTCTCCGTCCTTCTTCTTCCGGAACTGATCGAACAGATTGATGATGCTGTCCTGGACGTTGTCGCCGGACTTGGTTTCGTCGGGCTTAACATCGCGCTGCTTGCCAGTCATGGAGTCCACTAACCCCTTGATGCCGCTGGTAAGTGCGCCAGGATTAGTGGCCGTCGGCAAAAGG
The DNA here is from genome assembly GCA_020073345.1 of Terriglobia bacterium. Classification (GTDB taxonomy): domain Bacteria; phylum Acidobacteriota; class Terriglobia; order Bryobacterales; family Bryobacteraceae; genus Palsa-187. Next base: position 17,288 of record JAIQFI010000043.1, read on the forward strand.
CCGCGCAGCTTCAAGTTAGCCATCTGTTCCGCATCGGGAGCGAATTTGGGTTGGGCGAAAGTACCGGTGACGAGCATAGGCACCACCAGTTCGCCTTGCTGGTTCGCCAGGACCGTGCTGAGCAAACCTCCGATCTGGCCGGGAGCGTTGTTCTGCGCAAAATCCTTGCCCAGGACGGTCGTCACGCGGAGTTTTAGGCTCTGGTCGACCAGCCCCATTGTGCCAGCGCCCGAGAGCGTGCCGCCGCCCAGGTCCAAGAAGAGATCATTGGTCGAAGCGAGACCATTCTGGATACTCAGAGTGCCCGTAAGTTTCACTATGTTGGTAAATGCTTCCGGTTTCTTGCTGTATCCCAGGAATCGGCCTACACTTGCGACCTCGTTCAAGATCTGGACGCCCGCAAGGCGCCCTTGGCCCATCTGGACCTGGAGTTTGCCATTGAGAGTCTTAGCAATATCTTCGTTTGGCTTGAAAACGAACTGAAGATCCGCATTACCAGACAGCGCACCAGTCAGGACATTCTTGAGCGACGTGGTGGACGAGAGAAGCTGGTTGGCGTCGACGTTGCTTAGCTTAGCCTTGACGCTGTAGGTGGCTGCGGCGGTACCAAAGTTCGCCGTGATTGCGCCACTCTCCTGGCCACCGAAAACCAGTGCCGTAACAGGATCGAGTTTCAAAAGGCCATCGGCCAGACTTACGCTGGCTTTGACATTGCTCAACACGATCTGGTCGTACAGGATCTTGCCAATCGTGACGGTACCGGCGGCGCTGACGTTCCTGAAAAACCCGGAATCCGGCTGCGGCTGCTGCTTACCGCCACCGACGCCCCATTCTCTTAGTTCAGCGACGTTCAGTTGGTCGACGTGAACGTCACACTGGATTCTGAGCCGGGCGAAATCCCGAAGCGAGCCGGAACCATCAACGTGCATCGAGCCGAGCCCTGCCTGGAGGTGATCGAAGGCAATGCGGTCGTCGGAGAACAGGATATTGGCGGTGGGCACAGTAACAGTCTTCGGCAGGTCGGGAGAGGTTAGAGAGACTTCGCGAAGGGAGCCCGAGCCCGAGTAACGGACGGTCTTTCCGGCCGCGGAGATTTTCATGTCGAGATTGACTGTGCCACTGCCTGTGAGTCCCGCCGGTTTGACCCCATACGCGCTGGCAATGCGGAGCAGTTCTTCCAGGCGAGCACCATTGGTTTGCAGCGTGGCGCTTATTTGGGGCGCAGCGCCGCTATATCCGGTGATGGTGCCTTGAGCACTGATCCGCGTGCCGCCGGTTTCGAGCGTGAAAGGATGCGTGGTGAGCGAATCAGGTGTAAAGTCAATCTCGAGCTCCGAGCTTCGCACGGGTTCAGCGAGATCTTTGGCGGTGATCTGCGCTTTCGTGGCCTCGATCTTTCCGGCAAAAATAGGCTTCTCAGTCGTACCGGTGACCAGAATGTCAGCCTGGAGTAGGCCGTCGGCCTTCAGATCCGGGGGGACTTTAGCACCATACAGAGCCGCGACGCGGATGAGATCGGCAATCGGGGCATTAGGCGCCTTGATAGCGAGTTGGAGTCCCGGGGGCGTTTTTTGGGTGTCGATCGATCCCGTGACGGCCGCCGAAAGAGCGCCCAGCTTCGCCGTCAGCGAATTGATAGTGATCTGAGCACCGCCACGAAGGTCGAAGGTAATCTCCAATGGGTCTTTATTGTTGTCGGACTTAAGTGTTGCAGTACCTTTGGCCACGAAGGGATCGGTGTTCTCGAAATCGGCGGAGACTTTCAGTGCCGCTGCCATGGTGTCAAGACGCACGCTTCCCACGAGGGAGCCGTGGCGGTCTGGTCCGAGGTTTGTCAGCGTCACATCGACGTTCTTGTAGACATCCCGCGGGCTCGCGGATTTCCGATCGTCAATGGCGACCTGGCCGCCTTCCACGCGGAGTTCGTCCAAGGAGAAGGTGCTAGCGGATCCACCTTCGGACGGCTTCGTGCCGCCGATTTCATAGTTCCAGGCGCCATCGGGATTGCGGACAAGTTCGATCCGCGGCGATTCGAGCCGGATGGCATGGAGGTTGATCTGCTTGCGAATAAGCGGCCAGAAGGCGACAGCGACGTAGACTTGCTTGGCGGCCAGGAATGGCTGCTGCGAAGGAAAACCCTCAGGCTGACCCACGACGGCATCGGAGATTCGAATCGCTAGTGGAAACAGCTTCACGTCCATCTCTCCGAGCGAGGCAGGACGATGAAGTTGTTGCTGGAGTTGAGTCTGAAGCATCGGACGGAAGTCGTTGGCATCGATCAGGAACAAAAGCGCAACAACACCGAGCAACAGGAGTCCCACCAGAACTCCGACTCCGATGAAGAGCTTCCGAGGCATATCGCCTCCTTTCTCTACTTTGCAAAGGTCAACCGCAGGCCCGTGCTGAACAGAGCGTCATTCTTCTTCCGGCCGGGCACTGGATTGCTCAAGAAGCGGTCGCTCACGGTGAACTGCCAGGACAGCCAACGGCGAATCGTGGTTACTAAGGTCGTATCAAAGTTGACGCGGTAGTTGCCGCCGTCGGACATATTGGGAAAGAAGACCAGCTTTTCGTGGAGGGACGTGGTTGCCGTGAACTTGTGAACCAGATCCTCGCCCAAGAGCAGTTCTGCCGATGTGCGGTTCAGGCCCGTTGAGTAGAACTCCCGGTTTGCTGCGGCGCCGAGGTTCAAGTCGAGCTGGGTCTTCTCGGTTGCGATCGCATGATAGCCGATCCCGCCCGCAGGCACGAACCTCAGGTCCAGGCTCTGGAACTCGTCAGTCTCAAGATCGACGGACCCAAACACGAACATCTTTTTTCGCACGTTTAGGTTGTAGGCGATCCCGCCACGCTTGAAGTTGGCACTGGTGATACTTTTTCCTTCGACGTCGTTGCTGGCAAATAACGAGGTGTAATAGACCCCGATCTTGTCGCGGCTCGTGGCGCGGTTAGCATTGGCCGAGAGAGTAAACGACTGCGTCGTGGCATTGCCCTTACTGGCTGCATAGCCCAGGTCAAGAGTACCGGTCCACAGGTCAACCAGCCGCGGATTACGGTATCGGTCGATTTCCGTTTCGTAAGCCGTTTGTTCGTCCTTGCTGCGAATGAACTGAATGGACTCCTTGTTGGCGGTAACGACACCGGCCGACTGGGTTGTCAGGGCGAACTTACCGTCGACGGTGGCGACTGAGCCTACAATGATCTGGCCGTCCTTCAGGCCGACATAGAGAGGACCCGGCGCGGAGATCGCCACCACGCCATCTTACGGAATGGTGACTGTGCCGGCGGACTCGGATTTCAGGACCAGATTCTTTTCGTCGCTCTTGAGCAGGCTGCCAGTGAGCCGGTCCCCATTTTTAAGCGTAATTTGGTCGGCCCAGGCAGCGCCCCCGAAAAGGCTTGCGAACCCTACCAGGACAACAAGTTGGCAAAGCGTGAAAAGCCGGTGATTCGATCGTTTCATGCGGGCTGCCCTTTCTGAGCCACAAGTTGAGAAGTACAGTGGGGGCACCGTGTTGCTGGAATCGGAATCGCTGTGAAGCAGTAGGCGCAGTCTTTAGTGCTCGGCGCCGCCGCTTCAGGCTTGCGTTGAAGCTTACTCGCTGTTCGCACGACGAGGAAGATCACGAAGGCTATGATGAGGAAGTTAACCACTGTGTTAAGGAACTGGCCGTATGCGATGACCGGAGCCGCCGCGGCCTTTGCGGCCGCCAGGGTCGCGTAGGTCTGACCGTTCAAGCTGATGAACAGTTCTTTGAAATCCACATGGCCAAGCGCCATCCCAATCGGTGGCATGACAATGTCATTTACAAATGAAACCACGATCGCACCGAACGCCGCGCCGATGATCACCGCCACGGCAAGGTCGAGTACGTTCCCCTTCATTACAAATGCTTTGAAGTCTTTCAACATGTTCGCGCTTCCTTTCGTTTGATAAGGGGCCGCGAGACTGGTCACCACAGCTATTTAATCTGCCCCTCGTACTCCTGAATTGCAATTCCTACTTAGCAGGTTGAATACCAGAACCGATTTCCTTGTCAAAACGCTTGGCTACCGCCCAGAACCCATCGCACCTGCTCGGGGGACATGATACTAGTTCGATTGCCCCTGCGCCGGAGCACCCGCAGCCCGCGACGTATCGGGCGCGGACGGCTCGTGCCTGGCCCGCAATACGAGTGCGGCTTGCTTCCCGTTCCACCGAAGAATAGACTACGGCCATGACTCCTCGATTCGCACGCATTTTGATTTCAGCCGTTTTAGGCTGTCTACTGGCCGTTGGCGTTAACGCCCAGTCGAAAGACTCTGGCAAGAAAACGCCTGAAAAAGTCGCGGCGACTGCCAAGAAGGCTAGCTCGCCGTTGGATATTAACAGCGCGACGGCCGCTCAACTAAAGGCCCTGCCGGGCATTGGCGACGCATACTCGCAAAAGATCATTGACGGCCGGCCCTACAGTGGGAAAGATGACTTGGTCAACAAGAACGTCGTCCCGCAGGCCACCTACGACAAGATCAAAGACATGATCATCGCCAAGCAAGGCGCCAAGAAGGCCAAGACGAAGAAATAGAGCCTCCCTACCCGACTCTCTTAGTTCGCGAAAAAGGAGCGGTAGGCATTAGAGGATAGAAGCATGCGTACCCTGATTCTGCTGGTAATCGTCTCGCTCAGCTGCCTAGCCGCGGCTGACACCGGACGCCTGAAGACGGAAGTCGACCCAGGACGCGCGGGTGTGTTCATTGACGGCAAGTACGTAGGTCCGGCAGCGAACTTCAAGATAGCCCGAACATACGACGTTTCACCGGGTGAACACGAGGTTCGGCTGGTCGAACCGCGGTACGAGGACTTCGTCACGAAAGTGACGATCTCCGGAGGCAAGAAAACCGTCCTGAAAGCGAAGTTGAAGCCACTGCCTCCCGCCAAGCCGCCATTTGGTCGACTGCGGACGGAGAATCCGGATCATTTCGCGGCCGTTTACGTGAACGAACACTACATGGGCCACGTCGATGAGTTCAGTAGCGTGACGCAGGGATTGCTACTGAATCCGGGGACTTACCAGGTCAAGATCGTGCCAGTCAACGGTCAGAACCAGATTACGAAGACCGTAACAATCGAAGCCGATAAGACAGTCTTGGTCAAATAGGCCAGGCGCCAACTAACAAGGTGAACTCTGACGACCGACGGGGGGCTGCGGACCCCAGGTGGGTGACGTCCGCTCGAGGAGCGAATCGGCCACTTGAGGCAGTGTTCACCGACGGTGATGGGTGAGATCGCGCCGGATTGACCAAACCTGCGCCGCCTGACTCACATTCGATTCCGATCTCGGCAACGTCGACAGGGTCTTGCGCTTGAAAGCATTACGCAAACCTGGTCGAGCCATGGTCATTCAACTGCTCACATCAAGTTGCTATGTCTCACAAGACGATTCTCTCTTTGCTGACTCTGGGCCTCGTGCTGCCGGCCAATGCCCAGCTCGACAAGATTCTTGGAGGTCTCGGAAACCGCAGCAATCAGGGCGATTCCAAGACCGCCTCCGGTCTGAAAGAAGCCCTTCAGATCGGGACCGATCATGCAGTGGATCTCACTGGAACCACGGACGGATATTTCAAGAATGAAGCCATCAAGATTCTCCTGCCCGAGAAGATCCGGACCGTTGAGAAGGGATTGCGAATGGCGGGCATGGGTGCCAAGATCGACGAATTCGAGCTCAGCATGAACCGCGCTGCCGAAAAGGCGGCTCCTGCCGCACGCGGCATTTTCAAGGATGCCTTGGTGCAAATGACCTTTGATGACGCTCGCAAGATTCTGACGGGCGGAAACACCTCAGCCACGGAGTACTTCAAGACGAAGACTTCCGAAAAACTCACGGCCACTTTCAGACCCACGGTGGAGTCGGCCATGGCTGATGTCGGAGTCGTATCGCAATACAAGCAACTGACCGGTGCCATTCCAGCGTTGCCATTCGGACGCAGTCAGAGTTTCGATATCACCGACTACGTTGTGGGGAAGGCTTTAGACGGACTCTTCTACATGCTTGGCCAGGAGGAGAAGAAGATCCGCACCAATCCTGCCGCCCAGATTACTCCTCTACTCAAAGAGGTCTTCGGCAAGCAGCGGTAGCCTGGTGCCACTCTTTCAAGGGGGATCTGTAACAGCACTACCAAGGCTTGCAGTTTGAATGCATCTTCCGATTCCTTCCGATCTGGGACCATCAGACAGCCAAGGCAACGTCGTGTTAACGACGCCCGTTGATAACGCTTCCCACCTTTCTTTCGCGTGCCTGTCAGCTATGGAACTCGCCTTTTGACCTGATTCTTTGAGCTCGGTTTCTCTTTCTTCCTGCGAGCGGTCGCACCGTCACGGCCCCCGAAATGCTCACTCCTAAGCATGAAATCTGTTGGCCGAGACTCGTGCCAGTACGCGCAAAACGCTCCAGCAGGTGACTATAGCGAACGCAACAAAGGAGAAAAAGCAAATGACGGCAATTAAAGTAGTTCCGACAATGTTTTGCCTTGCGCTTTTTGGCGCAGCATTCTCACCCAGCGCAAAGGCAGACGACTATGACAAGAAAACGACCTTCACCTTCAGCCAACCCATCGAGATCCCGCCGGTCCACCTGCAGGGATTCCGCGTGTTACCAGCCGGAACGTATGTATTTAAGCTGGTAAACTCCAGTTCCAACCGGCACATCGTACAGATGTCAAGGGCGGAGTAAAACTAGACCATTGGGGCGGAGAGAAAGTAGACCGCTTCGTAGGCAGTGGATGCTTTGCTTTGAGGGATTTGCGGGGGCGGCGGGAGCGGAGGCCTGCGGCGCCCGTTAGGGCGGCGCGTTTAGGCAGGAGCAGACGCCGCTCCTGCAAATCGGCGCCGTAAACCAGCGGGTGACTAGGAGCGAGGCTTCGCGGGGCGGCGTCGCTTGCTGTCTTTGAGCCGGTAACTTTCCCCGTTCATCTCCAGGATGTGGACGTGGTGCGTGAGCCGGTCCAGCAGGGCTCCGGTCAGCCGCTCCGATCCGAAGGCCTCGGTCCATTCGTTGAACGGCAGGTTGCTGGTGACCAGCGTGGCGCTGCGCTCATAGCGGCGGCTGAAGACCTCGAACAGCAGTTCGGCCCCGGTCTTGGACAACGGCACGAAGCCCAGCTCGTCGATGATCAGAAGCTCGAAGCTGGAGAGCATTTTCTGAAAGCGCATCAGGCGCCGTTCGTCCTTGGCTTCGATCAGCTCATGCGCCAGCGACGCCGCGGTCGTGAACCGGACGCGGAAACCCTTCTGGCAAGCGGCCAGGCCGAGGGCCAGCGCGATGTGCGTTTTGCCGGTGCCCGAGTTTCCCAGCGCCAGGACGTTCTCCTTGCGCTCGATGAACTCGCACCGGGCCAGATCCAACACCAGCGACTTATTTAAGGATGGGATCGCCAGAAAGTCGAAGGTGTCCAGGCTCTTGACCACGTCGAACTTGGCCTGGCGGATGCGACGCTCGGTGGCGCGCCGTTCGCGGTCCAGCAGTTCCAGTTCGCTCAAGCGCAGCAGGTAACGTGGAAAGTCCACGCCCTCGGCGGCGCACTGCTGCGCGACTTTGTCGTACTCGCGCAGGAACGTTGGCAGCCGCAACGTTTTCAGATGATGATCCAGTAAAACCTGGGGCGTGTCCATATCAACCAGCACCCAAGAGTGCGAGGTAATCGGCGGCGGCGGTGGTCGCCACCTGCGCCAGAGGCAGGTGCGGATAGTTCTCCAGATCCAACCGCGCCGGCCTCTGCTCGATGCGGCACAGCAGCAGGTGCTTGACGGCGTCGAACGAGATGGTCCCCATCCGCAGGGCGTCGTCAATCGCCCGCTCTACTTCGGCCAGCGCGAACGTCTCCAGCAGCCGGAGGACTTGTACGCACTCGCGCTTGCCCTTCTTGCCCAGGCGCGCTTCCATCAGGCGGCGAAGTTCGTCGAAGCCGTCCGGCATCTTCCAGCCAACCAACGGCGCGGCCTGGTCCAGGGCGTTGGTCTTCTGCTCCAGCAGCGCCAGGTAATGCAGTGGGTTGAAGATCATGTCCTCGCGTTCATAGCTCCGCGGGTGACGCGCGATCACCTCGCTCCCGGCGCAGATCACCACTTCGTGCACGAACCCTTTCACCAGCACTTCGCGATGTCCCCACTCCACCGGCACCGAGTAATCGTTGGTGCGATAGCGCACCAGCGACATCGAAGTCACCCGCGTGGATCGCTGGTCGCAGGCTTCATAGGGCGCCGCCGGCAGGGGCAGCAGCCGCTCCCGATCTTTCTCGAAACGCTCCCAGATCGTCTGCTGGTGTCCCCGTAGTTTGCGCTCCCGCCGCTTCTGAGATTGAACCAGCAAGTGAGCGTTGAACTCGTCCCAGGTGGCGAATCGTGGACGCGGCACCATGAAGTTCCGCCGCGCGTAGCCCACCAGTCCTTCCACCTTCCCCTTGTCATTGCCCTTGCCAGGGCGCCCGAACTTCTCCGCAAACAGATAATGGCTTTGCAGTTCGGTGAACGCTCGCGTTTTCGCCCGCGTCCCATCGCCCAAGATCCGCGCCACAGCGATCTTGGTGTTGTCGTACAGAATCGTGCGGGGCACGCCGCCGAAGTAGGCGAAGGCGTGGTTGTGCCCTTCCAGGAACGCCTCCGTCGTCTCGGCCGGAAAGGCCATCACGAAGCAGTCATCGGATTGCGGCAGGTCCATCGCCAGATAGTGCGCCTTGCATTCCACACCGGCGATCACTACCATCGCTTCGCCGAAGTCGGCCTGCGCGTCTCCTGGCGGATGAGCCAGCGGCACAAACATCTCGCGCTGGCTCAGTTTCCTGAGCCGCACGTAGTCCTTCACGATCGTGTATCCGCCCGTGTAGCTGTGCTCGTCGCGCAGCCGCTCGAAGATCCGCTTGGCAGTGTGCCGCTGCTTCCTGCTTTCCGCCTTGTCTGCTTCCAGGATCTGGTCGATGGTTCCAACCCAGGCGTCCAGCTTGGGCCGACGCGCCGGTTGCTGCCGCCGGTAGCCCGGCGGCACCGAGTACCGCAGCATCTTCCGCACCGTCTCGCGAGCCAGCCCGAACTGCCGGGCCGCCTCGCGTTCACTCATCTTATCGACGACGACGGCTCGCCGCACCCGCGCGTATAACTCCACTGTGTACACCTCTCCGGTGTTCCACAAAACATAAGCCTATGGGAATGTTCGATGGAACCAGTCTCCTGGCGGTCTGGTTTTGCTCCGCCAGTTAAGCCGCTCACGCGGCGTTTACTGGTCTATTTTGCATCCGGCGCTTATAGCAATTGAGTTCTGAAGGGGCAGCTAGGGAGAATAGGGAAAGCACCATCTTTTTAGATGGCGCTTCAATGTTAAGCAAGACCCTGGGGTAAGTGCCTCCAGACGCTGACCTAATGTTTGTTCCTAATGCTTAGGGAAGTGGCCTTTGCTTCCTTAAACCAGTTGGCGCAGAATGGGGGCAAGTCCACAAAGACTGCGGGTGTGCAACCACCCGAAGCGACGATAGATGAGTAGACATCCATCACCAGGACCAACCCCCGCTCGAACCTTCGAGAAAAGCTCAAGCGGAGCTTCGTCCGCATTCTTATCGCTTCACGCCGACTTCGTTGGAACACAATCTAGACGGAAGAGTACCCAATGACCGGAATCTGTCAAGTCTGCGGAAGACTCCTAGATCCGCGCGACCCGTCTCGCCTCTATCACGAACAAGATTGCGCTATAGCTGCGCGAAGGGAACAGGGACGAAACGCGACAGGGCAATGGAATTTAAACATGAGAGCGTTGTGGGGGGACAACGGCTTTCGGAAGTACGAAGCCAACCGCAAGTGGTTACGGAACTTCTCTCGTCGTGAGCTTTTATCCAATATGAACTCCCTCCTGCTGACAGCTCTTCTGGATAAGCAACCGTCCAGCGGAGGTGATCGCGAAGCCTACCAATTCGGGCAACTCGACCAAATCAGAGAATCCTTGATTGCCGGAGACCTCAATGGGGCCAGGATTAAAACCGCATCCTCATTAGCCCTAGCCAAGCTAACTCCTCCCCGAGATGCGGCACGCTTCCGGCTCTTGTGCGATGAGCTTCTGCGGGATGCCGGAGAACCGATTGAGGATATGACTCGCTCTTCTCTGGACAGTGCGTTTCAGCGCCTGCAGCAACGCACTCACTCCCTAATCCAGAGCTGGCTGGATTTTGGAGACTTCGATCGGGCAACAGCCGCGATGATCATGAGAGGAAATATCGAAGTAGAGACAAATCCGTCGGGCAGGAGCGACTACAAGAGAGCCGTAGGATATCTCGAAGCTGCCTACCGAATTCTGGATACCCAGCGGGCGCAAACTTCCAGGATCAAAAAGCTCAAACACCAGGCGTTGAGTCGCAAGATCAGCTTCATATCAGCATCTGGAGAACCGAAAGCTGTAAAACGCAGGGAGTTGGCAGACATGCAAGCGCTTGCCGATGAAATCAATACACCTCGCACTCTGCAGGAGACACATAAAGTTCTAGCGGCATATGAGACGTCCTGGGGGGATCCACGGCGGGCCAACGAGGCGCTAGGCCACTTGAACCAAGTCAAGGCGATCGGCAACCTGACTCTCATCACCTCCTTTTCAATAATTCGCAGTGAGATCGATGCCCGCTTGGTGCGCAATGGGGCTGAAGATCGGGGTGTAGTACGTGATCTTGTGGAGCAGTGGGGGAGTTCCATCGCAACGTACGCCGGCGAAGGACAAACTCGAGTAATTCGTAGTTTGGACGTGCCGACTCGAACACCGATTCTGCGGTCTGGATTGGCGGTAGTCGAGGGCTACATCCCTTATATGTATGACGAGCCAGAACTATTGAAATCCGATTAGCCAGGCCGCCTAACCTCCAGCAGACCAAGAACTGAAAAGAAACCTCGACTCCTACTGAGTCGAGGCATCGACATCCAACCTTTCTACCCCTTAACCCTCCAGTCTTTGGGACGCCCCATTGCTTAGGGACGCACTTTTCGAAACCCGAGCCAAATTTCTTCACACTGAGGCTCGGGGATCAATCCCCGAAGGCTACGGGTGGTCGAAACACCCGGAGCGATGAACAGATGACTAAGGCATCCATCACCAGGATCAACCCCCGCATAAGCTCCGCAACGCGAGCTCAGGCGGAGGCTCATTCCTGCCGGTTCCGGCATCCGTCCTTCCTCCGATTCGCCCTAAGCCTATCAAACCACGGCAGTTTGTCAAGGGGATCATCATGAACACAAATAACCAGCGTCAGATTCTTTCCAGTCTATTAACGATATTGAACCGCCTCGCGCACGATTCGGACGGGAAGCTCAAAGAATGGGCGTTCAAGGCCAAGGTGGATGTTGCGGGCCACCTAATCGTTCGGGATTGGGCGGTGGTTAACGGTTCGCGGCCAAACGGAACTGTAGGCTTAACCGTCGCTGGCAAGAAACCCGCCCACGTGCCGCTAAGCTTGCTCGAACCCGACGCGCGCGCTCGCGCTCGGCAGCAGATTCGGTCCGTCCGCGCTACGGCGCCGTTATCCGAATTCCTAGATGCCAAACAGCTTGAACCTCTTCGGCGGGCAGTCGGCGAGCGAGGATAGCCCAAATGAGAATCCGGAGCGGTGACAGCCTTGGATTGTTTGAAGACGCTCTCGTGTCACTCCGGCGCGATGCAGAAGTCTTGGAGTCGATTTTTGAAGCTGTTTCGATCGGATTGCGCAGCGGTTCCCTTAGAATCCAGGCTCAGGCACTTCACGGTATGGCGCGGCAAGTGTCGGGGCTGACCGCTGAGTTTCTGGCGGAATCTTCGAAACGCAAACGCAAGGAATCGCAGTTCTGCACAATAGCTGCGCCATGGGAGTACGTATGATCCCTCAGCCAGACACACTGACGGACGCGTATCGCCTGGCTCGCGACGGCGTCACCAGCCTTATTTCCCGGGCACAGAGCTACTCAACCTATGAGCGTCAGGAGATCGAACTTACCAATCAACCTAGAATTGCCGAGTTGGAAACCAGGAGAGAATTCCTCGTCGATAAACGTCGTGGGCTGCTACGTCGGATCGCCGAGGTTCCAATAAATCCTGCCAGCACTAAGTCTGGGCTTTCCAACCTGCTCGTCGCCGTCTTTCTCACAGGTGCAAGTTTTGGTTTGGCCGAGGCAACGGTCCAGCCTTTCAACTGGGGACTTCCGGGACACCTCTTTTGTGCAGGGATCGCCATTCTAGCGCCGTATGCCACCCATCAGTTCTTAAAGCACTATCCCTGGATAAATGTTGTTCGCATCATTGTTGCCCTCAGCTTCCTTTCGGCAATAGGAGCATTGCTTCCGTTAGCGGATATTAGGGCGAACCAGTTCGCTCGCTCTTTCACCAACATCAGTGATGCCGTCGTGCTTGACCGGATAGAGGAACCGCTGTCCCTGGCAGGTCGCGATTCCCAGCGCGATGTTGAACTCTTAGGCTGGGCTATGATTTTCGCGGCGCTAGGGCTGGAACTGACTTCCGGGCTTGCCTGGCACAACTTCAGCGAGGCAAGAAGCCTCGCAAACTTTGGTCTTTACCAGCGACTTCAAAAGGAACTCCTAAAAACGGAAAGGGAACTGTTGGTGGTAACCGTTGCTCTGAGGGAGCATCTATCGGCACCTGGTCGAAACTACGCGACGTTCTGGCGCGCCTTTCAGAAGGGCTTGTTGGATGGAACAGCCAGAGAGGGTCGCTCCGCGCGTCTCGGTTTGATGCTATTGGCAGTAATTCTTGCCACTCACACGCTGCAAGCTGCGGATACACTTCATTTGATTACCGCCATAGATGTCACCAAGACTGAGGCGGCGATAAGCAATACCGGCCAGTCGGAGTTTGATGAGAACAAGCGCGCGGTATCGCGCTTACTGGCCAGCCTTCCTCCCGGCGCCCGCGTAACGGCTCTAGGTGTGACGGACAGAAGTTTTACTAGTCCGTTTGTAATCTTTGAAGCGCGCCTCTCCGAGGACACGGGCTACTTTGGCAGTCGGCTTTCGGCCGGTAGGCGCCAGGTCGTTTCCGAATGGGAAAGGCGAACTCATAAACTTAGACCCATCGCCCCTCATACTGACCTACTGGGACTCTTCCAGCTCGCAGCGGAAGTCTTCTCACATTCCGACGCCGACCGCAGAACGATGGTAGTTTTCAGCGACATGAGGAACGACACTGGCGTTGATCTGGAGCATCCGGAGTCCATTGATGTGGGGAAGAGTATGGCTTACGTGGAGAAGCAAGGTCTATTTGCACCCCTCAAAGGAGTTGAAATTTTCGTGGCGGGAGCCGGAGAGCACGCAGGAAAGAAAGACATTGGGTACTCGCTCGGGCTCAAGCGGTTCTGGGCCGAATATTTTCGACGCAGCGGAGCCACCCTTCGGATGTTTTCCACCACACGTGACATACAAGGGCTTGCGAAGGCGGTTTCCGTTGGAGTGGCACCAAAAAGGTAAGTATGCTCCAGGCCAGGCCACGGCATAATAGTAACGTCGCTAGACGGCTCCTGAACGTTGAAGAAGCCGCGCAGTATCTCGGCCTACAAGTGGACACAGTCTACAAGAAAGCCAGACTGCGCGAGCTTCCTAGCGTCAAGGTTGGGCGGTCGTTGCGGTTCGACGTAGTAGCGCTAGAACGCTACGTTGAGCAGCACACAATCCAGGCACTTTGAAAGGAGTCGTGACAGATGTCGATTCAGAGAGTAAGCGACGGAGTTTGGGATGTCCGTTGGCGAGAAGGGGGAAGAAACCGAAGCACTCGGGTGAACGGATCGCACGAGCTGGCGAAGAAGGTACTTCGTAAGAAGATGTCAGCTCGGGACGAAAACCGGCACCTGGATGTAAGGCGAGAGGTCAATTTCCGAATGTCTGCTTTGGTCAAACGGTACGAGGAAACGTATTCGAAGCACAAAAAATCCTATGACCGCGAGAAAAGCATCCTCCAAGGAATTCGTGGAGAACTCGGCCAGTTATTTGTTCGGGAAGTGGACGGCCCGGCCGTTCACCGCTGGTACCGGGGACTAACGGAAAGTAAGAAGCTATCCGCTGGAACTGCGGTTCGGCACTTCAACGTTATGCACCACATGATGGAGAAGGCTTCGACGCTTTGGTCGAAGGAAACCGGTCTTGACCGGAATCCGGCTGATCTGATCGAAGTTTGCCGACCGGATGACCAGCGGGAACGCTACCTTTCCGGAGAAGAGATCGTCGCTCTCAAAGCTAACCTCGATCAGAAAATGCATCGAGCCGATAGCCGCGAGATCAACCGCACGTTTTTCCGGTTGCGCATGATCGTACTGATCGCGCTAACAACCGGGATGCGGATGGGCGAAGTCTCCGATCTGGTTTGGAGTGACCTCCGTTATAGTGAACGGCTTATCGCTGTGCGCTCGAAGCTCAAAGGCGGGAAGATTCGGTACGTGCCGATGACTCCGGAACTTGCCGAAGAACTTCGCAGGTATCCTGTCGAAATAGGGGAGGGTAAGCTCTTCCCACTGCGGCAGGATTCTAAGGGCGAACGGCAGCGGGTCGAACATAGCTTCGCAACCATCCTCAAGCTAGCTGGTATTTCAGGCTTCCGTTTTCACGATCTCAGGCACACGTTCGCATCTTGGTACATGATGAACGGCGGAGATCTCTACGAGTTGGCAAAGATTCTGGGTCATTCGAACATTCGGATGACCGAGCGTTACGCCAAGCTGGGCAAAACGCACATCGCGAGGACCGGCGATACGGCGCGCGGAATGTGGAAACTAATGGCGGGAGAGAAAGGCGAACAGGCGAACGTAGCTGTTTGAATGTTCGACTATTGTTCGACGAGGTAAAAAGTCGTGTTTCTGGTTGCCGACAAGTTGTTTAGAATGTGGTGGCCAGGGACGGAATCGAACCGCCGACGCCAGCCTTTTCAGGGCTGCGCTCTACCAACTGAGCTACCTGGCCGGGAGAAAACTACGGAGCCTTCACATTTTATCACGCGGCGCTTTTGAACCGCCATGCTCGCGACCACTCCCGCGCCGTGCGCCACCAGAACGCCGTCAGCACCAGACCGATCGCGATCAATCCGGCCGAGAGTCCCATCCATAATCCCGGCGCTCCCAGACCGCGGCTGAAGCAAAGCATCGCGCCCAACGGCAGTCCCATCACCCAGTACCCGATGAAGTGGCACACCATCGGCGTGCGCGTGTCGCCCGCGCCTCGCAATGAGCCCGTGACCACGATCTGCAACCCGTCGAACAACTGAAAGAAGGCCGCCACGCGCAGGATCGTCGCCGCCGCGGCGATTACCGCTGCATCCGGAGTAAACAGACGCGCGATCCACTCAGGCATCGTCAGCAAAACGATCGCTGCCGCCGACATCACTGCAGCGCCCAGTCCCAGGGCCGTCCATCCGGCGCGAGCCGCTGCACGCCGGTCTCCCGTCCCCAGTGCGAATCCTACTCGCACCGCTGCGGCCGAGCTGACGCCCAGCGGCATCATGAACGTCGTACTTACAGTGGTCAGAGCGATCTGGTGTCCGGCGAGGGCAGTCGCGTTCAACCTGCTCACCAGCACCGTTACGGTGGCGAACACGCCGATCTCCACGGCCATCTGGGCGGCCGCCGGCGCCCCCAGCTTGAGAAGCGCCCACATCCGTCCCGCGTCTGGCCTCCAGGAAATGCGTAAAACTTCTGCGTCATGCTTCAACAAAACATAGGCCAGTGCGGCCGCCATGTAGATGCGGGAAAAACAGGTGGCCCATCCGGATCCCTCCGCACCCAGCCGCGGCGCTCCCAGATGACCCAGAACCAGTATCCAGTTTCCCGCCAGATTCACCAAGTTCGCCGTGATCAACGTGATCATCACCGGCCTCGCCATGTGCAGGGCTTGCAGATACCGCCGCAACGCGAAGTAGATCAACAAAGGAGGCGCGCTCCAGATGAGAGCGTGTAGATACGGCCGGGTCGCGAGCAGTACCGTCTGGTCGACTCCCAGGCTTGGCAGGATTCCTTCCAACACCCAGACCGCGCCCATCACCAGCGGGATCATCAGGACCGCCAGCCACATGCCGGATACCCAAGAGCGGTGACAGTCTTCCCTATCTCCGGCGCCGAATGCCTGTGCGACCAATGTGTCGAGCCCTAGCAGAACGCCAGCCGCACAGATGGCGATCCCGTAGAACACCATCGTGCCCAATCCCACCGCGCCGATCGCTTCCGCTCCCACGCGGCCCACGAACATGGTGTCCACCACGCCCATCGCCATCCAACCCAGCTCGGCGAGCACCAAGGGGCCAGCCAATCGGATCATCTGTAGAAGGTCTTCACGCACGAGAGGTTGTTATTTCCCGATACAAAATGTAGAGAAAATACGGTTGAGAATATCATCGGCGGTGGTCGCGCCGGTGATCGCGTCGATCGGACGCAAGGCGGCGTAGAGGTCGAGCAACAGCATCTCATGCGGAATGCCGACACTCGTCGCGGTACGCGCCTGGGCCAGAGCCTCGCCCGATTCCCGCAAGAGTTGTTCATGGCGCAAGCTGGTGATGAACCCGCCTTCCTGCTCCAGCCGCCCGAGCGGGGCAATTGCTTCCATCACTGCGTTCCGCAGTTCTCCGATTCCCGCGCCTGTGAGCGCGGAAACAGGCAAGGCCTCCGGAACGTCCAGCTGGCGCGCCAAGTCCGATTTGTTCGCGACGACCAGAGTTCTGCCGTCCCCCTGCGCGCGTCTGATTAGAGCCTCATCTTCCTGCGTCAAAGTCTGCGACGCGTCCACCACAACCAGAGTCAGGTCAGCGTCCGCCATAGCCTGATAGCTGCGCTCGATTCCCAGCGACTCGACTACATCCTGCCCGCGCCGGATTCC
Organism: Terriglobia bacterium; assembly: GCA_020073345.1. Taxonomy (GTDB): domain Bacteria; phylum Acidobacteriota; class Terriglobia; order Bryobacterales; family Bryobacteraceae; genus Palsa-187. The sequence goes on from JAIQFI010000043.1 coordinate 34,125, forward strand.
CGCCGTATCCAGAAGCTTCACCGGAATCCCGCCGAGCGAAGCCGTTTCCGAAACCACGTCGCGCGTGGTTCCTGGGATCTCGGTCACAATGGCCCGGTCTTGCTCCAACAACCTATTAAAGAGGCTGCTCTTGCCGACATTCGGCCGCCCCACGATAGCCAGCGTGAATCCTTCATGCACCAGCTTGCCGTAGGCAAAGCTGGCGATAAGATCGGCGATAGCCGATTCAATGGGCCCCAGACGCCGCAGGATCTCCTCCGCGGGCGCGACGCTGATGTCGTCCTCGGCGAAATCAATCCCGGCTTCGAGCAGCGCGATCAGTTCCAGCAGTTGCTCCTTGACCGGCTTCAGGCGCCGCGAGACCGATCCTTCCGCCTGCTGCGCGGCAATACGTGCCTGATACAACGTAGTTGCATCAATGAGATCGCGGATCGCTTCCGCTTGCGGCAGATCAATGCGGCCGTTGAGGTAAGCCCGCAGAGTGAACTCACCCGGTTCCGCCAGCCGCGCACCGGCCTGGCAGACACGCTCCAGAGCGTAGCGCAACACCACTGGCGATCCATGACAAGCGATCTCGATCACGTCTTCGGCAGTGTAGGAACGCGGCGCCGCGAAGTACGTGGTTACGACTTGATCCACGGCGTGGCCGTCCGCATCCGGCAACGTCGCCAGCGCCGATGACCACGGCTTCCAGGCGGGTGGTACTTCGGCGAATCGCAGAACACTTGATACGATCGCGCGCGCATCCGGTCCGGAAATTCGCACGATGCCGATCCCGCCACGGCCGGGAGGCGTAGAGACAGCCGCGATCGTGTCACCGGTGCGCACAACTGGAGTTTACGAAAGGAATCTCGAAGCGCAAAGGGCGCGGCGCGCACCATGCTCGGAGACGAAGAACTGATCGCGCCGCGATCCGTTTTGCGCGATGCACATCAGTAACGCGGGCCGCCACGAGGGCCATCCCGGCGAGGTCCACGTGGTCCGCCGCCAGGACCACCACGACGATCGCGTCCTCCGCCAAAAGGACGGCGGCCACGAGGCGCATCATCCTCGGGACGCGGACGCGGCGGACGAATCGGCTCCGGCAACACTTTCATATCCGCCGGGACCACGACTACCTGCCGGATGGGACCTTCGCCCACGCTCTCGCTGCGCACCTCGGTCTCATCGCGCAACGACAGGTGCAGGATGCGGCGCTCGCGGCTGTTCATGGGGCTGAAGTGGAACGGCATGCGCGATTTCTTAACGCGCTCGGCCGCCGCCTGGGCACTCATGCGCAGTTCCTGAATGCGGAGCATGCGATGGTCGTTGGCGTCGAAGCACAGGAGCGAATGTTCCTCCGGAGCCATTCCCAGCGCCTCGCTGGTCAGCTGTTCCATGGCCAGAAGCAGTTCTGCCTTGTTCCCCAGCAGCAGGTCCACATCTTGGCCGCTGAACCGCACCAGAACATCTGGATTCTCGAAGTCCGGATGCACGGTTTCACCCGCACTCACCTTGTAGGTAAGCGCGAATCCGGCTCTGCTGAGCATCAAGTCCAGGAACTGCCGGATGCGCGGCTCGGAGTCGGCAAGCGTAAACTTCTTCGACACGGTGTCAGGTCCTATTTCTTCTTTTCTACCTATTTCTTCTTTATTTATTTCTTCTTCTTTTGCGGCGGGCTAGGTACAACCACCGCTGGCGGAGGCGTTCCCCGGTTGAGCAACCATTGCTGCGCGATACCCACCAGACCGCCGGTCATGTAATAGAGTACCAATCCCGCCGACAGGTAGTAAAATATGTAGCCCAACACCAGCGGCATGAACAGCATCATCTTCTGCTGCGCCGGATCCATACCCGGACTGGGCGTCATCTTTTGCTGCAGGAACTGCGTGCCCACCATCAGAATCGGCAACACGTGGATGGCCAGCGTTTCCGGCTGCGAAAGATCGTGCACCCACAGCCAACTCGCTCCGCGCATCTCGATGGCCACCCTCAGCACCGTGTAAAAGCCGTACAGGAACGGGAGCTGGATCAGCATCGGGACGCACCCGCCCACGGGATTGACGCCGTGCTTCTTGTACAGATCCATCATCTCCGCCTGCTGTTCCTGCTTGCGGGGATCGCGCATCGGCATATCTTTATACTTGGCGTTGATCGCTTGGATCTGCGGCTGCAGGGCCTGCATCTTCTTGGACGACTTCATGCTCGTGAAGCGTAGCGGGAAGAGCACCATATTGATGCCGATCGTGACCACTACGATGGCCCAGCCGAAATTTTCACCGGTCACATGTTTCGCCGTCCAAGTCAGGACCAGGAACAGCGGCTTGGCGATGAACCCGAACCATTTCCCCCAGTCGATCAACTGGTCCAGCTTGGGGTTGACCGAGCGCAGAATCTCAGTATCCTTGGGGCCGATGAACGCACTGAACGAATTCAGGCCGGAACCGCCCGCGCCTGCCCCGATCCGTTTCTCTTCGGCTCCAGTTGGGCCAAGGACCGGATCGGAATAGGTGGTCAATTCCAGACCACCGCCCGCCGCGGCGGGAAGAAATACGGCGGAAAAATAGCTGTCTTCAATCCCGGCGAAGGAGTACTGGCCGCTGGTGGTTACCGGGCCCTTATCCGCCGACTTCAGAGCGTTCTGTACCAGCTTCGTGTTCGCTTCGTCGTAGTAGAGTGTGTCTTCAACGCCGGCGGGGGCCGGGAGTGTCTGATCGCCGAAACCTCCGCGCCACGTGAGTTCGTGCGGCACCAGCACGCCGTTGTCGACCACCTGGGAAGTAATCTGCACCAGGTAACTCTTGGGCATGAACTGGAAGGTCTTCTTGGTGGCTGTGCGTCCATCCGAGTATTCGAACGTTAGCCCAAGATCGTCCTCGGACCGTTCCACCTTAAAGAGCCCTTTGTTGGGATCGTTGGGCGGCGCCTGGCTGCGGAAGGCCAGCGCGAACGGCGCCGGGACTTTCGACAGCGCCCTGGTATTGACCAGCTCCAAGGGCTTCCCGTTGCCATCTTTGTACTGTTTGAGAATCCAGCTCCGAACCACGGCGCCTTGATTCGAGAACTGGACGCGATAGAGGTCGGTTTCGATGGTGAACTCTTCCGCTTGGCTGGCCTCTACCTGTCCTGGAAGATCGGCCACCTGTGTGGGCGGCGCAGTAGGCGCGGGAGCTGGCTTCGGCGCTTCGGCAGCGGGCTGCGCGGTCTGCGCGGGCGCAGTCACGGGCGGCGGAGGTGGCTTGTAGATGTAATTCCAACCCACCAGCACGATCCCCACCAGCACAAATGCGAGGAGGAGCCGTGTCTCCATTGTCAGGTCTTTGTTGGGCATGCCGGGAGTGACCCTGACCTTAACGGACCGGGTCGAAACCTCCTTGATGGAAAGGATGGCAGCGCGAAAGACGACACAGACCGAGACCCACGCCTTTCACCACACCATGCTTTTCGATGGCTTCCTTCATGTAGTCCGAACACGTCGGATGAAAACGGCACGCCGAGGGGAGCAAAGGAGAGACAAACAACTTGTATGCATTCAGGAGCGCAAAGGCGGCGGCGCGCGCCGCCCGAGAAGAACAAGAACTGATCGCGCCGCCGTCCGTTTTGCGCGTTAGAACTTGGTATTGCATTGCTCGATCACTTTCCTGAGAGCCCGCTCGAGGTCCGTAAAAGGCGCTGCGAGCGCCGTGCGGCGGGGATTAATGACGATGTCCCACTGTGGATTGAGCTCCGTCCGGTGCAGGCGAAACGCCTCCCGCAAGCGGCGCTTGATACGGTTCCGGTCGACACTTCCGCCGATCGCGCGAGGAACGGTGAGTCCCAATCGGGCACCCGAACCTTGGTCGCGTGCCAGGCAAAAGGCGGCGAACAGGGGGCCGGAAACGCGCGTGCCATGGTCATACACTTTGCGGAAGTCGGCGGTGCGCAGAGCCCGGGGCCACGGAGAAATGGGCGCACCACCACCGGGTGGATCAGCTCGCCTTGGCGTAGCGGACGGCCTTCTCGTCGCTTACGGTGAGTTTGTGGCGGCCGCGGGCCCGGCGGCGCGACAACACGGCCCGGCCGTTCTTGGTCTTCATGCGCTCTCGAAATCCGTGCACCTTGGCGCGCTTGCGATTGTTAGGTTGAAATGTCCGTTTCGGCATATTAGCTTACTAGCGCGCGCAACGCCCAGAGCGGAGGCGCCTCTTTCGATGGGTCCTTGTAGACGAATCTAGTATAACAAACGGATCGGCCCGGCCCGGTGTTCCTTGTTTTCAACATATCTTAAGATGGTCCGATGCCCAATAACCTCACACACTTCGCGATTAACGCCGACGACACGGCCCGGGCCCGCCGTTTCTACGAGAGCGTCTTCGGCTGGCAGTTCCAGGCCTGGGGGCCGCCCGACTTCTTCCAGATCAGCACTGGCGACAAAACGAACCCACCGGTCCAAGGTGCCCTCCAAAAACGGCGCGAGATCGTGCCGGGCGCGCACATGATCGGCTACGAGTGTTCGCTTTCAGTGGCCAACGTGGACGCCATCGCCGCGGCCGTCGAGGCGAACGGGGGCACCATCGTGATGCCCAAAGTCGCCATTCCGGGCGTCGGACGGCTGATCTTCTTTCGGGACACCGAGGGCAACATCGCCGGGGCGATCGAGTTCGACCCGGCATCAGCATGAGCCGGTCCCGACTAGTTCCCTTCCGAGACGACCGAGCGAATCACGAACACGCCCAGGCAGTCGCCATCGTTTGCCGCCCCGAAGCAGCTATAAGTTCCATCCGCGTGCCGGAACGTGCGGAGCCAAGGTCGTTTCGCCAAGACCCCAACTACTGTGAAACGGTAAGAACTTAAAGTGCCCCCGACCCTCAGTGTTCCCAAACGGCGCAGAAAGTCGAGATTCAGCCGGGTTTGATCGTCGGTTAGCTGCACTCCAAGCCACGAGAAGAGCGCTAGACCTACACTGGCAGGGGAAGTGAAATAGCGCCTGGGCCAGCCCGGACACGGTTCATCGCCGCTCTCGTCGGTTAAGAAGTATCCATGGTACCCTCCCCCGATCACGCCTCGCACTGTTACCTCCTGGCGCTCACGAGTGGAACTCAACATCTGGCACACCGTCAACGGCTCGCCATGCGCCACGGCGACGTACGAGAGAACTAAGAGAGCAAAACCCAACGCACTCATCGATTAAGGAGACGTGGCGCACGCACTTTGCGTGCAGTGTCGAGACTCATCTCAACACGATCTCGGCCAGCAGATCCAAATCCACGTTTCCGCCGGACAGCACAATCCCCACGCGCCCCAAGCCCGCAGGCAGCTTTCCGAACAGTGCCGCCGCGGCTCCTACCGCTCCGCTGGGCTCGACCAGAATCTTCAGCCGCGTCAGCAGGAACTTCACGGCGGCCCGGATCTCGTCGTCACTCACCAGGACGACGCGCTCGACGTTCCGCTGCAAAATCGGAAAGGTGAGTGCACCCGGCACCGGCGTGCGGAGCCCGTCGGCGATGGTGTCCGGCGGCGGGATTTCGATGCGCTTTCCTGCTTCAAGCGATAAGAACGCGTCATTGCCTTTCTCCGGTTCCACGCCGATGATCCGAATCCCGCGCCGCAGGTGCTTGGCGGCGATCGAGCAGCCCGACATCAGCCCGCCGCCCCCTATGGGCGCGATGAGTGCGTCCAGATCGGGAACTTCTTCCAGCAACTCCAGCGCCGTGGTTCCCTGCCCGGCGATGATCCAGGGATGATCGAACGGCGGCACCAGCGTGGCCCCTGTTTCGGCCGCGATGCGTGCCCCGATGGCTGCGCGATCGTCGCGAAAACGGTCGTATTCGACGATTTTCGCTCCCTGCGCCCGAGTCGCTTCGAGCTTCGAACGGGGTGCATCGGCCGGCATCACCAGCGTCGCCGGTATTCCCACGGAGCGCGCGGCGATCGCCACGGCCTGCGCATGGTTGCCCGAGGAAAACGCGACCACTCCGCGCGGAAGGTCCGCCTTGGGAATGGAAAACACGAAGTTCGACGCGCCGCGGATCTTGAACGCGCCTCCGGTCTGGAAGTTTTCGCACTTGAAAAATGCCTCGATTTTGGCCGCGGCGTCGAACCCATGGGAACGCATCACCGGCGTGTGCTTGGCGATCGACTGAACGCGTACGGCGGCTTCGCGGATATCGTTAAATGTGACGTCCGAACGGACGGTCTCAGTAGCCGGCATGTTTGTCCACCAGGTTCAGCAGCGGCTCGTTGGCTCGAAAGCGGCGCAGGTTCTCGAGAAAACACTCGACCGCAAGATGAATGAAGTCCTGCACGTGATCCGCGGTGTGCGGCGACAGCAAGACGTTTTCCATCTTGTAGAAAGGATGCCCGGCGGGAAGCGGTTCCACCGCGAACACATCCAACGCAGCCCCGCGGATTGTGCCGGATTCGAGAGCCTGGACCAGCGCCGGCTCATCCACCACCGCTCCGCGCCCCACGTTGATCAGCACGCCAGTAGGCTTCATCGCGGCGATCTGCTGTGCGCCGATCATCCCGCGCGTTTCTTCGGTCAGGGGCGCCGCCAAGAGCACGTAATCGCTCGCTGCCAACATGTGACTGAGTTTCGCAGGAGCGAAACTCTCGTCCACTAAGGGGTCTTGGTTGAACAGTTCCGGACGCCGCCTCAATGCTGCTATCCGCATGCCAAACGGCCGCGCCAGCTCGGCCGCCATGCTGCCGATTCCTCCGTATCCTACAATCCCCAGCGTCTTGCCCTGGATTTCCTGGGTGGTGAACGCCTCCCACACGCCGGCCTGCTGTTGCCGGATCATGCGCCGCATGTTGTAGGCGAAGTACAGCATCGCCCCGATGGTCCACTCGGCCAGCGGCCTGCGGAACACACCGCGGCCATTGGTGAGCGGCAGAGGACTTGCCAGCACCTCAGGGCAGAGGACGTTATCGACCCCGGTCCACAGCGAGTGAATCCATTTGGCGCGCCGGGCCGGTGGAATCGCGGCACTCAGTAACGGCGGATTGGACGTTCCGTTCACGATGACGTCGGCCTGTGGGGCGCATTCGCGGACCTTTGCAGGATCGTTGCTGACGATCACGTTCACCTCGGGACCCAGCGTTCCCAGCAGTTTCAGCCACGAAGCCGAAGGATCGGCGAGGACGAGCAGCGTCAGAGACATAGCCACCCCTCAGAATAACGTGGCAAACTGGAGATGTGCCTGAGTATTGTACTTGCGGCGTCCAGCTTCCGCCCGACGCGCGGTTCTGCCATAAATGCGGCAAGCCGCAGCGCGAAGAAGATGTGCCGGTCGAGGAAAAGCCGGTCGTCGTCCTGCCACCACCGCCGCCGCTTGAGCAGCCGCCTCTGGCAATCAATTTCCACAATGCGATTGCCGTGCGTGTCGCACTGCTCGCGGGGGCGCTTGCGTTTTTAATATCGGCCGTCTTGGGGCCACTAGGCTTAGTTGCACTGGCAGCCGGAGGGTTCTTTGCCGTCTACCTCTACCGTCGCCGCACGGGGACCAGGCTCTCGGTCGCGAATGGCGCCCGCTTGGGCTGGATTGCTGGGATTTTCATTTTCGCCATCGCCATCCTGGTGTTCACCATCCAGCTGGTCGCGGTTTCACCGGCGGAAATGATGAACCAGTTGCGCGTGCAAATGGCTAAGAACTATTCCGTAACCGAAGCCCAGGTCAATCAAGTGATCAGTTTTCTGCAGAGCCCCTCCGGAATCGCGGCCATCGTGCTGTTTTCATTTTTCCCGATTACCCTGCTGCCCGCTCTGGGAGGCGCGGTCGGCGCGAAGCTTCTGAACCGGAACTGAAGCCGCCCGCCGCACCATCGCCACACCCGCGAAAATCACAGCCATGGCTCCTGCCTCGCGCAGGCCGAATGGTTCCCTGTAAACCAACCAGCCCAGAAAGACCGCAACCACCGGATTGATGTAGGTATAGATCGATACGGTCGCGGGCGGGAGCCGGCTGAGCGCCAGCGCGTAGCAGCTGTATCCGACGATCCCTCCGAAAATCGCCAGGTACACGATCGCCGCCATGCCGCGAATCGTCCAATGCGCGGAAGGAAATTGAAAAAGGCTCGGCAGCAGAAGAGCCAGCCCGGTGCTGAGCTGCTGAACGCCGCCGATCACGAACGGATGGGCGCGCGAGCGGCGGTTTCGCTGCAGCAGCGAACCCAGAGCCCAGGTCGCGCCGCTCACCTGCAGGATAAAGAACGCCAGAACCAGCGTGCCGGACGCAAAGCTGTGCTCTGTAAGGGCGCTCCAGGCCGCCGGCGCCACCAGCAGCAGCACTCCCGCGAATCCCAGCAGCAGTCCCCGTATCGTCGGCGCATGCAGCTTCTCGCCACCCGGCAGCAACGCATCGATGCCGACGAACCAAAACGGCGAAGTCGTCACGAACAGGGACGCCAGACCGCTGGGAATCCACTGCTCGGCCACGGCCAGGGTGCCGTTGCCCATGGCAATGATCATCAAGCCGTAGCCCGCCGTAATCCACAGGTCGCGCCCGCGCGGTAAATGTGCCCCGATCATCGCCGCTACGCTCAGGGTGATGGCTCCCGAAATCAGATTTCGCAGGCACACCAGCACGGTGGGCGAGAAAGACTCCAGGGCGATGCGGATTCCCAGATACGTGGTGCCCCAGAACACACACACACAAAGCAGCGCCAGATACGCCGTAAAGTGTGGATGATCCCGCAAGGTCGAGTTACCATGTTAACTTGATTCTCACGCTCACCATTAATCCCGCCATCGATCGCACCATCATTTCCGACCGTCTCGCATTTGAAGATCGCGGATACATTTTGTCGCGCGGCGAGGCAGCCGGAGGCCGCGGCGTCAACGCCTCGCAGGTGATTCACGCCTTCGGCGGAAAAACGCTCGCGCTGCTGACGTCCGGAGGCGAGATTGGCAAACGCATGGAACACTTTCTTGGCGAGATGGGGTTCCCTTTCGAAGTGGTCCGCGTGCACGCGGAGGGTCGCGCGAATCTGACGATCTCGGATAAGCAGGGCCTGACCATCAAGCTGAACGAGATCGGCGCGCCGCTCGAGGAAAAGGAAGTCCGAGCCGTGTACGACCTGGTCGAAGCCCGTCTCAAGAAAGCCAGCTGGCTGATGATTTGCGGCAGCACGCAGCCGGGCGTTCCGCCGCAATTCTATTCGGAAATCATCGCGCTCGCCAAGAGCCGCGGCGTTCGGACGCTGCTCGATACCGACGGCGAAGCGCTCAATCACGCCCTGGAAGCCAAGCCGTCTGTCATTTCTCCCAATCAACAGGAAGCCGAGCGTCTGCTGGGGCGCGCCATCATCACCCGCAGCCAGTCCCTGGAAGCAGTGAAGCGCATTCATGACATGGGACCGGAATCTGTAATTCTGTCGCTGGGAAGCCGGGGGGCGCTGGCCTCGTCTGCGGAGGGAATCCTGGAGGCGCTCCCGCCGCGCGTCGAAGCTCTTTGTCCCATCGGCTCCGGAGATGCGCTGGCGGCCGCATTTGTCTGGGCTGTCGAGAAGAAGAAGCCGTTCGCCGATGCACTCCGTTGGGCCGTAGCGGCGGGAACAGCCACCGCCTCGCTGCCCGGGATGAGCTTTCCGACTCTCGACCAGACCCGGGCAATCTACAAGCAGGTGGAAGTTCGCCCGGCGCGTTAGCGTGGCCGCCTACCGCTTCTTTTTGCGCTTCTTGAAAAACGGATCCGGCGATTTCAGCCGCGTCGCGATCAGGACGAGAAACATCACCAGCAGAGAGACCAACGTTGCAATGGAACCGATCACCAGGTAATCGGAATCCTTCAGCGGAGCGGGCATGATCGCGACCATCACGGCCGCCGCCACGGCGAACACGCAGACGCCGCCCAGAACTAGCAGGATCTGCCGCATCACCTATTTCCACTCCATCAATCGTATTTCTCGTAGAAGATTTGCTTGCGGTCGAAACCTTCGGCCTTCAGAATGCCCCGGACTTCATCCACCATTTCTTTCAGCCCACACAGATAAAAGTCTAGATCATGCCGTCCGCCGATCGCTTCCGCAAGATGCGTCTGCACGCGGCCATGGCGGCCAATCCATCCGGCTTCTGGACGGGTCAGCGTCGGCCAGAATCGAAAATGCGGATAGCGCAGCGCCATTTCCTCAAATTCCTCGCGGTACAACAAATGTGATTCATGCCGCACGCCGAACAACAATGTGAATGCTGGCCCGGATGCGTTCAAATGCGCTTGCAGCATCGACCGGAACGGAGCGATGCCGGTACCGGTGGCGATGAAAATGGAATCCCGCGGAGGCTGCCGCAGCACGAACATACCCAAGGGCTGGCGCATCTGGATGCAATCGCCCGGCTTCATTTCAAACAACCGCGGAGAAAGATGACCGGGCTCCACGCGGTTCAGGCACAGCTCAAACCGGTTGGTTCCCGATGGCGTTGATGCCAGGGAATACGCACGCGTGATTTCCTTGCCTCCGATCACGCCGGTGAACGACGTGAACTGTCCCGGCACGAATTCCAGCTTTTCCACTCCCAGTGCCTCGAATTCAAAGTGCCGCACGCCGGGCGCGATCTCCCGTGAGTCGATCAACCTTGCTTCCATCTTGTGAATTTAAAATGCTTCTCGCGCCCGGTCCAGTAGTGCCTCCACCATCGCAGGATGCTGATCCAGGGGCGGTGTCACTTCGATCACCAGCCCCGGATGCGCGCGTTTGACCTTGTCGATCAGCCTCGGCAGGTCGCGCTGCAGGTGCAAACCGAGGGTCAGGAAATAGGGCACCACCACCACGCGCGAAACATTTTTTGCGAGCGCCTCCAGCGCTCCGGGCAAGTCCGGTTGGCCGCCTTCAAGAAACGCCGCCACGACGGTTCCCAGTCCTCCGCGGCGGGACATCTCTGCAGCGACCGCCCGAACCGCGTCGTTGGCCGATTCAATGCTCGAACCGTGCGCGAAAACCACGTAACCTGTTGAAACGCCCGCAAGCTCGCTCATGAGGCGACCACCGCAGGCGGTGGCGCCTGCACCGGAAAGTATGTGCGTAGAAAATCGAAAAACGCGCGCCCGCGCCGCCTGCCATTGTTGTGTTGCAGCTCGAGTCTTTGCAGGAAAACCAGGGTGCCCAGAACATCGGCGTCCCGCAGCGTCTGCATGCCGCTGGTTTCGGCCAGCCGCTTGCGGAGCTCGTCAATTGCCTGCTTCAGCGCTTCCTGGATATCGGCCGCGTAGGGATTGTTCGGCCGCGTTTCATAGATCAATCCGGATTCGAGCGTCCGGTAGGTCTTGATGAGCGATTCGAGACCTTCGCGCGCATCGCCGTCGACCGACCGGCGCGTTTCCATGACCCGCGCCAACGCGTTCCCCAGCCACATCACCACGTGCTCCTGCTTGCGGATGAAATCCTCGCTCACGTGGATGTCCTTGTTGGGAAGATCGGCCTCGCCGATGGGGACGGGCCGGTCCCGCAATCGCGCCTCCCGCAGATACTCGCAATCCGGCGGACAATCCACGGTGTTTTCACGTTCTGTGCCGCAACAGGCCGGACAGATTTCGCCCTGCACCCCGGGACAGTACCGTTTCGCGCGCCTCTTTTCACACAATTTGCAAGGAGTGCTCACGCTGGGTTATCGAATGGGACACCTTCATCGTATCGTATGACTGGCGTCGTATGATCAGAAATGTGCCGCGCACCGACGTGTACTTAAAAGTGGAACTCGATCTGGACCCGAAAGAAAAGCCGGAGCGCGTGGCCGCCGAGATCTGCCGCGTGATCCGCAGAGTCTACGGCGTCCGCAAGGCTGAGGTTTCGAGCATGGTGGAGCGGGAAGAGTCGTAACGAAACCGCTTCCGGGTCCATCCAACATTGGGTACGATTTATGCGCCGCGTATGCGATGATGCTTACAAAGCGGAGCATGAATTAGGAGGAGAACCGATGAAGCTCAAATTGATCGCCGCAGCGACCCTCGGAGCCGGACTGTTGTCCGCCGCCGAAGCGCCGGAACGCCTGGAAGCCGCCGCCGATGCCCTCAAAGAAGTCATGGGGATCCCCGATAAGTCCATTCCACAAGACCTTCTCAGCCGAGCCCAGTGCATCGTGATCGTCCCTGGCCTGAAGAAGGGCGCCTTTATCATAGGCGCTAAATACGGAAAGGGCTTCGTCAGCTGCCGCCGCCCGGGTGGCGTAGGCTGGTCCGCGCCCGGCTCCATTCGCGTGGAAGGCGGAAGCTTCGGTTTTCAGATAGGCGGCACAGATACGGATGCCTTCATGCTGGTGATGAATGAGAAAGGTATGGACCGGCTGCTCTCGACGAAATTCACGCTCGGCGGAGACGCTTCCGTGGCGGCTGGACCGGTCGGCCGGTCCACGCAAGCGGAAACCGACGCGGCTCTGACTGCGGAGATCCTTACCTGGTCCCGCCAGAGAGGTCTTTTCGCCGGCGTTTCCTTGAGTGGGGCGACCTTGCGCGAAGACGAGGACTGGAACAAGGACTTGTACGGCAAAAAGATCACCAATCGCGACATCATCATGAAGGGCGGCGTGGCAGCCCCTAAAGCAGCGGCCGCCCTGATGACCGAGCTCAACCGCTATTCCAGCCGTAAATAGCATGGGCCTCAAGTGACACGCCGTTAATATGGACGATTCCGAAGTCTCCGGGCGCATGCGTGACGATTGGAACGCCCGCGCCCGCGATGACGCCGGCTACTACGTCGCCTTCGGCCGCCGCGAACAGAACGACGCGGATTTCTACGCCACCGCCACCGAAGTCATCAATAGCCTGGAATCCGAACTGCGCCGTGTGCCTCCGCCGCAGCGCAGCGCGTGGAAAGCGCTTGAGATCGGCTGCGGCCCCGGCCGCCTGATGCGTCCCATGAGCCGCCACTTTGCGGAAATCCATGGCGTGGACGTTTCCGATGAGATGATCGCCCTGGCGCGAGAGCGGCTCCGCGACACCCCCAACGCGCATCCTCATGTCACCGATGGGGCGACTCTGGCCGAGTTCCCCGAAGAAACGTTCGATTTTGTCTATTCCTATGCCGTGTTCCAGCATGTGCCCAGCCGCGATGTCATCGCCACGTATATGCGCGAGACCCACCGCGTGCTGAAAACCGGCGGCTTCGCGCGGCTCCAGTTCAACGGAATGCCCGCGCGCGGCGGAGATTCGCCGTTCGACACGTGGGCCGGCGCGCGCATTACGTCCAGCGAGGTCCTCGAATTTACGCAACTGCACGACCTCCAGCTCCTGGCTTTGGAAGGCGCCGGAACACAATACATGTGGACCACCTGGCGGAAGCAGCCGCACGGCTGGCAATCCCAACAGGACGCACGTCAATTTCCCGCCGGCACCTCGCGCATCCGCCGCGTGACCAACTCTCACAGCTCGGAACCCGGAGCGCCGTCGCGCGGCCGCTACGCTTCCATCTCCCTGTGGGTCGAAAATCTTCCTCCCGACGCGGGACTTCACCACTTGCGCGTTCAGGTAGGCGACTCGCTGGGAACCGTCACCTACATCGGTCCGTTGATGAAGGACGGTCTGCAACAGGTGAGCGTGGTGCTGCCCGAGCTCGAGGCCACCGGATTGCTCCCGATCGAATTACGCTGGCTGGAGGGGCCTCTGGCGCCGCTGGCTACCTTACGGGTGATTCCTCCGGGCCCCTCGGTGCCGTGTATCCACTCGGTTACCGACGGAATGAACCTGGTGGCCGACCGACGCATCGAGACGCGCCACGTGAAGATGATTCTGGAGGAGGTCGCGCGGCCGCATGAAATCGAAGCGTTCGTGGACGGCGTGCCGGTGGGGGATCGGGAATTTCTTTGTACCGATCCGAAGCCGCAGCGTTTCGAAGTGAACTTTCGGCTGCCCGAGGAGATCGGGCCGGGACGGCACGAGCTTCAGGTACGCGTCGGCCGGCGCCGGCTCGCGCCTGTAATGCTGGAAGTTACTTCTTGACTGTGACTTCTTGAGCTTGCGTCTTCCAGTAATCCGAAACGCCCTTCCAGCACAGATTCCCGCCCAGCAGCACCAGGGCCACGCACAGCACCAACCTCAGTTTCTTCGAGGGCAGCCGGGATGCGAGTAGACCGCCTGCCAGCGCTCCAGCCGCGCCGCCGATCAGCAACTTGATCAGCACTGGAGTGTTCAAATCGCCCATCGCGGCGTGAATCCCGCCGCCCACCGTAGACAGCACCAGGCCGAAGCTCAGATCGGTTCCGACCACGGCGGCGGGAACCATCGTGGTCATATTCATCAGGCAGAGCGCGCCCAGCGCTCCGGCTCCCGCGGACGAAAAACCTACCTCCACGCCGATCGGCAAGCCGACCGCGGCCAGCCACGGAGTCCGGTCATGCCGGGTAATGTTGGAAAAGCGGAAAAGATTGATGGTCGCGATGCTCACGATCGTGAATCCGACGAACGCGGTCAGCAGATCGCTCTTGAAGCCTTGCAGTAACAGAGTGCCGATAAGCACTCCCGGCAGGCCGGTCGCCAGGAGGAACCCAAACGCGCGCCAGTCCACCTGACGCCGCGCGATGTACAGCGGCGTTGTCAGGATCTTCACGGCGGCTCCGAAGATCAGCGCCGTGCCCACGGCCTGCCTGGTCGGCATGCCGAGCAGAAGGATCAGCAGCGGCGTGGTCATGGAGCCCGCGCCGACTCCGGTGATCGCGATGAAGATCGCAATAATGAACCCCAGTGCGATTTCCATCCAGCCCTATTTCTCTTGGATGTGAATACCGCACTCGAGCTTGCCCTGCCCCTGCCAGCGGCCCGAACGAGGATCATTCGGATCGAGAGGCAGCGCAGTGCACGGTTTGCAGCCGATGCTGGTGTAACCGAGATCGTAGAGTGAAAGCTCGGGGATACTGTGTGCCTGCATATATTGCCAGACGTCGCGGGTGGTCCAATCCGCCAGCGGGCTGATCTTCTGGATCACTTTACCGCCGGGCAGCTTGAAGGGCTCCACCCGTTGAAGATTCGCGCGCGTGGGCGACTGGTCGCGTCTGAGTGCCGTGAACCATGTGTCATATGGTTCCAGCCCGCCGAACAGAGGCTCGACTTTCCGCAGTTTGCAGCAGCGCGTCGGATCGGTCTGATTCAGAATCCCAAACTGCGCTTCCTGGTCGGCTACACTTTGCTTGGCTTCGAGATTAAACAAGTTGAGTTTCCACTCTGAGGCCAGTTTGTCGCGATACTCGAGGGTCTCCGGGAAGTGATATCCGGTTTCGAGAAACAGCACCGGGATCCGCGGCTTTTGCGCCAGTAGCATATGCACCAGCACCACGCATTCGGATTGGAAGCTGGACGTGATGCAAGGCGCGGCAGCGTCTCCCAGAACCCTCGTGATGAGTTCGAGAGCCTGCTCCGTCTTCGATTCTATGGTGGCAACACTCATTTCAATACGCCTTTGAGTAATCTACGGACCACTTCCATCGCCTGCGCGTCATCGGCCGGCAGATTCAGCCGCGCTCCCTCGGGAACCGCCGCGCGCACCAGCCGGACCAGGCGATCCGCGGCATCTTCGAGTGATCCTTCGGCCTCGGCCAGAATCATGCCGGCGCCCGCTGTATGGTTGGTCTTCCGGTCGATCAGAATGAAGCTTCCGGTGACCCGATTCTCCCGGTATGGATCGAAGAACAGCGGCTTGGCTGTGGCGATCCGTACTACGCCGATTTCGTTCATCGCCAGGCTGGACGCTGGTTCGGTCTCAAGCGTCGCGACGTTCACCAGATGCCGCACGCCGTCCACCCGGGCCGGAACGGTGTGCGAAGTGTGCTTGACCAGATAGTCGTGCGCCGGATCGAGCGGATGGGCGTCGAACCAGACCATGGTCGCGTCGAATATGCGCGCCGATAGCGGAGGCGTTCCGGATGAAATCATGTCGCCACGGCTGATGTCGATCTCATCGGCCAGCGTGAGCGTGACCGACATGGGCGCGTGCGCCATCTCCAGGTCGCCGTCGAACGTGACGATGCGGCGAACTTTGGAGCGGCGGCCTGACGGCAGCGCCTGCACCTCATCGCCCGGCCGAATGGTCCCGGACCCGATCAGTCCGGCGTATCCCCGAAAATTTTGATCCGGCCGAACGACTCTCTGGACGGCCATGCGGAAGGGCGCCTGGATCATGCTGGCGGCGGGTTCCACGGTTTCCAGATACTCCAGCAGACAGGGGCCTTCGAACCAGGGCATGTGCGAGCCGCGGTCGACCACGTTGTCGCCTTTGAGGGCGCTCAACGGGAGGAAGTAGTAATTCTTGGTGTCGATGCGCTCCAGGAACGGCTCGAATTCCGCGCGGATGCGGTTAAAAACCTCCTGGTCGTATCCCGCCAGGTCCATCTTATTCACGGCGATCACGAAATTCGGGATTCCCAACAGCGTCGCGATGAAAGCGTGCCGGCGGGATTGCGTGGTCAGCCCGCGATGCGCGTCCAGCAGGATGATCGCGAGTTCGGCAGTGGAGGCTCCCGTGGCCATATTGCGCGTGTACTGCTCGTGGCCGGGGGTGTCCGCCAGAATGAATTTACGCTTGGGCGTCGCGAAATAGCGGTACGCCACGTCGATGGTGATGCCCTGCTCACGCTCCGCGCGCAGCCCGTCGGTCAACAGCGAAAAATCGATCTCGCCGCCGCGAATCGCCGATTTCAGCTGGTCTTCGTAAGCGCCCTTGGCGTCATGCAGCAAACGGCCGATCAGCGTACTTTTGCCGTCGTCCACGCTTCCAGCCGTGGTCAGACGCAGCAAGCCCTTGGACTCTTCCGCCGCGAGGAATTGCTCGATGTCGAACGACTGCTGGGAAGGCTGTTCCACGAAGGCCGCAGACATAATTTTAGAAGTACCCCTCGCGTTTCTTCAACTCCATGGATCCTTCGCGGTCATGATCGATCACGCGGTTCTCGCGCTCCGAATTGCGAACCGCCACCAGCTCCGCGATGATTTTGGGCAGCGTATCGGCATCCGAGCGGATCGCGCCCGTGCATGGCGAGCACCCCAGCGACCGCATCCGGCACCGGACGGTCTCTAAACGATCGCCCAGTTGCGGTTTCACGAAATCCTGCTCGGGCATAATCAGCGAATTCCCCCGCACCAGCACCTGCCGGTCTTTCGCGAAATACAGCGGCACGATGGGGATGTTTTCCACGTGGATGTACTGCCACACGTCCATCTCGGTCCAGTTCGAAAGCGGAAATACGCGGATACTCTCGCCTGGTTCCACGCGGCCGTTGAAGAGATTCCAGAGCTCGGGACGCTGGTTCTTCGGATCCCACTGCCCTAGAGAATCGCGGAAAGAGAAAATCCGCTCTTTCGCGCGCGATTTTTCTTCATCGCGACGGGCGCCGCCAAAGGCCGCATCGTAGCTGCCCGCGCGCAGCGCATCGAGCAAGGATTGCGTCTTCAGCAACCCGCAGCAGCGCTCCGTCCCGAGGCGAAACGGGTTAGCTCCAGCTTCGAGCGCCGACGTATTCGAGTGCACGATTAGCTTCACGCCCAGCTCGGCCGCGAACTTGTCCCGAAATTCGATCATTTCTTTGAATTTGTAGGTGGTGTCCACGTGCAGCAGCGGAAATGGGATGGGACCGGGGTAAAACGCCTTCTGGGCCAGCCTGACCATGACCGACGAATCTTTGCCGATCGAATACAGCATCACGGGACGCTGGAATTCCGAGGCCACCTCACGGATAATATGGATGCTTTCCGCCTCTAGAGCCTGTAAGTGACTGAGCCTGCTCACGTACCTGAGTATAGCACGAAAGGTACATTGTCGATTAAGAATGTGGTGATTCCAAAAATCTGTTGATTCGTCAGTGGCATACAATTACTCGGGTGTTTTCTGATTGACACCTCCAGATGTTGGGGTTAACATGACCGACATGCGCCATTTTTATCTCGGTGCTGCTACAAGTGCGAAAGCTGCGGGGGAAGCGACATGGGACAATTAGGGTTGAGCGTTGCTATGAAGCTGAAGGACGTGCGGAGGCCGATACCCGTTCCGGAGCGCGTTGGGGTCGTTTTTCCGCGGTACTTCACCGACCGGTTAGAGCCCGGGAAAACCCCTTACGACGACGTACAGTGGGAGCTACGCAACGCCACCATTGGCAACGATAAGGGCGCGGTCATTTTCGAGCAGCGCGACATCGAAGTGCCGGTGGATTGGTCCCAGACGGCCACCAACATCGTCGTCAGTAAATATTTCTACGGCAAAATCGGCTCGCCGGAACGAGAAAACAGCGTCCGCCAGCTCGTCTCCCGCGTTTGCGACACCATCGCGGGCTGGGGCGCCGAACAGCGCTACTTCAGGACGCCTGAGGACGCCGAGAATTTCCGCTACGAGCTCACCCATCTGATGCTGACGCAGAAGGCGTGCTTCAACTCGCCGGTGTGGTTCAACGTCGGCGTGAAAGAGCCGCGCGGCTACGGCTACTACTTCGACGACGCCACCAATGCGGTCCAGAAACTGAACCAGGGCGAAGTGCGCCCGCAATGCTCGGCGTGCTTCATCAATTCCGTGGGCGACACGCTCGAATCGATTCTCGAGTTGGCAAAGACGGAAGGAATGTTATTCAAGTGGGGATCGGGCTCCGGCACCAATCTCTCGACGCTGCGGGAAGAAGACGGGATTCTCTCCGGCGGCGGCCGCGCCTCCGGCCCCTTGAGCTTTATGAAGGGTTTCGACGCCTTCGCGGGCGTAATCAAGAGCGGAGGCAAGACCCGCCGCGCCGCGAAAATGGTGATCCTAAACGCCGATCACCCCGACATCGAATCGTTCATCTGGTGCAAGGCCAAAGAAGAGAAGAAGGCCCAGACGCTGATCGACGCGGGCTACGATTCTTCCCTCGACGGCGAAGCCTATAGCTCCATCTTCTTCCAGAACGCCAACAACAGCGTGCGCGCCACCGACGAGTTCATGGAAGCCGTGGAATCCGATTCCGACTGGTGGACCAAATCGCGCGTCAACGGCCAGCCCGTCGACCGCTATAAAGCGCGCGACCTGATGCGCCAAATCGCCGAAGCCACGCACCAGTGCGGCGATCCGGGCATGCAGTTCGACACCACCGTCAACCGCTGGCACACTTCTAAGAACACGGCGCGTATCAATGCGTCGAATCCCTGCTCGGAATACATGTTCCTGGACGATTCCGCCTGCAACCTGGCGTCCTTGAACCTGATGAAGTTTGTCGGCGTCGACGGCCAGTTCGACGTGGAGGCCTACCGGCACGCGGTGGACACGGTGATCATGGCGCAGGAAATCCTGGTCGACAACGCGGCCTATCCCACCGAGAAGATCACCAAGAACTCGCACGATTTCCGCCCGCTGGGGCTGGGCTATGCCAACCTGGGCGCGCTGCTCATGTCCATGGGCATCCCCTATGACAGCGATCAGGGCCGCGACTGGGCGGCTGCGCTCACCGCGATTATGTGCGGACAGGCGTATTTGACCAGCGCGGTTATCTCCGCCGATTCCACAGGTCCGTGCGAGGGCTACGCCGTCAACGAAGAGCCGTTCCTGGACGTCATCCGCATGCATCGCGACGCTACGCTCAGGATCGACAGCAAGCGCGTTCCGCAGACCCTGTACCAAAACGCCCGCAGGTGCTGGGAAGAAGCCTACGACCTGGGCCGCGTTTCAGGATTCCGCAACGCCCAGACCACGGTGCTGGCGCCCACCGGCACCATCGGTTTCATGATGGATTGCGACACCACCGGCATCGAGCCCGATCTGGCTTTGGTCAAGTACAAGAAGCTGGTCGGCGGCGGCGTTATCAAGATCGTGAATCAAACCGTGCCGAACGCGCTCATCAAGCTAGGCTACACCCCCGACCAGGTTAGCGCCATCGTCGAGCACATCGATTCCACGGGCACCATCGAGGGCGCGCCGCATTTGAAGGATCAGCACCTGGCGGTGTTCGATTGCAGCTTCCGACCCCAGAACGGCTCGCGGTCCATCCATTACATGGGTCACGTGCGCATGATGGCGGCGGTGCAGCCCTTTATCTCCGGGGCAATCTCCAAGACTATAAACATGCCGGAAGAGTGCACGGCCGAAGATATTATGAGCGCGTATACCGAGAGCTGGAAGCTCGGATTGAAGGCGGTCGCGATCTATCGCGACAACTCCAAGCGCGTGCAACCCCTCAGTTCAGGAACAGCAAAGGGCGCGAAGGCGGCAACTGGACCCGCGGCTGTCGCACCCACCATCAAGATCGAAGAAAAGATCGTGTACCGGCCGGTGCGCCGCAAGCTGCCCGACGAGCGCAGCGCGCTCACCCACAAGTTCTCGATCGGCGGCCATGAAGGCTACCTGACAGTAGGCCTCTATGAGGACGGCTCGCCTGGCGAGCTGTTCGTCACCATGGCCAAGGAAGGCTCCACCATCTCGGGCCTGATGGATTCCTTCGCCACCGCCGTCAGTTATGCGCTGCAGTACGGCGTGCCGCTGAAGTTCTTCGTCGACAAGTTCAGCCATGTGCGCTTCGAGCCCAGCGGCTGGACCGGCAACCCCACTGTTCCGTACGCCAAATCCATCATGGATTACATTTTCCGCTGGATGGGCGCGCGCTTCATCGGAGAGGAGTACGCCGCGAGCGGCGAAGCCGGCGAATCCTCTGCACTCCGCGTCACTGAGCCCGATCCGCAGCAGGCACTGCCGTTCTCTCCGGCCGTCGCCGACGCCCCGACGTGTTCCGAGTGCGGCGGCCTGATGACCCGCAACGGGTCTTGCTATAAGTGCGAGAACTGCGGCGGGACGAGTGGCTGTAGTTAACAAGAACTCTATAAAGCAGGTTCTTGACCTCACTCCGCGGTTAGCGGTGGAACAGAACTGTCGTGTTTGTGGCCAAGCCGTGCGATCCGAAGGTCAGCTTCCGTTCAACTCGATTCTAGTGTTGTCGTACGGAATGTGTCCGTCGTGTCGACAAAAGGTACCTGAAGAGATTAAGGAGAAGAACGGCTATCGAAGTCGTTGGCTGCGAAGGATTCATCAGATCGGGCAGAGGCGTGTATAAGCGCCGGATGCAAAATAGACCAGTAAACGCCGCGTGAGCGGCTTAACTGGCGGAGCAAAACCAGACCGCCAGGAGACTGGTTCCATCGAACATTCCCATAGGCTTATGTTTTGTGGAACACCGGAGAGGTGTACACAGTGGAGTTATACGCGCGGGTGCGGCGAGCCGTCGTCGTCGATAAGATGAGTGAACGCGAG
>JAIQFI010000086.1 GCA_020073345.1 Terriglobia bacterium
GCAAAAGAAAAATAAGGATGGACCACAGCAGCCTGCCATTTCCTCCTCAACGAGGGTCTGGCATCGCCGCCACCCGTCCAGGCTTCCCTTTCGGCTCGCTACACCTCGGCCTGGACTGGCCCCGGCCGCGATGCCGGAGATGGTCCTTATAGAAGGAAATGGCAGGTATTGAAATGAGCTCTTGACACCGACCGGCTTTCTCATGGAAGGACCTATCGACCTCGTGCACCTCTGCTGCTAGCGCGTTTAGCCATTTCACTGTCATCACTCGTGGGAACTGAGGTCTAGCTGGTTTCGGTTGCGATCCAGCAGCGGCGGTGGTTTACAACCACCTGCCCGAACGGTGATTGGCGGTCAACTGCTTTACGAATGAGCACGTTGAAGTTTGGCCTCGAGCGTGCAATTCCACCGGTGGATTCAGATTGAGGTGTTCCCATGAAGCCGAATCGTTTTAGCGCGCTACTTGTAGGCCTGACGCTGGCTTTGCCGAGTTCGTTGCTGTTCGGCCAGGGATTCCCACAGGCGTACCCCCAGCAAGGAGTCCCCCAGCAAGTACCGCAGCAACCTCCCTACGACGCGCAAGCCCAGCCTGCGCAAATCCTTCCGCAAGAGCAGTTGGAGAATCTAGTGGCGCCCATCGCGCTCTATCCCGACGCTCTGCTCAGTCAGATTCTAGTGGCCGCCACGTATCCGCTCGAAGTTGTCGAAGTCGGGCAGTGGCTACAACAGAACCGCAACCTTCAGGGTCAAAACCTAGTGGCGGCGGCGAGCCAGCAAAACTGGGATGCCAGCATCCAGGCCCTGGTGGCTTTTCCGGATGTGGTCAGCCGGATGAATTCGGATATTCGCTGGACTACCGATCTCGGCAACGCCTTTCTCGCGCAACAGGGCGATGTCATGAATGCCATCCAGGTATTACGGGCCCAAGCGCAGGCCAACGGCCGCTTGGCATCGAATCAACAGCAGATTGTCACGACGGAGGCGCAAGGACCCCGGAGCGTGATCGAGATTCAGCCGGCTAATCCGGAAGTGATCTACGTTCCTTCGTACGATCCCCAGTATGTGTGGGGACCATCTCCTTATGGTTATTACCCGTCTCTCTACTATCCGGAGTTTGGATTCTCCTACGGCTACGGAATTCCCATTGGAGGCTATTTCGGCGGCCTGGGATGGAGCAGCTGGGGCTGGGGGCCGAACTGGTTTGGCGGCGGAATCTTTGTGAACAGCTACTTCTTCGATCGCTACCATTTCAACAGCAATCGCGGCGGGCGATACGGAGGCGGAAACAATTGGGTGCATAATCCGGATCACCGCCGGGGCGTCGCTTACTCAAACAACCGTGTCGCTAACAGTTTTGGGGGAAGCACGCGCGGTAGTAATCGAGGCGACAATCGATTTGCCGGTGGAAGAACCAGCGGATCATCCGGCAATTTCAGCCGCGGCGGGTTCAACGGCGGATCGGCCAGTGGGACTTCGAGAGGATTCAATGGGTCTACCGGCGGACAATCCGGTGGACAACGATTCAGCACCCAGCGGGACTCGTCGTCGTTCCGAGGATCGAATCAATTTAACGCCAACCGATCGCAAGCCGTACCGTCACAATCTCAAGTCGCGCCCTCACAAGGGAGCCGATTCGGCAATCGCGCGCCGGGGAGCGCTGTGAACCCAGGTGGAAACCGCGGGACGCAGAGTTTCCGCGCGCCGGCCCAAAACCGCGGATCATTTTCGGGCAACACAGGCAGCGGTGGATTCCGATCCAGTCCTCGCTCCAGTACTGGTGGAACGCAGAGCTTCCAAGCGCCTTCCCAAAGCCGCCCATCACAATCGTTCAGCGGCGGCGGAGGGGGATTCCGGTCGAGTCCGCGGTCCAATCCGAGTTCGCAGACCTTCCAGGCACCGACACAAAGCCGCCCGTCACAATCGTTTGGCAGTGGTGACAGAGGATTTCGTTCCAATCCGGGCAGGCAGAGCTTTCAGGCTCCTTCCCAGAATCGCCCGTCACCCTCCGTACGAGCCCAAAGCCGCCCGGCCCCTTCAAACGGAGGGGCATCGCGCGGCAACGGAGGAGGCGGCGGCTCCCGCGGTAACGGCCGTGGCAACGGAGGCGGTAACAGCTCTGGCTCGCGTCGTTAGGTGCTTTCGGCCTCACTCAGAAGATCCTCAGAGGCACTCACCACCTGAGCCGTGTCGAGATCCAATAAAACGGGGACTCGTCGATCAGCGTCTCCAGAGCCTCGACGATATCGTCCAGTCGAACAGTCACGGGCATGGCTTCTCCGGCTTTAATGTTGGGGTGATCGCTCCTCAACCCCTTCGTTGGTGATCCAAGGCTCGCCATTAGCGATTCAATCTCAGGTGTGATCTGGGTTTCGTGGACGAACAGCAGGGAACCGTCGTCCAGAAGAAACTTGCAGCCCAGCCGATTCCCGCCAGCTCTGAACTCGATCTCATAAGCCCGGGTACGTTTGGGATCGAACGGCAGATTCATGCGGGCATCATAGCAACTCCATTACCCGGTTCTGTCCGGATACGCCGTCATCCAGATGGGATGAGAAGGCCGGTCTCCGAAACGGGATGCGATACGCTCCCAAAGATGCGCCTGAGGCGCGGAAAAGGAGACCGGCTGTGAAAAAGATTAGCACTGCGAAAATCAAGAGCCAAGCGGCGAAGAAGAAGGTGACGATCGGGATGGATCTGGGAGATCGATCAAGCCGTTATTGTTTGCTGGATGAAGAAGGAGTGGTGATCGGTGAAGCAAGCACTCCCACGACGAAAGCGGGAATCGCGAAAGTGTTTGGCGCGATGGCGCGATGCCGGATCGCGTTGGAGGTCGGAGGTCACTCGCCGTGGGTGAGCCGGCAGCTGCAGGAGTTCGGTCACGAAGTGATCGTGGCCAACCCGCGGAATGTGCGTCTGATCGGAGAGAGCACACGCAAGGATGACCGGCTGGACGCGCGGACTCTGGCTCGCCTGGCCCGCATCGATCCACTGCTTCTGAGTCCGGTGCGTCATCGGGGCGCGGAAGCGCAGGCGGACCTGGCCGTGATCCGTGCGCGGCGAGTCCTGGTCAGGGCACGGACGATGTTGATCAATGCCGCGCGTGGATTGACGAAGTCGTTCGGCGAGCGGTTGCGCAAGTGTGGCGCGGGCCAAGTGGCGCCGACATTGGCGGCCCAGCTGAGCGCGGAGGTCCGGGCTGCAGTGGTGCCGCTGTTGGCGGAAGTGGAAGCACTGAATCAGCGCATCGCAGCCTACGACCGGCAGCTGGAGCAACTGGTCAAGGAGCATTACCCAGAAGTGGAGCGGCTGACACAAGTGAAGGGTGTAGGGACACTGATCGCGCTCACATTCGTGCTGACAGTGGATGACCCGAACCGTTTCCAGCGCAGCCGCGACGTGGGTTGCTACATGGGCCTGCGGCCTGGGCGCCGAAACTCCGGCAAGAGTGAGCCGCAGTTGCACATCAGCAAGGAAGGTGACTGCTACATGAGAAGCTTGCTGGTGCAAGGAGCGCACTACATTCTCGGTCCCTTTGGGATCGACTGTGATCTACGCCGCTGGGGACTGAAGATGTCCGAACGAGGCGGCAAGAGTGCCAAGAAGCGAGCTGTCGTGGCGGTGGCGAGAAAGCTGGCGGTGCTGTTGCACAAACTGTGGATGAGCGGCGAAGATTATGATCCGTTCCGCAACAGTCGCCAACTGGTTGCTCGGGCAGCCTAGATCGTTCTGATAGAAGGGATGCCAACCAACAAGATCGCCGAGTTCGGGTGACTGCGGGATAGCGCCGGCTCCTTGGTCCGCTTGGCGGAACATCAGAGAGCGACATCCAGGTTGCAGCACCCACTGAAACGAGAAACGCCCAACTGGCACCGAGCAAAGATGCTCAATCAAGAGTGCGGATGGAAGGATGGCGACAGATCGGCGGTGAATCTTCGAGGCAGGGCTTGCGACAAACAAGACGATGACCAACTCAACTGGCTAGAAAAACAAATTTCCCATTGACACTGACCGGCCTTCTCATGGAAGGCACAATCCACTTCCTAATCGGCTAAGCCGAACTAAATCAATGGTATATGGCGCTCTCTGCCGGCGAAACTCGGGCCTTGCGGCACTCATCGGCGCGGGCGGCATGGACGAGGTTTATCGCGGGCGCGACCAAACTGAAGCGGGACGTGGCGCTCAAGGTGTTACCCGATCCGTTCGCAGAACGCCTGGCGATCGAGGCGCTTGCCGTTGATGGTCCAGACGATGGGCGGCACTCCCTCTACCGCTTCCTAGCATTTGCGCCGCGGGGCAGCCGGCTCGAAACAGGCCGCGGCGCAAGCCGAATCCGTCGCCACGCAAATCCGCGATACCGATGAGATCCGGCGAGCTTCCCGGTCCGGCGGTTACCCTCAGGAGTGAATGATTCAGTATTCCGCGCGAAGCTGTCCGCTAGTTCAGTAATGAAATCGCGAAGTAGAAGGGCATGCTAAATTCGCCGCCGTTCACCGTCTGCGCGTTTCTGCCGTTGCCGACAGTCAAGACCATCGCTCCAACTTGGGCGATCGGGAGACCCGTAGAGGTCGAGGTGCCGTTCACGGTCGGGTCGGGATAGACGTAGTAGGTTTCATGCGCTAGAGCCGGACAGCCTCCGCTGGCGAGGTTGCTTTTCGGACAGTGGTGGACGTAGACCAAGGCGTCGGCATAGGGGATGTTGGACACGTCGTCGCCACCGCTCCCGGGCGCGACGGCTTGCGAACTGAGGTTCAGCATCCGAAAAGGCCCAAATTGCGAGGAAAATGAGTCCAAGCGCGTCGTGAATGTGTATTCGATGGAAGCGTTGTGCTGATACAAGATGTTTCGGATGATCGAGCTGAAATTGACTGCGCTCCCCGTGAGTCCCGCCGGTGTGTACTGGTCCGTGTACAGGGGACTGGTAAAGTGGTACGAAATCGAACGCTGCGACGTGTTGAACGAGATGTGCGCGTTGGGGGTGCAGTCGATCACAGCGGACACGCCCGATTGCCCGTTGACGTAGGCGGGTGTGCCGTCATTTGATATCAACGACGAACTCACACCGTCGAGCGTCAAATTGTTCACGATCCACTGCACGGGAGTTTCACTGCAATTCGTGGGCGGGGCCGCTGATGCGCACACTGCGAGCGCGAGCCCCGCAAGGGCTGTCCGTATCATAATTAGAAATCTCCTTATAATCCAGATAGCGCTTTTTCAACACGAAAACGGCCAACGCGGGTTATAATTCTCCACGCATGGAGCGGCAGGATGAGGTCACCGAGCTACTGGCGGATGTCCGCAAAGGCGATCCGCGCGCAATCGAGAAGCTGATGCCGATGGTGTACGATGAGCTTCGCCGCCTGGCCGCGTATCACATGCAAAGCGAGCGGCCGGATCATACTCTGCAGGCAACGGCGTTAGTGCACGAGGTGTACCTGCGTCTCGCGGGCCCGGACGCAAGAAGCTGGCTGGACCGCGCGCATTTTTTCGCGACGGCGGCGCAAGTGATGCGCAATCTGCTGGTGGATCACGCACGTGCGCGCCAACGAGTTAAGCGAGCGGGCGGCCACCTGGTTCGGCTAGAAGATGCACCCACGCTGGCCGTTCGCGATGACGAGAACCTACTCGCGATCCACGATGCTCTGGATCGTCTTTCGAAGACCGCGCCCCGCCATGCGCGAATTGTCGAACTTCGCTATTTCGCGGGACTGAGCGTGGAGGAAGCCGCGGTCGTGCTCGGCATTTCCGATCGCACGGTTCGCCGAGAATGGCAGATGGCGAAAGCATGGCTCTACAATGAGGTCCAATCGTGACGCCGGCGCGCTGGGCAAAACTGGCCGAGATTTTTCCGGAAGCACTCGCGCGCGAAGGCGCGGAGCGTGACCGCTTTCTCGCGGAGGCGTGCGCCGGAGATCCGGGACTTCACGAGGAGGCACGCCGTCTGCTCGCGGGTCACGATTCGGCGGGCGATTTCTTGTCCGACCCGCTGATTGAGCTGTCAGGTAGGGAGGAGCCGCCGCCGTCGTTCTCCTCGGGGCAGCTAGTCGCGAACCGTTTTCGAATCACGCGGTTCATCGCACGAGGCGGGATGGGTGAAGTGTATGAAGCGCGGGATCTGTCGCTAGCCGCTGATGTCGCGCTCAAAGCGATTCAGCCCCGAATCGCCCAACAGGACGCGCGGGAACTGTTCAGACAGGAGATTCTCTCGGCTCGCAGTGTTACTCATGTAAATGTGTGCAGGATTCACGACATTATCGAATACGGCGACCCGCCACTAACGCTGCTGACGATGGAGTTGCTGGACGGGCCGACGCTTTCGCAATATCTGAAGGAGCACGGGCCCCTTGCACACCGTCAAGCATTGCCGTTGATCCAGCAGATCTGTGCGGGATTGCAGGCGGCCAATGATGCCGGAGTGATTCACGGCGACTTCAAGGCGAGCAACGTAATCTTAGTTCGTGAGGCCCATGGCTTGCGGGCTGTCATCACTGACTTCGGGCTAGCCAGACGAGCCGGTTCCGTAACCGCCCAGCGAACCCTCGGAACCCCCGGCTACCTTGCGCCAGAGCAATTAGATGGCGGCCCGGCGACGCGTGCGACCGATGTCTACGCACTCGGAGTGGTCATCGGAAAGATGATCGGAAAGGATGCACGGGCTTGGAGGGGATTGGTCAGGCGCTGTACCGAACAAGCTCCCGAAAGGCGATACCAGAGGCCGGCTGATGTCGCGCGGGCACTTCAGTGGTTTCCGGGCCTGCGGTCTCGCCTCGCGTTAGGGCTCTCAGCGGCCGGATTGGCGGTTGCCGCGATCTGGTTTGCTGCATCGCCTCGTGAAGCTTCAAAGGGAGTCGACAAATCTGTCTGGGCCGAGCAGGTTCTCCGCTACGGAACCGTGTCTCAAGACGGCCGCTACATTACTTACACGGATCTGCGCGGCGACCTCGCGATTCACGATTTGCGTTCGGGCACGAATCGGCTTCTGACGCACAAACCCGGCAACTGGGCGGTGACGCGCGGCAACGCAATGGGGGGCTTCGTGTCCCCGGATGACAGGATGGTGGCGTTCCAATGGAGCGACGGATCGAATCCACCCACGCTTCAAGTCGTCTCGATAGATGGGGCCGAGGCTCCGAAGGTCCTTGGGCCCTGGCGCGCGTTCGGCTGGACGCCAGACAGCAAGCAGATTCTCGTGGCCGATCTTATACCGGGCACAGAAAATCGACTCCCGAACGATCAAAATCGACTCGCACTGGTATCGCCGAACGATGGCGTCCTGCATGTGCTGAAGGCAATGAAGTACCCGCCGCATGCCGCGCGTCTGTCTCCAGACGGCCGGTTCATCGCCTTCGACGCGCCCTCCAGCGAGAGAGGATTCGGGGAAGCCATATTCACAATGGCGGCGGACGGAAGCGGCGAATCCGTGCTGGTCCAGGGTCCCGGTAACGATGCTTATCCAGAATGGTCCACGGATGGCTCCCAGATTTTGTTTGTCAGCGATCGTACCGGAAGCGAGTCTCTCTGGATCGCGACAGTAGCGGCGCTAACGCAAGCGAGCCCTCGGCTAATAAAAGATGTGAGCCGCGGATTCATGATCCTGGGACTTACGCGCCAGGGCGATCTTTTCTATCGTTATGGCGGACTTCGAACCAACGTTTACCAGGCGGCGTGGGATAGCCAAGTGAACGTTGCAGGCGCGCCCGAGCCTGCCGTGAATAGTCTCGTTAATTCGAACTTGTCTGGTTCGCTTTCGCCTCGTGGCGACCTGTTGTCGTTTCTGGCCGGCAACGCGGGATCACCCGTCTTGATGACTCGATTGAAGAACTCGCAGAACTGGCCGGTAAGCACGGATCTTCATCCCATGCTCGATACGCCGACGAGATGGTATCCCGATGGCAGGTCCATCTTGATCGCCGCAGGAGGTCAGGGGCGGGACGGTTCGCAACAAGACGGTCTTTACAAGGTGGATCTTACAACAGGACAGTCAGAACTCGTGATCCGTCCAGCTTCGGAGTTCTTCGACATTCTTTCGGGAGGAAAATCGATCCTGTATGAACAAATCGATCCTGAGACCAAGCAATTTGGCGGGCTCATTACGCGAATCGAAGTCGCCACAGGCAAAAGAACAATCCTCAAGCGGGCCGTACTTCACGAACATCTGGCGGAGATTAATGTGTCGCCGGACGGGCGTCTGGTGGCGTACGTGCGGCTAAATGACCTGACCTCACAGAGCTACCTGGAAGTGATGCCGGTTGAGGGCGGCGATTCTCGCGTGGTATTCCACACGCAGGACTGGACAGCCTACTCCGTTACCCACGGAATCGCCTGGACGCCGGATCAGCGATATCTTGTGTTCGCTCGTGAATGGAAGGGGAGATCGGGCGAATTTCGGCGCGCTCTGGTCAAAGTTCCTGTGGAAGGCGGAGAAGCCGAAGAAATCGGCATTGCTCTCGAAGGCGGCGCGCACGATACCTTCGCTTTTCCCAGCTTCAGCGCGGACGGACGCCATTTGGTATACACCAAACAGGAAGGCCCTCAGTACGAAGTTCGCGTGACGGAGAACCTGCTTGGCCGTTAGCGGGTCGAACGGAGAAGGGTTGAATCTTGACGCAGTTCGCCGGACCGAGGTCCGTGCACCACGAATACATTAGGGAACTGGCCGGGGGCACTTGGCCGAGTCACGAGCTAACCCGCTGAGGTGCTTTCTCGCTGCGCGATTCCCGGATAGCCCACGATCAACGGTGCAACGTACAGCAAATTCCTGCTAGCTCCTGGATGGTCGGGTATCTGGAAGCTACTTTTCGGTGGAGCCCCAACTCCACGCCAAACGCCGGATGTGAAAAAGTAAGGGACGGATACGCCGTCATCTAGGAGTTGACCGCGAGCGGTCGGCAGCATGGGTCGCTTCCAGGAGGATATTTCACACAACCAGACTTCCGGCGCGCCTTCCGAAATCCGGTCACTCGGGAGTCTTTTCTGAGTCGCGCAGTAGTCTTCAAGGCTGGCGGCTCGCCGGCGGAGTAACGCCGTTCAAGCGTGCGTAAACAACCAACTGGCCGTATGTGTCCTGCGAATGCGTCATTAGAAAATAAAGGACTCGCTGACGGCTCACCTTGGGGCCCATGAACCACTGCATAGGACCGGGCGAATCGATCCGAGCCCGCAGACCCTCTTCGCCCAGCTCCTTGATGACGGCAACGCCATAGGAGCCCACGCGTTCCAGTGCCGCCATCGTCGCCGCCTTGCTGGTTACCTTCAAGTCGATCGAGGGTGTCGGAGTCTTGGCGCCGAGCGCCTGCAGGAGCATCAGGTTCACCTCCGCTGCATGTAGCACGCGTTCGCCGAAGGATTGCTGGGCAGGGGTGGGTTTGAATCCGTACTTCTCTTCTGGCATAGCGTTGGCGAGTCCATCGATCAACACGTTGTTGCGAGACCAATCGTGTTCGATTTCGCAGACCAGATCAGAGCAGGGGCCGAGAAACTCAGGCGCCTGCCTATCCGATTGCTTGGCCGCCGATTGTGCGGATAACACAGAGGCGAGCAGCGGGACTAATGGGAGAATCATGCGTTGATTCATGCAAGCCAGTCTATCTAACTATTAGGAGCTAGAGAATAGATGGCCGGACGAACTGGAACTTGGCCTGGAACGGCGTTCTGGAAAGTGTCCGACTGGGTTCAGTATGGTCCGCCGCCCTTCATCTACTTTTGGAGTCCCCTGGCCCTACGCCGAACCCCAATCTGAAAAAGTAACTAATGGGATGGTCCGCCGCCTCGCTGCTCGGGGACTCACCACCGGGAAACGAGGTCGTCTCGTGCCCAGCTACACCGCCCGTCGCCCTATTGGGCGAGCGACGGGCGGCTCCGCCGGGACGAGACTCAGAGGAGACTTTTGCCACTCTTTCTGGCACAAAGAAAGGTGGCGAAACATCACAAGGAGGCATCTCATGAAGATTCACACGATCGGCATTGATTTAGGT
>JAIQFI010000087.1 GCA_020073345.1 Terriglobia bacterium
CCTGGGATTTACCGCGCTCATGCCAATCCCAGTAAATCAGCTCGATGCTGGGGCTCAGCTTTTCACTGAACCCCAGCCTGGTCTTGGCCCCGGAGTCGGCGCTCAGCTTGCTTCCCAGCATTGGCTTATCCTCCGCTCCGGCCGTCTGTAGTGTATCTACGAGAGCAAGTCTGTGCAACGGTGGAACGAAAAAAGAGCTTGATTATCGCAGCGCTTTCAGACATACGAACTAACGAGCGAAAATCTACCTCCTGCAGTAGGGCAGCGGACTATCTCATAAAGGTAAGCCCGCCTTGACGATTACAAAAAGTTATGGACGGATGGCCGACAATCCATTCCCTAACCAAGCCCCACTGAAAGCGAGACTGATTCTCGCGATTTCAGCTGCCACGGAACTTTGCCACCGAGAGCGATTAACCTTCTAGCTATAGCTCGCGTTCAGCTCTTCTCAAGATCTTGATCCAACCGTTTGTGGCACGCCGCACTCGCGCCAAGCACGAGCTGCTTTAGTCCAGCCTGTTGGAGATCTCGAACTGTTCGAAGCTGGACATGCCGGTGGACCTTTCCACTCCCAGCGAGCAACCCATGGGGGTCAGCTAGCGCTGCGCCGCCTACGAGTCCCAGTTTTACGCCGGACTTGCTCAGGATGAGTGTGCAAACCATCCCCTTGTAACCAGACCCGTAGCGGTATCCGACCATTCGAGCTGAGGAGTCCACGCCTTCGCCCGAATTCGGTAACCACTCTCGTAGCATTTCCATAGCCTGGCGTGCCAGAATTTGCACGTTCGCCGGATAAGCTTGGAGTAGTGTGTCGATCTCCGCGTTCACCGCCGTTCGATGTGCTGCCACGGCCCCCCCCTCGTACTGGCTGGAACGAACTAATCGCGGCCAGTGAACAATGTGCGCTCGTCAACGAAGCAGAGTTTGTTACCAAATGGGTCGGCACAATAAAAACTGCGTTCTCCCCATGGTTGTGTCTCGATTGGCCGAAGAATGGAACCATTCTGTTGTTGGCTTGCCCGGACTTGATACGCCTCAAGGTCATCTACCGCGAAGTACACATGGTCTGGATTGGGCGTCGCGTCCCAGGCGTCTCCGTCAGCACGGGGATCGAAACACGCGAGGATGGTTCCGCCGCAATCGAAATAGTGCCGGCCGGGAGAGATCCGCATTCCAGGCTGCGCCAGGACAGCGGAATAGTACAGTGCTGCGTCCTCAATGCTAGAAACTGGAACGATCACGCGGAACAAACGGGCAGACGCCATATGGGAAGAGTGTAAGGCGGCTCGCAGCCTTTGACAAGTAGGCACTTTGAAGTACCCTGGTCGGGTGGGCGGCCATGAGGAAAACCGGGACAAGTCACGTTGAACGGGACCGTTGTCCACTTTACACGGCGATCTGTGTGATTCAGGGTCGCTGGAAACCGATGATCTTTCGCCGCCTGAGTGAAGGCCCACTCGGCTTTGGCGTACTTCGGAAGACCATGCCCGGAGTGACGACTAAGGTACTGCGGCAACAATTACGCGAACTCGAAGCTGATGGCCTTATCGCCCGATCGGTGCGGGAGAAGCCAGCGCTTCAAGTGAAGTATCGAATTACTCCGCACGGCGAAACGCTCGGCCCTGTCTTTGAAACATTATGGACATGGGGGACGCTTCATCTCGCGCAAATGCCCCACAAAGCAAAGCCATCGCTAAAAGAGATGGTTCAGGAACATCACATCCCATAAGTCGTGTAGGGTTTACCGAGCAGTTGTGAGACGGATCACGCCTGAGTTAAGACACTCAACTGTTTTTTAAATTCGGTGTTTGGCGTGGGGTCGAGCTGCTCTAGAGAAAGTAGCGGAAACATACCCAATCCAGGAGTTGTAGATTGTTTGACCAACACTACGCCGTTTTCGGAGACTAGTCGTTGGATTTCCTATCTCTCAGGATGGAATCCAAACACTGAGGGTTCACGCCTTCCGAAATCCCACTTTCGGCAAACCCCACTGAAGGATTAAGGAAATCGTTGTAAAAGCCCCGAACAGCGCGAGCATGTAACTCCAGTATGACGGAAAGAGCCGGTCGACTCCTTCGTAGACGCGATAGCTGAAGTTGATGTTCTCTGCAGCAGTCGTGAGGGGTCGCGAAATGACAATCAAGACTGCCAGGCCCAATATCGAGAAGACCCACGTCCTCGAAGGCAATCCCACTTGCTTCATGCCGGTGTAACCCAGAATCACACCGCTAATGTGAGTCAACACGGAAGTCGATTCGGTACCACCTGCGGCCAGCATGTCAACGATCCAGAGAGGAAATCCCACAGTGAGCCAGAATGTCCCGACCGCATTGCATGCTGCGGAACGGACCATCAGACCGACTCCGATTAGGAGCAGGGCAACGTAACAAGCCCATACACCGTTCTCCGACTGCCCCCGAAAGATGAAAACGATTTCACGGGTCGCAAAAAGCCCTAGCGCAACCATTCCCAGGAGAATGGATCTGTGCTCATTCATGCGAGACATCGCCTTCAGTATAATTACTGAGCTTCGACTATGTTCTCGTGCCTTGTGGAATTTTGCAGGATGTGAAGCCGCGTTGGTTCGGAGAGCCCATGAGGGTTAGTCCTCGACAGTCGGGTAGAGTTAACCGATCCTAGCGGGGTGAAGCGGATAGTCCTGTATCACGGCGTATCCGTCAGTTACTTTTCAAATTCTGCGTTTGGCGTGGAGTTGAGGCTCCACCCAAAAGTAGCTTCCAGATAGCCGACAATCCATTCCCTATCCAGCCATTCAGCTAAGAGCGAGTCGGTGATCACCGCACGTGTAGTAATCAGGAGACCGCACTAAACCGATGTCGATCCCAACAATGCCCTGGCGACGGCGCGCGGTCACTTCTAGTAAACTGGGACCCGCTCAGGCAATCGCCATGAACAGGAAAGTCGTCTATGGAACCGGCGATACGGCACACGCAAAGCTCGCCGCATCGTTCGGATCCCCCGTCCCGTTGTAGCGCGCCACCTGCGGATACGGACATAGCGGGCGAGTTAGAACCTTGCTTTTGTCCTCCACGACAGTCCCGGTCGCGATGATCTTATCCGGCGCGACACCCGCCTCGACCCAGCGCTCCAACGCGCCGAGAATGTCATGATCAGCGTCCCTCTGCGGCGACGCGGCGTTACCCAAGGCGTTACCAAAGCTGTTCGCTCCCACACCGCCGCCGCAGTGCCCCATACCGGGAACCATGAACAGACGATAAAACTCCTGCGTACTGCTGGACGCCTGATATCTCGCATCCGGAAATCTGTCAAGAAACGCGCGGACACTGTCGTAATAAGCAATCGAGCTGAGCGGCGAAATTGCGGGATCGCCCCAACCGTGATACTGGATGAGTTTCCCTCCATTCGCGCGGAAGCTTCGGAGATCTGGATTCGTCGCATTCAAAACCGGTCCCGCCTTCTGATCGGCGAACGCCACGTCCGTGTCGAAGTTCAAGTTTCGATAGTCCCACTTCGGATCCTCGAAGACCGCTTGGCCGTAGTAGGAGCTTCCGAAACCATATTGAATCGACGACGTGACAGATTCCGGCGCAATCCACGCCAACCACCCTATCGGTCCTGCCTCCGTGCCAGGAGCATACCCGGTGAAAATCGAAGCGCCGGTGCGCGGGTTCTTAGGTCCGTCGTAAATCTTCCGAAGAGCTTCCACCTGCGGCGCTGTAAGGCACTCAGGTCCCTCCGCGCCCTTGCAAGTCAAAGCCGAGGGATCGAAGCGGCAAGCGCGCGGATTCTCCAGGAGTCCGTCTTTCAAGCCGTCCAGAGCGTCGCATGCCGCGATCACTGCATTTTGAATCGTCGGAAGCTTCTTGGGCGGGATTGCGCTGCCCGGCGTGTCCGTCAACGCTCGCGCGTTCCACACAAAACCCGTGAAAAGGTGCGACCAGTCGCTCGCCGGCGCGCCGGCGATGATTCCGTCAAAGTCTTCCGGGTATCGTTGCGCTTCCATCAGCGCCTCGCGCCCGCCATCGGAGCACCCGTTGAAGTAGCTGCGCGACGGCGCGCGGCTGAAAAACGTGCGAATAATGGCGTTAGATTGCAGATTTGTTTCGTGCACGGCCCGATATCCAAAATCGATCAGCTTCTCCGGGTGCCCGATCGCCCACGTCGCACCCGCGCCGCCCTGATGACCGTCGTCGGTCGCTGCCGCAGCATAACCGCGCCTTAGAGGCTCGGCCAACCCGGCCGCGTTGATTGCCCCTGCCCAGCCGGCATTACCAAGTTGCACGTATTTTCCATTCCATCCACTCGCCGGAAGCCACAGCTCGAAATGGATCTCGGAGTCCTTTGTCGGCCGGATGATTCCCTGCACGGCGCAGTGCGCGGCAGCTACGACGGGAGCACCGCCCCGCCCGCCGCCGCTCACAGGTCCTTCAGGAACAGCCGTTGCGGAAGTAATGGTCGCGTGTTCAAGCGCCAGACTCGTGAGTCCTTGGCAGGTCTGCTGCGCAAAGAGCGGCGCTGCCGATACTCCCAGAAAAACAAGGCTGGCTAATGGAATACGACGCATAAAAGTCTCCTTGGCTCAGATCCAATCCTTGCATGCAAGACTTGAACATACAATAGCTGGGTGGCGATCGCCAGCGCCGAGCCGTCGGCGGCTCGTAAAGGAGGAGCGATGCAAAGCTATACCCGAGGCCCAAAGGGTACCATCGTCCGAAAATCGATAGGGGAAGCTTTCCTCGAAACTGCGAATCGATTTTCCGAACGCATCGCTCTCGTCAGCCGCCACCAGAACATCAGGCTCACTTGGGCGGAGTACACGCACCAGGCGCAGCGTGTCGCGGCGGGCCTGCGCGTTCTTGGACTGCATCCCAGCGACCGCGTCGGAGTTTGGGCGACTAGCTGCGTCGAATGGTCGATACTTCAATTCGGATGCGCTCTGGCTGGCATTGTCCTGGTAAACGTGAATCCGGCCAATCGCTCGCATGAGCTGTCCTTCGTGCTGCGCAAATCCCGCATGCGGGCGCTCTTCCTCCACACTCAGGATCGGCGCTCGAACTACAAATCGATCCTCGAAGAATCCCGTGCGGGGCAGGGCCTTGCTTTGGAGCACATCATCTATCTCGATACCGCGCAGTGGGACAACTTTCTGCGCAATCCGGACGGGGTCGCCGTCAACCCAGATCCGGATGAGCCCGCGAACATTCAATACACCTCCGGAACCACGGGCCAATCCAAAGGCGTACTGCTCACCCATGTTAACTTGGTGAACAACGCTCGTTTCTTCGCCGACTACATGCGCCTCACCGAACAAGACCGCGTGTGCGTTCCCGTGCCTATGTTTCACTGCTTTGGGTCGGTTATCGGCACGATGACTGCGGCTGTTTCCGGCGCAGCCTGCATCTTCCCGGCTGCCACGTTCGATCCGCTCGCTACGCTTGACGCTATCGACACCGAGCGGGCAACCGTCATCTACGGCGTCCCGGCGATGTTCATCGCCGAACTCCAGCATCCGGAGTTTGGCCGTTTTCAGCTGAACTCGCTGCGCACCGGAATTATGGCGGGCGCACCCTGCCCGATCGAAATCATGCGGCGGGTAATCGACACGATGCATTGCCGCCAGATGCTGGTGGTTTACGGTCAGACAGAAGCTTCGCCCGGCATCACGAGTTCGCACGTGGAAGACGATCTGGAAACGCGCTGCACGACGGTTGGCGGCGCGCTGCCCGAAACCGAAGTGCGCATCGTATCTCCCGCTGGTGAAACGATGCCTGCCGGTGAGCAGGGCGAGTTATTGGCCCGCGGCTACATGGTGATGAAGGGGTACGATGACGAGCCGGAAGCGACCGCGCAGGCCGTGGATGCCGACGGGTGGCTTCATACGGGGGATCTCGCGCTGATGCGCCCCGACGGCTACCTCAAGATCACCGGCCGCGCGCGCGACATGATCATCCGCGGCGGAGAAAACGTATACCCGCGCGAAGTCGAAGAGTTTCTGTATACTCATCCCGCGATCGCCGACGCGCAAGTGGTCGGCATCCCGGACGAGCGCCTGGGCGAGATCGTAGTCGCGTGGATTCGGCTCAAAGCCGGCCAGACTGCAACGGAAGAGGAGATCCGTGCGTTCTGCCGCGACCGGTTAGCGTACTACAAGGTCCCAGAGCACATTCGCTTCGTCGATTCCTACCCGATGACTCTCAGCGGCAAAGTTCAAAAATTCAAAATGCGCGAGTTCGAGATCTCCGCTCGGGGCCTTGAAGCCGTCGCGAACCGGCAAACCGCCTGAACGTGAGCACGGGCTTAGGCCGTGGCAGTTGGAAGGCGAGCGAGCTTGTTCAGGCCGTCCACGTACGCCTTGGCGCTCGCCTCGATAATGTCGGTCGACGCGCCGCGGCCCACAACTCTAGAATCGCCCTGTTCGAGATGAACAGTTGCTTCGCCTAGCGCCTCCGTACCGCTCGTCACAGATCGAATCTCATACTTCTGAAGCTTCACCGAACTGTGAGTAATCGCTGCGAGCGCCTTGTACACGGCATCTATTGGTCCGTCTCCCGTGCTCGTCGCCTCGCGGGACTCGCCGTTTACCTTAAGTCTGACCGACGCCGTGGGCACGGATGAAGTGCCGCCGCTGACGTGCAAATGTTCCAGCTGCCAATCCTCGGAGGTGGGCTGCAATTCTTCGTGAAGCATCGCCATCAAGTCCTCGTCGAATACTTCCTGTTTCTTGTCGGCGATGGACAGGAATCGGGCGTATGCCTGGTCCAGTTCCTCGGGCGATAGCGCAAATCCGAGTTTTTCAAGCCTGTCACGCAGCCCGGCGCGTCCGGTGCGCGCTGTTAGCACCACCCGGCTTTCGTGCAGACCGACATCTTCGGGGCGCATAATCTCATACGTCTGCCTGTCCTTGAGAAAACCGTCGACATGGATTCCCGAACTATGGGAGAAAGCGTTCGCGCCGACGATTGCCTTGTTTGGGGGAACAGGGATCCCCATTAGCTCCGAAACCAAACGGCTGGTTCGGCTGAATTCGCGCGCGTCGATATCCGTCCGGAGATGGAAGTAGTCCGCGCGAGTGCGAATCGCCATCACGATCTCTTCGAGCGACGCGTTGCCTGCCCGTTCGCCGATTCCATTGATCGTGCATTCGACTTGCCGTGCGCCATTCTGAATTGCCGCAAGCGAGTTGGCTACCGCGAGCCCAAGATCGTCATGGCAATGCACGCTGGTCACCACTCGGTCAGCGTTACGTACCCTGGCGCGGATATTGCGGATCAGCGTGCCGTATTGCTCTGGGACACTGTAGCCTGTGGTGTCCGGAATGTTCAGCACCGTAGCGCCGGCGTCAATCACTGCTTCGAGCATCTCGAACAGATACGCTGGGTCCGACCGCCCAGAATCCTCTGCATAGAACTCGACGTCGTCGGTGTACCCTTTGGCGAGCTTCACGGCTTCGACAGCCATCTTTAGGATTCTGATTCTCTTTTCCGCGAGCGTCCGGCCGTATTTGTCGTCGCGGAACTTTCCCATGATGTGAATGTCGGACCCCCCGATTCCGGTATGGATCCGCGGGCGCTTGGCTTTCGCCAATGCCTTCCCGCAGGAATGAATGTCCTCTGGCACCGCACGTGAGAGAGCGCAAATCGTAACGTCTTGGATCTCGCGCGCAATGTCTTCCACTGCCTGGAAGTCTTCAGGCGACGAATTTGGATAACCCGCCTCGATAATGTCCACCCTCAACTGCGACAGTTGCCTGGCGATGCTGAGTTTCTCGCGCCTTCCCAGGCGGGTCCCGGCTGCTTGTTCGCCATCGCGCAAAGTCGTATCGAAAACATACACCTTCTCAGGTTGCATAAAAACTATCCTTTTTCGGAATTGGATTGAATCAGCGCCAAGGCGCTAACTGCGTTTTGATTCGCCCCGTCAGTGACTGTCTCAAACTTGCGTTGAGAAAGCCTCTGAGGGGCCGCTAAGCGACAGAAGGAGGGTAAGAGCAGCGATGCCTGTTGCGCGGTCCGGCATACAAATGGGCGTAGGCATCTAAACATGATCCTAGATCAACCGGGGTCAATGATGCAACGATGACCAACCAACGCGATCCGCCAATTGCTACTCAGCCGGGCGTCGTGAAGCGACGATGCAATTGAGGCGAGAATCGCGCGTCTACCAGACTTGCGCCCGTGCCAATGAGTGCGAGGATTCTGTCGTGACCGAGTTTATGCTACTAAAAGCGGCATCTGCAAGATTCCAATAGGTTTAGCCGATCAGAACGCGGTTTACTCCTTCCATGAGAAAGCCGGTCGGTGTCAAGAGCTCATTTCAATACCTGCCATTTCCTCCTATAAGGACCATCTTCGGCATCGCGGCCGGGGCCAGTCCAGGCCGAGGTTTAGCGAGCCGAAAGGGAAGCCTGGACGGGTGGCGGCGATGCCAGACCCTCGTTGAGGAGGAAATGGCAGGCTGCTGTGGTCCATCCTTATTTTTCTTTTGCAAGATCACCGCCTCTGTCGCCATCCTTCCATCCGCATTTTTGAATGAGCCGTTTTGGGCTCTATGCCAGTTGGGCGTTCTCGTTTCAGTGGGTGCTGCCATCTGAATGTCGACCTCGATCTCCCCAGATGCCCAGGGAGTCTGATCTTGGACTTAGCCGCAGTCACCCGAACTCGGCGATGGATCTTGTCAAACTCGATTTGTAAACGCGGCTATTACGCTGCTACGCGTTCTTCCTCGCGATGATTCCGGAGCGGTTCGTACACCTCTCCGCTCACCCACAGCTTGTGCAGCAACACCGCCAGCTTTCGGGCCACCGCCACCAGAGCGCGCTTCTTGGCATTGCGGCCTCCCCGTTGGGCCAGCTTCAGCCCCCATCGCCGCAGGTCACTATCTTTCCCAAACGGCCCCAGGATATAGTGTGCGCCTTGCACCATCATCGTCCGCAGGTAGCGGTTTCCTTGCTTGCTGATGTGAAGCTGCGGTTGGCTGTTGCCGGAGTTCCTTCGCCCGGGACGCAATCCTATATAACAGCCCAGGTCCCGGCTCTTCCCGAATCGATGCGGATCGTCCACCGTCAGCACGTACGTCAACGCAATCAGCGTTCCGACACCATTGACCTGTTGCAGTCGGGCTACCTCCGGGTAGTG
Source organism: Terriglobia bacterium (assembly GCA_020073345.1). Lineage (GTDB taxonomy): Bacteria > Acidobacteriota > Terriglobia > Bryobacterales > Bryobacteraceae > Palsa-187. The sequence goes on from JAIQFI010000087.1 coordinate 9,117, forward strand.
CAGCTTGGCGATCTTTTCGATCTCACGGTCGTAGTGCTGGATTCGCTCGGTCAGCGATTGTACTTCCTGAAACAGCGGCTCCAGGGCGGTTCGCAGTTCGGAACTTAATTCCGCGGCCAGCTCCTTGCGGATCTGTTCGGGATGGCATTTCCGCAACCGTTCTCCGTAGGCTTTGGTCAACCCTCGGATCGCATTCACCAGCGCCGTGCGCGCCCCGACTAACACCGCTCGGGCCCGAATCCTTGTCAGGTGCACCTGAGCTTCTGCGCTGCGATGCCGAACTGGGCTCAGCAACGCCGGATCAATCCGCGCTAATCGTGCCAGCGTCTTGGCGTCCAGCCGGTCATCCTTGCGCGTGCTCTCCCCAATCAGCCGCACGTTCTGGGCGTGGGCCACAATGACCTCGTGCCCCAACCCACTCAAGTGCCGGCTCACCCACGGTGAATGCTGCCCGGTTTCTATCGCTATGCGGCTGGGAGGCAGAGCGCCGAACGCCTCGCTCAGTCCTTTCTGGGTTGTTGCGGCACTCCCTTCGAAGAGGACCTCGCCCTCCTGGTCCAACACGCAATACCGACTGGTTCGATCTCCCAGGTCCATTCCGATCGTCAGCTTCTTGCCCTCCCAATCCCCTTTCCCATTCTTGATTCGAATGCTATGCTTCTTCATTGCCGGTCTCCTTTCGATTGCACCGTTGAGTGCGTGGATTTATTCGGGAGCTTAACGCATCCCGCGGGAGACCGGCTTTCTCATCCCATCTGGATGACGGCGCATCCTGGGACCCGAAGGGTGGCACTGATCATCGCAGAGCCGCTCAGAGCGTAGATTAGCGTTAATGGGTGGAACGTCGCGGGGCCCAGTCGGTATACTCCCAACCATAGTGCCTCATTGATCGCGTTTTCATAGAACGCCGCGCCCAAGAGCCCAACAATCAGAATGCTGGTGGGAATCGGTGTACCCTCAAAATATTTCACCTTCCCCGATTCGTCGGACAGTGCCGCCGCCGTCACATTAAACCGGGCCAGGCGGCTAATCCCGCAGACAACGAAATAGGCTAGGATTACCATGTCCCACGCCCCTCGCAAGCCCAACGTAAAACCCAACACAGCGGGCGCAACGCCAAAGGAGACAACATCCGCTAGAGAATCCAAATCAGCACCAAGGACTGAGTGCCTGCTGGACTTGCGACTCCAGTAACCATCCACGATGTCGCAGCCCAAAGCAGCAAAAAGAAGAAGAAACGCAATCCAGAAAAACTGGTTTCTTCCCTCAGCGATATAGTTCAAGCACAAAAAGATCGAGATGGTGCCACAGCTCCCATTCGCCAACGTGAAGAGATCCGCCACGGTGTAAGCACGCAACATTGACAGATGCTTCTTCGGCGGCCCCATGAGGCTATTCTATTAGCTATCATCGGCGCGCTAGTCACCCGTCTTAAGAACGATTGTCCAGATGCTTCTTTGGCACTGGATTCGGCTTCGGGTAACGCATCCCGCACTTAGATCCTGTGTTACGGCGTGTCCGGTAGTTATCCCGGTCGACGAGCTGCTGCCGTCTCCTCCAACATGGAGCTTGCGTTGTGCCTCATCGAAGGGTCAGAATATGCCGTACAGGAGACCAAACCATGCTCGTTGTTCGTAACAGATTTGTCGCCAAACCTGGTTGTGCTGGGAAACTTGCCACTCAGTTGAAGGAAGCGGTCGCCGCGTTCGAGATGCCCAATGCCCGCGTCCTCACGGACCTGACCGGTGACTTCAACCAGGTCGTCATGGAGTTCACTGCGGAAAATATGACGGAAATCGAAAAGCGGATGCAAGAAACGATGGGCAGCCCCACGTACCGCGAGAAGATGGCGGGATATACGGAGCTGTGGACCACTGGAAGCCGCGAGATTTTTCGGATCGCCTGAGCCAACCCGGGTGCTGTGAGCCGCGAAAAGCAGTACCATGCAGCAGCGTCGCCCTTCGGCCGAATACCAAAACGATGAAGTTGCTCTTCGGACTCCTCGTCGTTGTGGCCTCCGCGGTCCAATCCCAGTCAATCTACGACCTGTTCGGCACCGATCAGTTTCACCGCGCGTACCTTAAACCGAATCGTAACGAAGTCAGCTTCGATCCTTTTCAGGAACTTAACTGGGAAGCTAAGGCCCGGATCGCTCTCCCATGGCTGAATCTCGATCGACCTACGCCCTCTCAAATCGCCCGTCTTTCGACCTTCGAAAGCGCAGGCCCTCAGTTTCGTTCAATCGAATTTCGCGCTCCCCTCGATTCCGCTGTCAGCCGCGCCACGTACCTCTTGATATACGCCGGCGGCGTCATTGCGCTCCAGCCCGTCCAGCTCAAGGGCTCTGTAGACTTTGATTTCGACACGAGCATGACGGTCGTCCAGCGAAAAGTGGTTTCCGGCGCCGTCGTCGGTAAGCCTTCTCGCCCTGTGACCACGGCGGCCTTCGCCATCGTCGGCAAGCCAGCCGATATCAAAGAGGTCCATCCCGGCGCTAAATTCGAAAAGAGAAAGCAGGCGGGTCCGGCAGTCTACGATTTCACCGATGGCAGCCGCACTGTCACCTGGACGGCGTCATCACAGGAACAACCGGACGCCGCCTCCGCAATCTCATTCCGCCTTGCATACCACCAGTTGCTCCTCGTCAAATGGAACAGTGATTTCTGCGGCTCTGTCTACACGCTGTTCACTGCAGACACCGCGCTCAAGCCGATCGCCGGCAACGACTACGATTGCGATCCCTGACGGCGCGGGTGCCCGTAACCGCGGACAAACTGGCACGGAGCTAGAAAGGGGTAACGATGTTGCAGCGAAACGTCATAGTCAAAGCGTCGCGATCTGTCACGATCCCTGTCCTCGTTTGCTGGTTCGGCTGCGGAAGCGATCGCGTGCTCGCGCAGAACCTGCCCCGTGCCGAAGACTCGCGCCAGAGTATGTTGCGCGAAGCCATGCTCGGCATCCTATCGTCTCAGGCTAACGTTGATTCTGCGAGCGCGCAGAAGGAATGTATCGTCCTGCCCGTCCAGCCAGCGAACGACCGGCTCCAGGGACCGCATGGCGACTCCCTCGTCAGCACACATTGCGAGGTAGCGGCATATCAAGTTCTCGGCAGACCGCTGACCCGATGGATCATTGCGCACTATCGCTGGACGTCGCAGTTCACCGCCGAGGATCAAAAGCGCGGTCCGGACGCGCGGAATACGGTCACGGAAGAGGAAGCGGTCCTCTTCGAGGCGCCTGCGCCAGGGCGGGTCCGCCCTGTGTGGCACGAGCGGATCGAGACGGGCGAACACGGCGTCTGGCGCTCCATTACGCCCGAGGTGGCGCCGACGAGTCAGGGTACGACTTTGTTGAGCGTGATGACATGCGTCAACGGCACTGGGGGCTGCAACCAGGAGTTTCTCCAGCGTCATGCTGATGGACGATGGTATGGCGTCCGGCAAGAGTGGCTCGACCAATTGCCGGACGGCTCTATTGGTCGCATCCGACACGGGACCCGCATCGACCCGCAGAGTTTGCGGGGAGAAGCAGGCTTCTACGGTGAGGGCGACCCAAACTGCTGTCCGTCGCAGAGCCTCCTGGTCGATCTTGCGCTGCGCGAAGACTCCCTCGTCCTGCTCCGCCAAACTGTAGTCGCGGCGCCTTAAACGTCTACCGAGTCAAATGCTCTATTCGGCACCTTTCGAGCTGGGCCGACTTCCGGCAAATTTTGATAGACCGGCAAACCGGAAGTTGACCCCGCCGTCGATTCGCCCGAAAAAGTAGCTTCCGGATAGCCGACCATCCAGGAGTTGGCGCGGATTTGCTCTACACTGCGCCGGTAGCGGCGAGTTATCCACCCCAAGACGTAGAAATTCCTTCTGCCCGACGGCGAAAGCTTGAGATCACTGAACCAAATCTCGAGTCCGCAAGTCGTATCGCGCCGATCCCGACAGCCAAACCACCGGATCGGTCCCGTGGCTGCGACCGTCGACTATGCCAGTTCGCCCGTTCCCAATCAATCGGGTGATTTGACCGTGCTGAATCATGATCGCGGTATGTTCCTCAATGAGAATACCCGTGGCCTCCGAGCGAGAAGAAACGTACGTCTTTGCGCCCATCTCAACTACACCCGCCTTGTAGCGGTTCACGTGCGCCATAACGAACGCATCTCGGAGCAGTCCTAAGCCGCTCTGCGACGCCGTCGGCATCTTCTCCGGATGATCCAGATCAACCGCGAGTAAACCCTGGCCGATCACCAGCGCCCCTGCGGAGTCTCCCGCTACCACGCCGCCCCGCCTGAGCACACCCTGGAGTTCCCGCTGCAATCTTGTATCAGGATAGACCCCAAATAGAAGTTGTGGGTCGCCTCCCGGAATCCATACACAGTTGGCGCTCTGCAACGGAGCCACGAATGCATCAGAATCCGCCACGCGACGATCCCGCGTGTGCAATACCGTCACGCGTTGTACGCCCAGGCGTGCAACGGTGTCTCTCGCCGCCCTCTCATAGTCGATCAGAGTGGTGGACGCCCCACCTCTTGTGGCTGGTTCCAACTGAGAATCGGCGGTCGGAATAATAACCAGGGAGATGCCAGCGCCCCCCACAAGATCGATCATTCTCTTCAGTAGGGCTGCCGTATTTGCTTGGTCGAAGTATCCCCCTCCCAACACGATGGTTCCGCCCGTCGACTCCTGAAGCTGAGTTTGCGCGCCAGCGCCGCGTGAAGCCTGCCCAAGAACAGCAAAATCTGCCAGAAAGAGGCTGACGGTCAGTAAGAGAGCTTTGCGCCGTCCGTGCATGATCTGCCCAGTCTATCTAAGAAGCTTTCTTCATTCATCCGCCCGGCGGCGCGTCTGCCGGTGCTGTCGACCCGTCGTGGCGAAGCACGCGCTGCCGGATTACTCCTGCAAAGTCGCGTAGTGTTTACCGATCCCAGGTGGGGCGTGAAGCGGCCAAGTCCTTCCATGAGAAAGCCGGTCGGTGTCAAGAGCTCATTTCAATACCTGCCATTTCCTTCTATAAGGACCATCTCCGGCATCGCGGCCGGGGCCAGTCCAGGCCGAGGTGTAGCGAGCCGAAAGGGAAGCCTGGACGGGTGGCGGCGATGCCAGACCCTCGTTGAGGAGGAAATGGCAGGCTGCTGTGGTCC
>JAIQFI010000005.1 GCA_020073345.1 Terriglobia bacterium
CTCGGCGCATACGACGCCGCCAATAATTCAGCGATCATCGCGACGCTGGGAAGCGCGTCGGCGTCCGCGCTATTCGTGACTCCGCCCGTGACCGTGGCCGCTACGGGTGCCGGTCCGCTGGCGTATCTCCTGGGGGTCGATTTCGATCGCGACGCCGCCAAGCTCTACGCCAAGTCCGGAGAATTAACGGAAGCCGTCTGGGATTTTATGATGGCCAGCTCGACGGATCTCTCGGCGTTCAAGAATCACGGCGGCAAGCTGCTGATCGTGCACGGCGTCAGCGATCCGGTCTTCTCGATCAACGACACCATCTCCTGGTGGAACGATGTGAACCGGGCGAACAACGGAGCAGCGTCTGACTTCACCCGTCTGTTCGCGGTTCCAGGGATGAACCACTGCGGCGGCGGCCCGGCTACCGATCGGTTCGATGCATTCACAGCGCTGGTGAACTGGGTGGAAAAGGGCACAGCGCCAGGGAGCATCGTCGCCACGGCAGGACAGAACTCGCCCTGGCCGGGGCGGACGCGGCCGCTGTGCGCCTATCCCAAGCAGGCTCGCTATAAGGGCTCGGGCAGCATCGAAGACGCAAACAACTTCGTTTGCCAGTAGGAGCTACTTTAAGAAACCTTCAATCAGGCGGGCGACGCGCTCCGGATGTTCCGCCGCGAACAAGTGCGCGGCCTGATCGATCAACTCCACCCTGGCTCCCTTAATCCGGCTGGCGAATTCCTGCGCATAGACTACCGGAACCAGGCGATCCTGTTTGCCCCACAGCACCAAGGTAGGCGCCTGAATGCGGTGGATGCGCTTCTTCAAACCCTTATCCGGGATCGGCCAGATGAATTTGCCGGTACAAGCCATCGACCAGATCATGCGGATCTGCATTTCCGCGTCGGGCGCGCCGAACATCTGTTTCGCCAGAGGCCCCTCCGGATCGTGGACCAGGTACTTGGGCATGTCGCTGGCCGGAGTGATCAGCATCCAGTTCGGAATCGGCGCGTCGTCGCGCCATAGTCCGATGGGGCACATCAGCACCAGCTTGCTCACCCGCTCCGGATTGCTTGCGGCGAGCTCCGCCGCCATCATGCCGCCGAAGGAGTGCCCGATCAGCGGAGCCGATTTCAAGCCGAGAGCGTCGAACAGATCGTAATAGTACAGGACCAGATCCCACAGGTTGTCGAGATGAGAAGTCGCATCTGGTTCGCCCTCGGTAAGGCCCGGATGCTCGGGCGCATATACCGTGTGACGCGCGGCCAGCAGATCCAGGAAGGGATCCCATACCAGTCCTCCCGCGCCGTGCAGAAACACCAGCGGAGGGCCGCTCCCGGCGACCTTGACGTTGGGGTGGATCTTGTTTTGCCAAACGCTCACGCGGCGATCGGTCACGGTCGTCATGCGGCTGCTCCTTGCAAGGTTTTCCGACGCAGCCCCGCCGGCCACCAGCGATTCTCCCATTCGTCTTCCCACATGGGGCGGAGCGCCGGAGCTACTTCTTTGAAGAACAACTCGATATTCTTGAGCGTCAGCTCGTGCGGCATGGACCCCATGTGGAGCAGCACCATCAGATTCCCCACGCGCATTGTCTGGCAGAGTTCCTTGAGCTGATCGCGCACCGTCGCAGGGCTGCCGCACATCACGTACCCGTCCGCCAGGAAATCCTTATAGCGTTTTTGCTTGAGGGTGCTGATGTTTTGCGCCGCTGCCGGATTGCGCATTGCATTCGAAAGGCTCTTGTAATCCTGATGGCCCGGCACGCCAAACCACTCGAGCGGCACATGCAATCCTTTGTGATAGAAGTACTCGACGTGCTTGGCGTAGTCTTTTTCAGCCTGGGCGTCCGTCTCGGAAACGCCTACCAGTTGCAGGAAACCCATCCGGTACGGATTCAGATCGCGCCCGTTCTGCTGGCACACCTCCCAATACTTGTCGCGGACCGGGCGCGAGACGCTCTTGTAGCCGAAATAGCTCAGGAAGCAGTAACAGTGGTCGTGGGACGCGGCGTAGTCGAACGTGCTGGTGCTGCCTGAGCCCGGAATCCAGATGGGTGGATGCGGCTGCTGGATCGGTCTCGGCCAGATATTCACCATCGGCAACTGAAAGTATTTCCCGTTCCACGCGAAAACATCTTTGGAGCTCCAGGCTTTGAGGATGAGGTCATGCGCCTCGCGGAAACGCTCGCGCTGCTCGATGGGCGTCACGCCGTAGCAGATGTTGATGTCCATGGGCGTGCCGAGTGGCATGCCCGCGACCAAGCGTCCGCCGCTGATCGAATCGAGCATCGCGTATTCCTCGGCGATGCGAATCGGCGGCTGCGTTCCGGGCAAGCTCGCACCCATCTGGACAATGGCGCAGTCCAGGCCCTGGGTCGCGCGGGCCAGCACGCCGCCCATGACGTTAGGATTAGGCATGAATCCGTACGCGTTCTGATGATGCTCATTGGTGCAGATGCCGTCGGAGCCTACCTTGGCGGCGTGGATCAGCTCATCGAGCGTCCAATTGTAATACTGCCCCACGCGTTTCGCGTCGGCGAGCTCGTGAAACGGCGGCGTGACCCACACGGAAGGATAGCGCTTCTCGAAATCGTCGGGAAGCTCGCGGTGCGGCATCAGGTGAAACGTGGAAATATACATCGCCTACCTCCATTCCAACTGAACTACTATATACAACGAGGAAGCCTTATGAAACTCACCAAGAAGTACGTGTCCCGGCGTACGTTCGTTCAGTCCGCAGCCAGCGCTGCTGCGGCATCCAACCTCGTGGCGCAACAGACTGGAAGCGTCCGCGGCTTCGACCACGTCGCGCTGCCGATGCAGAATACCGCGGCTATGATGGCCTTCTATCGCGGGCTGGGCTTCCAGGTCACCGAGAACGCGCGCGCGTGTTCGGTGTACATCGGCGACCAGATGATCAACTTCCACCAGCCGGCGACCTGGCAGGACGCGACGTTCACCCTTCGCGCTCCGGCTGCCAAGCCACCCTGCGGCGATCTGTGCTTCGTGTGGGACGGCACGGCGGCGGCGCTCAAGACCTGGCTCGACCGAGCCGGGGCGAAAGTGATCGAAGGTCCGGTGGCGCGCCAGGGCGGACGCAAGAAGGGCGCTTCTAGTGTTTATATACGGGATCCGGACGGAAACCTGCTCGAGTTTATGATCTACTCGTAGATCGTTTAAAGGCTCAGGTAATCGAGTTTCCCGTTGCTGTCGCCGATGTTCCAGGCGCGGACGCCCGCGATATCCAGCATGCTGAGGTACAGGTTCGTCATGGGCGTGCCCTTGGGGTAGCGTACATGCCGGCCGCCCTTGATCTTGCCCACTCCGCCGCCGATCAGCAGTGCCGGAAGATTGTCATGCAGGTGGCGATTGGAATCGCTCAAGCTGCCGCCGTACACGATCATGGAATGATCCAGCAGCGTGCCGTCGCCATCGTGCGCGGCCTGCATCTTGCCCAGGAAGTAGGCGAGCATCTGCACATGATGCTGGTCGATTTTCTGCAGCCGGGCCATCTTGGCCGGATCGTTCATGTGATGCGATAAGCCGTGGTGCGCATCGGGAACGCCCACTTGCGGATAAGTCCGGTTGCCACCCTCGCGGCTGTACATGAACGTGATCACGCGGGTGAGGTCGGCCTGGAACGCCAGCGTCATCATGTCGTACATCAACTGAATATGCTCTTCAAACGTAGGCGGAACGCCGTCGGGACGGTCGAGCGCGGGCAACTCGGGATTCTTGGCGTTCTGTTCCTCGGCCCGCTGAATCCTCCGCTCGATTTCGCGCACGGAGTCGAGATAGTCGCCCATCTTGCGGCGATCTCCCGCGCCCAGATCGGCGGTGATGCGCGCGGCGTCGGCGCGGACAAAATCGAGGATGCTGCGATCCTCCCTGGCGCGCATTGCTCGCACGGCTGGATCGGTCGTCTCGCCGTCGCCGAACAGACGTTCGAACACGCTGCGCGGATTTGTTTCGTATGGCAATGGTTTGGTAGCCGAGCTCCAGGAAATCGTATTGCTGTACGCGCAGCTATAACCTGAATCGCAATTCCCGACCATGCGGACGTCTTCGAGGCCCAGTTCGAGCGACGGCAGCGGAGTCTCCTTGCCGATCTCCCTGGCAACCATCTGGTCCACGGAAATGGCGTTGTGGATGTCGGCGCCCTCGGTCTTCTTGGGATGCGCCCCGGTGAGCCAACTGGCGCCCGCGCGGGCATGGTCGCCGGCGCCGTCTCCCAGGGATTCGCCGTTGTGCTGCTCAAGGCCGGTGAGAACCAGCAGCTTGTCGCGGAACGCCTCCACGGGCTGCAGCGTTTTCGAGAACTCGAAGCCTGCGCCTTCGGCCGCGGGCGTCCAGTCCTTCATGATGACGCCGTTGGGCGTATAAAGGAATGCCATGCGCGTTACAGCGGCGTGGCCAGGAGCGGCGAACGCGGGGGTCATCGAATCGAGCAGAGGCAGAGCGACGGTGGCCCCTAAACCGCGGAGAAATGTCCGCCGGGGAAGAGACTTCCTGGTGACAATCACTTCTCGGGAGCCCTCCTCATTTGAAATGGTACGCTATTCACCACGCCCAGAACCAGAGAGGAAAACCGGTCGTTATCGGCCGCCATATCGCGCCGGATTTGGCGAACCGCGGGTTGATCGTAGTATTCGAGGCCGCGTCCCAGCGCGTACGTGAGCAGCTTCCCGGCCATGACCTCTAAAAATTCGTCTTTGCGCTCCAAGATCACTTTCTTCAGGCCCGCGGGGCCGGTCACCGTGGTTCCATTCGTCATCGACCCAGACGCGTCAATCGGCGATCCGCCTTCCTCGGCGCGGTAGCGCCCCACGCCGTCGAAATTCTCGAGCGCAAATCCCAGCGGATCCAGGCGCGAGTGGCAGGAGGCGCAGGCGGTGTTGGCGCGATGCTTTTCGAGCTGCTCGCGGAGGCTCTTGGCGGAGCCCACGGCGTTTTCTTCGAGCTGCGGGACATTTGGTGGAGGTGGGGGGGGCGGCGCGCCTAGGATATTCTCCAGAATCCATTTGCCGCGCAGCACCGGGGATGTACGCGTGGGATACGACGTGACCATCAGCACGCCGCCCTGGGTGAGCACGCCGCCACGTTCCTTCCCGTTCAGAGGCACGCGGCGAAAATAGCTGCCGTGGATACCAGGGATCCCGTAAAAGCGGGCCAGACGTTCGTTGACGAAGGTGTAATCGGCGTCGATCAATTCCAGAACGCTACGGTCTTCGCGGACGATATTCTCGAAAAACAGACTACTTTCGCGTTCGAAAGCATTGCGCAGGGCCTCATCGAACTGCGGATACTTCTCGGCGTCCGGACGCCACTCTGCGATATTCCGCAAATGCAGCCATTGTCCGGAGAAGTTGTCGAGCAGCGCCTGGGATTTCGGGTCCCTTAACAGTCGCAATGTTTGCGTTCGCAACATTGCCGGGTCGTGCAATTTGCCGCGCTCGGCAATCTGCAGCAGCTCTTCGTCGGGGATGCTGCTCCACAAGAAGAAAGACAGGCGCGAGGCCAATTCGAGATCCGTTACGCGGCCGTTGCTGTGCTCCACGCGGAACAGGAAATCCGGAGAAACCAGGATTGCAGTGAGCGCCATTTCGATGCCCGCGTTAAAGCTCGATCCGTCCGCGCGTCCCGTAGCGAATAACTTCATCAACGGGTCGATGTCCGCTGCGGTCACGGGCCTGCGGTACGCCTGGCGCGCGAGAGACGTGAGGATTTTATGCGCGCATGCTGCTTCTTGAGACTTGCAAGAGAATATCCGCTTGCGGCTTTCAGTCTCGCCTGGACCTTTGGGATCATACGGCCCGCCGATAGCGACGTATTCCACCGAAAGGCCATTGGCCGAGTTGGCATTGTTTCCGCCCCGTCCGCCGCCGCCTTCGAGCTTGGCGTTTTCGGCAAGAAAGGCCGCGCCGATTTCGTGCGCGCCGGCCTGGAACGCCAGACGAAGCTGGAAATTTCGAGTGCCCTGATTCGCCTCGGCGGTATCGATATCGGCATCGTAGAGCTTCACGCGCTGCCCGTCGACGCGCAGGTCGAGCTTGGCGGGCGGCATGCCGGGTCCCGGATTTCCGCGCACGCGCACCAGGATCGAGTACTCGGCGTCGAAGGGAAAATAGCGGTGGATCAGGATGCCTCCGCGTTCGTTGAGCGGCAGCGCGTCGATCGAATCGTTGGCGGCGCCGCGCGGCGGCGTGAACCGTTCGAGCGCGGAGCTGGGCTTCAGTGTGCCGATCGCCAGGCGGGCGATGCGGCGCGCATTCGCCAGGTACTTTTCCATGTGCAGCGGCGATACCGTCAGCACATCGCCGATGTTGTCGAACCCGTAGCCGGAATCGTCGGGAGGAAGGTTGGCGGAATGGTCCAGGTCGAGATCCAAAAGATCGCGGACTGCGTTGCGGTACTCGGCGCGATTCAGCCGGTGGATGGCCGGTGCGCCGGGATTCGGACGGGCCGCCGCGTTACGGTCCAGTTCGGCTTCGAGCCACGAGGTGAGCGCCGTATAGGTGGCTGCGTCGGGCTTGGGCATACCGGCGGGAGGCATCTCCCCGGCGCGGAGCTTGTGGAGCACTTTTTCCAGCGTCTCGGGTTGGAGGGTTCCGGTCAGGGAGACGCCGCCGGTCTTCAGCCGATCATTGTGGCAGCCGGTGCAGTAGCGGCCAGTGGTGCTCTCGAGCAGCGTTTGCCCTGACAAAACGAACCCAACGAGATACAGCCCGGCGAGCGCTAACCGCCTTGAATACAGTTGTTTCCCAGGCACCGCAACCGGAGTATATCATGGTGGGAGTTGATGCAACCGGTACCGGCCCTCGGTGTTCTGGCCCTTTTCGCGGCGGTCACGCCGATTCCCGCGGCCGATCTCAAGCTTTTTGAAGCAGTTCAGAAGCGTGACCAGAAGGCCGTGCTGGAGCTGCTCAAAAATGGCTCGGATGTGAACGCCCGGCGGTCCGACGGCTCCACCGCCCTGACCTGGGCGGCCAGCCGCGACGATGCCGAAATCGTAACGGCCTTGCTGCGCGCCGGAGCGAACCCCAACGTAGCTGATGAGAACGGCGAAACGGCATTGCTCGCGGCATGCGCGAACGGAAACGTGGCGATCGCGCGGGCGCTTCTGGATGCCAAGGTCGAACCCGCCGTTAATCCGAATGCCGAGCTCAATACGACACGATGGAACGGCGGAACTCCGTTGCTGATGGCCGTGAATTCCGGCAACCTCGACCTGGTCAAGCTGCTGCTCGACCGCGGCGCCCGAGCCGATGTGGCTGAATCCCGCATGGGGCAGACGCCGCTGATGTGGGCCGCCGAAGCCGGCCGGGCCCAGATCGTGAATCTGCTGGTGGAACGGGGCGCCAACGTCAATGCAGTTTCGAAGAATGGATTCAGCCCGCTGCTGTTCGCGGCGCAGCGAGGCGACGTGAATAGCGCGAAAGCGCTGCTGGCAGCCAAAGCCGATCCGCAATTCAAAGCGAAAGACGGCGGCACGGCGTTTCTGATCGCGTTGGGACGCGGGAACGAAGCGGTCACGCGGCTAATGCTCGATTACGGCGCGGATGTCAACGCTCTTGATTCCAGCGGCAACATGCCGCTGCACGAGGCAATCCGCCAAGGTAAGGTCGAACTGGTGAAGGACCTGGTGGCTCGGGGCGCGGATGTGAACGCCCGCACGCAGGGCACAGGACGGGGACGGGGCGGTGGGGGCGGGATGACTGCCTTCCTGGTCGCGGCTCAAACCGGGGACGTTCCGATGATTCGGGAACTGATCACGCTGGGAGCTGATTCCAAGGTCAAGCTTCCAGATGGCACCGGGGGGATTCTTCTGGCTGCGGGAAGCAAGAAGCTGGATGCGGTGAAGTTGATGGTGGAGTTAGGACTGGACGTGAATGACGCACCCAAGGGCCGTCCCGGCGCGCTGCACACGGCGGTTCGTCAGGGCGCCAACGACATCGTCCAATATCTGGCCGATCACGGCGCAGATTTAGGCGCGAAGGACAATTTCGGGCGGACACCGCTCGAAGAGGCCGAGTTCGAAGCTCCGGCCTCCACGATCGAATTGATGCGCAAGCTCACCGCCGAGCGGCGCGCCGCTCCGGCTAAGCCGTAACGAACCTCAGAACGTAATACGTCCGACCAGCGTTCCGGTGCGGTAGCCCTGAGTGCCGGTGGTCGGGACCACCGTTCCGAAGCCCGAGGCCCACAATCCGATATACGGTCCAGTGGTTTGCGGAGACGGCTTGGTGGCGAAACCCTGACCCGGTATTGTCCCGGCGTTGGGTTGCGGCAAGCGCGTGCGATTGAAGGCGTTGGAGAACTCCACGCGGACATTAAACGTCACCTTCTCTTTGATACGGAACGTCCGGCCGAAATTTGCGTTTTCCGTGGGATAGCGGAATCCGCGGTAGTTGCGGAAGCTGCTCTGGTTGCTGCTCCATTGTCCGTCCGGCACATTGGCCCACGCCGCAGGATTGAGCACGATGTTCTTGGTGGGGTCGAAACAGTGGCAATTGAGATCGATCGGATCGGTATGGACCTTACCGTCATAGTCGACCCAGTTGTTGGAAAACAGCGGCTGGCTCGCGACGTATTCGGCAGGTCCCGGTCCACGGCCGAGCCATTTCTGGATACCATTCAGGCCGGCTGAGGCTGGCCGGGCGATGATGGGCGCGCTCTGATACTGCGCGTACCAGCCGACGGTCCAGTCGCCAAGCAGGTAGGAAGCCAGGCCGCTCCCGAACACCTTTACCCTGGGCGTAACGTACTGCGCGGAAAACCGAAGCTGGAGCGGTAGGTCATTTACAGAAATGTTCTTCCCCAGGCTCCGGTTAAAGATGTCCGGAGAGCTCAGCAGGTCCAGGTTCTTCGACCAGGTGAAGTTTCCGTTTACGGTTAAGCCGTGGCTGAGCCGCTGCGTCAACGTAACTTGCAGCGAATCGTACCAGGTCTTGCCTAGGGGCGCAGCAGTCGGATTGATATTGCCGGTGAATTGCGGAAATGGAAGCAACGACTGCAAAACCGTCTGGGCGACGGGGAAACTCGCATAGGGCAAGCCGACCCCCCGCGATGCCAAACCGGCGAGCTGCGGGCCCAGCGGCGTGCTGAGCGCCGTGCCGTCAGCCAGGGTGCCCACCGTGAATCCATCCTTGGTCAGCTGTCCCTGGGACATCGAATTTATCGGCGCCAAGGCTCCGGCCGACCACCAAATGCCGCGGTTGGCCACGTAGGATGCTTCCACGACCAGATTCCGGGTAACCTCGCGCTGCAAGCCGATGCTCCACTGATACTGCCGGGCAGGCCGCGCCGCGTTGGGATCCACAAACAGCGGCCCTCCCGTCACGGTGCCTTTCAACGATGGGAGGCCGCCCGGAGTCAGGACAATAGACGGATTGATTCCCGCCGGAGGCCCGTTTTGCATTTGGAATAGCGATTGGCCGAATGCGGGCACGCCCGCAAGCTGGTAGTTGAGCGGCGGACTGAAGGCGCCCGTGGAACTGGTGTTGTACACGACGCCAAAGCCACCCCGGATGACGGTCTTGGAATTAATCTGGTACGCCACCCCGATCCTGGGCCCGATGGCGTAGGGATAGTTGTTGGCAAACTTGCAATGGCACGTGGCCTCATACTGCAGGGCGCCGGGGTGGTTGTCGGCAGTGGGATTCGGAAGAAGCGGCGCGAAGCTCGGCTGCCGGCCATATGTCTCAACCGAATACGTTCCATAGTCCCAGCGGATGCCATAATCCAGCGTCAATTTGCGTGTGACCTTCCAGGTGTCTTGCGCGAACATGCCCCACTGTTGTCTTCCGATATGGTAGACGGAAGGCACGCCGACACCATAGCCGGTCACCTGACCGAGCAGGAAACTCGCGTAACCAAAGCCTACGGTGCCGCCGGTGGTACCGAGTCCCTCCAGCGAAGTCTGGGTGGTAGCGGTGGACAATGCGGGGAAGGTGGGCACCTGGTCGAACGCGCCCGCGGTGGTCCATGGCGGCTGGGCGTTGCTGACCTGCGGGTTCCCTTCGATGCGCCATTCCGCGCCAATTTTGTAGGAATGGTTGCTCTTGACCCATGTCATGCTGAGATTGACGGCGGGTTTCTCCACGAACTGGTGAGTCTGGAAAAGTGGGCCCATGTTGGACATGCCGCCCGTGTTGGCGGCGGCCCCAATGGAGACGGTCGGGAACTGCCGGATGACGGTCTGGCCCTTGAGACCGAGTTCCTTGAACGCGTCAAAATTGGTGACCGGCGTGTCATCGAATAAGTGATTTTTCTGATAGCCCAAGCCGATGTGCAAGAGCAATGTCGGCGAGAGGGTGTGATCGTAGTTCAGGCGCTCCGTATGGGAGCGATCGAAGTTCCCGATCACCGTGCTAAGGGCCGGCGGGAAGCCCTCGGGTTGGGCAGGCGAGCCCACGATGGGGTACTGGTCTGCAGTGCGAGTGCCGGACCAATAGAACGAGAGGTGTCCCTTGCTTCCGACGGTCTGGTCCAGCTTGAGGGACGGGATCTCCGTGGTCCTCTCACTATTCTGTGCATTGTTGAAGTTGTTGCCAATCAGTCCGGCGTTCGGGCCGGTGGGCGGAGGGATCAGGTTCTGGATGTTCTTCGCGACGGTGTCGAATCGAGTGGGGTCGATCTTGTTGCCCGGGAATGGGTTCCGCACGACCTGAGTGGCCCCGCTGGCTAACGTGACGATACTGAAAGACTGCGGGTCGAAAATCTGGCCGGCCTGAATGGTTCGGCCGAGAGGATCCTTGTACGGGGCACCGCTGACATTGATCGTTTGATTGCCGGACGCGCTAATCACCTTGCTGAAATCGCCGTTCCGGTAGTCTGTGATCGGAACCGTTACGGTAGTTGTAGAAACAGTCTGACGTTCGCGATACTGCTCGAAATTCCAGAAGAAGAAAGTCTTGTTGGTGCCGTTGTAGATCTTGGGAATGCGGACGGGACCGCCCAGGCTTCCTCCGTAATCGTTTCGACGAGCCTTGTTGTGCAGTCCGGTATACGGCTGGCTGGCGTTATAAGCTTCATTGACGTTGTAGTCATACAGGCTTCCGTGATACTGGTTGGTTCCCGATCGCATGGAAGCATTGAACAACCCGCCGCCCACGGCGCCGTATTCCGCAGCGAAGTTGCTGGTCTGCACGGCGACTTCCTGAATCGCCTCGGCGCTTGGCTGGACTTCCATGGTGAAAACGTTCAGCGTCCCGTTGTTTCCCGCGTCCATGCCTTCGATGCGGTAGGACGCCGTATTCGCCGCGGCGCCGTTGGCGACGATGTTGGGTGTGCCGCCGAAGAACCCTCCAACCACGTACTGGATTCCGGGAACTAGTGTGGCCAAAGCCCACGGATTCCGGACGCCCGCTGCGGAAGCCTGCTGCTCGCCGATGCTGAGCAGCGGCAGGTTATTGATGCGGTCGCCGGTGACGGTTTGCGACACCTCGCTGCTCTCGGTCTTCATCAAAGTCGCCTCGGCCGTGATCGTGACCGACTCAGCGGACGAGCCGACCTCAAGTGCCACGTCGATTCGCATGACCTGCGTAGGGGCTAGAGCCAGCCCTTGGCGCGTGTATTTCTTGAAACCCTGCACATTGACCGTTACCTCGTACGAGCCGGCCGGCAATTGGGGCAGCGTGTAATTGCCCGTTTGGGTTGAAGTGGCCGTATAAGTTGCCCCGGTGGCGACGTTCTTGGCCTCAATGGCCGCGCTGGCTACGACCGCTCCGGTCGGATCAGATACGGTTCCCGTAATGGTTCCGCGGTCGGTTTGGGCGACGGCGATGAAACCCACGGCGAGCAATGAAATAGACAACTTGACTTTGCGCATGTATAGCCCCCTTGCTAACAACTGCCCGGCGTTCGTAACCCGAGTCCACCGGTTGAAGATCGGGAGCAGTATACTTCGCGCGGACGTCAAGGGCAAGGGTCTCGCAGTGTCTCGCAGGAAGCTTTCAGGGAGCGAGCGCTTTCAGAGTAGTCAGGTAGCTGACAACATCCATGATCTCTTGCGGGCTGAGCTTGCCCTGGTAGGACGGCATCAGACCCTTGGCAACGATGGTCACGTCGCTCCATTCGGATTTCAGAAAGGACTTCAGGTTCCCTTGGCTGTCCACAAGCTCCACGGTGAACATGTCCCGGTCGAGCAGCCTGCCGGTGACGACCGTGCCGTCTTTCTTGAGAGTCACGCGAACCCCCCGGTTTGCCCTGTCCACGTCCGCGTCGGGATCGAGCAGCGCGCGCTCGAGATACGCGCGTGTGGCGCGGCGCTGGCTGCCGATACCCGTGAGCTCGGGTCCCGACCTGGAGCCGGTCGCCTTCACGCGATGGCAGCTCAGGCAATCGCCCTTGCCTTCAAAAATCGCTTTACCTCTCGCGGCGTCGCCCTGAGGCTGCTGGGCAAACAGCATGCCGCCTGTCAAAATCCCGATCGCAAGGTTTTTCACTTCAGGTGCGGGACGTCCTTCTCGTTTTCGTTACAGATGTACTCGGCGATTTCCTCACCCGGGGCCAGATCCCAAATGTCGCGGATCTTCCAGGGCTTGGTAAACGCGCCCGGATCCTCGATGGTGACTTCCTTCTCGATCTGCCCCATCCCGGCCGCCGGTAGCGCTGTACCACGTGCAGCATCTCGGTATGCGGGAAAACCCGCAGCCAGCTCCGGTCGTTGAATCCGGCCGTATCGACCACTAAAGTGTCCTTCTCCCACCGGCCAACGGAGTGCCCCATCCAACTCGGGTCGAGATTCTTCGGATGCGGGCGCCCATCGAGGAAAATCTGCGTGAAGCCCGGGACATTCCCTTCCCATAAGATGGCGATCACGGTGGGTGTCTGAATGACCTTGTACAGGAACGGCGAGACCAGTAAATTGTCGCCCGGGAGGCAGAAATCCGAAGGGTTCCCAGCGCCGCCGCGTGCGCGCCGCTGCTTGGTGATCTCTTCCGCCCAAGGCAGCATCTCTGGAGCGTCCACATCCGGGGCATTCCCGATCCAGACGCCGGAAAAATCGGGCTGGCCGTTTCGCAGGCGCGGCGCCGGACCCGTAGCGGAAGAAAATTTGGCTCGAGATATGAGCGAGAAATCGTCTCCTGGCGTACCCAGGTTTCCTCCCCAGGCCAGCCGGATATCGGCGCGCGCCGTTTTCGCCGCCTGAATCACCACGCCCTTCAACTCGTACCTGGGAAATGTAAACCCGATCGGTGGAACCGTGATGTCGTAGGTCCCAGCTGGTAGCTTCGAAAGCGTGTAGTTGCCTTTGGCGACCGCAGCCGTCTTGTAGACGACCCCAGTCGTGACGTTCCTGGCTTGAACGGGAGCTAGGACTCCGACGCCGTCCGGATCGGTCACTGTGCCTGTGAGCACGCCAGTTCCCGTTTGCGCCGAAGCAAGGCTTACGAGCCCGACAAACGCAGTCAGCAAACGCATACTTCATAGTACTGGAGTGATAGAATCCCGTCATGCGCACTTCTATCGTCCTGGCCCTGCTCTCTTTCACGTTTGCGCTGCAAGCGGCGAACCGGACGACATCCGGAGAACTGATCGCCGAACGTCCCACGCTCATTTCCCTGGGTTTTGAATGGAAAATCGATGGCGACGATAACCACAACGCCGCGGTCTCGGTCTTCTACCGCAAGAAGGGCGACGCGCAGTGGAAAGAAGGACTGCCTCTGCTGCGGCTGGACCACGAACGGATCAACGAAAACTCGCTGCAGTACATCGTGCCGAACATGTTCGCCGGCAGCATTTTCGATCTTGAGCCCGCCACCGATTACGAGTGCCGGCTCGTCCTGGCCGATCCTGATGGCGTCGACGGCAAGGCGGAGAATATCGTGACTGTCCACACGCGCCCCGAGCCCAAGCCGGCCGCCGGAGGCAACGTGTATCACGTGTATCCGCCCGGCTTCAACGGCCAGAAGCAGCAGCCGGCGTTTACCGGCCTGCAAGCCGCGTACTACACCGGCGGCAACGGCGCCGATTACTTCAATAGCTACCCGGCTCGCGTGCAGCCTGGCGATGTGATTCTGGTGCATGCCGGTGTTTACAAAGACGACCGCTACAAGTATGGAGGCCAGTTGGGCACCCTTTCGAGCGGGACATATTTCCTGACCCAGAGCGGGACCGCCGACAAACCCATCGTCATTAAAGGCGCTGGCGACGGCGAGGCTATTTTCGACGGCGATGGCGCGTTCAACCTGTTCAACCTGATGGCCGCGAACTATAACTACTTCGAGGGCCTGACGATTCGCAACACCGAACTGGCTTTCTGGGCGGGATACAAGAACATTACGGGCGCCAGCGGCATCACCATCAAGAACTGCAAGCTCGAGAATATCGGTCGGGGCGTTTATTCGGATTGGTCGGGGTCAAAAGATTTCTATATTGCCGATAACACGTTCATTGGCAAGTTCCGGCCCGATATCCTGGTGGGCTTCACCGGGCGCACGTGGCAGAATCTGCCGGAGTTCGGGGCCAAACTTGTGTCCGAATACGCAGTAAAGGTCTACGGACAAGGACACGTGGTCGCCTATAACAATATCAAGCAATTCCACGACGGCATCGACATCGCGACCTATGGGAACCCGGATGGCGCTCCGAATGCGATCCAGGACCGGTTGCCGGTTTCGATCGACTTCTACAACAATGACGTCTCGAACGTGGAAGACAACTGCATCGAATCCGACGGTGGCGCCCACAACATTCGCATCTTGCGAAATCGCTGCTTCAACCAGGGCCATCGCGCCCTGAGCGTGCAGCCCATGTTCGGCGGGCCAGTGTACTTCATCCGCAACATCGTGTATCACGCGCCGGAGGGCGGGGCTGTGAAGTTCACGGCGTCGTCGGCCGGCATCGTGGTCTATCACAACACGTTCCTCGCGCCGATCAAGCCCATGCTGCTGGCGGTTTCGAACGTGCACTATCGCAACAACCTGGTGCTGGGAAAGAGCGAGACCCTGGAGACCTTCTCAGTCGAATCCAATACCAACTACTCGGATTCCGATTACAACGGCTTCCGCGCGAACGAGGGCGCCGAATTTTCGTTCGAATGGAGCACGCCGCCCTTGTCAACCCGAGGCAGCTTTCCGGGAGAGATGGGGAAGCTCGCCATGCAGCAGCAGAATCAGCTCGAAGCGAAATCGCGGGAGCAGAGGCGTTTTAAAACCCTCAAAGAGTACAGCGAGGCCACCGGGCAGGATCGGCACAGCGTGATGGTGGACTACGATGTGTTCCAGAAGGTGTCGCCTCCGGGTCCCGACCCGCGGACGCTTTACAAACCAGACGATTTCGATTTCCAGCTTCGCCCGGGATCGTCGCCCGTGGACGCCGGGGTTCGGATCACCGGGGTGAACGACGATTTCGCCGGGCGTGCGCCAGACTTAGGGGCTCTGGAGGCCGGTCGTCCGGTCCCGCACTATGGGCCGAGGTAGTGAGATTTTCTTGCCCCACCAGGCACGTATTTTTCGGTGGGCGAGTCTCTTTTGTCGCGAGTGCTGCGAGGCGGCTCTGACGCGAATATTCGCTTTAGCGATTTGCGTGGCGCTCTTCTGCGACTCGGTTTCGTCGAGCGCGTTAGAGGAAGCCACCACATTTTCACGCGCGATGGAGTGGAGGAGATTCTAAATCTCCAGCCGCGAGGTTCACTGGCTAAGCCATATCAGGTCAAACAGGTCCGTAAGGTGCTCATTCCATATAAACTAGGTGCAGGAGCCGAATGACGAAGTACGAGATCATTCTCTACTGGAGCGAAGAGGACCAGGCCTTTATCGCGGAGGTGCCGGAATTGGCTGGTTGCGCTGCTGACGGGTCTACGCGCCAGGAGGCTCTTGCGAATGCTGAAACGGTGATCGCCGAATGGCTCGAAACCGCCAAGGAGCTTGGTCGTCCGATCCCTGAACCCAAAGGCCGCTTGCTGTCAGCGTAGCGAGGCGGGCGATCCTTTGAGCGTGGCGAGATAAGCCACTACATCCGTCACTTCCTGCGAGCTGAGGCGGTCCTTGTAGGAAGGCATCAGACCCTTGGTCAAGACCGTGGATTCCTTCAGGTCCGCTTTCATGTACGACCGCAGCTTACCGTCGGGTTCCATGAACTGGACGGTGAAGTTGTCGTGATTGAGCAGCCGGCCGGTGACGCTCTTTCCATCCTTGGTCACCACACGGACCAGGCGATTGGCGGGCGTGACATCCGCATCCGGATCCACAATCGAGGTCTCGAGCGCCGTCAGGTTCAAGGTGGGCGCGGGAGCCGGAGCGGCTTGCTTTCCGCCTCCACCGCCACCGCCGCGACCACCTCCGCGAGGAACGCCGATGTCGCTTAAGTCCGGGCCCAGTCGCGAGCCGGCGCCGTTAATGCGGTGGCAACTCTGGCAATTGCCCTTGCCCTCGTAGATGGCTTTGCCTCGGGCAGCGTCACCCGCAGGCTCTTGCGCCAGCAGGAGAATCCCGAACGCGCCGCAGGCGAGTGCCACCATGCCAAGTCGGATCTTAGTCATCGACGTTTACCGCTGCCCGTGATGATCGTCGTTGAGCAGCCGGTGGCCGTCGTCTTCCACGCACCGCGCGGATTCTTCCAGGGGCTCGTTCGACGGCTTCACCACGCGGGGATTGAGGGTCCAGGGCTGGGTCAGTACCTTGGGATCTGCCACGGTGGCCTGCCAAACCAGATTGCCGTTATCGAGCCACAGCCGCTCGGTCACGTGCATAGCGTCGCTATGGAAGTAGCCGCCCTCACCGAACCAGGTATTGTCGTCAAAGTTCGTTACGTCCACAATCAGAGTGTCGCCTTCCCAGTGGCCGATCGAGTCGCCATAAGCGCCCGGATTGGCGTCGGCGCGATGCGGCCGGCCGTCGGTGGGAATCACGCGATAAGTGTCGCCCGACATGTCTTCATAGAAAAAGATCACCTCGCCAGGCAACTGCACGATCTTGCGGGGCGATCCAATGCGCGGCACGCCAGGCCGGCCGCAGTAGAACACGGGATCGGTCTTGCTTTCGTGGTCGAACAGATCCTTCACCTTGGCCTGAAGCTCGGGTTTGTAGACCGGAGCCGCCGTGAACGGAAGCGCGCCTTTCACTTCGCCTTTCGGCGCTCGGCGATTGCTCAAATCCGCCTGCTTGATGGTCACCTTCCCGTTGCTTTCGCGCTTGATCCCGCCCGAAGGCAGATCCACGGCATAGGCCCAGATCCCGCTCAAATCCGGATGGTCATCGGCGGTCCGCTTTACCTTGGCGGGTGAGGATCCTTGCTGAGCGCCTGCAAGCGCCACAAGTAAGAGAGCCGCAATCGTCGCACTAAAGAAACGCAGCTTCATGGCCTGGTTCTCCTTACTTCTCAGGAATCTGTCCAGCCGACACCGTCTCGAGTGAGCTTCCGTCGGCGAACGTGATCTTCTGCAGATAGCCATACAGCGTGCCGTCCTTCGCGCGGACGCCATCCACCGTAATCATCTGGCCTTGGGCCTTGGCGATATCGTTCTTGTTCACGCCGACCCGGCGGAACCAGGCCGGCGGACTTCCCTCGAAATGCCAGGCGTCCACACCGTGTTCGCCTTTAGCGTCCACGTAGATAGAGATGTGGGGGTTGATCCACTCGACCCGGTTGAGGGTTCCGGTCACCTGCACCTTCTTTCCCATGTCGAAAACGGCAGTGGTGGAATGGTGCGCCCACAGGGAGCTGGCCGCGATCAGCGCTATGACAATTGCAAAGATTCGGAACTTCAAAGACGTTCTCCTCCGCTCATGGTGTTGCGTCCCTCGATACAGCATCGGACCTGTACGGCTTGGTGTCAAGGGCACGCTTCAGAGCGCTTACTTTCCGACCAGACGGTCGACGTCCACGTTGAACTCGTTGCACACGTATTCATGGATCTCCCAGGTGGTGCTGAGAATGTGGGTTCGCCTGAACGTGTGCGGTTTCGTGAAGGCGCCGGGATCCTCCATGGTGATCTCGGCTTCGAGATGCCCCAGATCCGGCCGCGAGTATCGTTCGATCACGTGCAGCTTCTCGGTGTGCGGCGCGCCCCGCCCGTTGAGCCAGGTCTTGTCGTTGAAGTTCACCGTATCGACCACGAGCGTGTCGCCTTGCCAGGACGCGATGGAGTCGCCCATCCAGCTCGGATCGAGGTCTTTGTCGTGGGCGCGATTCAGTAAGAACTGCCGGTAGCTGTGGACGTTGCCTTCAAACAGCATGACGATCACTTCGGGCGACTGTACGATCTTGAAGGGGTACGGAGTGATGCGCGGTACGCCTGCGGGCAGGCATTTCGCCTCCGGATCGTCGCGGCCTTGCGTGGCCTGGCGATCCTCCATGAGCTTTTGGGCCCAGGGCTGCAAGGGCAGCGGTCCGCCCATGTTGGCGAAGTTGTAATTTCCCGATAGCCAGACGCCGGAAAGATTGGGTTTTCCATCCGACGCGCGAGGCGTGGGACCAGCAGGCGGGGGCGGCAGGTTTTCGTCCCGTACTCCATTGACGGCGATCACGCCGCCGGGTCCGCCGAGATTATTTCCCTTGGCATTTCCTTTTTCGGCGGACTGGGCGATGGTGCGCACGGGGACCAGAGACACGATCGTCGCCAACACGATCCCAGCCAGGCGGGCGCTCATTTGGCCGCTCCCGGGCCGCCATCGTCGGCGGACGATCCCGCAAAGACGGTCTTGCCGCCGGCCAGCGTCACCATGCGGGCATTGCCGTGAATCGAGCCGTCGGTCAGCGGCCGGGGATCCTTGGCGAGATAGCCGTCGATGGTGACCTCGTCGCCTTCCTTGAGCGAATCGCGTTTCCAGCCGCGGCGAAGCAGCGCATTCGGACTGCTGGTTTCGAAGGCATAGCGGGAGGTTTTCCCGCCGGCATCCTTGGTATCCACGTAGATATAAGCGTGCGGATTCACCCACGCGAGCTTCGCCACCACACCCTTGATGTTGACCGGCTTGTTGGCGTCGTACTCGGCGGAGAACGAGTGGTGTCCGAAGGCTGGAATAAGAGCGATCAACAGCAGTAGAACGGTGAAAATTCTCATCGAAGCTACCTCCTTGGGGAGTGATAAACTCTTCGGGAAGGATAACATCCCATGAAACCTACGTTCACGCCAGTGTTCGTTCTCGCATTAACTTTGTCGATGTCCGCAGCCCGCGCTGCGGATTGCGACCGCGAATGTCTGCGCGGAACCATCACCCAGTACCTGAACGCGATGGTCGCTCACAACCCGGGCACTCTCACGGCCGGCGATAAAGTCAGGTTCACCGAAAATACCGTGACCATAGAGCTTGGAGAAGGGCTGTGGAAGACCGCATCGGGCATCGGGACTTATCGGCAGGACATACTGGATGTCCGACAGGGAATGGCGGCGTCGCAGGTGATCGTGGAGGAGGCGGGAACGCCGGTCATGCTGATGCTGCGGCTGAAGGTCGCCGACAAAAAGATCACCGAGGTGGAGACCCAGGTGACCCGGCCTCAGCAAGGACGCGCTCCCTTCAGCATCAAGACCATTAACCCGGCCATGAACGTGGAACCGGAACGTGGGCAGCTGAACTCGCGCGAAGACGCGATCAAGATCGCCGAGTTTTATCCGGCGGGGCTGAAGATCGGCAGCTTCGTAGAGGTAAATGCTCCCTTCGCGCCGGACGCCTATCGGATCGAAAACGGGATGACCACTGCCGGAGCCGGCTGCGGGCGCGCGGGCTGCGAGAACATCAAGACGCAAACCATCATGAAGCATCCGGCGATTACGACGCGCGTGGTGGGCGTGGACGAAGAGATGGGAATCGTGCTGCTGCGCATGAATTTCGGAGACACGGGTTCGTACGGACCGGGGAACGCGCTGATCGTGTGGGAGGCATTCAAGGTCTACAGCGGCCAGATCCACGCCGTGGAAGCATTCATGCTGGTGATGCCCGCGACCACCCCATCAGGCTGGGATTAGAAATTCATAACGAGAAGGTCCGGCCGCGATGCAATCCGAGCAGGATCTGGACCAGGCGGTGCGCAATCAGCTCGTGCAGCGTGAGTAGCTCGCGATTCGACGCGAAGATTGCATCGGCGTCGCGCGGATCGACCGGCGGCCCCCCGGCTTTGAGCGCGTCGGTGGCTTCTTTGATGATCGGGTCCGTCATCACTTCACCGGCCATTTCCCAAAGCGTGATAAAGCGGTCGACCGCGGTGGGGAAGCTGACCTCGAAGACGCCGAACTGGCTGGTGGTACGCGGCGGCTTGTAATCCAGGTTGAACGGCCCATGGTACCCGTGACTCCGCAATAGGACGAGCACGTTCAGCCAATCGAGAGGATTCACCAGCCCGACGCCGATATCGACATCGTGCTTGAGCCGGTAGCCGTCGTTGATGTCGAAGTGAAAGAGCTTACCGGCCACCAGGGCGCGAGCCAGAGCTGCGCGCGGAGCTCCGCCCCACATGAGCTCGTGCAGGTATTCCGGGTTCAGTCCGACCATCTCGGGGTGCGTCAGCAATCCAGAAGCGATGAACGCCAGCATCGCGTCGCTGGTGGGCAGAAGAATCTCGGCTTGCGGCTCGAAGGGCTTCGCTTCCAGGCAGTGCTTCAGCGTCTGGCGGTCGTTTTTGTTCGCGATCTCGATATCGCGGTCGCAGGCCGCGTTCAGCGCCTCGGCGTACCAGCGGAGTGTTTGGGTTTCATCGATCGCGCCCTGCACGTAGTAGCCGAGCGATCCAGGCCAGTACACGGCGAAGCTTGCGCCTAATTCGTGACCAATGTCGACGGTGTTGCGGACGCGGAACTTGGCGTATTCGCGAACCTGCGGAGCTTCCGCGGCGGGACTCGCTGCCCACACGGCGTGGTGAAATGTCTCGGTGGTGACCATCGAGCACTTGAGGCCGTTCTCGCGGAGAACTTTCTGAATGTCGGCGACGATCTCGCTCTGGCGGTCCGTGCCCATGGCCTCGGTCGGGATCACATCGCTGTCGTGTGTGGCCCAATAGCCGATGCCGATCTCGGCGTATTTCCGGATGATTTCCTTGAATCCGATCTCGGGACGAGTGGGCGCGTGAAATAAGGCTTGGCCCTGATAGGCGGCCGCCCATTGCGGGCCGGAGATAAAGTATTTTCGGCGAACATCCGGACTATAGGTGCCGCCGCACACTTTCATCAGACGCGAAACAAGAGCTTGCTGCTGGCCTTCGGGAATGGGGTTCATCGTGATGTCCAATTTTGGAAATTCGTCCGGAACAATCGCTGTACATCTCGTTCGATGTCTGCGCGGGTGACCGCGCGGCCATCTTCGGCGAGCAGCCGGTAAGACTTCGCCAATATGGGGGCCAGGGTCCGTCGCGTATTGCGCCATTTGTAGATCACTTGCTCCAGAATTCGGGCGTCGGAATGTTGCGGGATGAAGCTCGTCCCGAGCATCTCCAGGCGCTCCCGCGTGATTTCCTCCACCACGGACGGATTATTCAGGAACCACCAGCAGTCGAACGGCATGAGATTGGCGAACTTGCGGGCATACACGCACAGCTCGTGCTGATTTTCGCGGCTGAGCACGCTCACCAGGAATCGGTTATCGGGAAACTCGCGGCAGAGAGTTTCAATCGAACGCAGATCGGCGCGGCCCGAAGCATCGCCCGCCAGGCGGATCGCGGGGTTGACCTGGCGACGTACGCCGATCATCAATGACAGCGGGATGTTCAGATCGCGGCAGGCGGGCAATACGGCCTCTGTCAGGAACTGATTGCGACGGTCATTGGCTGGGAACTGGAACGAATCCGGCAGCGAAACCGCCATATAGACGGCGCGCATGCGGGTGACCCAGCCTTCGAGAAAGTCGCGGGTTTTCGCCGGCGTGAGGGTTGTCTCCTGGTTGAGTAAACGATCGAGGCGAAGTGCGGCTCGAAAGCGTGTGTCGGAGACGAGATCGTTCCATAGCGGAGACTCTTCGGGATCGAGAGGATCATTCGTCATGACCACGGACTCGATTCCGGCCAGCTTGAAGACGCGTCCGATGTGATCTGGCAGATTCTGTTCGCGAAAAAAGTGGCGATACGGCTGGAGCGTTCGCGCCGAGGGATCCAGCCCGAGAGCATCCAAAACGGCGATCACGCCACGGGTGGCCTCGGAGATCGGATTGTTCACAACAAATAACGTCTTCCAAATGAGGTCGGCGCGCTGTGCCAAGCTGAGCGTCCAGTACTCTTCGGGGCGAGTGGGCGCCGAACGAAATAACTCAGCCTCCAAGTAGTGATAGGTGAGGAGATGATCGATGCCCCAGAGTCCCAGGCTCCCGAAGCCCGGCGCGAACAGATGGGTATGAATGTCGATGACTTGGGTGGACGCGAGCACGTCCGCGACCACAGCCTCCACGACTGTCTCAATCATTAGATTAATGGTAGTCTGCCAAAAGCTATGTATTGGATGGGAGTCGATGTTGGCACGGGTGGAACCCGCGCACTATTGGTTGACGCGAGCGGCAAAGAGATCGCTGCCGTGACCGCCCCGCACCAAGAGATGCGAATGGAGCAGCCCCTGTGGGCGGAGCAGAAACCGGAGGACTGGGCGCAGGCGGCCATACAGGCGATTCGCGGCGTTCTAGCGAAAGCCGGAGCGAGCGGCGATGACGTGAATGGAGTCGGATTATCCGGACAGATGCACGGCCTGGTGATTCTAGATTCCGACAACGCCGTGATTCGCCCCGCGCTGATCTGGTGCGATCAGCGCAGCCAGCCTCAAGTCGATTTCATCAACGCGAAGCTCGGTAAGGATAAGGTTCTGGAGTACATCGCGAATCCGGTCCTGACAGGATTCACATTGCCCAAGCTGTTGTGGGTTCGCGATCACGAGCCGCGGCACTTTGAGCGCGTGCGCAAAATGCTTCTGCCCAAGGATTACGTTCGATTCTCGCTCACAGGCGAGTTTGCGTCGGAAGTCTCCGATGCCTCCGGCACCGCGATGTTCGATGTGATCCGGCGGCGGTGGTCGTTCGAAATGATGGACGGGCTCGGCCTGGATCGCGGCATTTTACCCACGTGCAAGGAATCCTCCGAGCTGAGTGGCGAGATCTCGGCGCAGGCCGCGGCTCTCACAGGGCTCAGGGTAGGTACTCCTGTGGTCGGCGGAGGCGGCGATCAGGCGGCCAGCGCGGTCGGCAACGGAATCGTCGAGCCGGGCGTGGTCTCCTGCACGCTGGGAACGTCCGGCGTGGTGTTCGCGCATATGGAAAAAGTTGCCTACGATCCGCAGGGCCGGGTGCACACGTTCTGCCACGCGGTTCGCAACAAGTGGCACGTCATGGGCGTGACGCAGGGCGCGGGACTGAGTCTGCAGTGGCTCCGCAACCAGCTCGCGCCAGACGCCACGTACGATGCGCTCACGCAAGAGGCTGCGACCGCGCCCGCAGGATCGCAAGGGCTGTTCTGGTTGCCGTATCTGATGGGCGAGCGTACGCCGCATCTCGACGCGCAGGCGCGAGGCGGCTGGATCGGTATCACTGCCAAACACACGCGCGCGGACCTGATCCGGTCCGTGATCGAAGGCGTGTGCTACAGCCAGAAAGATTGTCTCGACGTGGTCGAGCAGTTGGGTGTTGCGGCCGATACCGTGCGCGCTTCCGGAGGCGGCGCCCGCAGCCTGTTCTGGCGGCAGATCCTGGCGGACGTCTTCGGCAAAAGAGTCGCGCGCCTGGAAACGCAGGAAGGCTCGGCTTACGGCGCGGCATTGCTGGCGATGGTCGGGACCGGCGAGTATGCTTCTGTTCCCGAAGCCTGCGCAGCGACTATTCGGGAAGCAGATTCGATGGAACCTCGCCCTGCCGAGTCCGCTTTGTATGCGCGGGCGCATGAGGTGTATCGCGCGCTGTATCCGGCGCTGCGGCCCCTGTACTCACAGATGGCATACTGAATCACGTGCTGGTTAAAGCAGGGAAGCCGGTCCAAGTGACATATCGCTGGCGAATCTGCGCTCTGCTGTTTTTCGCAACCACGATCAACTACATCGACCGCCAGGTGCTGGGCGTTCTTGCACCGTACCTGCAACCGATTATCGGCTGGAACGAGCTTCAGTACGGCTACATCGTGACGTCGTTCCAGGCGGCCTACGCCGTGGGACTGTTGATAGCCGGGGGCGTGATCGACCGTCTCGGCACGCGGATCGGATACGCCATCTCGATCGCGGTCTGGAGCCTGGCGGCGATGAGTCATGCGCTGGTGCGATCGGTCATCGGATTCGCACTCGCGCGTTTCGCGCTCGGCCTGGGCGAGGCGGGCAATTTCCCAGCCGCGATCAAGACCGTTGCCGAGTGGTTCCCGCGCAAGGAGCGCGCGCTGGCGACCGGCATCTTCAATTCGGGATCGAACGTGGGCGCGATCGTCGCACCGCTCACCGTGCCCTGGATCACCCTGCGGCTCGGCTGGCACTGGGCATTTGTGTTCACGGGTTTCTTGAGCGCGGCCTGGCTGATTGCGTGGTTGACGGTCTATCGTCATGGATTGACACCGATCCAAGACGATGAAGCGGAAGCCGCGTCGAGGATCCCCTGGGCGCATCTACTGACCCATCGGCAGACGTGGGCGTTCCTGCTCGGCAAGTTTATCACCGACCCGGTGTGGTGGTTCCTGACATTCTGGCTGCCCAAATTCCTGTACAGCGAACATGGGCTGACGCTGACGGATATAGGCCCGCCACTGGTCGCCGTTTGCCTTATGGCAGACGTCGGAAGTATAGGCGGTGGATGGATCGGGTCTGCCTTCCTCAAACGTGGCTGGAGTGCGAATCGCGCCCGCAAATCCGTCATGCTGATTTGCGCGTCCTTGGTCGTCCCGATCGTGTTTGCGGTCAAGGCGCGGAGTTTATGGGTCGCGGTGGCGCTGATTGGTCTGGCGGCCGCCTCGCATCAGGGCTGGTCGGCCAACTTGTACACAATGGTCTCGGATACGTTTCCGCGGCGCGCGGTCGCCTCCGTGGTGGGAATCGGCGGGTTTGGAGGCGCAGTGGCGGGCATGTTGATCGCCACCTTCACCGGATTCCTGCTGCAGTTCACCGGCAGTTACGTGCCTCTGTTTGTGATGGCCGGCTCGGCGTACCTGCTCGCGCTCCTGGTGATTCAGGTCCTGGTTCCGAAGCTGGAACCGGCTCATGTCGGCTGATCGTCAGCCGGTTTCCGTTGATAGCCTGGACAGCTCAGCACCGGCAGACGAGGGTACTTCGCAAAACGCGAATCCGTCGCCGACAGCCGGCACAGATAAAAGATGCTTCCCCGGTCGGAGCGAATGATCCGCGCGTGCCCGCAATCGGAGCAGAGCCCCACCGATTCTGAGTTTGGATGTTCGGCGATGGTGTTTAAGCCGCTTGCGAGCTGGTCTTTCGGGACGCCCATCGCTTGCGCTGCGCTTCCGCCATGCGTTTCCGCGTCGCTGCACTGAACTTACGTTTCTTCTTGGGCAGCGAAGCAACGGCCTCTCTCGCGCCAGCCATCCATTTGGGGGGGCGGCCGCGGCGTTTGCCGAGGCTGCCAGCGGCAAGCCTCTCGATCGTCAGAATCGCCTCCTCCAGGCGTTCCTTCTCGGAACGCAGCTCCGAAAGCATCCGGTTAATATCCATGGCGAACCAGTATTACACGATTTTGTCCCGCCGGGTGCAGGGGCCGAAACTTGCGATTGGATGTGTCAACATTGAAGGTTGTAAAATTCCGGGACCCCCATGAAAAATCGATCACTTGGTTGTTGATCCTCGCCGCCCACGCGCCTCTTGCTCAACCCAGCTTTGCTCAAACAATTCAGCAAGCCGAAACCGGACGAGCTCTCTTCCAGGCGCGCTGCTCCAGTTGTCACGCGACGGATTTGCGCGGCGGCGAAGGCCCGCAGCTCGCCGGAACTAATTTCATCGCGGGATGGGGAACGCGCACCGCGCGTGAACTGGTCAACACCATCCGCACCAGCATGCCTCCCGCGAATCCAGGCAGCCTGGATGAGGCAGCGCCTGTAAACCTCGCGGCGTTCATCCTCGCGGCGAATGGAGCCGCTCCGAGCGATCGGGCGCTTACAGCGGCGTCGACACTCACGATTCGCTCCGTGGCCACCGGGCGCCGGCGATCGCTTTACAAGCCGGTGGGCAGCCCGCCGCGGCGTCTAGCGGACCGAAGGGCATCACCGTCACCGGTGAAGTGAAGAACTATGTTCCGGTGACCGACGCGATGCTGCGCGATCCCGATCCGGGCGACTGGCTGATGATTCGCCGCAACTACCAGGCCTGGAGCCACAGCCCTCTCACTCAGATCAACACCAACAACGTGAAGCAGCTCCAGTTGGTCTGGTCGTGGGCCATGAATGACAGCACCGCGGCGAACGAACCCACGCCCATCGTGCACAACGGCGTGATGTTCCTGGCCAACATCGGGAACATCGTCCAGGCGCTGGACGCGCGCACCGGCGAACTGATCTGGGAAAACCGTGTCGGGCCGGATCTCTCCAACGGCCAGGGCGCCATCCGCAGCCTCGCCCTTTATCAGGACAAGGTGTACCTCGCGACCACGGACGTGCGGCTGCTGGCACTTGACGCGCGCAATGGGAGGATCGTCTGGGAAACGCGCATCGCCGATCCGTCAAAGAGTACGGCAACACCAGCGGACCGCTGATCGTCCAAGGCAAGGTCATCCAAGGCATGGGAGGTTGCGATCGCTACAAGGAAACCGGCTGCTTCATCAGCGCCTACGACGCGCAAACCGGCAAGCAGCTTTGGAAATTCGAAACCGTCGCGCGCGAGGGAACTCCCGGGGGCGACACCTGGGGCAAGCTGACGAACCTGCTACGGGCTGGCGGCGATACCTGGATCACCGGCAGTTACGATCCCGTGCTCGATCTGGTTTACTGGGGCGTCGCGCAGGCCAAGCCGTGGATGCGCGCCATCCGCAACACCAATGGCAACGCGCTCTACACCAGCTCGACGCTGGCGCTCAGGCCAGGCGATGGATCGCTGGCGTGGTATTTCCAGCACGTTCCCGGCGAATCGCTGGACCTCGACAGTGTCTATGAGCGGGTGCTGGTCGATTCCGCCGGGCAGAGTCTCGTGTTTACCATCGGCAAGGACGGCATCCTGTGGAAGCTCGACCGCAAGACCGGCAAGTTTCTCGACTACAAGGAAACCGTCTATCAGAACGTCTTCGACAGTATCGATAAGAAAACCGGCGAGGTTCACTAACGCAACGACATTGTCGAGCAGAGCCCGGAAACATGGGTGTCGTCGTGTCCTTCCACCGAAGGCGGGCACAACTGGCAGGCCATGAGTTATCACCCGGGTACTGCTCAGCTCATCATTCCTCTCAGCCAGACTTGCATGGAGATGTTCGGGCGCAAGA
Organism: Terriglobia bacterium; assembly: GCA_020073345.1. Taxonomy (GTDB): domain Bacteria; phylum Acidobacteriota; class Terriglobia; order Bryobacterales; family Bryobacteraceae; genus Palsa-187. Next base: position 27,290 of record JAIQFI010000005.1, read on the forward strand.
CGGATTTTCAGGAAGGCGCAGGCGGCACGTCGGCCAACCGGCGCTTCTTCGAGATGCCCGGGTCGGGCGGCAACGTCGGTAAGCTGGCTGCGTATGACGTGAGCACGATGAAGGAAGTCTGGAAGGTGACGCAGCGCGCTCCGTTTCTTACGGCAGTGCTGTCGACTGGCGGCGGCGTGGCCTTCGTGGGCGATCTGGATCGCGTATTCCACGCGGTTGACGTGAAAACTGGTGCCGAATTGTGGCGGACACGCCTACCCACCTCGGTGCAGGGCTTTCCGGTATCGTTTACCGCAGGCGGCAAGCAGTACATCGCGGTCACAACGGGATTGAATGGCGGCAGCCCGCGGCAGGTGCCGGCCGTCGTCGCTCCGGATGTTCATCATCCCGCGAACGGGAACGCGCTGTACGTCTTCGCGCTGCCGGAAACAAGGTAGCCCGCGCCGCTACTTGCGCTGGAAGACGAGGGTAATCGGCGTGTGCTCCGGCCTGGCGACGCTGACCAGCATCGTGCCATCCGCGGCCAGGCTGTAGCTTTCGAGAGTCACCGCGCCGGATTGCGTGGTGGTCACCTTCAGAACGTCGTCATCCCATTTGGTCTTGGTCGTGAGGTCCTTGCCGGTGTGAATGGTAGGACTGTTTCGGCTGTTGCCGGTGCTGTCGCTGTAAAAGAACGTCTCCGTGGCGCCTTCATAGACGAAACTGCGCGAGACGATGGTGACGCCCTGGTGGTCGCTGATCGTCACGGTGCCCGTTTGAACCACGGGCTGCCCGGCAAAATCACTTTTAGCGGGCACCAGCGTCCAGGTGCCGTTCAGGGCGCTGTGATCGCGCGCGAAGGCCGGGAACGCGAAAAGGCAGGTCGCCAAGACGGCTCCTGCGATTCTACGAGCGGGATGTGTCTTCACGGTTTCCTCCAGGGGCCACGGCTTTCCACGGAATTGGATGTAGCACTGGGGGTGTTAGAGCATGCGCGGTGCCATCTAGGGTGAACTCTATCAATGAGCGCCGGCAGTTTCTGATCGAGGACGTTGCAGAATATCGGGCAGAAACTCTCGGACGATATTCAGTAACGCGGTCGAGCCAAAGGAGATGCCGGCGTTGTGCGCGATATTGCCAGCGCCATGCCAACTTTCCGGACCCCAGATGCTGGCGATCGCACTTGCCCCGATGACTCCGCTCACACTGGAGACCGAAAAGCTTTGCCGGCCATCCGGACGCCTGGCGGTGAACGTGCTGAGAATCGCGTAACCGGTCCGCCCCCAAACTCCATGCTTGCCTGAGGCGAAATACCGGGTGTCTTCGTGAAACGCGATGGAGGCACTGTAAGTAATGGTCTGCCGCACGCCGTTATACGCGAGATTGCTTCCGTAGCGTTCGCCGAATGCACCCCACCCCTGGCCCCATTCGGGAGGGGTGTTATGCCATTGACCAATGCCCGCGGCGGCAGCTTCGCCGAGCAACGGCACGGGACCTCCGACGCTCAGGAGATATATCTGAAAACGGTCCTTCTCCGTCAAATGCGTATGTTCGGACGGTCCCACCATGCCCAAAACTTTATCGACGATATCCATCTCTTCTGGCGTGCCAGCCGTCGGTTTGACGGTTGCAGGAGCCGCAGGTTTGACGAAGGTTTCCGAAGCCTGCGAAAACGCCGGCAAGCAAGCGACCGTCAAGAATGCCAAGGATAGCTTGCGTGCCCAGTCCAACCGTTGTGTTTCGTGCACGATATTCCTCCGTTCGGGCGCCGCCATCATCCTTCGTAGATGCACAAAGCCTGCCAACTGTTTCCGTGAACAGTTTGCCCCGGCATGAATGATTATTCTAGCGCTGGGCGTAAGCCAGCGTATACCCTATGGGCGCTTTCGTAACGGTATGTGGTCACCATGACCGCATATAGTCAAAGCACTATACTGGGAAGCCATGAAGATCGCATTCTCCATTAGAACTCGCGCACAACGCAGCCGGGGGCGAGCCTTGCTCGGTTCCAGTGGGCGCGGCCGACGCTATGCTCTCAGAATATCCACTCTGATCGTGGTCTGTCTAACAGCCGCCTGGATCGCCTTGCCGCAAGCGGCGGACGACCCGCTCGATTCCCTGAAGGTTTGCAAGGATACGCAGCACCTGATTCTCGAAAACCAATTCGTGCGCGTGATCGACGATCAAATTCCGATTGGCGCCACGGAACCCCTGCATCGGCACCGCCACGGCGTCGTCGTTTACGTGAACACCTACACCAACGAACAAATATCCCAGGACGGCAAGAGAACCGTCGGGGAGCGCAAGGCCGGCACGGCCTCCTGGTCAGATGAAACCGTGCACACCGTCAAGAATATCGGCACAACTCCGTCACACGCGATCCGGATCGAACTCAAATACTGAGAGGACATCTATGAGACTACCCACGATTGCATTGGCTGGCGCGATCTTACTTGCGACGGTAGTCGGAGCCCAGACGTATCCCGTCACGCAAGGCAAGACCTACAAGTTTGAAAAGATCGCGGACGGCGTTTACTACGCCACCGGCGGCTTCGGCAGCAACAATGTCGTGATCGTCAACGATCAGGACGTGCTGGTGGTGGACGATGGCACGACCCCTGCCGCAGCCCGCGCGTTTCTTGATGACATCAAGAAGATCACCGACAAACCGGTCCGGTATGTGGTAAACACGCATTTTCATTACGACCATACTGACGGCAACTCGGTCTTCGGACCCGAGGTGCAGATCATCGCCCACGATTACGTCCGGACGGCCATCGCGACGTTTGACGTGCTCAATCGCGAACCGTTCATCACCTCCCAAAAGACGGCTGTGCCCGCGCGCATCGACACGCTGACGAAGCAGATCGCCGCGGAAAAGGATACGCAGAAGAAAGCGGCGCTCCAAAAGGACCTGGCCGCGGCTCAAACCACACTGAATCAGCTGAAGGAGATCAAGCCGACGCCGCCCAACGTTACGTATTCCTCGAAGATGATTTTGCATAAAGGTGCGCGCGAAATCCAGCTTCTGTTCCTTGGACGCGGCCACACCGGCGGCGACACAGTGGTGTTCCTGCCGCGCGATCGTATTGTCTGCACCGGTGATTTGATGGAGAGCCGGCTCGCCTACATGGGCGATGCGTTTTTCGATGAATGGGTCACGACATTGGGCGCGCTCAAGAATCTGGACTTCGCTCTAGTGCTGCCCGGGCATGGCGCTCCGTTTGGAGATAAGGGCCTGATCACGGCGTTTCAGGGTTATCTCACTGATATCACGAAAAAGGTCGCCGACCTGCGTGCGCAGGGAGTGACGGCGGAGGAGGCCGCACGCCGCGTCGATCTCACGTCCCATGCGAAGGATTTTCCGCAGATCACCGGCCCCGGCGCCGATGTGCGAGGCGTCCGCAGGATTTACGCATGGATGGACGAACGCGCGGCCGGTTCCAGGAACAAGTGAGTTTGCCTTGACTCGGCGCGTCGTCCAGAGTACGTTGTGAGAGCACGGGGAGTTTTAAAACTATGACCATTCGGTTTATCGGTTCGATTTCGGCGGCGGCTGCCATGACGGCGCTTCTCTCACTGGCTCCGGCGGCGGGCCAATCCGGCGTGCCGAAAGCCGGCGACATACCGCGCCTCGCCGACGGGAAACCTGACTTTAGCGGAGTCTGGGACCACCCGCGCGTCGGCGACGTCACCAAGGACGGGAAAGGGTGCGGCAGCCAGAACAAAGGATGCACCCAGAAGGGAAACGGCGAGTTGTCGTTCACCGCCGCTGGCCTGGCTCAATGGAAAGACGAAAACCGATTTGATTACTCCGCCTACTGCCAGCCGTGGGGTTACACGCGAGCGACGCAGACGGAATATCCGGTGGAATTCCTCCAGACTCCCAAACGTCTGGCCATACTATGGGAATCGAATAACGTGTTTCATGTGGTCCCCACGGACGGGCGCGAGCGTCCCAAGGACGTTGAGCCGAGCTGGATGGGAACCTCGGTTGGCAAGTTCGATGGAGACACGCTCATCATCGATACCGCCGGCTTCAACGGCAAGACCTGGATCGATACAGCGGAGCATCCCTCGAGTGACGCGTTGCACGTGGTCGAGCGCATCCATTACATCGATCCCCAGCATCTTTCCTACGAGGTGACCTGGGAGGATCCCAAGAGTTATACCAAGCCGATCACCAACACGCGGGTCTTCACGCGCATGCCTCCCGGTACCGAGCTTATGGAATGGTGGTGCATGGAGAACAACAAGGATCTTCTGGGTGGCCACCTGGTGAGCAAGGGCCCGCGCTAGTTACTGTTTGTTCTCACCGGGACCCGAGCCGCCGGAGAATAGCTCACGGCCATCGGGCAGCGTGATCGAGCGGCCGTTCGCCACTGCCTCGCCGCTCTTGGCACGAAAGCCCGAAATATCGACCTCGGTGCCGTTCGGAACCGCATCCTTCTTCCAGCCCAGCCGGAACAGCGCGTTCGGGGGACCCAGCTCGAAGTGCCAGTTGACCACCTTGCCGTCGGCTCCTTTCACGTCGACATAAATCCATGCGTGCGGGTTCACGAACTCGACCTTGGTCACGGTTCCGTGCACCTTCACCGGCTGGTTGACGTCGAACTCCGCCGCGAAGGCATGATGCGCCGCGAGTTGCGCCACCGCCAGCGTTAACGTAATCGCGACTAACGCAAGCATCTTACGCATGAATTACCTCCCCCGCTCCGGCGGCTTGCCGAAAATGTTCACCAGCGTCTGGCTCCCCTCGGCGCAGGCGAATTCCAGCGACTCGACTCCCTTGGGAACCCTGGTGAAGTAGCCGGCAACTTTCCAGGGCTTAGTGAACAGCGCGGGATCGTCGATGGTGACCTCGTAATCGATGGTGTTGGCATCGGCGATGGTGAACCGCTCCACCGTATGCAACTGATCGCTCAAGTAAGGTATCTCGCGCGAGTATGCGATTCGTCCATTGAAGTTGGTGGTGTCGACGATCAGCGTGTTGCCGTCCCAATGACCGATGGAATCGCCCATGAACAGCCGGATGTCCGGGCCCACGTGGGGGCGGCCGTCGAGATGGATCACCCGGCTGGTGTGGTTGTAGTCGTACAGAATCACGACCGCTCCGGGAGGCTGCAGGAACTGATAGGGATTGTTGCCGTCCTCGCCCTGGAATAATCCGGGCAGCGCGCAACGCGCATTCAGCTCCACGTGACGAAGGTCAGCCGCGGGATTCATATGCAGCAGAAAGTCGCGGCGCTTGGCGTCCTCCTCGGGTTTCCACGGAAGGTTCCGGTCGGCCGGATCCACGATGCCGGTGCGCCGCTGCTGGCGAGCTTGCCCGGAGCGCAACACCGTCCCGCCTTGTCCGAAGATTCCCGGATAGGGCCCCAGGCCGTCGCCCCGATTCGAAACCGACAAGGGATTCTTCCCGCTGGGATCGATCGGATTCTCAGGCGGCTTGGCTTCCAGGCCGACCACTCCATTGCGAGTGTACATGCCTTGCAAATCGGGCTGGGTTTGACCACGAGCCGCCACGACGGCTGCGAACAAGACAGCGGCCACTCGGGCACTACTTGAAAGGAGCATTCTTGAACTTCTCCTCCTGCTGGTAGAAGACGCACTCGTATTCCAGCAGCTTGGCATTCTTGTCTATGCGGCGATACAGCGGCATGCCCATCTTCCACGGCCGCGTGAAGACCTTGGGATCCTCTACGGTGGCCTCGTAGGAAATGTGATCCGGATTGGTGAGCGTGTAGCGTTCCACCACGTGGAGCGCATCGCTGTGGAAGTTGCCGGCGTGATCGAACCAGGTCTGATCGTTGAAGCTGTTGACGTCCACCACCAGAGTGTCGCCATCCCAACGGCCGCACGAATCACCCATCCAGGTGTCCGGTAACCCATCAGGATGTGGGCTGCCGTCCATCGGGATATTTCGAAGAGCGTGCGCGAACTCATACATGATCGCGATGTCTTTGGGAGTTTGCGCAATCTGGAATGGAAACGGCATGTAAGTAGCGCGCGGCACGCCCGGCAGGAAGCAGTTGGCTTCGGTCTGATCTGCGGTCGCCCGATTAGCGAAGTTCACTTTCTTCTTGGCCGCCGCTGACGGCTGATACGGAATCGCATTGCCTTCGACGACGCCTTGGCCCGGAGGCATGCCCAATTGCCCGGTGTGATCCTGAATATCCCAGGCCGCAGTGTTCAAGGCCTGCCAGATACCGTTGAGGTCGGGTTTCCCATCCGCGGTCCGGCGAACCGTCTGCGGAACCGCCACCGTCGATAGCAGCACTCCGCAGACGAGGATCGATCGGACTCGGTTCATGAAGACCCGGAACTACTTGGTATCGACTTTCACCACTTCGAAGGTCAGCGCCTTGGGCACCAGCATCTGGTGAGGAATCTTGGCGGGAACGTGAATGACGTCGCCGGCCGCCATCTTCTTGCTGATGCCGCCCTTGATGGATTTCCCGCGGATCTCCCCGGGCGCAGTCGTCCGCGGTTCCACGACGGTTCCGCCGAGGATCAGTGTGCCTTCGCCCGACTTTACGAAAATCACGTCCACCTGGGTGTCGTGCACCTCAGCCTCGCCGTCAGCTTCGCGGCGGATCGCAAGCAGAGAATGATTTCCCCAATTCGCCACGCGGTTCATGCGGACCTGGTGATCATCGGGCTTGGCTGCATCCACGCGGGTTTTCAGATCGGCAGCGCTGTACTGCGAGAACCCCTCGGGGTCGGCGGCGACTAGAACAATCGCGAACAACATGGTCAGAGCGAAAAGAACAGACAAGAGTTTCATACCGGGATCTTATCACTTCTTGTCGAACAGTTTGTCGTAGTCCTTGGATGTTTCGCATACGAACTCGTCCACTCTTTCAAGCTCCGGCCGGAAGGGAAGAGTTCGGGTCGGCAAAACCCAGGGTTGGGCGAAGACGTTGGGATCTTCCACCGTGACGTCGTATTGGAGCGAGCCGTTCTCGATGCGCCGGAACCGCTCGACCACGTGCAGGGCTTCCGTGTGCATATAGCCGCTGACCTCGGTCTTGTCGTTAAAGCCGATGGTGTCCACCACCAGCGTGTCTCCTTCCCAGTGTGCGACCGAATCGCCCATCCAGGTTGGATCCGGGTCCACCGGATGCGCGCGGCCGTCGGTAGGAATGAAGCGGATCGCATTGGGGTACTCGAACACCATCAGAATGAGTTTCGGGGTTTGAACGATCTGGAACGGGTACGGAGTCACGAAGGATTGCGGCACGCCCAGCGGCTTGCAATCGGTGCCCAGCGTAGTGGTGCCGCGAACGTCGTTGGGCCCCCGGACGATCTTGAATTTTTCAGCGCCGGGTTTCAGGACTGGCGGCTCCGCGCCACGCACGCCGGCGAAGCCGTACACCCCATTCAGATCGATCGCAGGCGCTTCCGACGCCGACGCCGTGGCTTTGGCGCCGGATACAGTCACTGTCACCGCGCTGGTCAAAGTTGCATTGTTCGGTCCGGTGACGGTCAGCGTGTAGCTGGTGGTAGTGGTTGGAAAGACCTGACGGCTGCCGCGGGCGGTCACGCGGCCGATACCCTGGTCGATCGTGGTGGCGTTGGGATTTTCCGCCGCCCAGACCAATGTGACGGGCTGTCCCGGCTGGATCGAGGCCGGTTGGGCGGTGAAAGTGACGATCCGGGCAGGCGGCACTATTCGTGCAGCACCACCTCTTCCGGTTGGAGCGGGCGCCGGAGTCTGGGCGGCCGCGGACCAAGTCAACACGCCCGCAAGCAGCAGGAGGCTGTAGTTCATTGGACTTCGCATGAGCGTAATAATACCGAAGCGAGGGGCGCGGCGAAAGCGCAGGCGCCCTTTCAGGACGGGAAAAAGCGTTTCGGATCCGAATCGAATTGCTCCAGGAACAGGGCGTAGGACACACGGCTGCCGCGATAATGCGCCACTATCTCATCGAGCAGCGTTGAGAAGAAGCGATCGCCGGTCTGTTCGAGGAGCTGAGCCAGGACTTGCGCGGAACAGTCCGGCAAGCCGTAAATTTCAAACAGACACGCCAGCCTGACTTTCTTCGCCAGTCCCGCGGCGTACGCATGCATCTGCTCGTAGTCCGGACGCGCCAGGTCGCGGAAGTACACCGCCTCGCCCCACTGCACCTGGCCGGTCTCGGTCTGCGCCGGGATCTTGTAATAGAACTTGTCCGGGAGGCTCCGCCGGCTATACCGCCATAAATCCAGATCGAACAACGTGAAGCCCCATTCTCTCAGCAGCCTGTCGATATTGGCAAACGTGTTGCTGTAGGGATGGCACGCGCCGTGCATCTGCGACTCGATGCAAACGCCCAGGACCTCCTGGGTTCGGAGCATTTGCCTGGCTCCCAGGAGCACCTCGATGTCGTGGCCATCCGTATCGATCTTGACGAAATCCACACTGCGGATGCCCGCCTCCAGGACGTAATCGTCCAGGGCAACATGCCGGTCCGTCATCCGGACCTCCGAGCCCGCGTTATAGACTTCCTTGACATAATTCATTCGCATCGCTTCGGAGGCGCGAACAGCGCTGGTCCCGGGGAAAGAGGAGTTGTCCTTGCTGGCGACGGGGTCGTGTCTGAGAGACGGCGGGAACAGGGTGTCGTAGTCGGGGCACCCGACGAACGCCGCTTCGTAGCGAATCCCTCCGTAGCCGCGGGTCTTGTTCAAACGGTCGACTTCCGCAATCAGAGGATCGAATCCCACCGCCTTCAGCTTGGCGCCAAAACACTCCCCCCAGAAGCCGTCGATCCCGCCGCTGGCGCCCACGTCGATCAGCATCAATTCTCCTATCGAGTATTGGGACGATCTCGCGAATTTCCCCGGGAGAATAGGGTTCTGGTTAATCTGACGTGTGGCCATTGTGACTCAGGTTTGAAATTGGATGTGTCCGCTTCAGAGCGCTGGTTTCTCCAACGGGATGGCGATCATGTTATCGCTGCGAGTCTCACCATCCGCCGGGATGGGCGTTCCCGTGCGGTCGCTGAACGCGTAGAGCTTGTAATCCTGGGAGCGCAAGAACTCGAGCAGATCCGACAGACGGCTCCCTTGACCTGTGAGGGCGTCGTCGGATGCCTCGAAAAGAATCATCGGACGCATCTGGCGCAGCACTCGGCGCGATCCCTCCAGTACGCGGACCTCCGCGCCTTCTACATCCAATTTCACAAAGTCCAGACGCGTAAGGCCGGTGTCCATCGCAAAGCCGTCGAGAGTCTGCGTGGAAACGCTTTCGTTCCGCAAAAGGGGTACCGGATGGGCGAACTTGCCCAAAGTGTTATGGCCCGAGTGATGAGAACAGGCGATGTGGAGTTCTGTCTCACCGGTTGCATCGGAGAGAGCGGCCGGAATGGCTTGTACATTCTTTAGGTTGTTGAGCCGGATGTTACAGTCCAGCCGATGAAACTCGCGCTGGCTCGGCTCGAACGAGAACACACGGCCGGAAGGGCCGACGCACCGAGCAGCGAACAGCGAGTACAGGCCTTCGTTGGCGCCCCCATCGACGAACACCATTCCTTCCTTCAAAACGGAGTCCAGGAACGCGAACTCATTCGGTTCGACGCATCCGCCAATGAACAGCGGCAGGCTGGAGTCGTTGCCAAGATAGATCTGAACGGTAAGTCCCTTGTGCCAATCCATTCGGAGGGGAATGTCCCGCGTCTGGTTGTGGAAGTAGGTCCAGATGAACCGCCGCATCCGGCATTCGGTATCAGGGTTGTCCCAGGCGGAACCGAAAATCCATCCCGGGTACGGAGAAAGTGGCCGGGTATACGCCAAGGTTCTGGCGGCGGAGAGAAGGCCCGCCTCGATCTCGGATCCGGCCTGGTGCGCTTGGGTGTACGCGGACAATTCCGGCACGAGGGCACGCAGGGAAGGAATGATAGCGGCATCGAGATCGATCCGGCTGTTAGGCTCGGGCACAGTTTCCGCGAGGCTAAGCTTTCCCAGGCCCCAGTCTTCATGATTGAAAATCATGGGCGAGTTCAGCCGCCGCATCTGCGCCCCCCAGCGAAGAACATCTTCATTATCGAGGACCGGAATGCCTTTGACGGCGAGACGGGCGTACAGCTTCTGCTGCCCGTCCGGGGTCCAGCCCGATCCACTCCCGTGTTCGATGTGATAGATGCGCATGGGATCGGGCAGAAACTCTTCCAGGGCGCCGCCATATTGAGCGGCGAAACAGAACGCGGAGTCTATGTTCATCGAGTACATATCGAACTCCGGGTATCCGCGCAGATTAAACCAGTGCTCACGGGCCGTGAGCTGAAAATCGCCGCTTGCATTGGTATGGAGACGATCCGCACTCAGGGGGGAAACGCCCGCGGAACGGTCAGGGGTTCCCGTCGGGGCATGCGGTGCGCTGCGAAAGGGATGCAGGAGCATCCCGATCAGTCCGCCCCGGTCGATATAGAACCTGAGGATGCGGCGAAGGCGCGGCGACACCGGCACGGTGAGCGAGACCAACGGTCCACCGTTGGCAAGTTTGGCGATGACATACTGCATGTTCCGCCACAGGGCGAGAATCCGATTGGTCCGCGGTGAGTGATCGAGCTCCGAGGGAGCGGACAGCTGTCCGCGCTCCCAGCCGAATCGGAATGCCCGGAAAACCAAAGTTTTCGTACTGAAATTAAGCGGGAAGAACTCTCCCGCCGCCCGGAACCACAAGCGTTCCGGCGCCGGGGAGGGAAGTTGCAGGCGCAACCGGCTGCGATCGTCCAGCGTGAGGCGAACCAGGACTTGCCCCGAGTCCGTCGCCACTTCCAGCTTCACCGGCTTGCCCAGGGATCCCGGTCCAGGCTCAAGATCCGCCACCAGCGCCGAGCCAGGTTCGGCCGCTTTGGCCAGCAGCACCTCGGCTTTTTCCTGAGCCCAGCGGAAAGGCTCTTGCGGACCCGAACCTTCCGGGGTGAACCAACCCCGGCCGAGCAGAATGCCCGACTCGGGCGACGCGATATCTTCGGAGCTCAGCGCGGGACCGCCATCGGGAGTCACGTCAAATGTCCCGTCACGCCGGTTGACGCGGATCAAGTGGGTGCGGCAATAGGCCAGCTGTTCGTCCAGAGGAGCATTGGGCGGAACGTCACTCAACGCGTCATAGCGGTCGACGCGGTACAGCCGGTTCGCCTCGAGCCGCCGTTCACCCAGGAACGCCGCCAGCTCATTCGAAAAAAGGATATCGATGTTCGTGGCCAGAACGAACTTTCCGCGCGCCCGGCGGATTCCAACGTTCTTCCCGATCATCTGATACAGCGGCAATCCCGCCGCATGCCGGTAACGCTGGTGCACTTCAGCTGGAACTTCGATGAAGCGCACCGTGCACGGGCCGAAGTCCTCGGGCCACCGCAGCGCCTCAGCCAGAGGAAGACGGTCCGCGGGCGGATTCCATTCGACGAAAATCAGCTCCGAAGAAATGTTATACCGCCGCGCTTGAGCGAGCCAGCCGTCCAGGAAAATCTGCGTGCGGCCTAAAAGGTTTCCACCGTGATCGTCGTTGCGCGTGGCGACCACCAGAGAGAGGTACGGCTCGCTCGGGTTGGTCGCTGTAGTGGGCATGAGCATTGCGCCCGCGCTACTTTAATCCGTGCCAACCGAAAACAGCCGGGCACGGCCCGAGCTGGGTGGGTCGGCCGCGGCGCTGCTGTCTCGGCCCCCATATCCCAGCCGCACGTATTCCGTGCGATCCGCGAACAGATCCGCCGGCAGGATGCGCCAGCAATCCACAATTGCCGGCGGCCGTTTACCGGGTTTCAGGTCCGCGGGTGTCAGGCGCTTGAATTCGGGCCATGCTGTGGTGATGACGAGCACATCGGCCTGCTGCGCACAGTCCGCCGCGGATGAGGCATAGTTAGCGGCGCCGCCGAGCTGCCGCTTCGCATTCTCCATCGCGGCCGGATCGTAAACTACGACCTTGAATCCGGCCGACGCCAGATACTTCGCCAGTTCCAGACCTTGCGATTCTTCGATGACCTCGGTGTCCGGCTTGTAGGAGAGTCCCAGAACACCTACGGTGCCGCCCTGCGGCAGGCGGGAACGGACGATCTCGGCCAGCCGCGGGACCTGTCTTCGGTTGAGCTGATCGGTAGCCTCAGCCAGGAGCGCCGGTGCTCCGGTGGCCCTCGCCAGGGCCGAAAATGCGACGTTATCGCGCGGGAAGCAAGGGCCGCCGTAACCCAGCGCGCCTTTCAGATACTTCTGTCCGATCCGGCTGTCGCATCCAATGGCCGAGGTGACCACGTCCGCGTCGGCTCCCGGCAAGCGTTCGCATACTTGCGCCAGCATGTTCGCGTAGGAAATCTTGGTCGTCACGAAGGTGTTGACGGAAAGCTTAGTGAGCTCGGCGTTCACGTAGTTCATGCGCTGGATGCGCGGATTGCTGTCGCAGACGCCTTTATAAAGCTCTTCCAGGAGCTCGCCCGAACGCGGGTCCGATTCCCCGATCAGGATCATATCCGGATTCAGCATGTCCCGGATCACGCTGCCGAGCGCGATGAACTCGGGGTTGTAACACAAGCCGAAGTCGCGGCCGCATTTCTTTCCCGAATGCGCTTCGAGCGCTGGCAATAACGTTCCTCCCGTCGATCCCGGCATGACCGTGCTCGATAGCACCACGAGATGCCAGCTCGGTTTGTTCCGCAGCGCCACGCCGATCTGCTGCGCCGCGCTGAGGACATACTTCATGGAGAATCCGCCATCGGATTCGGACGGCGTCGGAACCATGATGAATGTCGCGTCGGTGGCCAGCACCGCGGCAGCGCAATCCACGGTCGCGGAGAAACGCTCCCGGTTCGCCTGGATCATCGCGGCAAGGTCCGGTTCATTGACCGGCGCCCGCCCCTCTTGAATGGCGGCCACGTACGCCGGATTCACGTCGACGCCGATGACGGTGTGTCCTTTGTGAATCATCACCGCTGCCATGGGTGACCCCAGTTTCCCTAAGCCGATAATGGAGAGTTTCATCGGTTCCATTCGCTTCTCTTTATTCCCCTCGGGCAATGGGCATTCGCCACCCGGTACCGAAAGCGCGTGATGTCACTTTCAGCACCGGCGCAGCCTGTTTCCTCTTGAACTCCGCGTTCCGAACCAGCCGGAGGACCTTGCGCACCGTCTCTTCGTCAAAACCTTGTGTGACGATTTCCTCCGCGGATTGGCATCCTTCAATATGCAATTCCAAGATCCGATCGAGCACTTCGTAAGGCGGCAAGCTGTCCTGATCGGTCTGATCCGGACGCAGCTCGGCCGAGGGAGCCTTGGTCAACGTCGATTCCGGGATGTCGGCCTTTCTCTTGTTCCGGTACCGCGCGACCCGATACACCATCATCTTCGGCAGGTCCGCGATCACCGCCAATCCGCCGTTCATGTCTCCATACAAAGTACAATATCCGACCGCCAGCTCGGATTTGTTCCCGGTGGTGAGCAACAACGCGCCGTATTTGTTGGACAACGCCATCAGCAGGTTGCCACGAATACGGGACTGGATGTTTTCCTCTGTCACGTCGGGCTTGAATCCCTGGAAAGCCCCGGCGAGCGTCTTTTCGTAGGTGTCCATGATCGGCGAAATCGGCAGCGATAAAACCTGGATACCCAGATTGCGCGCTAGCGCCACCGAATCATCCACACTACCTTGGCTTGAATAGACGGATGGCATCATGACGCCCAGGACGTTCTCCGGACCCAGTGCATCGACCGCAATGGCCGCTGTGAGTGCTGAGTCGATGCCGCCGGAAAGTCCCAGCAGCACTTTCTTGAAGTGAGTCTTGCGCGCGTAATCCCGCACTCCCAGCACCAGCGCGCTCCAGATTTCAGCCTCGGGCGTGAAATCGTCTTGCGCGATGCTGCCGGTTTCAGCCGCCAGGTCGACGACCAGCAAATCCTCTGCAAAACCCTTGGCTCGCGCGAACAGGCCGCCCCGCTTGTTGAAAGCGCCGCTGCGTCCGTCGAAGATGAGGTCGTCGTTGCCGCCCACCTGGTTCACCCACGCGAGGGGAAGGCCGTGCTTGTGGGTCATCTGGCCCAACATTTTTTCGCGCAACTGCTCCTTGCCCACGGTGAAGGGAGACGCGGAAAGGTTGACGATGGCTTGCGCGCCGGCCTGCGCCAGGGCTTGAATGGGATCCTGATGATAACGGGGACGCTTCCAAAAATCCCGGTCGTTCCAGACGTCCTCGCAGATACTGATGCCCAGGCGGAAGCCGTTCAGTTCCAGAATCCCCGGCGCGCGTCCCGGTTCGAAATAGCGATCTTCATCGAAAACATCGTAGGTGGGCAGCAGGGTCTTATGAAACATTGGCCCCATGACGCCATCGCGCAGCAGGACGGCGCTATTGAAGAGTGGCCGCCCGATTTCGGCGGGGTTGGGAGTCGCTGCGCCGACCAGCACCGCGGGAGCGTTTTTGAGTTCCGCGGCCAGGCACGAAAGCATCTGGCAGCTTCGTTGCACGAAGCCACTGCTCATCAGAAGATCTCGCGGAAGGTAGCCCATCAGCGCGAGTTCCGGCGTCACCACCAGATCCACGTCATGAGCCTGTGCGGAACGGACGCCGTGACTAATCTGCGCGGCGTTCCCTTTCAGGTCCCCCGCGATCGGATTTATCTGGAGAAGAGCTACTCGCAATCGGATGATCCCGCCCAACCGGACTGAGTAACTCCTTAGTTTAGCAGTGACCGGAAACGAAACAAAACCGGAGCGCGCCGTGCTACATTGACCCTTGACGATGACAGAAAACTTGATCCTGGTAACTGGTGCGGGCGGGTTCATCGGCGGCGCCATGGTGGCCGATCTGCGCCGTCAGGGCTACAAGCGAATTCGCGCCGTCGACATCAAGCCTCTGGCGGAGTGGTATCAGGTGTTCGACGATGCCGACAACCTGGTTCTCGACTTGAACCTGAGAGAGAACTGCGAGCGGGCCGCCAGAGGCGCCAGCGAGGTCTACAATTTCGCGGCGAATATGGGTGGCATGGGATTTATCGAGGCCAACAAAGCTCTGTGCATGCTGTCGGTCCTGATCAATACCCACATGCTCCAGGCGGCCCAGAAATTCGGCGTCAAGCGGTTCTTCTATTCTTCCTCCGCGTGCGTCTATAACGGCGAGAAGCAGACGGATCCCAACAATCCGGGCTTGAAGGAAGAAGATGCCTACCCGGCGCTGGCCGAGGATGGATACGGCTGGGAGAAGCTGTTCAGCGAGCGCATGTGCCGGCATTTCTCCGAAGACTACGGGATGTACGTTCGCGTCGCGCGCTTCCACAATGTCTACGGACCTCACGGCACCTGGGATGGCGGACGCGAAAAGGCGCCCGCTGCCATCTGCCGGAAGGTGATTCAAGCCAAAGTCGGCGGCAAGCACGAAATCATTATCTGGGGCGACGGCACCCGCACCCGCAGCTTCATGTACATCGACGACTGCATCCAAGGCGTGCAGAAGATCATGGATTCCGGCATCCTGGAGCCGATCAATCTTGGGTCTTCCGAAATGGTCTCCATCAATCAGTTAGTGGACATTGTGGAGGATATCGCCAACATCAAACTGAAACGCATCTACGACCTGGATGCGCCCAAGGGTGTAATGGGCCGGAACAGCGATAATACGCTCATCAAGAAATACCTGGGGTGGGAACCCAACATTCCATTGCGGCAGGGAATGGAGAAGACCTACGCCTGGATTTACGACCAATACATGCTCAGCCAGAATCAAACTCACTCCGCAGTGGTTCGATAGTAGTTTGTGGACTCGCCGGGTCTGCCGCTGGTCAGCATCGTAACGCCCTCCTTCAATATGGATCGGTATATCATCCGGACCATTGAGAGCGTTCTGTCTCAGGACTATCCGCACATCGAGTACATCGTAATGGACGGCGGGTCGACCGACGACACGCTAAAAATTCTGCAGGGCTACGGAGACCGGCTGCAGTACTTCAGCGAACCTGATAAAGGTCCCTCAGATGCGGTTCACAAGGGGTTTCAGCGCGCGCGCGGCGACATCTTCGCCTGGATCGGCGCCGATGACACTTATCTTCCCGGTGCGGTGCGTACAGCCGTGGAAGCTCTGATGGCTCGTCCCGAGATCGACGTGATCTACGGCGAGGGGAACTGGATCGACGAGCACGGAGCGGTCATCAGCCGCTATCCGACGCTGCCTTTCGATCCCAAGATTCTTGAGCGGGACTGCTTCATTTGCCAGCCGGCGTCGTTCTTTCGCGCGTCTGCGTACCGGCGTTGCGGCCTCGATCCGGACGTGAACATGTCCTTCGATTACGACCTGTGGATTCGCATGGCCCAACAGGGCATTCGCTTCCAGATGATGCCGCAATACCTGGCCGGTTCCCGCATGCACCACGACGCCTTGACCCTCAACCAGCGGGACACCGTCTTTCGGGCGTCCATAGGGCTGCTGCGCCGGCATTATGGCTACGTTCCGTTTTCCTGGGCATTCGGCTATGCTGCGTTCCTTCACGACGGCCGGGATCAGTTCTTTCAGCCCGTGAAATACTCTCTGCGCAACTACCTGGCGAGCCTGCCCACGGGGCTGCGATTGAATCCTACAAAACGCCTGCGCTTTCTGAAGGACTGGCTGGCTGCGCCGCTGGGTGCGATCCGGCGCCGGCTGCGCTAGCGATACTCACTTCGGAAACGAGGCAAGCGGCGGCTTGACGCCGGCCGGCAGAGGCGAGCGGGCCGTGTTCATGACCATGGAGAGGTAGGTGTAGTAACCCTCCAGGCTGGCTGCCTCCACGATTCCCGCCTCGCCGAATTTCCCCAGCGCGCGGGCGTACGTCGGATCGCTGACGCTCTTGTTGTGCAGTAGCTCGTTGCAGAAGTCCCAGATGATCTCTTCGTCCTCGGCCAAGCGCTCGGGACGGCGTCCGTCGGCAACGGCCGCGATAATCGCAGCACTCAGCCCCGCGGTCGCGGCCGCTCGGGCATGCGCGTTCCATTCGAAGTTGTTGGTCCACTCGCGCGCGGCGATCAGGATCGCGAACTCGGTGAGCTTCGGGCCGAGGGGATTGCTGGCCGTCTGATTGTGCAGCCGCAGTTGCAGCGAAGGGACGACGAGATCCGGAACCCGCAGCAGGACGGTCCACGGCGGTCCCGTGAGATCGGCCTTGCGGAGATCTTTGTAATCGGCGATGGCCTTTTTCTGCGCGGGGGTCTGCTTGTCTGCCGGGATAGGTGGCATGCGATCCTGGGCCTTCACGCTCACGATCAACAGGGATGCCAGGGCCACGAGCAAGAAGTTCCGTGCCATCATTGTTTCCTCCTTCTCAACTGGTTACAGCTTCTGAGTTCCTTCCACTTTCCCGAGATCCCGATCGAACGTACCGAGTGGCAGATGGCCAGCTTTCCGGGCTAGCTCCAGCATCAAGCAGTCGGAGAATCCCAGCACAGGCCGTTCGCGAAAAAGGTCGAGCGCCCCTGCCACCACCTCGGGATCCTGCATTGTCAGATCTTTGTGGTCGAGGAGCATTGCAATCGCCGCGGCAAGATCGGTCGCGCTCCGTTCATACACGCTCTCAAGAACCCAGCTCGCTTCGGCCAGTGCCAGAATCGAAACCCAGGCCCCTCGCCCCACGAAGCTGTCTGCCGCGGTGGCCTGCCGGGCATCGTCTCGCGTAATGAGCCGGACCAGAACATTCGTGTCAACGGCGCGCACGACGCTCCCTTGTCCGACGCCGGATGGCCTCTTTCATTTCTTCAATGGTGCGCCGCGCCGGGGCTTTTTTCGGGAAAAGCGCCCGGTGAACGTCTTCGGAGGTGAACCGTCCCGATCGCCGCACCACCATCTTTTCACCGTCCTCTTCCCATTCCAAGATCGAACCTGGTCCAATGCCAAGTTTTTTCCGAACCTCTGCAGGAACAGAGATTTGCCCTTGTGCGGTGATCTTGGAATGAGCGAGTGCCATGCCTTATATTACCACGGTAATGCAAAACGCCTATTGGTCCGCGGCGCGGTTGGGAGCCGACTCTGTCGTCACGATCGGCTTCGGGGTGGGTGGGCCATTTAGCGGATTCAGGCGGCCGCCCAGCTTGAAACTCCACACCAGATCGCCGCGAGCAGCCACATACCCGTCGCGGCTCCCTCCGGCGGCGATGGCGACATATTGCTCGCCGTCGATTTCGTATGTCGCGGCGGGCGCGTCGGCTCCGAAGCCCGTCTGGAAGCGCCACAACTCCTCGCCGGTCTTGGAATCGAAAGCGCGGAAGAATCCGTCCGAGCCTCCGTGGAACAAGAGCCCGCCCGCCGTAGCCAGCACGCCGCTGCCGAACCCTGCCAGATACGGCACTTCCTTCTGCCAGACCTGCTTATTGGTTCGCGCATCGAGCGCGGTGATCAGTCCATACTCGCGCGTCCCCGGCACCGACACGCGGCCCGTGATGCTGAACTTGCGCGTCGATACTCCGGTGGTGAAAAACAGCAGTCCTGACCGCGGATCGTATGCGCCCGGAGCCCAATCGGCCGAAGCCGACGGCTGCGCGATCTTCGAATCCGTCCAGACCGGCGTGAACATGCAGCCGCGCTCGTAGTCTTTCACCGGCTCGGCGCACTGCGGCGCGGTCGGATCGCCCACAGGAATCGGCTGCGTCGGGGCCGTCTTCTGCCGCGCTTCTTGCGGAAAGGGTTTCTCCATCACCGGAACGATAGGCTTGCCCGTAACGCGATCCAGGATGTACACCCACCCCTGTTTGGTGTGCGCGGCCAGCGCCTGCCGCATCTGGCCGTTGTATACCTGATCGAAGAGAATCAAGGGAGTCGGCACATCGAAGTCCCAGAGATCGTGATGGACGGTCTGATAATGCCACTTGTATTTGCCCGTCATCGCATCCAGTGCCACCACAGAATCGGTGAACAGGTTGTCCCCGCCGCGAGACGAGCCGTTGTAATCGGGCCACGGGTTCCCCGTGTTCACGTAGATCAAGCCGAGATCGGGATCGACAGCGGGCTGCACCCACATCGCTCCGCCGCCGGTTTTCCAGGAATCGCCTTCCCAAGTATCGTGGCCGAACTCGCCGGGACCCGGCACGGCGTACCAGCGCCAGACCTCTTTGCCGGTTTTGGCGTCGTGCGCCGTGAGGCGACCCCGCAAACCGCCATCGCCGCCCGAAATGCTCATGTACACCAGGCCCTTGTAGTACAGCGGCGGGATCGCCACGTACTGGCGCAATTCTTTCGGGATGTCCGCGCCGAGCTCGACTTTCCACACCGTCTTTCCCGTTTTCTGGTCCAGCGCGAACATGCGGGTCAGCGGCTCAGCCCGCCCCTTGGCGGGCGCAGGCTGCCGGATGTCCGACTCGACGCCGAACACCATCCCTTCGCCCAGTGCGACCCCGCGCTTGGCTTTGTTGTCGCCGGTCTTGGGATCCGTCGGCGTCCGGTACTCCCAGATCAGATCGCCGGTCTTTGCATTGAGGGCGAAAATTTCCTGCTCGCCTGTGGTGATGTACATCACACCGTCCTTGACCACAGGCGTGCCTTGCTGTGAGAACCCCGCTCCGAATCCGGACTGCAGGCGAGCCATCCACGCGCCTTTAAGCGTTTTCACATTGGATGGGTTGATTCGCGCGAGCGTCGAATATCGCGTGTTTCCCCAATCGCCGCCGACCAGCGGCCAATCGGTCGAGGGAGGCTTTCGATAGTCCTGCGCGATCGCAGAAAGTGCCAATAGCCCGAAGGTCAAGAATGCGCGCATGCTGTTACTCATAATATGCCGGCGATTTTTTGAGCTTGCGGTTGCCAATCGTATCGTGTTGAATCCAAAGCTGCGCCCCTGTTTGCTTCACCAGTGTCTCAAGCTTCTCCCGCGATGCGGGTGTCTGCTTTGACTTCTCGCCGTCAGGCATAGTGTGGAACGTGCGCTCTCCCGGGAAATGATAGAGATCGCCGGTGAGTATCACAGGTCCGGTCTTGGGCAGTTTGACAAGCAAGCTCTGATGGCCGGGAGTGTGGCCGGGAGTAAAGATTAGCATGACCGAGCCGTCGCCGAAGACATCATAGTCTCCCGTGATCAGCTTGGTTTTGGCGTTTTTCAATGCCGCGTACTCATCGGGATGAATGTTCGCGGGCAGGCCCTCGCTGAACATATAATCGCGGTCTGCCTTCTGCGCGATCCACGTGGAGCCGGCGTAGTCATTGGCGTTCCCGGAATGATCGCCGTGTAGGTGGGAGATCGCCAGATAGGTGATGTCCTTGGGCTGATAGCCGACTGCGGCTAACTGGCTCTTGAGCGATTTGTCGATCTTGTCGTGCTTGGCGCCGCCACCTTCCGGACGATTGTAGACGGCATCGTTCAGTCCGGTTTCCCACAGAAGTGTCCCGCGCGGATGCACGATCAGGAAGCAGGGATCGGACATGTCGACTGATTCCACCTGCTGCCGCGTCAGACCATAGGTAGCCGGGTCACGATCCTTCAGCGTGGCGCAGTCGAACACATACATTCGCATCGATTTCGGGGGAGTCGCGCCGAGTGCGGCGGCGACGATGAGGACAAGGCCAAGGATGGTTTTGATGGGTCGCATAGGTGCTCTAGCAGGTATATGCGGTTTCCCGGCGTGAGTCAAGGTAGTCTATTCTAGAGGCCGCAAATCCAGGAGGTTGGTTCATGCTCAAATCCCGTGGATGGTTTGTTGCTGTTCTGATCGGCGCGGTGGTTCCAGCGTTTTTTCTCGCGACGGTTTCCGGCCAGGAAAAAGGAGCCGGCAAAGGTGGCGGCAAGCAGAAAGGGAATCAGGGGCCACCGCCGCCGATGCCCGCCATCCTGCAAAAGTACCAGCCCGTGACAGCCGAACGACTGCTGAAGCCGGAAGACGGCAACTGGCCCATGATCCGGCGGACCTATGACGGCTGGGGCTACAGCCCGCTCGACCAAATCACGCCTGCGAATGTGGCCCGGCTGAAGCTGGTCTGGTCATCCACGACTGGAGAAGGGCGCGCCCACGAGGCTGCTCCCGTGGTGAACAACGGAGTCGTGTTCATCACCACGCCCTTCAACCAGGTGATCGCCTTCGATGGCACCAACGGCACCATACTCTGGCGCTATCGCCGGCCGCGTCCCCAAGGCGCGAACGTTCCGCACGAAGTGGATCGCGGCGTGGCCCTCTACGGCGACAAGGTATACGTCTGCGCCGGCGAAGCGGTCCTCGTCGCGCTGGACGCCAGGACCGGCACGGAAGTATGGAGTACCACCATCGCCGACAACAAATCCGGTTACTACACCACACTCGCGCCTCTGATCGCGGATGGAAAAGTCCTGGTGGGATCGTCCGGGGGCGAATTCGGTATCCGCGGTTTTGTGGCGGCCTTCGATGCCGAGACGGGCAAGGAGCTGTGGCGCACGTTCACCGTGCCCGCGCCCGGCGAACCAGGCAGCGAGACTTGGCCCGCGGGCGGTGACCAATGGAAGACCGGCGGCGCCCCGGTGTGGGTCACCGGGAACTACGATCCGGAGACCAAGCTGGCGTTTTTCGGCACCGGCAACGGCGGCCCCACCATCGGCGACAACCGGCCCGGCGACAATCTCTACACCGCGTCCACCATCGCGTTCGACGTCGCCACGGGCGCGATCAAGGGTTATCACCAATACCATCCGAACGATTCGTGGGATTACGACGAAGTGTCGCCGCCCATTTTGGTCGACTACCAGCGCAATGGACGGACGATTAAGGGCCTGATCGACGTGGCGCGCGACGGCTACCTGTGGTTTCTGGAGCGCAGCGCGGGACCGATCAAGTTCATCGAAGGCAAGCCGTATGTCTTCAACAACGTGATCCGCGGCCTCGATCCCGTCACGGGCCGCCCCGATATCGACCCGGCGCACAAGCCCGGCACCAACGCACCGGCCGAATTCTGCCCGGGCGTCCACGGCGGCAAGACCTGGCCGCCGATTTCCTATAGTCCCAAGACGCGCATGATCTACGTCCCGGCCAACAACAACATCTGCGGGCATAACGGAGGCGCTCCGAATGTCACGTATACGCCGGGGAGGGGATTCGTCGGCATCGTGGGTGGCTTTCCTCCCTTGATCGTGCCGGGCGCCGATCACTTCGGCGAAGTGCAGGCGTGGAACGTCGACACCGGGCAGAAGGTGTGGACTCACAACTACGCGCGATCTCCGAACTGGGGCTCGATGCTTGCCACGGGCGGAGGGCTGGTGTTCAGCGGAGGAACTGCCGACCGCAAGTTCCATGCCTTCGACGCGGCCACGGGCAAGCTTCTGTGGGAGTTTCCGATGACCTCCGGCGTCGAGGCGCCACCGACTTCGTTCTCAGTGAACGGGAAGCAATACATCGCCGTGTTGGCAGGCTGGGGCCAAGATGCCGGCGGCGAGGTCAATACGATGGCCCGATTGTTCCCAGGCGAAGTTCCTCCGATGCCTGATGGCGGATCGATGTGGGTGTTCGCGCTGGAGTAACACTCTGACCACACCGATTAATCCTGCCTCACTTGCCCTGCTACTGCTCACCACTTCATCAGCTCTGCTGGGCCAAGTCCCCGACCCGCCTCCCGCAGATTTGCAGCCGGGACCTGAACGGACAGCTTTCTGGACGAAGCTGGTGCCCAACACCCTCAGCGATCAAAAACAGATCTGGACGTTTCCGCTGAAACTCGGACGAGGAAAACATTGGATTCCCGCGGCCGCCATTGTCGGTGCGACGGCGGGACTGGTGGCGCTGGACCCCAAGACGGCCCCCTATTTTCGCCGCACGTCGTCCTTCGATGGATTCAATCATGCATTTTCCGGCAAGGCTACATCGATTGGAATGATCGTGGCCCCGGTGTCGTTCTATGCCGCGGGACTGATCCGGAAAGATTCAAGAATGCAGTCTACGGCGCTTCTGGCGGGAGAAGCGGTGGTCAACGCCGAAATCCTGACGACCGTGATGAAGGACATTGACCGGCGGCTACGGCCCGCCGTCATAGACCCGCATGGAGATTTTTCGGACACGTGGTTTCAGGACCACACCCGCAATTTTCGTTCAAACGGAAGTTTCCCGTCGGGTCACACCATCGCGGCGTTCTCAGTGGCGACCGTCTTTGCGCGACGTTACGGGCGTCAGCATCGCTGGGTCCCTTACGTGGCCTACGGTAGCGCCGCGCTGATCGGGTTGTCCAGGGTCACGGTATCGTCGCACTTCGTCTCCGATGTCTTTATGGGGGGCGCTCTGGGGTATTCCATCAGCCGATTCGTCGTCCTGCGACAATGAGGTTACATGACGCGTCACAATCTCTGTCTAGCAGGGTTAGCAGCAACGCTGTGCACTTTGTTTCTCGGAGGTTATATGGTGGCGGCCCCACCAGCGGGCGGTTATCACCTGCTGAAGACCATTCCCCTCGGAGCAGCCGAAAGTGGAGGTGAGTATTTCGACTACATCACCGTCGATGCGGCCGCGCGCCGAGCCTACCTATCGCATGGCACGGAGATCATCGTACTCAATGCCGACAGCGGCGCCGTGCTGGGGAAAATCACCGGCTTTCGGCGGGATCACGGAGTGGCTTTAGTTCCCGAGCTTGACCGCGGCTTTATCAGCGACGGAAGCTCGGGGCAAACCGTCATCTTCGATCTGAAGACGCTGAAAAAGATCGGCCAGGTAAAGGCCGAAGAGGACGCGGACTCCATCATTTACGATCCAGCCTCGAAGCACATATTTGTCTTCAACGGCCGGCCTGGCAGCGCGACGGTGATCGATCCAGCGAAGGGCACGGTCCTCGCGACCGTTCCCCTGGGCGGCGCTCCGGAGCAAGCCGTCGCCGACGGCAAGGGAACGATCTTCAACAATCTGGAAGACAAGAATGAGGTGATCGCGATCGACTCCCGCATGCTCAAGATAAAGGCGCGGTGGCCGGTGGCGCCCGCGGGACAGCCCGTATCGATCGCCGTGGACCGCAAACAACGGCGCCTGTTCATCGCGGGCCGCAACCCCAAGCTCCTAGTGACAAGACGATGGGGCTCGACTCAAAAACTCACAACCTGCTGGTCGATACAGCGGACTTTGATCCGCCTGGGGCGCCCACCGCTAAGCAGCCCAATCCGCAACGCACGCCAAAGCCCGGGACGTTCCATTTGCTGATTTACGGGCGCTAACGATGCCTATGGTAGCTGGCAGGCGAAGTTCGACGCTTCGTCAATGCTCCCGGTGCCTTTGTACTTCGCCACCTGAGGATAAGGGCACAGCGGACGCGTGCGGTCCACCTTGCCGGCAGTGCTGTGTGACGCGATGATCTTCTCCGGAGCGTTGCCCTGTTCCACCCACTGCTCGAGCGTGCCGACTTTGTCGAACACATTCGGCCCTTCGCCGCCGCCGCAGTGTCCCATGCCGGGCTCCATGAACAGGCGCACACTGTTCGAGGTCTTCGCAGCGCCGCCCAGCGTATCCACCACGCTCTTGTAGTACTTGATGGTGTTGAGCGGAGAGACGTTCGAATCAGCCCAGCCGTGATAGATGAGCAGCTTTCCGTTGTGCGAGAAGAAAGGCTTGAGGTTCGGATCGGTGGCGTTCATCACCGCGTTTTCCGGCTGCTCCTCGAGCGCAATACCCTTGTCGAAATCGAAAGTCTTCCAGTCCCAGGCCGGATTCTTAAAGACGACGTATTTGAAGTGGTCGAAAATGTTGGCGGAAGGATCGGGGCCGGCGGCCTGGATGCCCCAGTTCAGCTCGCTTCCGGGCGCCAACGACGGAAACAGCACCTGCCCCGTACGAGGATTGATCGCGGCGCTGTAGATTTTCTTCGCGGCGTCCACTTGCGGGGCAGTGAGGCACGATGGACCGTCGCCGTTCTTGCACAGCAGCGCCTTGGGATCGAACTTGCACCGGGTGGGATCTTCGATCAGACCGTCCTTGACGCCGTCGCGGAGGTCGCAGGCGGCGAGCGCAGCCTGGTGGATCACCGGATACTTGGCGGGCGGAATATAACTAGCCGGATCTTTTAGCACGGCAAAAGCGATCCACAAAGAGATCGCCGTCCGATTCGCGGGTGCGCCGGTGATGATGCCATCGTAATCGTCGGGAAACTTCTGCGCCTCTTTTAGCCCCTGGCGGCCGCCGGTGGAGCAACCGTTCCAGTAGGACAAGCGCGGAGCGCTGCCATAGAACGCCTGGATCACGGCCTTGGCCTTGAGCGTCATCTCGTGTTCGGAGCGCCATCCGAAATCGATCAACTTTTCGGGATGCTCCAGGGCGAAGCTTCCGCTGCCGCCCACGTGCCCGGTGTCGGTCGACGCGCTCGCGTAGCCTGCTTTGACCGCATCGGCCAGGGCGGAATAACTGATGACTCCGGCCCAGCCTCCGTTCCCGACCGACTGCAGCTTGCGGTTCCAGTTGGAGGTCGGGAGCCAGAATTCGACTTTGATATCGGAATCGCTGGAGGGTTTGAGCGTCGCCGCCACGCGGCAGAATTCAGGGACGTCCTTGTAAGCGTTGGCAGCCTTGCCTTTTCCAGGCGCACCTGGCTGCGAGAACTGCCCAGCTGCGACGATCTGGGCCGCGGTTATGGTCGCGTCGGGCAAGGCCAGCGACGCGAGACTTTCGCACGAGGCTGCAAATGCGGGAGAAGCAATGGCACACGCTAGAACGGGTAGCAGTTTTTGCATGATTCCTCCAGGCTGGGGATCAGTATACACCCGTCTCGCGCGGAACTATGATGTTCAGGAGGAGGTGGGGATGAAACGTCGTCTTATTGGGATCCTTGCAGCATCTCTCTGGGTTTATATTCCTGGCACGGCCCAGGACTTTAACGGGAAGCAGGTGGCGGCCGCACTCACGCGGAAAAACATCCCGCCCGCACCGCGTTTGCCCGACGGCCATCCCGACCTGGGCAACGCGAAAGGGTCGTGGGAACCTCCTGGCGTGGGGGACATGGCCGGCACCGGAGGCGGCTTCGCCGGCAGCGCGCAGCCCGAGAAAAAGATCGATGTCCCGTTTCTGCCCTGGGCTAAGACGATTTACGATCAACGCAACGCCAATATCACCAAGGACGATCCCGAGGGGTTCTGTCTGCCGCCGGGAATCCCGCGCATGTACGCGACCTCGTTCCCGTTTCAGATTTATCAGATGCCCAACCGCATCCTGTTCGTGTTCGAAGGCGGCGCGCACATGTGGAGAGTGGTCTACATGGATGGGCGGAAACATACACCGCCAGACAAGCTGAATCCGACCTATCTGGGTGAGGGGATCGGCCGATGGGAGGGAGACACGCTGGTGGTGGACGTCACCGGATTGAACGACCGATCCTGGATCGACGCGGCGGGGCATCCACACACCGAACAGCTCCACGTCGTCGAGCGCTTCACGCGCGTGAATGAGCTGATCATGCGCTACGAGGCAACCATCGATGACCCGGGGGCTTATTCCAAGCAGTGGACTACCAGCTGGAACATGCTGTTCCACCCCGGCATGGAACCGCTCGAGTACATCTGTCAGGAGAATAATGCGGACATGAAACATCTGGTCGGCAAGTAGGGGCGTCTCCTCTCGCCGACGCCCACCGTCATCACTTGCCGCGGTAGTGTTTCACGTCGTTGTTGTTCTCATTGCAGATAAATTCCATGATCTCTTCGCCAGGGGGTGCGAGAGTCGCGGTGAAGGTTCGCTTCCAAGGGCCGGTGAACGCCTCGGAATCCTCCATGGTGATTTCGACCTCGATATGCCCATAGTCGGGGCGGTGGATGCGTTCGACGGTGTGCAGTTTTTCCGTATGTGGAATGCCGGTGAGCGAGAGCCAGGCCTTGTCGTTGAAACCGGTGGTGTCGACCACCAACGTGTCGCCGTCCCAGCGTCCTATCGAGTGTCCCTGCCAGGTAGGATTCCAGTCCGCGGGGTGGGGGCGTCCATCCATGAAGATCTGTCGCAGGCCGGGGGTATCCGACTCGGTGATCACCACAATGAGGGAAGGCGTCTGCACGAACTTGTACGGGAACGCCCGCGTGATCGAAGATGCATTGGCCGGCAAGCAGAATCCGCCGGGGTAATCTTTCGAGTCATTCTCCATGCGCTGGCGAAGGAGCTCCGCGGCCCACGGCTGTAGCGGAGGCGGAGGCGTTTCCGGATTGTACACGTTGATCCAGATGCCGGAAAGATCGGGCTTGCCCTCAGGGGTGCGCGGCGTGGAACCGGTGGGCACGGCGGCGCGGTCGCGGAAATCATTCAGCAGGAGGATGGGATCGTCTCCCAGCGTCCCCAGGTTGGATCCCCACGGCAGGCGGATGTTCAGGCGGCGCGACTCGCCAGCTCGAACGATGACCCCCGATTGGGTAAAGGATCCGTACTGACAGCAAGGCATGGCGACGGCGAGATCGTAAGTTCCCGCGGGCAAGGCGAGGGTATATTCGCCCTTGGGCGAGCCAGGACCGCGCACCACGGCGTGTGTAGCGGAGTTGGTGGCCTGAATCACGGCGTCCTTGACGATGCCCCCGTCAGGATCGCTGATGGTGCCCGTGATCGACGCCGGTTGCGCGAGGGCGACAGTTTGGATCGCAGCCGTCAAGAAGATCTGTGCGTACTTTACGCCGCGCGCCATATCCAGGATTTTAGCGGCTTTCTCGACTAGCGGGTGCGCGCAGCAGATTGCTGCTGGGATGCTCCAATCAGCACCTGGGTGAGTTCCTCCGGAAGATCCAGCATCACGGCATGACCGCAGTCCATTTTAAGAGTCTTCCAGCCCCGGGCTTTCGCCGGTTCGAAAAACTGCGGGAACGGGGAGTCGGCGAAACCGGTGGCCAGGATGAACGTGACGTTTTTGATCCCGTGGGCTTTCCCGCTCAAATTGATGGGCTGCTGGAAGGTGGCCAAGGGCTGCATGGTGCACTGGCGGTCCACCCACGCCGCATCGTTGGCATTGACGTGGAAGACTTCGGCGGGAATAGGCGGCACCTTCCAACCCTCGCCGTGAGCCGCCGTGAGCTCCATCTGCATATTCCTTTGCTCCGGCGGCAAAGTGTCGTGCAGGCACTGGCCGTCCTTCAGAACGAACGCATCCAGGTAGACCAACGCGCCGATGCGATCCGGGATACGATCGGCCACGCCGCTGATCACGCAGCCGCCATAGGAGTGGCCACAGAGGATCACGTCTGACAGTTCCTCCCATTGAATCAGGTTGACCACGTCGTCGATATGCGTGTCGAGGTTCACCTGCGGGGACAGCAGGTGCGAGCGCTCTCCGACGCCGGTCAGAGTCGGCGTGAACACTTCGTGACCTCGTGCCTGGAGCGCCTTGCGGACGCGCTTCCAGCACCAACTGCCGCCCCACGCTCCGTGAACCAGCACATAGGTGCTCATGGCGTTTTCTCCTTGGACGATGTTAGTCGGCTCCGGTCAATTGTAGCCATTTTCCCTGATAGAAATAGAACACGACCGATCCCTTCTCGACAAAGGCGTCATCGATACCCTGGTGATCCAGGGGCGGCGGCTTTGTGCCACCGTACGCCTGATAATGCTGGAGGATGTAGGCGCGGTCTGCGGGCGCGATCGCCCGAGAGTAAGTTATGCCGTCGGCTCCTGAATCTTGAAGATTATCGAAGTCCTTCTTTTCCGCGATCTGCGCCGGGTTGGCCGCGGAGCCGTTCCAATAAACGAGGATCGAGGAGACACCTCCGATCGAGCAGAGGACCGCCCAGTCCGTTTGTCCGGGTTTGGCGAACTCGCCTTTGATGACGTTGTGCGGTTCGTTCACCGGCTGTACCTGAGGAATCAGGCATCCGCGCCGTTTAAGGTCGGCGAGCACCTTTTTCGGAAGCTCCGGGAAAGCCGAGGGATTAAGGCGCAGGATCTGCCGCTCCGCCGTCTCGAATGCGCGCTGAAGATCGGGTGGAGTCTGTGCAAGGCCGGACCCAACGAGGAGCACCGCGAGCCACAGCCGACCCATGCCTCTCAGTGTATCTGCCAAGCGGCCGCGACGCGTGGAATGATATAGTTCGAAATCGTCAGGAGGATTCATGAAGCACTTGAGTGTGGTTCTCATTGCCTTACTGTCGTTCTATGTCGTGGTGGCTGTGCCGCAACAGCCGGGCCAAAGTCTGACGTGGGCGTATCCGGTGCCTGACAAGAATCCTCCGCCGGCCGGTGACGCAAAAGAACTGAAACGGCTGCCGGGCAGCACGAAATCCTACACGCAAGCGCAGATCGACGATCAGCTCAATCCGCCGGACTGGTATCCCCAGGAGCACGGGGCGCTACCGGATATCGTGCAACATGGGTTCCAGGTGCAGGCGTGCGGGTCCTGCCATCTCATGTCGGGACATGGCCATCCGGAATCCGCCACGCTGGCGGGTCTGCCGGTCGAGTACATGATGCGACAGATGGAGGATTTCAAGAGCGGCGTTCGAAAAGATCCCATGGTCTACGAGCCATCCCAACGCGCCGCGCGCATGAACGGGATCGCCAAAGGACTGCCGGATGAAGACATGCGGAAGGCCGTGCAGTTTTTTGCGGCGCTGAAGCCAGCTGTCTGGTACAAGGTGGAGGAAGCGCAGACTGTGCCGAGGACCTGGATTAACGGAGGGCGCATGCGCTTTGCACTACCGGGCGGCGGAACCGAGCCACTGGGCAATCGCATCATCACCGTGCCGCAGGATCCGGCCAGAGTCGAAAGCCGCGATCCGCATTCGGGATTCATCGCGTACGTTCCTCCGGGCAGTATCAAGAAGGGCGAGACACTGGTGAAAACCGGCGGTTCAGGCAAAACCATCGCTTGCGAAATCTGCCACGGCGAGGGGCTCAAGGGTCTGGGCGATGTGCCCCGGCTGGCGGGGATTCATCCGATCTATATCGTCCGGCAGCTTTTCAACTTTCAGACCGGCGCCAATAGCAGCACGGCGGGAGCGCAGATGAAGAAGGTCGCCGAGAAGCTGACGGAAGACGATATGATCGCGATCGCGGCATACGCGGCCTCGCTGGCTCCGTAGGCTATTGGCAGCCGTTGAGGCCTTTGGTCAGGCAGATGGAGCCGGTGATGTCCGGCGGAATCGGCAGGCCCTTATCCTTCATCAGGTTCTTGATGAAAGCCTCGGTTTCCGGATGCGCGAGCGCCGATTGCACGCCCACACGCGCCAGCCCTTGCGCGTAATGCAACGGAATCCAAGTCCAGCCTTTCATGGCGCCGTTCACCGTGTCGCGGCTGCCGTAGTCGTGCGCTTCGAGATCGGCGCCGTGATTCACCAGAAGCTGGATGGCCGCGCTTCGGCCCTTGTGAGCAGCGCCGTGGAGCGCCGCGCGTCCTTCGTCATCGGCTGCATTCACGTCGATGCCCAGGTCGAGGCACATCTGGATCGCTTCCATGTTCTGCTCCGGCGACCATTCGAACGTGACACCTTCCACCCAGCCGATTCCGGCGGCTACCGACAAGGCCGTGACGTTATAGGACGTCTTGATCTTGGGATCCGCCCCGCGGGCCAGGAGCATCTTCATCAGCGTCACATCGCCGGACTGAGCCGCGCGGAGGAAGGGCGTCGCGCCGTCCTCGTACAGCCACTGCATGGTGAAGTTGTTGCGCGTCTCGGTGGAGTCGCCAACGCACCTATCGGGGGTCGATTGCGATCCGCAGATGCGGGCGTTCACGTTCGCGCCCTTGTCCAGAAGCAGCTGGATGATCTCCAGATGATCCATGTCCGGCTTGCGCACCGGATAATCGCCGCCCTCGATATTGCGGTTGTCGGTAGCGAGGTAGAGAGGCGTCCAGCCACCGTTGTTAGCGATATTTGGATCGGCGCCGTGTTCCAGCAGGTAAGCGCTGAGCTTGTAGTGGCGGTTCTGGATGGCCGTCAGCAACGGAGTCCAGCCATAGTGCGTGACCTGGTTCACGTTGGCGCCGGCCGCAAGCAAAAAACCCACGCAATTCAGGCAATCCTGCCGGGCTGCGAACACTAGCGGTGTTAAACCGCCGCCGTCGGTATCAGTGCCGCGACCGAAAGAAGAATCTGCGGCAGCGGCATCGGCCGCGGCCACTATGTCTTCTGGATTCGGCTTCGCGGGTGCCGCGCCGCGGCCTCCACGACCTGCCGGTGCGGTGACGCGGGCTTGCTCGCCTCCGGGAGCCAGCAAATCGCCGGGCTCCTTGCCGGCGGCTAACGCTGCTCGCAAGCGGGCTTGCACGGGCGGCGCTAAGTACGCCCGATTTCCCTTCGTGTCTGGATTCGAGGCAGCGGATACATCGGCTCCACGCTGAGCCAGCTCCCGAACCGCCTCCGCGTGCTTCTGGTCGACTGCCCACATTAGAGCCGTGGTTCCACGCAGGCTCTCTTTGGCATTTACATCGGCCTGGTGATCGAGAAGCATCTTGATCGCGCCGACGTTCCCGCTGCGTGCCGCGAACATGAGGGGAGTCTCGCCGCGCTGATTTCTTTCATTGGGATCCGCCCCAGCCTTCAACAGCCTTTCGATCATAGCGGAGCTGCCGTTGTTCGCCGCCAGATACAGGGGAGTCGCGCCATCGCGATTCGCGGCCTTCACATTCGCCCCGGCGGCGATCAGCAGATCCGCGAGTTGCAGGTTGTTGCTAAATGCGGCCCACTGGATTGCTGTGGCGCCATCGGGTTGAGCCGCGTTTACGTCGGCCTTCTGCCCGATGAGTCTGCGGACTGCTTGGGTGTCGCCCTTCATGGCCGCATCGCCGACGGGGCTGGGCGCAGCCGCAAAAGCTGTCAGGCAGGAGACCAGAGCAGCGATTAGGCGCATCGATTAACGCGTTCCGGGAAGCGGCCCGCCGGCCTCGCCACGGACGACTTTCGTATCCTGGCCCTGCGCTTCCAACTGCCGGGCTGCGGTGAGCGCGTCGAGCATCATATAGTTGCCTTCGTGGCAGGCGTATTCGTAGAGTCGATATTCGCGGTCCATCTTGAACGGATACCGGAGCGTGTACGGCGTGGTCCACACGTTCGGATCGTTGATAGTGGCCTCCCAGATCAGCTCATCGGGGGCCGTGCGGGTGAAGCGCTCCACGATCTTCGCGGCATCGGTGTAGCGCCCGCCCGATCCCGATTCCGGCCTCAGGTTGGTGGTCTCGACCACCAGCGTGTTTCCTTCCCAGTGGCCGACCGAATTGCCCATGTACATCTTGATGTCCTTGCCCACATGCTTGCGGCCGTCAATAGGAATCACGCGCTGCTCATGCACCATTTCGCTGCGGATCACGACATATCCGGGCGACTGGATGATATCGTTGCCGAAGTTGTAGATGGTGTACAGCATGGTGGAGGGGAATCCGCGTGTGATGCAGCGGCTGTAGTAATCGAAATCTTCCCAAGAGTCGACCTTGTCTGGAAAGTGCTGCCCAGGCCCGAGCCCGCCGCGTTCCGACGCAACGGCCTTCTGCGCCTGCGGCGTCATCGGCGGGATCCTTCCATCCGGCGGATCGACCACGACGGATGTCTGCTTGGTTCTCCGGCCGCCCTCGGTCCAATACAGCGGCGGATTGATGGTGATCTGATTCTCGTACTGCTTCTGGACGTTCGCGGACTGCTGCGCCGCTTGCCGCTCAGTCTGCGCGAACTCCTCGTCGGAAAGAACCTCTTTGTCCTTCACGCCCCCCGGCGCGCTGCATGGGGATGTTGAACTGGGCCGGCCAGTTTCCCTGCAGGTCGGGATCGCCCCAGGGAGTCTTGGGAGGCGTGTAGGCTTTCTTAGTTGCTTTGGGAGCGGCAGATGGGGTTTGCGCGGTTAGGATGAGCGATGCGGCCAGGACTCCAGCCGCGAGTGGGAGAATGCGACAAAGCATGGGCAACCTCCTGCAGACGAATAAAGTGTATCAGGCAGGAGTCCCTTGCGCTCGGAGCATCAGTAGCGTTATATCTTGGACTCATGAAACGAGCGCTACACCTAGCTTGTGTCGCGATTTGCCTAGGGGTTTTCGCGCCGGGATTCGCCCAGCAGGGCCACCCGCTGACCGGCACCTGGTCCGGCGACTGGGGCGCGACCTCGACCCAGCGCCACCAGATCACTTTCGTGATGAACTGGGACGGCAAGAACATTACGGGCCTGATCAATCCGGGTCCCGATTCCATCCCGATCGCCAGCGTTTTCGTGGATGTGACTAATTGGACCGTGCGGATCGAGGCGAACGGGAAGGACCATATCACCGCCGAGGGCAAGCTGGAGGATCTCGGTTCCTACCACCGAACTATCAAAGGTACTTGGACGCAGGGTTCCACTAAAGGCGACTTCAGGATCACGCGTGACTAGCCGCCTCACGAATCGGTTATGGGTCGCGGTCTTCGCCGCGGCGACTGTGTTCGCACAGAGCTCTGCGACCTACGACAGCTCGCGGACGATCAAGCTTACGGGCGTGGTCATCAAAGTCGAGTGGGCGAATCCGCATGCGTTTTTCTTTGTGAACGTGCGCGACGCAGCCGGCACGATTACGAACTGGGCTCTGGAGTTCGGGAATCCGCTGGATCTGGAGAAGGACGGCTGGACGCGAAATTCCTTGCGCATCGGCGATTCCGTCAATGTGGAAGGAATCCCAGCGCGGGACCCGAAGAGACAAGCGTTCGCCAAATCGGTGACGCTCGCTAAAACCGGCAAGAAGCTTTTCGTAGCTGCGCCTAAGAAACCTGCTACTGCTGCCGTTCGCGAACCTACTCCTCGCTGGCCCGATGGTCAGGTTCGCCTGGGACCGCCTGCGGGGAAGAAGGGATATTGGGGCGCACCGAGCGCCTCTGTACTCGTGGAAACCACGGCCGCTAAAATCCAGATGAACGACGAAGGGCTCCTGCGGAACCTGGCGGACGTGGATCGCGTGGCGCCGTTCCAGCCCTGGGCGAAGGCCGTGTACGAGTATCGCCAGCGCAGCCTTCTGAAAGACGATCCTCTGACGCGCTGTCTTCCGCCCGGCGGACCGCGTCAGTTCCAGATGCCGCACGGGTTTCAGTTCGTCGAACAGCGCGATTTGGGGCGCATTTTGTTGCTCCTGGGCGGCGGCGACCGGAACTGGCGTGTGATCTATACGGACGGCCGCTCGCAAGGTCAGGCGGATGAGGTGGTCCGCAGCTACTACGGCAATTCGGTGGGGCGCTGGGATAAGGATACCCTGGTAGTAGATGTGATCGGCTTCAACGAGCATTTCTGGATTACCAACGGCGGGCTTCCTCACACCGAAGCCTTGCATCTGACGGAACGTTTCACCAGGCCGGATCTCGGCACGCTGAAGTACCAGGTGACCGTTGATGATCCACGGACGTATACGCGGCCGTGGACCGGCGGCTGGACCATTCCGTGGGTCCCGAACGAAGAGATTCAGGAGTATTTTTGCGAGGAGAACGTGGAATCGACACTGTCTATAAACGTGTCCGGTAAGGAGAATTACAAATGAGAGTCAACCGAATCGTTTCGCTGATGGGGCTCGGCCTGCTGGTGCTGGCGGTGAAACCCGCGGCGGCGCATCACTCGTTTGAAGCCGAATACGACGGCAACAAGACCGCGAATCTGACCGGGTACGTCACCAAGGTGGATTGGGTGAATCCGCACGCCTACATCTTCTTCAACGTGAAAGACGAGAGCGGCGCGACCAAGGAGCTGCGGTTCGAGCTGGGGCCGCCCTACGCCCTCACGCGCGGCGGCTGGAAGCGCGACACCGTGAAGATCGGCGACAAGATCAGCCTGGAGGGCGCGGCTGTCGCCAAAGATCCCAAGAACGCCTGGGTGGGAGCGATGCAGACAACGACTCTGATCCTGGAAAACGGCCAGAAGCTGCCCACGAGGTAAATTGACGGTGAGAATCGCGGCTGCGTTGGTAGCGGTATCGTCGCTGGCGGTGGTGTCCTTTGCACAAGGTAAACAAGGAAAACAGGCGCAAGCCAAGCAGGTAAATACTGCGCCGCCGGAGCCTGCTCCGCGCTGGCCCGACGGCCACTTGAACCTGGGGTCAGTACCAGGCAAGAAGGGATATTGGGAAGTCCGGCCAGGCCTGGGAGGGTTTCCGCGCGCGAACGACGTCCCCTTTCAGCCGTGGGCCAAGGCGGTTTACGAATACCGGACCGCGACGTTCTCGCAAGACTCGCCGCTGGTGGACTGCAAGGCGTCGCCCGGGCCGTCGTTTCTCAACGCGCCCGGATTCGAGATCGTGGATGTCCCCGAGCTTAAGAGTATTTTCATCCTCAATATGGCCGGGCCTCATTCCTGGCGTGTGATTTACCTGGACGGCCGGATGCATCCTCAGGGCGAGGACGTCAGGCCAACTTTCCTGGGCCACTCGATCGGGCACTGGGAAGGGGACACGCTGGTGATCGATTCGGTGGGCTTCAACGAAAAAATGTGGGCCGTGGGAGCGTTTCCGAATACCTCGCAGCTCCACCTGGTGGAACGCATCTCGCGCCCGAACCTGAAATCGTTGTCATACGAGGTGACGGTGGACGATCCCGGCGCGTACACGAAATCCTGGTCCGGCAAATGGACTATCACCGAGACTACGGCTTCGAAGTGGATCGCTGACGGCGAAATGTTCGAATACATTTGCCAGGACGCGGGCAGGTAAAGAATGCGCCGGACCTTCGTAGCATGTCTCTTCATCGCCTCTGCGTGCTCTTTCTCGCAGTTGAAAGCCCAGGCGACATTGTTTGAAGGCGCTCGATTGATCACGGGTGACGGCAGCGCGCCTATCGAAAACTCCGCGTTCCTGGTCGAAAATACCCAATTCGCGCGGGTCGGCCGCCGCGGGCAGATCCAACTGCCGGCCGGAGGCGTGCGCGTCGACCTGACGGGGAAAACCGTGATGCCGGCGAAGGTCGACCTCCATGGGCACTTCGGATACCAGCACGACTGGGACGGAACGATGGCCAAGGAGTATTTCACGCGCGAGAATCTCGTCGACCATCTGGAGCGCCTGGCGTATTACGGGGTCAGCGCGACGATCGGCGTCGGCGATCTGGTCGACCGTTCCGATCTGCACGGTGGCAGAACCGGTTGGGGTAACGTTCCGCTGCGCGTAAGGGACGAGATTAATCCCGGCGCGGCGCTGTTTCGCACGGTAGGTCCGGGGATCGCATCGCCGGACTCCGGAGCCCAGGGCCATCCGTCCCGGGCAGACGTCCCTTATCCCGTCACGACGGTCGCGGAAGCTCGCGCCGCGGTGCAGGATAACGCCAAAATGAAGCCCGAGTTCATCAAGATTTGGGTGGACGATCGCGGCGGTACGAGAAAGAAACTCACCCCGGAACTGTATCTGGCCATCATCGACGAAGCGCACAAACTCAATCTTCCGGTCGGGGCGCATAACGTGACGCTGGCGGACGCCAAGTTACTGATGAAAGCGGGTGTCGAGGGATGGCTGCACCTCCCCGTCCGCGGCGGCGAAGCGCCGGATGAAGAACTGCTCGCCATCATCCGGGATCGGATCGCCAGGAAAGACCGGCCCAACATGTGGTTCCATCCAAATGTCGGCACGGCCTTCACAACCCGGGAGGACTGGAACGATCCGCTGCTGCGCGAAACCGTTCCGCCCCAGCAGATCCAGCAGCTCTGGGGCGAGCAATTGGCGCGGATTACTCCGGAATCCGTCTCGCGCGGGCGCGAGAATCTGAAACAGCTCGGGGCAACGAACGTTCTGAAGCTGCGCGACGCCGGAATGAAGATCATTCTCGGAAGCGATACCGGCCAGTCGCGCTTCTTCATCGGCTGGATGGGGCAGCTCGAGTTCGAGAGCTGGGTCTACCTGGGCCTGACGCCCATGCAAGCGATCGTCGCGGCGACCAGGGATTCGGCCGAAGCCGCGCACATCAACACGGGAATGATTGCGTCGAGCAAGCTGGCGGATTTTATTGTTTTGGACGCGAATCCGCTAGAGAATATCGCCAATTCACGGCGGATTAACAAAGTCTACCTGCGGGGAGCGGAAGTGGATCGCGCGGCAATGCGGGCCAAGTGGCAGAAGCGCTGGCCTACTTCTTCGCAGCGTTAAGAACACTACCGTCAATCAAGATAGATAAGCTGGCGCGCGGGCGGGGTTGGCGATACTGCACGGCCGCCACGAAGATCTCGACGTCCCCGAGCACGGCTTGGAGATCTCCTGGAAGATTCGCGGGGAAGAGGAACCGGTTCCATACGCGCCCGATGGTTGCAGCTGGCGTGTTAATGAAAGGCGCGAGTTGCATCTGGGTTGTGGCAGGCTGCCGGCGAGCGCGCTCCGAGGCTCGAATCACAGCGTGCAGGAAATCGACTAACCCGCGTCGCTTGTCGGGGTCCCTCAAGACTTTCGTGGTGGTGTTCAGGTTGAATCGTTCACGGTAGACGGACGGATTCTGTAAGACCACGGCGTCGCTGCCAAGCGCTTCAAGCGAATTTTGCGCGTGCGGTTCCCAAATCGCCACTGCGTCCACGTCCCCCCGCTTAAGCGCGGCGGGCATATCCGGACCTTCCAGATTCACGAAGTGGACGTCGGAATCGAGCAGCATGCCTGCCTTGCGCAATATCTCCCTCAAATAGTACTGGGACGACGTGTTGACGGTTGCGGCGACTTTCTTGCCGCGAAGATCCTCGACGCGGTGTATGCCGGCGGAACCGCGGGCGATGATGCGGTAACGTGCCTCGGCAAGCGTGAGGATGATGCGAATTCCCGGCTCGGCGATGGAGTTGAGAAGCATCTGCGTTTCCGATCCCGTGGCCGCATCGACGTCTCCATGCAACAGCCGTTCCATTGCCATACGTCCGTTGGGGACCGGAACGATTTGCACCGCGGGAGTCCGCTCGGCCAGAAAAATCGGCGCCGACTCGATGGTGGTGGCGTTGACGGCGATCTTGATTTGAGCACTTGTGGCGGCCGCCAGGAGGATAAAGGCGAGCAGTCGCATTCTAGTTAGAAACCCTGGCTGAATCGAACACGCGCAGCCAGTTCTCGCCAAGTATTTCGGGAGTTGCCAGATTGTGCTTGCGCAGCGCCTCGACCAGTTCCGGATAATGGCTGGCATCGAAATTCTTGAGAGTGCTGCGGGCGTTGGTCAGATCCAATCCGATCGCGACGCTCCTTGGGCCGCCGATCGCGATGGCATGTGCCACATGCGCGACCCAATCGTCGATCGACGGAACCACGGCCTCGCCCTCGGACGATTCATGCCAAGGCTGGGAATAGAAACGGCGCCAGCGGTCGCCCTGCTGGGCGTCGAGCGCGTCGATATACTCTCCGTAATCGCGATTGGGCGAGCGTATCAGGGACATTTCGCCGAACAGGATATCCTCGCGCGTGACCCCGTTCACTGGAATCGACGGCTTGCCACGCGACCAATCGTAATAACGCTGCCCGATCTGCTCCGCCGCGCTGTGGATGCCGATCATGCCGCCTTTAGCGACCAAAGCGCGCAGGACGTCATCGGAAAGATTGGATGGATTGGAACATATCGCCCGCAGAGCCACGTGACTGGCGACCACCGGAGCGCGGCTGGCCGCGACGATCTGGCGCTGGGCGGCTTCGGTGGCGTGCGAAATATCGATCAGCATGCCGAGCCGGTTCATCTCCGCGATCAAGCGTCGTCCTTTTTCGTTGATGCCGGACCATTTGGCTCCGCCACGGACGGAGGAGTCTGCGTAGGCGGTGGTCGCCTGGCTTGAGAATTGGATCACGCGCACGCCCAGGCGGTACCAAAGCCGCAGGATGTCGATGTCGCCTTCCTGGTCGAAGCCGGCTTCGATGCTGAGCATCACTGCCAGTTTGCCTCTTGCCACGATACTCCGCACGTCGGCGGAGGTGAGCGCGAGCTCCATCTGGTCGCGATGCGCTTCGAGCGTCCGGTGGAACGTCTCGATCAGACGTCCGGCGTGCTTCACCGTGGTGTTGTAGGTGTTGTACCCGTATGGCGCAACGTTCTCGATGACGAAGTTGACGCCGCCGGCGCGGGCGCGAGCATAATCGAACTGGCCCACTGGCTGCGGCTTCCAGGGATCGATGCCTTCCCAATAGACGCGGTTGGTGATGTGGACGTGGCCGTCGGCCAGAATCTGCCCGTGGAGCGCGGCGCAGAAGGCGAGCGGCAGAATCCTCTTTAGACTTGCAAGCACGACGAACCCCGGTTATTGTAGCAAGCATGCTCTCATGGCGCGCCACATTGTTCATCGCGGCCGGGATGGTCCCAGCCATTCGCGCCCAGGCGGTGTGCAGCGACAAGACAGTGAAGATCGCCCGTGCGCTCGCCTCCGACTGGAACGGCTGGAGTCCGACGCCCACCAACACTCGCTTTCAGAGCGCCGCGGCCGCCGGATTGACAGTGGCCCAGGTGCAGAAGCTGAAACTCAAATGGGCCTTCGGGTTCGAGGGAGACACGATCGTGTTCG
This sequence comes from Terriglobia bacterium, assembly GCA_020073345.1. Classification (GTDB taxonomy): domain Bacteria; phylum Acidobacteriota; class Terriglobia; order Bryobacterales; family Bryobacteraceae; genus Palsa-187. Next base: position 66,501 of record JAIQFI010000005.1, read on the forward strand.
CGCAGCCGTCGGTGATCGGGAATAATCTTTTCGTGGGGAGCGCGTCGGGCAAAGTGCACGCGCTGGATTCACGAACCGGCTGCGACCATTGGATGTTTCAAGCCGAGAGCGCGGTTCGTCCGGCGATTGCGATGGTTCCTGTCGGCACGGCTCACGCTCTGCTGTTCGGCGACCGCGGCGGCACGTTTTATTCGCTCGAAGCGGAAACGGGAAAGGTGCTATGGAAGAAGAAAGTGGACGATCACGCCGGCGCCCGCGTGACCGGCGCGGCCGTGGTCCATGAGGGAGTAATCTACATTCCCGTGGCTTCCGGCGAAGAAACGCTGGCCCGGGGCAATCAATATGCGTGCTGCACGTTTCGTGGAAGCGTAGTTGCGCTGCGGGTCCAGGACGGCTCGCAGGTATGGAAGACGTACATGATTCCTGAGGCAGCCAGCAAAAACGGTGAAGTGTGGGGACCGTCCGGAGCAGGGGTCTGGTCGGCGCCGACGATCGACGTGAAGCGAGGCCGGCTGTATGTCGGCACGGGGAACAACTATTCCGAGCCCGCCACCGCCACCAGCGATGCGATCGTCGCGGTGGATCTGAAAACCGGCCGGATCGCATGGGTGCGGCAAGTCCAGCCCGGTGACATTCTGAATGGCAATTGCCAGTCGAAGAACACGTGTCCTGGCCCAGACTACGACTTCGGCGCATCGCCCATCCTGGAGAAGTTGGAGGGCGGACGCGAGCTGGTTCTGGTGGGGCAGAAATCGGGAATCGTGTATGCGCTCGATCCGGATAAAGACGGGCAGATCGTGTGGCAAGCTCGCGTGGGGAAGGGCGGCGTCAATGGCGGGGTCCAATGGGGCATGGCGAGCGACGGCAGGAATGTGTACGCCGCCACGTCCGACGTGGTGCGCCGAGGAGCCGCCGGCTATGATCCGAAAGAGGGCGGCGGTCTGACGGCTCTGCGCATCCGTGACGGTTCAAAGGTCTGGTACGCGGCGCCACCGCCGTGCAGCGACAAGATGGGCTGCAGCCCGGCGCAATCGGCCGCCGTGAGTGTAATTCCTGGAGTCGTATTCTCCGGATCGCTTGACGGGCACCTGCGGGCATTCTCCACGGAGGACGGCAAGGTCCTGTGGGATTTCGATACGGTACGCGACTTCGCCACGGTGAACGGCGTCAAAGCGAGCGGCGGCGGCATCGACGGTCCGGGTGCGATTGTGTCGGGAGGAACGGTGTACGTCGGCTCGGGCTACCAAAGGACCGGCGGCATGGGCGGCAACGTCCTGCTGGCATTCGGGGCGGGTGAATAAAGTGAAACTTCGTATTGCAGCTCTGTCATCGACTCTGTTACTGACGTTAGCAGCGTTCGGACAATCCTCACACACGGCCACCAAAGCCGATTTTGACCGCTGGATGAAGCAGCTCTCCAACTGGGGACGCTGGGGCAAGGACGACCAGCGCGGGACGGTCAATCTGATCACACCCGCGAAGGTGAAGCAGGCGGCGTCGCTCGCCAAGCAGGGCATCACGGTTTCACTCGAGCATCCCGTCATGACCGAGGCTGCCGCGGACAACACCAGTCCGTTGACGCACACCATGACGGCGACCGGCGCAAATCCGGTTCTCGGCGCGTATGCGATGGACAGCTACGCGATCGCCTTTCACGGCTACGGGCACACGCACATGGACGCGCTGGGTCACGCGTTTCAGGATGGCAAGATGTACAACGGCTATCCGCAGTCGTCGGTGACCAAGGATGGCGCGATGAAGAACGACATCACCGCCTATCAGAACGGCATCGTGACCCGGGGCATCCTGGTCGATATCCCGCGCCTCAAGGGGATTCCGTATATGGAGCCAGGCGCGCCGATCTACGTCGAGGACATCGAGGCGTGGGAAAAGAAGGCCGGCGTGAAGATCGGAAGCGGCGATGCGGTGTTCGTCCGCACCGGCCGATGGGCTCGCCGCGCCGCCAAGGGGCCGTGGAACGCCGGGGAGATCCTCGCGGGTCTGCACGTTTCCGTGGTGCCATGGCTGAAGCAGCGCGATGTCGCGATTCTGGGTGGCGATGGTGCCAGCGACTTGATGCCTTCGCAGGTGGAGGGCGTCAGCCAGCCCGTGCACTTTCTGATGCTGGTCGCGCTGGGGTCGCCTCTGTTCGATAATTGCGACCTGGAGCAACTCGCCGAGACCGCCAACCGGCTTGGGCGGTGGGAGTTTATGTTCACCGCGGCTCCTTTGGCCGTGCCGCGCGGCACGGGGTCGCCCTTGAACCCAATTGCAGTGTTCTAGCGAGCCATCAGCTGGCGCAACAGCGCGGCAGTGCTTTCGCGGACCGTCGATTCGCCGCCAATGCGCGGCCGAACGCCTTTACCCATCGCGATGTCGAGCGCGGTACGGCCCTGCTTGTCCTTGGCGTCGAGATTCGCTCCGTGCTCCGCGAGGTACTTCACGATGCCATCGGATGCCTGCGCGGCGATGTGCAGCGCTGTCTGACCACTTTCATTGGCTGCGTTGACGTCGACACCCGCTTCCACCAGAAACTTGACGGCCGCGAGCAGCTCCGCCTCCGTCGCGTAGTCTTTGGCGAACACTCCCGTGCCGCGGCCGACGCCCGCCGCGAGCATCAGAGTCGTGGTCCCGTTCTTCTGCTTCAGCGAGGCGTCCGCGCCGTGGGCCATCAGTACGCGCATCGCCGCAGTGTCGCCGTTCTTGGCCGCGCGCATGAGCGGCGTGGTCCCTTCGCCTAAACTGGGCTCGCCAGGCGTATGGGCGCGGGTGAGTATGGGAGCCTTCAGCGCCGCGTTGGGATCCGCACCATGGGCGAGCAGAATCGGCAGGAGATCCACCGCACTGAGTTTATCGGTGAACTTGCGGCCCGGACGGCCGTAAATCTCACCGAGCGTGTTCATGTCGACCGCCGCATACAGCGCCGCCATGCTCGTGGAGTCGGCGATGTTGGGATCGGCGCCTTTTTCGGTCAGCATCCCTGCCGTATCGAAGTGCCCGTTGAGGATCGCCAGCTCCAGCGCGGTGCTTCCGTCGGGATCGGCCAGGTTCAGATCGGCTCCGGCTTCGGCGAGCGCCCGGGCGGCTTCGAGCGAACCCTGACGCGCCGCGTACATCAGCGCTGTCCAGCTCCCGCGAGGCAGGATCGTGGTGACGCCTTCCAGCCCAAACCGGTCTTTCGGATACACCAGCTTGTCGGATCGCGTGTTGGGATCGGCGCCGTGCTCGATCAGCGCCCGGACGGCTTCCGGATGATTCTCCGCTGCGGCCCACATGAGCGCGGTTTCACCCAGAGAACTTTCGCGAGCGTTGGCATCCGCACCGCGGGCGAGCAGCATCCGGACCACTTCGGCGTTCCCCGTCCGTGCCGCGTCCATGAGAATCGCGCTCGTGGGGTGCGCGCCTGCCTGCAAGAGCGCCTGGATCAGCGGTGCACTGGCATTTTCCGCCCCCAGCGAAAGCGGAGTGACGCCGTAGCGATTGGCGGCATCGGGATCTGCCCCAGAGCGGAGCAGGCGCTGCGCGGCATCTAGGTCGTTGGCGCGGACGGCCCAGTGCAGGGGAGTGGTTCCGTCAGGATCGTCCGCTGCGGTCAACGTGAACGCGAGCGCCCCTACTAGCAGCCACCTAAAACAGATCATCGACAAGCCCCGTGCTGTCGCCGTAGTGTTCGATGGGAGTGTCGTACTTCGCCGCCACGGTGCGCCACAGATTGCCGACCGGCGTCCGCTTCGGAAGTTCGATGTGCCGGTGCCCTTTGAGACTCCCGCTAATCGCAGCCACGGGAAGAGGGTCGGTCGCATGACCGTTCGAATCGCCCATGCCCGCGCCGTAGAAAATCAGCGACTGATCCAGCAACGAACCCGGGCCGTCTTCGGTCTTTCGGAGCGTCTCCAGGAACTTAGCGAACAATCCCATGTGGTAGGTATTAATCTTCACCACCTGCGCCATTTTGTCAGCGTTGTTCTGATGATGCGAGACGGAATGGTGTTGCTCGCTGACGCCCAACTGCGGATACGTCCGCTGGCTGAGTTCGCGCGACAGCATGAACGTGAACACGCGTGTCACGTTGGCCTGGTACGCGGCCGCGATCAGGTCGAACATGAGACCAACGTGTTCCTCGAAGGACTCGGGTACGCCCACGGGAGCGTCCAGCGCGGTCTCGGAAACGTCCTTCTGCGATTCCGCCCGCTGGATGCGGCGCTCGATTTCGCGCAGGTTATCCAGGTAGTCGCCCACGCGCGCGCGATCGCGACCGCCCAAGGTACGTTGCAGATCGTTCGCATCTTCAGCGATCGAATCCAGAATACTGCGTTGCGTGGCGACTCTCGCCCGGCGCTCTGCCGCACTCCCCGCGCCGCCGAAGAGGCGTTCGAAGACCGTACGCGGATTGGTCTCCATGGGCAGCGGCGTCGTGGGCGTCTTCCACGATATCGTGTTCATGTAAGTGCAGCTGAATCCTGGCGAACAAGCCCCGACGTATCCGGTGAAATCTTCCGTGGCGAGCTCCAGCGAGGGGAGTGGAGTGTCTTGCCCGATCTTCTGCGCCACCACCTGGTCGATGGTCGTGTTAGCGAGCACATCCTCAGCTTCGGTTCGCTTGGGCCAAACGCCCGTGAGGAATCCGGCGCAACTGACGGCGTGATCGCCGATCACGCTGCCCGGGCGCGAGCGCGTGAGGTTGTTGACCAGCACCAGCGAATCCTTGAATGGCTCCAGAGGCTTCAGAATCGGAGTGAATTCGAACCCCGAGCCAACGGTCTTTGGAGTCCACTGCTGCATGATGGCGCCGTTGGGAATGTAAACTACGCCGAACCGCATGGACGGGATCGCGGCCGCCTTGGCTTGTGGGGTGAAGGCGGGCACCATCGCATCCAGAAACGGCAGAGCAATAGCCGCTCCGGCGCCCCGCAGGACGGTTCGTCGCGATATGGATTTCTGCCGCATCAGTCCTTTACTATTGTCGTACGCATTTGGAAGGGCGTGCTGCGGACCACCCCCAGGATGACGGATGCGATGCGGTAGTTGTTCTGTGCGGCCTCACGGACGATTCCACGGACCGCGGGCATATCGCGATAGTCCAGCCCGCGCCCTAGCGCATAAATCAAGAGCTTCTGGGCCAGCGTTCCCGCGAACATCTCGGGCCGGCTGACGATCGAGTTCCGCAGGTCCACGATACCGTTCACCTTGGTTCCATCGGCCAATTCCCCGGAAACGTCGATGGGCCCACCGGCGTCGCGTGTCCGCCATGCTCCCACGGCGTCGAAATTCTCGAGCGCCAGCCCGATCGGATCCATGGTCTTATGACAGCTCGCGCACACGGCGTTGGCGCGATGCTCCACCATCTGCTCGCGCATCGTGAGAGGTTTCTCTCGATCTTTATTTTCCTTGAGCAGAGGAACATCGGGCGGCGGCGGAGGCACCGGCATCCCCAGGATATTCTCCAGGATCCACTTGCCGCGCACCACCGGCGACGTGCGCTCGGCTTTTGAGGTCAGGGCGAGGATGCTGCCTTGTCCCAGCAATCCCCGGCGGAAATCGTCTTTGAGAATCACCCGGCGGAACTGGCTCCCATAGATTCCGGCGATTCCATAATGCCGGGCGAGCCGTTCATTGAGGAACGTGTAATCCGCCGTCAGAAGATCCAGCACGCTGCGGTCTTCGTTCAGAATGCTCTCGAAGAACAGCTCGGTCTCGTGCTGAAAAGCCTGACGGAGGTTGTCGTCGAAATCGGGGAAGTCGTCCGAGTTGGGCAGCACGTTGCGCACGTTCCGAAGCTGGAGCCACTGGCCGGCGAAATTGCTCACCAGGGCGTGCGATTTCGGGTCGCGCAGCATGCGCATCGTCTGCTCACGCAGAACTGCCGGTTCGTGAAGCTTGCCAGTGCCGGCGATCGTGAGTAGTTCCTCATCGGGAAAGCTGCTCCAGAGAAAGAACGACAGACGCGAAGCCAGTTCCAGATCGTTGACTCGGTAGACCGCCCCGGGCGTAGCGTTCGCAGGATCTTTTTCCACGCGCAAGACGAACTTCGGGCTGGTGAGAATCCGTTCGAGCGCCAGCTCGACCCCCGATTCAAAACCGCCGTCCTTGCGGCCGGATTCGTAGAAGCTCAGAATCCGTTTCAGGTCCGTATCGCTCACAGGCTGCCGGTACGCCTTGCGGGCCAGGGCGGTGAGAATCTTCCGTGCGCAGGCCGACTCCGAAGTCGTTTTGTCCGGGCGGCACGTGAAGATCCGGCGGCGGCTGGGCGTATCGCCGGGACCCGTCGCGTTAAAAGGACCCGTGATTGAGAGTGTCTGGATATGCGGCCATCCGCTCCAGTCGAAATTGTCGGTGGAGCTGCGCTGAAACGCCTGGAGCCGGTCGGGCCGCTGGACTTGCGGACCTTCGAGGAACGCAGCCGTGACGTTTTGAGGGCCCGCCTTCACCTCCACGCGCACGCGCAGCCGGGCATCCACGGCGTCGCCCAGTTCGGTGGGTTTCTCGAACATCGAGGCGAGGTCGGCCGGTCCGCCGATGTTCGCGAGATGAATCCGCTGGCCCGCGACGGTGAACTCCACCTGATGCGCGAATTCCAGCCCGCGCATGATGTTCAGGTTGGTCCGATAGAGCTTGGCCTGGAACTCGTACTCGCCGTCGAGCGGAAAATTGTGATGCACCAGGATCCCGCCGATGGTGCCGAGAGGCAGCCCCTCGATGTGCTGATTCTGCGAGAGGTCCTGGCGGATCCGGTAGGTGGCGCCAGCCGCTTTCACGGTGGGATCGCCGATCGCCAGGGCGCTGATGCTCGCCGCGGCCGACAGGTAGCGCTCCTGCAGCGACGGCGAAAGACCCAGAACATCGGAAATGTTGTCGAAGCCGTAGGCGGAATCGTCGGGAGGCAGCAGAGCGGCCGGATCGACTTCGATCGCGAGCAGATCGCGGATGGCGTTCGCATACTCGGCGCGATTCATGCGGTGGAGCAGAGGACGGCCCGCGTAGGGCTTGGCCTGCGCGGCGCTATCCAGTCTCGTCTCGATGGAGGAGACGAATCCCTGCTTAGTCGCCGCGTCTGGACGGGGCATCCCGGGAGGCGGCATGGCGCCGGTGCGCAACTTCACGATCACTTTTTCCCAGGTCTCGGCGTCGGCGGGAACTTTCGCCGGGTCGAGCGTCTCCAGGACGAGTCCGCCGGTCTTGAGGCGCTGGCTATGGCAGGTGATGCAATACTGTTTCACGAACTGCGGATCTTGCGCGGAACACATGGTCCCCAGCACGGCGGCAGCGATCCACAGACTCTTCGGCACCTGTTCCCCTAGGGTGAATCCTAACGTAGGCAGTGCTGTAAGGCAACCCGTGGCCAAAAAGTGATAATGGAAAGACCCCACGTCCGGGGCGTCACCATGAGCGTCTCTTTCGAGGCCATTATTATCGGCACCGGACAGGCCGGACCGCCCTTGGCCAGACGCCTGACCGCCGCGGGAATGAGGGTCGCGATCATCGAGCGTGGGCTGTTCGGCGGGACGTGCGTAAATACCGGCTGCATCCCGACCAAGACCATGGTCGCGAGCGCTTATGCCGCGCGTTTGGCCAGCCGCGCGGCCGAATTCGGAGTCGTGACCGGCGCGCCCGTGTCGGTCGATATGAAGCGCGTCAAAGCGCGGAAGGACGAAATCTCCGACCAGGCCAATCACAGTGTGGAAAACGGGCTGAAAAGCATGGCGAACTGCACCGTGTATCAAGGCCACGCCCGGTTCGAGTCGCCACATGAAGTCAGCGTCGGCGATGTGCGACTCACGGCGGACAAGATCTTCCTCAACGTGGGCGGTCGCGCCGCAGTGCCGCCGATTCCGGGATTGGATCAGGTTCCGTATCTCACCAACAGTTCGATGATGCACTTGGACTTCCTTCCAAAACATCTCGTCATTCTGGGCGGAAGCTACATCGGCCTGGAGTTCGGCCAGATGTTCCGTCGCTTCGGCAGCGAGGTGATCATCATTGAGGGCGGTCCGCGGTTGGTCGCGCACGAGGATGAAGATGTATCCGCTGCAATCCTGGATATTTTGAATCGTGAAGGCATTCGAGTTCATCTCAATGCCAAGTGCAAGAGTTTCGCACGCCGGAGAGACGAGACGATCGCGACCGTGGATGCCGCCGGCATAACCTCTGAAATCCGCGGTTCCCACGTGTTGATCGCGACTGGGCGGCGCCCGAACACCGACGATCTGGGACTCGACAAGGCGGGACTGGCGGTTGATTGGCGCGGGTACATCATGGTCGACGATCAGCTCCGCACCAACGTCCGCGGCATCTGGGCAATGGGCGACTGCAACGGGAAGGGTGGGTTCACCCACACTTCGTATAACGATTTCGAAATCGTCGCAGCGAATCTTCTCGATAACGACCCTCGCAAGGTCAGTGATCGCATTCTGACTTACGCTTTGTACATCGATCCGCCGCTGGGGCGCGCCGGGATGACCGAGACCCAGGCCAGAGCCACTGGGCGGAAGGTGCTGATGGGTACGCGCCCGATGACAAAAGTTGGCCGCGCTGTTGAAAAGGGTGAAACTTTTGGCTTCATGAAAGTTCTAATAGAGGCGGACACGAAGCGGATCATGGGAGCTTCCATTCTCGGCACGGGTGGCGATGAGGCCATTCACTCCATCCTCGATGTGATGTATGCTGACAAGCCGTACACCGTGATTCAGCGGGCCATGCACATCCACCCGACGGTATCCGAACTGATTCCGACCATGCTGGGAGAGTTACAGCCGCTCGCGTGACCGCCATGCTTGCCGCGCCAAACAAAGTAGGAAGCTTGCTCGACCGTCTGGATCGAGCCCGTGCGCAAACCGACAAGCTGTTCGAAATCGTCCGGCCGGACTCTTTGTATGACCGTCCGATTCCCGAGCGCCACCGGATCGTCTTCTACATCGGGCATCTGGAGGCATTTGATTGGAACCTGCTGCGGTCCGAGTCGAGCTTGCGACCGTTCGATGCGGATCTGGACCGGTTATTCGCATTTGGAATCGATCCGGTGGACGGCGGTCTGCCGTCCGACCATCCTTCGGACTGGCCGGTGCTGGAGCAAGTCCGTCGCTACGGGGCGCGCGTACGCGATGCGCTCCAAAGCGTCAGTAGTTTTTCGGAAATACTGCTGAATACGGCGATCGAACACCGGCTCATGCACGCCGAGACGCTGGCGTACATGTTTCACCGGTTACCGCTCGACAAGAAAATCCGCCAACCGCAGGCTGGTGTTCCGGAGCGCGAACCACCACTGTCTGAATCCATCGAAATCCCGGACGGGTGCGTCACACTCGGACTGTGTCGCGATGCCGCGGACTTCGGCTGGGACAACGAATACGACGCTCACACCGTGAGAGTTCCTGCGTTCGCTATCGACCGCTACAAAGTGACCAACGGCCAATACCTCGAGTTTCTGCAAGCGGAGGGATATCGGGACCGAAGCCTGTGGACGGCGGCGGACTGGGAATGGAAATCCGCGAGCGGTATTTCGCATCCCGTTTTTTGGAAACGCGCGGGCGACGCCTGGCATCTACGGACAATGTTCGACGAGATCTCCTTGCCGCCGTCCTGGCCGGTTTATGTGAGCCAGGCCGAAGCTTCCGCTTACGCCCGCCGGGCCGGCAAACGACTACCCACCGAGCCCGAATGGCAAAGAGCGGCCTACGGTTCGAACGATGGCCGCTTTCCATGGGGCGATCAGAGACCCGATCCCGAGCATGGGTATTTCGACTTCGAACGTTGGGATCCCGCGCCGGTCGATGCCTTCCCGCAAGGACGAAGCGCGTTTGGATTGGACGGACTCCTGGCCAACGGCTGGGAGTGGACCGCGACGCCCTTTGGTCCATTCGAAGGATTTCAGGCGGTCCCGTTTTACGAAGGTTACTCCGCCAATTTCTTCGACGGTAAACATTTCGTGATGAAGGGCGGCTCGCCGCGCACGGATCGCAGCATGCTTCGGCGGTCTTTCCGGAACTGGTTCCAGCCCCACTATCCGTACGTGTATGCGGGATTTCGCTGTGCGAGTAATGGGTCTAAGTAAAGGCGATTTATGCGAACAAGCGCGATCATGGCTCGGGCGGCAGGCGAGTTTGCCACCGATATCCGAAACGGACTCACCAAACCGGGGCAAAAAGAATTGCCGTCCAAGTATCTCTATGACACCATCGGATCGAAACTTTTCGAAGTGATCGCCGAGCTTCCCGAGTACGGTTTGACGCGCGCGGACGAGCGGCTGATTCGCGGGCACGCCGGCGAGATTGTGGAGCGCATCGCGGGCGACGTGGTGCTTTGCGAGCTCGGCAGCGGAAGCGGCACCAAGACTCGCTGGATCCTGGAGGCGCTTTCCCGCCGCCGTCACACGTACTACTTTCCGATCGAAATTTCTTCCGCCGCGCTGGCTGTGTGCCGCCGGGAGCTGGCCGATATCGATTCGGTTGGAATCGTCGGCCTCGAACGCGAATACCTGGACGGCTTGCTGGAAGTGGCCGCCCGCAGGCGCGATGGGCAGCGGATTCTGGTGCTATTTCTGGGCAGCACGATCGGCAACTTCAGCCATCCCGCGGATATTAACTTCCTCCGAAACGTCCGCATGATTCTCAAAACCGGCGATGCGTTGCTGCTGGGGACGGATCTCGAAAAGTCGGTTCCCCAGCTCATCCAGGCGTATGACGATCCACTTGGAGTCACGGCGGCGTTCAATCTCAATCTGCTGGTCCGCATCAACCGGGAGCTGGACGCGGATTTTGACCTCGATCAGTTCCGGCACTTGGCCCGATTCAATTCCGACACCGGAAGCGTCGAGATGCATCTGCAGTCTCTGCGGAAGCAATCCGTCACTATCCATGCCGCCGATCTGCAAATCGCGTTCGAGGATGGCGAAACGATCTGGACCGAGAACAGTCACAAGTATTCTCACGACGAGATCGCGCGCCTGGCCGAAGTGGCCGGATTCCGTTGTGAAGCGCAGTGGATCGACCATGAATGGCCGTTTACCGAGAGCCTGTTCGTGGTGAAGTAATGCCGCCGGTCGAGTTTCGCGACGTCTCGTATGAAATCGCGGGGAAACCGATTCTTCAGGATCTGAGTCTGCATGTGGAAGTCGGTGAAACTTTGGTCCTCCTGGGCCGTAGCGGCTCCGGCAAGACTACCGCGCTCAAGATGATCAACGGCATGCTGTTCCCGAAGCGGGGACAGGTGTTCGTTGATGGTCGTGCAACTACCGACTGGGATCCGATCAAGCTGCGGCGGAGAATCGGCTATGTGATCCAGGAAGTCGGACTCTTTCCTCACTTCACGGTCGAAAACAATGTCGGTCTCGTCCCGAAACTCGAAGGCTGGAGCGCGGGAGATATCGAGAGCCGTGTGAATCTGCTGCTCGAGAAGGTCGGTATGCCAGCGGGCGAGTTCCGCTCGCGTTATCCCCGGCAACTCTCCGGCGGGCAGCGTCAGAGAGTCGGCGTGGCCCGAGCTCTCGCGGCCGATCCGCCTGTGCTGCTCTTCGACGAACCCTTTGGTGCACTCGATCCAGTGATGCGCTTGGAATTGCAGCAGCAGTTCGTGACCTTGCGGCAAGACTTCCAAAAAACGTCCATATTTGTCACACATGACGTGCGGGAAGCGTTGATGCTCGGCACCAACATCGCGCTGCTGACAGCCGGGCGCCTGGATGTCATGGCTCCGCCACAGGAATTCCGGCGGGCGCGCAGCGAGGAAGCCCGGGCATTCTTGGCTTGCCTCCATAACTGATACAAAGTAGTGATGCGCTCGGACCTGTGGGGTGAGATCCTCCAGCTTGCAGCGGAGCACCTGCTGCTGGTGCTGAACGCGATGGTGCTCGCGATCGCCATCGGCGTGCCCTTGGGGATCTACTTATCGCGCAAACAGGCCGCGCGCCCGTGGCTGCTTGGATTCGCGAACATCATGCAGACCATCCCCAGCCTGGCGTTGTTCGGCTTCTTGATCCCGATTCCGCTCATCGGCGGAATAGGTAAGCGGACCGCGATCGTCGCCCTGGTGTTGTACGCGCTGCTTCCGATCCTGCGCAACACGCTGGTCGGGATCCTCGGCGTGGAAGCCGCGGTTTGCGAGTCTGCAGTGGCGATGGGAATGACAGACGGACAGTTGCTACGCCAGGTTCAGATCCCGCTGGCCGCGCCGACCATCATGGCCGGGATCCGGGTCGCCACCGTGACGACCATCGGCACGGCCACCATTGCCGCGGCGATTGGCGGCGGCGGTCTCGGTGTTTTCATCTTTAGAGGAGTCGCGTCGGTGGATACGGTACAGATACTCGCGGGAGCGGTTCCGGCGGCATTGATTGCGTTAGCGGCAGACTGGGGACTGGGATGGGTCGAACGAAAATTATCGCGGCTCTGACGCTCGTGGTCGCGCTGATTGGGGCGCTGGCGTTGTGGACCGTGAGCAATCGGGGTATCCGCGTAGGTTCGAAAAACTTTACCGAGCAGGTAGTCCTCGGCGAGATCATCGCACAGCATCTGGAACATCGCCTGCAACAGAAGGTGAACAGGCAACTGAACCTGGGAGGTACGCTGTTGGCGCACGGAGCCTTGGTCAATCAAGAAATCGACGTCTATCCGGAATACACTGGCACGGCCCTGACCGCGATTTTGAAGGACGCTCCCGACAATGATCCGGCGCGAGTCCTGGCCCATGTTCGATCCGAATATGCCAAGCGGTTCAAAATCGAGTGGCTGGATCCGCTCGGGATCGATAATACTTTCGCGATGGTGGTGAGCGGGGCTGATGCCCGCGCGAAGCACCTGGAGAATTTGACCGACGCATCGATGGCTGGCACCGCCTGGACGCTGGGCGTCGGTTACGAGTTTCAGCAGCGCCCGGATGGGCTCGCGGCGCTCGATCGGACCTATCATTTGCATTGGACTGGAGGTCCCAAGACCATGGATCTCGGACTGCTGTACAAAGCGCTCGAGGGGAACCAGGTGACCATGATCGCGGCCAATGCCACGGACGGCTTGTTGTCGAAAATGGACCTGAAGATTCTCGCCGACGACAAGCATGCGTTCCCGCCGTATCAGGTTTCGATTGCAGCTTCGCAAGACCGGCTGCGCGAAACGCCAGGTATGCGTGAGGCCTTGCAGGAGCTATCGGGCAAGTTCACCAACCAAACCATGCAAAAGCTCAACTATGAGGTGGATGGCGAGCATCGCCCGGTATCGCAAGTGGCTGCGGAATTTCTAAAGGAGATGTATGGCACCACGTCTGGAAAGTGACAAACCCGTTCGCGAACATCTGGTAAAGCTCTTGGAAGGCGGGCAAGCGCATGTGACGCTCGAGGCTGCTATCAAAGGTCTTCCCGCTGCGCTGCGCGGCAAGAGACCCAAGGGCGCGGAGCATTCGCCTTGGGAGATTCTCGAGCACATGCGCATCGCGCAGTGGGACATCCTGGAATTCAGCCGCGACGCGAAGCACGTTTCGCCCGAATGGCCCTCGGGTTATTGGCCAAAGTCCAAGACGCCTCCGAACGACAAGGCTTGGGCTAAGAGCTTGCGAGCTTTCAATTCCGACCTGGAAGCCATGCGCAAGCTGGTGGCGGCGCAATCGACGGATCTGTATGCTCCCATCCCGCACGGCGACGGGCAGACGATCCTGCGCGAAGCGCTGCTGATCGCGGATCACAATGCGTATCACATCGGCGAGCTGGTACTGGTGCGGCGGCTACTTGGCGCGTGGAAGTAGCCGGAACTCCGCCCGGGGCGCGATCACCGCAAGCAGGGGTTTGGTGGTGCTGAGCTGGCTGATGGAGTTGTTGGCAGCCTCGGCCAGGACGGCCTCTACTATATCGCTGAAGTCCTCATTCGCCATCGCCATCGCGACCAGCGCTACTTGCAGCGGCGCAAGGCTGGGATTGAACGCGGCGTTCTCGATGTACGATCCGCGATAAACGTTTCCGCGGCGCGACCGGATCGCGACTCCGGACGGAGAGTTGGAATACGGAGCGTAGGCATTCGCGGCGGCGTAACGGGCTGCCCGCACCGGATCACCCTCGACATCTTGGGTCGCGATCTTGGTTCGGGAGAGTGGACCTTGCGTGACATTGAGATCACTTGGGCCGAAAGGCCGCGGCAGCAGAGCTGATAGTCCGATCGCGGGTTGCTCCGGAAGCAGTATGTCGATGTCGCGTCCCTCGGCGAACTCGTACAGAAACTGTCGGCAGTGCCCGCAAGGAGGCGAGCTCACGGCGATCGCTTGGATGCCGGGCTCGTCGTGCATGAACGCGTTCGACAAAGCGGCTTGTTCGGCGTGCACCGTCTGGCTGAGGCTCGCGCCTGCAAACTCGATATTCGCTCCCATGTAGATCGCCCCGGAAGTACCTCGGACCACCGCACCTACGCGAAAGTTGGTCAGCGCCGGACGCGCATAGGATTGCGCTTGCGCCAAAAGCTCAAGCATACTTGGGCAGTTCACGCGATCGATACGGCGCGAGGCTGGCTTCCTCGGACAAGCTGACCAATGCGTCGAGAGCGATCTCAGCCGCCAGCTCCTCGCCGGCAATGCCCCATTCGTTAGTGTGTCGATTTGCAAAAACGGCGTTGATCGCGCCGGCGGGCAGCCCGCCGCCTTCCGTCGCGCACCACACGAACAAATCCGCCGCTTCCATGGAGTAACAGGCGGCTCCGAGTCGCAAGACCTCGTCATGCCGGGCTTGCATGCGCTCCGGCACGACTCCGAACAGGTTCGGCCTGCCCTGTCCCGTATAAAAATCACTGGTGGTGCATTCGACGCCGGCGTGGAACCGGCCCGGAGCCTTCGCCTGCGCGGCTCGATGCAGGGCGCTGACCACGCGCCAGTCGGCTGCGGCCGGATACTCGGGCGGCGCCCAATCGTCCGCGGTCCGATCGAAGCGAATAGCCGCGGTGGGAATAATGACGTCGCCGATTTTGGATTCACGGATCAAGCTGCCGCACGATCCTACACGAACGAAGATCCGGGCGCCGCTTTGGACGGCTTCCGGAAGCACGATGCCCATCGACGGGCCGCCCATCCCCGACGTGGTCACCGAAATTTCGATGTCGCGATACTTTCCGGTATGTGAGACCAGGCCGCGAACGTCGTTCGAAAAACGCCGCGACCCTTTCAGATACTTCTCGGCGATCATGTCCGCGCGGCCCGGTGCGCCAACGATCAGGCACATCGCCGCCAGGTCGCCGGGACCGGTGTGGGTGTGATAGCTCACGCCGCCGGCTGCTTTGGGGCTGTCCGCCCGTTCCATGATTGTCAAGAATAGCAAGAGCTGCAGACCGAGACCGTATACTGGAAAGTCGAGATCACCATGGCTATAGCGAGTGTCAATCCCGCCACCGGAGAAGTGCTTCGAAACTTTGAGCCGCTTTCTAATGCGCAGATCGAAGCCAAGATTCAGACCGCCGCAAAAACGTTTCTCACGTTTCGCAAGTTGCCCTTTGCCGATCGCGCCCGGATGATGAGCAAGGCCGCGGATATTCTCGAAGCCGAGAAAGATGCCTTGGGCGCGCTGATGACCATGGAGATGGGCAAGACGCTTGCATCCGCCATCGCGGAAGCCGCCAAGTGCGCGACGGCCTGCCGCTACTACGCGGAAAACGCCGAACACATGCTGGCCGACGAAACGGTTGTGACCAGCGCCAGCCGCAGCTACGTTCACTACCAGCCCTTGGGCGTGATCCTCTGCGTGATGCCGTGGAACTTTCCGTTCTGGCAGGTATTCCGCTTCGTTGCGCCGGGTCTGATGGCCGGCAACGTCGGCTTGCTGAAGCATGCCTCGAACGTCCCCCAGTGCGCGCTCAAGATCGAAGAGATTCTCCTGCGCGCGGGTTTTCCGGAAGGCGCCTTCCAGACGCTGCTCATCGGCGCGAGCCAGGTGGACCGCGTTCTTACCGATCCGCGCATCGCCGCGGCGACGCTCACCGGAAGCGAGGGAGCCGGGATTCAAGTCGGCGTCTCTGCCGCGAAGAACATCAAGAAAGTTGTGCTCGAACTGGGCGGGAGTGATCCCTTCATCGTCATGGCCAGCGCGAATCTGGACGACGCGGTCTCCGCCGCGGTCAAGGCGCGCATCGTGAACAACGGACAGTCCTGCATCGCGGCAAAACGCTTCATCGTTCTAGACCAAATCGCCGATGAATTCGAGCGCAAGTTCGTGAAAGGGATGGAAGCGTTAAAGGTCGGCGATCCCATGCAGGCTGAGACTGAGCTCGGCCCGCTGGCGTCCACCGATGCTGTCACCACACTGCAGGCGGACGTTCAAAAGACCGTGGCCGCGGGCGCACGCGTACTGACCGGCGGAAAGCCGGTCGATCGGCCTGGAAGTTTCTATGCCCCCACGGTGCTAACGAACATCCCGAAGGAGTCGCCTGCCTACCGCGAGGAGCTATTTGGTCCCGTGGCGAGCGTGTTTCGCGTGAAGAACATCGACGAAGCGATTCAGGTCGCCAACGACAGCCGTTTCGGCCTGGGAGCCAGCGCCTGGACCAACGACCCCGCCGAGCGCGAGCGCTTCGCCAATGAAATCGACGCGGGAATGGTCTTCATCAACCAGATGGTGGCATCCGATCCTCGCATTCCTTTCGGCGGCGTAAAGGCTTCCGGCCACGGACGCGAGCTGGGCGTCCATGGAATTCGGGAATTCATGAACGCCAAGACCGTCTGGATCAAGTAGGCCCAGCCCGCCCTAGGCGTTAGACTAAAACGATGGCGAATTTGGGATTTGTCGGCCTGGGGGTCATGGGCGGCGATATGGTCGCGCGGCTCCTGGACAAGGGCCACACCGTTACTGGCTACAATCGCACCAAATCGAAGGCACAGCGCCTGATCGACCGCGGTATGAAATGGGCCGACTCGCCTCGCGCGGTCTGCGCCGCAGCCGATGTCACGTTGTCGATGGTCACCAACTCCGCAGCCCTTACCCAGGTGTTCGACGGACCGGATGGAATGCTAGCCGGACTGAGCGCCGGTAAGATTCTGGTCGACATGAGTACGGTGAGCCCCGCGGTCAGCCGCGCGCTGGCCGCCCGGGTTCGCGAAAAGGGTGCGGATATGTCGGACGCGCCCGTCTCGGGCAGCGTGATTACCCTCCAGCAGGGAAAACTTTCGGTGATGGTTGGCGGGCGTCCCGATACTTTCGAGCGCCTGAAGCCCTTGCTGCTCGATATCGGCCCGAAAGTGACCCACGTGGGCGATAACGGCCTGGCTCTCGTGATGAAAATTGCGACCAATCTGAGCCTTGCGGTGCAGATGCTGGCGTTCTCGGAAGGCGTGTTGCTCGCCGAGAAAAGCGGGATCGCACGCGAGACTGCGGTCGACGTGATGACTCACAGCGTGATCGGGTCGCCGATGGTCCAATACCGCGGGCCGTTCGTGCTCAAAATGCCCGAAGAAGCCTGGTTCGATGTCAACATGATGCAGAAGGATATGCTATTAGCATTGGAGTTGGGCCGCCAAGTGGACGTGCCTTTGCCGACCACCGCCGCGACCAATGAAATGCTGACGGCTGCGCGAGGCATGGGCCTGGCGAAGAAAGATTTCGCCATCCTGTTTGAAGTACTCGCTCGAATGTCTGGAGTAAGTAAATGAGCACTGTTATCGCGGGTTCGCCGCCCGATTCGGCCATCGACAACAAGCTGTTCCTGCGGATGTATCGCCGGATGGTCATGATCCGCCTGTTCGAGGAGCAGGTTAACGACTTGTACACCCGCGCACTCATGCCCGGGCTCGCTCACCTTTATATCGGCGAGGAGGCAATCGCCGTGGGTGTTTGCGAAGCGCTCCGCGCCGACGACTACATCACCAGCACGCACCGCGGCCACGGGCATTGCCTGGCGAAAGGCGCCGCTATCGACCGCATGTTCGCCGAGCTGCTCGGCAAGGAAGCTGGATATTGCAAGGGCAAAGGCGGCTCGATGCATATCGCCGATCCCGATACGGGCAACCTGGGAGCGAATGCGATCGTCGCCGGCAGCGCGGGAATCGCGACGGGCGCGGCGTTTTCATCGAAGCGTTTGGGGAACGGCCGGGTTACGGTCTGCTTCTTCGGCGAAGGCGCGCTGGGACAGGGCGTGGTCTACGAAGTGATGAACATGGCGGCGCTGTGGAAGCTGCCCGTGATCTACGTTTGCGAGAACAACATGTACAACGAGTACACCCACATCTCGGAAACAGCCGCGGGCGATATTCTGGCGCGAGGCCCGGCTTTCGGCGTGCCCTCGGAAAGCGTCGACGGGCAGGATGTGCGGGCTGTCTACGCTGTAACCAAGCGTTTAGTCGATCGAGCGCGTAAAGGTGAAGGTCCCGCGTTCCTGATGGCGAACACCTATCGCTTCATGGGTCATCACGTGGGCGATATCAGCCGCGAATACTATCGCTCCAAACAGGAAGAACAAAAGTGGAAGTCCGAGCGCGATCCCATCAAGGTGGCCACCGAGGCCATCCTGGCGCAGAAGATCACCGACCAAGCCGCGCTGGATCAGATTCAATCGGAAGTGAAGGCTGAGATCGAGAACGGTGTGCAATTCGCTATGGCGGCGCCGTATCCGAACGTGGACAAGGTGGAGCAAGACGTGTATGCCTGAAACCGCTGTGGCCGTTCGCGAGCTGACGCTGGGGGAAGCCGTCCGCGAAGCACTCGCGGAAGAGATGCGGCGCGATTCCCGCGTGTTCATCATGGGCGAAGACGTGGCCGAAGCGGGCACGGCGTTCAAGGTTCTCAGCGGCCTGGTTCAGGAGTTTGGGCCCGATCGGGTGCTGGACACGCCGATCTCCGAGCCAGGTTTTACTGGAATCGGCGTCGGCGCCGGGATGACCGGCATGCGTCCCGTCGTCGACATCATGTTCGGCGATTTCGCCGGCCTGATCATGGACCAGATGGCAAACCAGGCCGCCAAGATCCATTACATGTCGGGCGGCAAATGGAAATGTTCCATGGTGCTGCGGACCACTCTGGGTGCGACACGCAGGTCCGCTGCACAGCACTCGCAATCGCTGCACGCGTGGTTTTGCCACATTCCGGGTCTGAAAGTGGTGATGCCTTCGACGCCCTACGACGCCAAGGGACTGCTCAAATCCGCGATTCGCGACGACAATCCGGTGGTCTTCTACGAAGACAAGATGATGTACAAGCTCAAGGGTCCGGTGCCCGAAGAAGACTACACAATCCCACTCGGCGTCGCCGATGTGAAGCGCCAGGGCGACGATATCACCATCATCGCGACCAGCAGCATGGTGCAGGTGGCGTTGGGCGCGGCGAGGCTGCTCGAAGAGCAGGGCGTGAGCGCGGAAGTGGTGGATCCGCGAACGCTGTGGCCGCTCGACGAGAAAACGTTGATCGACTCTGCCAAGAAAACGTCGCGGGTGATCGTGGTCGACGAAGGCTATGGACGCTATGGGGCGACTGCCGAGCTCGCATCGGTGATACAGGAAAACGCTTTTTTCGATCTGGAAGCCCCGGTGAAACGAATGGGCGCGATGCATGTGCCGATTCCGTTCTCGCCGCCGCTTGAAGACGCCACCGTTCCCAACGAGCGTACGGTATGCGAAGCCGCCCTGGCTCTTTGCGGAAAGTGAAATAACTTTGTCAACTGGAGGATTTTCGTGGCTCTAAGAACTCACGGAACCATGGCGGTCGACTGGGAGCAGCGGATCGATTTCGACCGTCTCCGCAAGGAGAGGCTCGCGCGCGCGAAGTCTCTGTTAGCCAAGTCGGAGATGGGCGCGCTCCTGTGCTTCGACATGAACAATGTGCGGTATATCACCGCGACGCACATCGGCACGTGGGCGCAAGACAAGATCAGCCGCTTTACGCTGCTGCCGCAGAATGACGAGCCGATCCTATGGGACTTCGGCTCGGCCGCCAAACATCATCAGCTCAATTGTCCCTGGCTGGGCGAGCGATCCAGGCCCGGAATTTCGCTGCTGCGCGGCGCGATGTCGCCGGAGATGGGACGCGCCGAAGACGTGGCGCGCAAGATCAAGATCGAGCTCGAAATGCGCGGCCTGCACAAGCAGCCTCTCGGAATCGACGTCGTCGAGCCGCCGATCCTGTTTGCTCTGCAGAAGGAAGGCATCACCGTCGTCGACGGCCAGCAACTCATGTCCGACGCCCGTGTCATCAAGACGCAGGACGAGATCTCGCTGCTCAATACGTCGGCGATGATGGTCGACGCGGCCTACGAGGAGCTGTACCGCGCTATGCGCCCGGGCTTCAGCGAGAATGAAGCCGTCGGGTTGGCGAGCAAGGTCCTGTACGATCTGGGCTCGGAGTACGTCGAGGGCGTAAACGCCATTTCCGGCGAACGCTGCAGCCCGCATCCGCACGTGTTTTCCGATCGCGTGCTGCGCCCCGGCGATCCGGTGTACTACGACATCCTGCATTCTTACATGGGGTATCGCACCTGCTACTACCGGTGCTTCGCGATCGGTTACGGATCGCCCGCGCTGGTCGACGCGTATTCACGCTGCCGCGATTATCTGGACGCCGCGATTTCTCTGATCCGCCCCGGTCGCACGACCGCGGAGATCGCCTCGGTTTGGCCCAAGGCGCAGGAGTTCGGATTCGCCAACGAAGAAGCGGCTTTCGCGTTGCAGTTCGGCCACGGCATCGGCCTGGCGATCTGGGAAAAACCGGTGATCAGCCGCCTGGTTTCGCTGGAGCATTCCTACGAACTCAAGCCCGGCATGGTGTTCGCGCTTGAAACCTTCTGGCCGTCGAAAGACGGCTGGAGCGCGGCCCGGATCGAAGAAGAAATTGTGGTCACCGAAACAGGTCACGAAGTCATCACGCGTTTCCCCGCCGAAAAGCTGCTCGTCGCGGGTACGCAGTACATCACCGTTGATGGACCGCTCCCCACTACGCGCGAGCACGATCCCGCACCGAGCAACCGCATCGTCGAAATGGTCGAGGCCAGCGCCCGCACCGAAGCAGGAGCAGTTCGCTAGATGGCCATCAGCGTGGTGATGCCGGCGCTCGAGCTGGCACAGGAAACCGGGAAAGTTCTGGTCTGGATCAAGAAAGAAGGCGACAAGGTCGTCAAGGGTGAGCCTCTGCTCGAAATCGAGACCGATAAGGTCTCCTTCGAGCTGGAGGCGCAGGCCGACGGCATCCTGGCCGGCATCCGATCGCGGGAAGGCGATGTAGTGCCGGTGGGCCAGATCATCGCCTGGCTGGTCGCGCCCGGAGAGCAGCCGCCGGTGGCATCCGACGGTGCTGGGCGTGGCATGGCCGAGCAGGCTCGTCCGATGACCGCCTCGTCTGCTCCGGCTGCGGCCAGCGCGTCGTCTGCTGCGGCAAAACCCGCCGAGGGCGGTCCGAGAATTTCGCCGAAAGCGCGCAGGATGGCTCAAGAGCTTGGCGTGGATATCAGCCGCGTTATTGGTACCGGTCCGGGCGGAACGATCAGCGGCGAGGATATCCAGGCTGCGGCAGCAAAGCCGGCAACCGCTCCTGTCGCGGAGTCTCTGAGCGCAATCGCGCGCCTGATGGCCGAGCGAACCACGCAAAGCTGGACCACCGTGCCGCATT
Organism: Terriglobia bacterium; assembly: GCA_020073345.1. Classification (GTDB taxonomy): domain Bacteria; phylum Acidobacteriota; class Terriglobia; order Bryobacterales; family Bryobacteraceae; genus Palsa-187. The sequence continues at coordinate 88,039 of JAIQFI010000005.1, forward strand.
TCTTCCTGGCGCGCGATGTGGATGCCGGCGCGTTAATCGAAGCTCGGGAAAAACTTGGAAAAGACAAATTCACCCACACTGATTTTCTGATCGCTCTGGTGGCACGCACTTTGCTCGATCATCCCAAGATGAATGCGAGCTGGACCGGCAGTGCGATTCGTCTCAACCCTGCCGTCAACATCTCGCTGGCGATTGCCGTGCCCGAGGGTGTGGTCGGCGCGGTGATCCCGAACGCGGCCACGTCAGCCCTCGCCGACATCGCTGCACTGCGCAAGGATCTAGCGGAGCGCGCCAAATTCGGGCGTTTGCGCCCCACCGATATTACCGGCGGGACGTTCACCATCAGCAATCTGGGAATGTTCGGCGTCGACTCGTTCAGCGCGATCATCACACCGCCCCAGGCCGCGGTTCTGGCCGTCGGACGAATAGCAGATCGCGTCGTCGCCGTGAACGGCCAGCCCGGCGTTCGACCGGTCATGACGATCACGCTTTCCAGTGACCATCGCGTCGTGGATGGCGCGCAGGCGGCGGCGTTCTTGAACGATCTGGCAAGCGCGCTGGAGAAACCTCATCCCATGGAAAAGATCTCCAGGAGTTAGGATAACCATGAGTTCCCAAAGCTTAGAAGACGTCATACGAACCGCCGGGAATCCGGTCGACCTCTTGCGCAATTCCCAGATAGGGCCCTACGCTTTTCCTGTCGTGCAGCACGAGTTCACCAACTGGAGAGATGAACAACGTTCCTGGCGCGAAACTTGCGCTCTGTTTGACCAGTCGCACCACATGACCGATCTGTATGTGGAGGGTCCTGATGCGCTCAGGGTATTCTCCGATCTGGGTGTGAATACCTACAAGAACTTTAAGGTCAATCAAGCCAAGCAATTCGTGGCCTGTAATCCCGACGGCTACGTGATCGGCGATGCGATTCTCTTTTACCTGGATGACAACAAGTTCAACCTCGTCGGGCGGCCTCCCGCCGCTAATTGGGTGCATTATCACGTAGAGACTGGCGGGTATAAAGCGAAGGCTGAACGCGACGAAAGGTCCGCCGTCAATCAGGGCCGCCGAAAGGTTTTTCGATACCAGGTGCAAGGGCCAAATGCTCTGAAGGTCATGGAAAAGGTCATCGGAAAGCCGACGCCGGATATCCGATTCTTCAATATGGAAACCCTGAAGATCGCGGGCCACGACGTCCGTGCGTTGCGTCACGGAATGGTCGGGCAACCCGGCTGGGAGCTGTTCGGTCCATGGGAGCACGGCGGGGCAGTCCGCGACGCGATCATTACAGCCGGTCAGGAGTTCGGGATCCGGCAGGTCGGCGCCAGAACTTATCCCACGAGCTGTCTCGAATCGGGCTGGATTCCATCGCCTCTACCGGCGGTTTACGTCGGCGATGAGATGAAGAAATACCGGCAGTGGCTGAGCGCGAAGAGCTATGAAGCCATGGCTTCGCTCGGCGGCAGCTTCTACTCCAACGATATCGCCGACTATTATTTGACTCCCTACGATCTTGGCTACGGGCCGTTCGTGAAGTTCGATCACGACTTCGTTGGACGCACAGCCCTTGAAAAGATGGCTAACAACCAGAAGCGCAAGAAAGTGACGCTGGTCTGGAACGGCGAGGATATCTCGCGCGTCTTCAATACCCTGTTCCACGTCGGCGGGGACATCGCCAAGTACATCGATCTGCCCCTGGCAAACTATTCAACGCTCCCATACGACAAAGTATTGAAGGGCGGCAAGACAATCGGCTTGTCAACGTACACCGGCTACACGTATAACGAACGCGCGATGATCTCGCTGGCCATGGTCGATGTCGAACACAGCGATCCGGGCGTCGAGGTTACGCTGGTGTGGGGCGAGCAAGGGCGCGGATCGCCGAAGCCGACCGTCGAGCGTCACCAGCAAGCTGAGATCCGGGCGACCGTCGCATCGGTGCCTTATGCCGAGGTTGCGCGTCTCGCGTACCGGCCCAAGAATTGAAAGAGGAGAAGATATCCGGAGGATATCAGGAGAAAACGATGGCTTACATTTTCCACGAGAACGAACTACCCAAGCTGGTCTCAGCCGTGCCGGGCCGCGAGCGCACGTTTTTCGTCAATAAAGAACTGACCAACATCGATGACATGCTGGCGGGCATAATGCGCTACAAGCAGGGTGCCGCATCGCCGCTGCATCTCCACGAGAACTGCGAGCACTTTTACTTCATCATGGAAGGGAAGGGAAGCGTCGAAACACCCGAGGGTATCCGCGACGTCAACCCGGGCGACATGGTTTTCATTCCGGCCGAGGCGACGCACCGCCTGCGCGCTACCGAGTCGCCGCTGTTCTACTTCGAGTTTCAGGCGCCCAATCGCTTCGTCACGACGATCCTCGACGGCACTCCGGAGGATCTCAAGTGGAATCGAGTGGACGGCCGCGTCTGGATCCAAACCTAAATCTCATGCCAAAGACGTTATTCATCGATACCAACAAGCTCCCGCGCGTCAAGACGCCGCAGGGCGAAGCCACCGAGATCCTGAACGAGCAGCTCGCCGGGGCGAAGAACGTGCTCGGAACGCTGCGCTGGCTCAAGTCGGGCGAGAAATACAAGACGGATACTAGCGATAAGCACCAGCTCCTGTACCTGATGGAAGGCAAGGGGAGCATTCGCCTCGAAAACAAGGATCACGAGGTGTCCAAAGGGATGGGTGTTTACCTGGGGCCGTCAGAAACGGCCACGTTCCAAGCCGCTGACGGAGCTTCGCTGAAAATCTTTCACCTTGTAGTCCCGCAAATCCCCAAGTAGGGCAGGTCTCCAGACCTGCGCAGGGCTTTAGCCCCGCCCCCACAAACGCGTCGACGCGATGTCCGCCCCTTCCCGCAGCGCTTTTAGCTTCAGCCACACCGCCGGCTCGATCACCCATTCGCGCCCGGTGAACGTTCCGAAACCGCAATCCGCGCTGGCGATCACCCGCTCGCGATCGCCGACCGCCGCGACAGCCTCTTGAATCCGCCGTGCGACCACCTGGGGATGCTCGACGATATTCGTGGTCGTATCGATCGTTCCCGGAATCAGCGCCATGTTCTTCGGCAAAGGATGACGGCGCAGCGCCTGGTATTCATGCTGATGCCGCGGGTTGGCGAATTCGATACTGAGCGCCCCGACGTTCGCCTGGTACAACACCGGCAGGATCAGCTCCAGCGGGACGTCGTGGATGTGCGGACCATCCCAGTTGCCCCAGCAGCAGTGCAGCCGAACGCGGTCGCGCGGGATGCCTTCGATCCCCTTGTTGATCGCCGCGACATGCAGCTCCGCGGCCTTTATGAACTCGGCATCTGACAAGTCGCGATAGAACATCGAGCGGTCCATCGCCAGGTCCGGCGAATCGATCTGCAGCAGCAATCCCGCCTTGTGGATCGCCAGATACTCGTTGCGCATCTCACGCGCAATCGCGGCGAGGTAAGCTTCCTGCGAGTTGTAGAAGGCATTCAGCATCGTGCTGGAGATGATGCCGGGTGAGGGCGCCGTCATGAAGCACTCGACGAAGTTCGCTGGTCCCGCGGCGCGCTGCAGCCGCGCGATCTCCTGCTCAATCGGGGCCGTGTCCAGATAATGCAGCTCGGCCTGTGCCTCGGGAGCATTCTGCATCCGGCTGCGTTTCGGGAAGCGCTGCATCAGGAGCGTGACCAGCTCCGGGAATTCCTCGAAGTCCCGCCCACGCCGGCGTTTCGATTCGCCCGCGAAGCCCGACATTCTCTGCGGCACATAAGTCTGGAAGCCGACGCGCTGCTGTTCGCCGTCGTTGGCAATGTCGATGCCGGCCGCGGCTTGCTTGTCGACCACGCGATGCACCGCCAGATCCATCTCGCGCGCGAGCTGGTCTTTGTCGATCGCCTCCCCGTCCTCGCGCCGGACGAGAAGGTCGGACAAGGTTTCGTTGCGCGGCAGGCTGCCGACGTGAGTGGTCAGGATACGTTCTTTGCTTAAGATCATGTTTAAGGTGCGAGGACTTTGCCCCGCGTTTCGGGCAGCAGAAAGGCCGCTATGGCCATGGTGGCATAAGCCAGCCCGGCGAAGAGGCCGATCGCCTCACCCAGAGGCATCTGGGCCGAAAGAAGGCCCACCAGCGTCGGAAACAACGCGCCCGTCGCCCGGCCAAAATTATACGCGAACCCTTGGCCGACGCCACGTACGCGCGTCGGAAAATGTTCAGTGAAGAACGGACCCATCGCGCTGAATACTCCCGACGCGAAGAAGCCTAGCGGGAATCCCAGTACTAACATCGCGGCGTCACCGAACGGCAGCATCGTATATGTGATAGCGATAAGACCCGCCCCTACGGCGAATATCAAGAAGGTCAGGCGCCGCCCGATCTTGTCAGCCAGAAAGCCGGCCGTGAGATAACCGCAGAAGGCCCCGGCGATCGATACCGCCAGGTAGCCCGCGGAATCCAGGACCGACAGCTTGCGCTCGGTTCGGAGAAACGTCGGCAACCAGGTTGTGACGGCGTAATATCCGCCCTGCGCGCCGGTTCCCATCAGTCCTCCCAGGACGGTGATTCGAAGTAGTGGCGGCCGGAAAATCTCCAGTGCCGACGGCCGGTCGCCGCGCGCGGCGAGCTGGGATCGCGTTTCGAGATACACCGCGGGTTCCTCGACGTAGCGCCGCACGAAGAAAACCAACAGCGCCGGAGCGATTCCGACTAAAAACAACATGCGCCACGCGATCTCCGGCGACAGCACGGAAAAGAAGAAAGCGTAGAGCAGAGCTGCCGCGCCCCATCCCACGGCCCAGCCCGCCTGCATCATTCCCAGCGCTTTTCCGCGATGCTCCGGGCGGACAACTTCGCCCAGCAAAACGGCGCCGGCAGCCCACTCGCCTCCGAAGCCCAGTCCCATCAGAGCTCGCGCGGCGAACAACTGCGCGAAGTTCTGCGCCAGGCCGGAAAGAAACGTGCAGACCGCGAACCATAGGATCGCCACCTGCAGCGTTCGTACGCGGCCGTAGCGGTCCGCGAGCCAGCCTGCCAGCCATCCGCCCACCGCCGATACCAGCAGCGCCGCCGTCCCTAGCGCGCCGGCTTGTGTCCGCGTGATGCCCCAGATCGCAATCAGCGTAGGGATCACGAAGCTATAGAGCTGGACGTCCATCGCATCCAGGGCCCAGCCCCCGGCGCAAGCCGCGAATGCTCGCCGTTCGATTTTGGTGAGGGAGGATAGCAGACGCCTGTGTTCCTGAGGAACTATCTTAGTCAATGGGGGATTGGCATGCACCACGTTTCGAAAATTGAGGAGTCCGCGGCCCGCACGCCGAAGCTTTATGAAGAGCACAGCAACGGCTTCCGCCGCGCGACCTACGTGGATCGATCCATGGGGTCGGTTCACATGGGCGTGGGCGTCTGCTATCTGGCGCCCGGAGGCGTGATCCAGCCGCATTTTCATTCCTTCGAAGAGAGCTTCTACATTCTGGAAGGACACGTTACTCTTCAGATTGGTGAGAAGAGCCACACGCTGGAACCGGGTCACTATGGATTGATCCCCACCGGGGTCCATCACGAGTGGCGTCATGTTTGGAGCAACCCGGGCGATCGGTCCGCGAGGTGGCTCGAGATGCAGGCCCCCCAGCCCCGTCCGCTCGAATATGGCCGGGACACCTTTTTCGTCAACGGTCAGCCGCCCCCTCCGCATGCGGGAGATACGCACGCAGGCCACTTCGACGAATCCCAACTGCCGCGGCCCGGCGCGCCTTCGCAGATGGAAGGATTTAACCCGACCACTGGCGTCGCCATCAAGATGTTTGTGGACCGTTCCTTTGGAGCGATCCATCAGTCGCTGTTCCTGATCCAGTACATGCCGGGCGCGAAGATCGATCCGCACGACCACACGTTCGAGGAGTCCTACCTGATTGTCAGCGGCCGAGTTCGCGCAACCGCAGACAATAAGTCTTACGATTTAGGTCCGGGCGATGTGATCTGGACTGGCGTCGGCTGCGTCCACAGTTTCGAGAACGCGGGCACCGAGCCCGTTCGGTGGATCGAAACGCAAGCGCCGCTGCCTCCGGCGAAGGAAGTATTCCGTTTTGAGCGTGATTGGGCGGCGAAGTACTGACTACTCGCGGCTGGCGACGGCCAGCCCCTTTTGAGCCATCGCCTTCTTGAGGATCTGCGCGGCCACCGGGAATTCTTTCTTCGAATTCGCCATGAAGATGCCTTGCGTGATCGTGAACGGCGTCCAGCCGAGCCTGCTCTTGATCGTCGGATCCGCCCCTTTATCCACCAGGAATTGGAGGATCGAAGGTTGGTTACAGATGACTGCTCCGTGCAGAGCAGTAAATCCATCCCAACGCGGATCGCCCACACCGAGATTGGCCAGATCGTCAAAGTTGTCCGGGTAGTGCGCCAGCATGGATTCCGAGGTGCCCGTCATCGGATAGTCGCCCAAATGGGTCTTGGCGTTGATATCGTTGCCGAGTTCGAGAGCCAGTTTGACCGCTTCCAACCGCTCGGCTTCGGAAACTCCCGTTAGCGGACCAGGCGTTTCGCCTTCGTAATAGTCGAGGCAAGCGGCGGCCATCAGCGGTGTGACGCCGACTGCCGTGGCCATCTTCGGATCGGCGCCGTGTTCCACCAGCAGTTTCATCATGGCGGGATCGCCGTTCCGCGCCGCGTTATAGAACGGAGTCGATCCCACGAAGCTCATATAATGGCGTCCCAGATTGATATTGGGAGGATTCTTGGTTGTGCCGAGGCCCTTGGTCATCGGCATTTCCTTCCAGGTAATGCGAGCGTTCGGATCCGCGCCCTTTTCCAGCAGCTTCTTGGCTAACTGGAGGTCGGTCACTCGCTGTCCGCTGGGACGTGGAACGGTGATCGGATCGGTAGCCGTGGCGGCCGCTTCCCAGGAGGTGCCGGGCTTGCGCATCCACACCAGCGAGTGCAGGGGCGTTCCGTTGAGATCCTGCACGTTGGGGTTGGCGCCGTAGTCCAGAAGAACGGATGCCATGTCGTAATAGGCGTTAATCACCGCCATGTTCAGCGTCGTGCTCCCGTCGATCGACTTGTCTTCGACGTTCGCGCCGTGCTCCAGCAAAACCTTGACGGCGGGGACTTGATTATTCATCACGGCAAACAGCAGGGGCGTGAATCCGGCTTTAGATTTGGCCTTCACATCGCCGCCGAATTCGATGAGCATGGCCGCGGCCTCGGAGTTTCCTTCGCCGGCCGCCCACATCAACGCTGTCTGGCCCTTGTAGGGTTCGGTGGCGTTCACTTTCGCGCCGTGGGTCAGCAGCATTTTGATCGCGTCGACCTTGCCATTGAGCGCAGCGGTCATCAGCGCGGTCTGACCTTCTTCCGAAGTGCTGTTGGGGTCGACCCCGGCCTTCAACAGCCGCTCGATGATGGCGGCATTCCCGTTCGTGCAGGCCAGCGACATCGGCGTGATTTTGTAGCGCGTCTCGGCGTTTACGTTCGCGCCCGCATCGATCAGCAGATTCACCAGCTCCAGGCTGTTGGACTTCACGGCCCAGTGCAACGGCGTGGAAGTGTCTACGCTGGGTGCATTCACGTCGGCTTTCTTGGAGAGCAATGCCCGGACGTTGGCGGTATCGCTGCGCTTCACCGCATCGATCAGCGCTGAGTCAGTCGCCGCACTGACCGAAAATGCTCCCGTCAGCAACATCATGCCTGCTAAGAAACGAGTCATAGGGGTATCCGCGGTTAATTCTACCCCAGCGGCACCACGGAGACAAGGGCCTTCCCGGCTTGACAGACTGACCTGTCGATAGGTACACTTTCGATCAGTGGGCCGTTCTTGCATGCAACTTATGCAGAGGGGCTCGCTTCCGCTGTTCCAGCGCTGTATAATTGCTAACGGTCGAATATCTCGAAAATGCGCGCCAAATGGTTGACCGCAGTCACGATTCTGGGTGTGTTCCTGCTCAGCCAAACGGCGCGCACGCAGACGCCCGCTCCTCAGCAAAATGCTCAGGCAGCTGGTGCGACCGTCAAACAATATTGCGTTGGATGCCACAGCGCCGCTCTCAAAACCGGTGGCGTGGTTCTCGACCCCGCAGCCCTCAATCAGGTTTCGAATAACGCTGAAACCTGGGAACGGGCGATCCGGCAACTAAGGGCGAGGTCCATGCCGCCGGTGCCGATGCCGCGCCCCGATGCGGCCACCTACGACCGGGTCGCGTCCTTCCTAGAGACCGAGCTGGACCGCGCTGCGGCCGCCAAGCCCAATCCCGGCGACCTGCCCAACCTGCACCGGCTGACGCGAACTGAATACCACAACGCCATCCGCGATCTTCTCGCCGTCGACGACCTTCCCAAGGAGATGGATTACACGCTCCTGCTGCCGTCCGACAATGGCTCGAGCGGTTTCGACAACATTGCCGATCTCCTGTACGTGTCTCCGGCGACCATGGAACGTTATCTCGACGCGTCCACCAAGATCAGCCGTCTTGCCGTCGGGGATCCGGCCATGCCGCTCATGGTGAGCATTTACCGGACGCCTCTCGAAGGACCTCAGGATTCGCAGGCGCAGGATCTGCCTTTCGGAACGCGCGGCGGAACGGCCATCCGCAGCTATTTCCCGTTGGATGGCGAGTACGAAATCAATGTCGAGCTGGCGGGCGGAGCCCGCGATCCACACCAGCTCGAAGTCACCGTGGATGGAGAGCGGAAGCAGCTCGTGACGCTGGGCGGCGCGGGCGGACGAGGCGGGCGCGGCGGCGGTGGTGGACGAGCCGGACGCGGCGCGAGCCCCACGGATTTCCGGATCGCCGTGAAGGCCGGACCCAGGATGATCGGCGTCACGTTCCTCCAGAAAACCGAAGCGCTGGACGAAGCTACTTTGCGTCCCCGTCAGCGCAGCCGCGGAACGCAGCCGGCCATCGCCGCGGTGACGATTCGCGGACCGTATAACGTGACCGGGCCGGGCGACACGCCCAGCCGGCAGCGAATCTTCACGTGCCGCCCCGCGAACAGCGCGGCTGAACCAGCTTGCGCCAAGCAGATTCTTTCGACGCTCGCGCGCCGGGCGTACCGTCGTCCTGTAACCGATGGCGATGTCGCCACATTGCTCGCGTTCTACGATAACGGGCGCAAAGAACGCGATTTCGATCTTGGCATCCAGCGCGCTCTCGAACGTCTGCTGGTCAGTCCGCAGTTCCTCTATCGCATCGAGCGCGATCCGGCCAGCGCGACTCCGGGATCGGTGCACTCCGTTAGCGATCTGGAGCTAGCCTCGCGACTCTCGTTCTTCCTGTGGAGCAGCATCCCTGACGACGAGCTCATCAACGTCGCCGCTGCTGGCCGGTTGAAGCAACCCGGCGTTTTAGAGCAGCAGGTCAAGCGCATGCTGGCGGACGCGCGTTCCGAGTCCATGGTGGACAACTTCGCGGCGCAGTGGCTGTACCTGCGCGACGTCGACGTCAAGGCTCCGGATCTGTTCGTGTTCCGCGAGTTCGATGAGGGTCTGCGGCAAGCCTTCGAGAGAGAGACACAGCTATTCCTAGACAGCATCTTGCGGGAAAATCGCAGCGTGCTGGAACTGCTGACCGCCAACTACACGTTCGTCAATGAACGCCTGGCCAAGCACTATGGCATTCCCAATATTCGTGGAGCTGAATTTCAGCGCGTCACTTTCGCCCAGGACAGTCCCCGGGGTGGGCTGCTGGGGCAAGGCGGCATCCTGCTGCTGACGTCCTACTCGACGCGCACTTCGCCGGTGCTGCGAGGCAAATACGTTTTGGAAAATCTGCTGGCATCCCCGCCGCCGCCTCCTCCGCCCACGGTCCCGTCACTCAAGACCGAAAACGCGAAATCGGGCGAGCCGCTTACCTTGCGCCAAGCCATGGTGCAGCATCGGGCCGATCCGGCCTGTGCGAACTGCCATGCGCGCATGGATCCCATCGGATTCGCGATGGAGAATTTTGATGCGGTAGGCCAGTGGCGCGATCACGATGGAACCAACGCTATCGACGTCTCGAGCAAACTGCCGGATGGAACCGTCGTCGACGGCCTGGCCGGCGTGAAGCAGCTGCTGCTCAGCGATCCGCAAAGATTCGTCGGCGCGATGACCCAGAAACTTCTGATGTACGGCATTGGACGCAACGTGCAGTATTTCGATGCGCCCGCCGTGCGGAAAATCGTTCGCGACGCTGCCGCAAACGACTATAAATTTGAATCGCTGGTCCTGGGCGTGGCCAAGAGCGCCCCATTTCAGATGAGAACCGTGAAAGCCGAAAGGAAGAACCCATGACGTTCATCACCAAAAAGAAAATGGCCCGCCGAACGATGTTGAAGGGTCTGGGAGCCTCGCTGGCGCTGCCCATGCTGGATTCGATGATCCCCGCGCTTTCGGCCGCTACCGCGCCGACAACGCGCCTGGGATGGGTTTACGTTTCGCACGGCGTGATCTGGAGCCAGTGGAAGCCCACCACACTCGGCCACGGTTTCGAGCTGACCCCCAACCTGAAGCCGCTCGAAAAGCTGAACGGCCAGTTCAACATCCTCACCGGCCTGTCGCACCTGGAAGCCGATACCAAGGGTGACGGCAGCGGCGACCACACCCGCGCTTCGGCCGCCTGGCTGACCGGCGTTCACGCTTATGACCGCACTCGTCCCGGTGTCGAAGTGAAGCTCGCGACGACGGCGGATCAACTTGCGGCTCAAGTGCTGGGCAAGAATTCGCAGATTCCCTCGATTGAAATGACGGTCGACACGGCCTCGGCAGGTTCCTGCGATTCGGGCGACTGCTTCTACGTGAATACTGTTTCCTGGCGCAATCCTGCCACCCCGAACATGCCCGAGAACCAGCCCCGAGTGGTGTTCGAGCGGCTATTCGGCGACGGCGGCTCCAGCACCCAGCGGCTGGCCCGCGCCAAGAAAACCGGCAGCATTCTCGATTCAGTAATGGAAGAAGCCAGCGGCCTGGCGAGCAGTCTCGGCAATAGCGACCGGTCCAAGCTCGGCGAGTATCTGGATTCGGTTCGCGACCTCGAACAGCGTATTCAAGGCACCGAATCGAAGACTGCGGAAAATTTCGAGCTGCCCGACCGGCCCGTTGGTATCCCGGACAGTTTCGAAGAGCACACCAAGCTCATGTTTGATCTGCAGATCATGGCGTACCGCGCCGATCTCACGCGCGTCTTCAGCCTGATCATGGCGCGCGAGCTGAGCGGCCGCACTTATCCGATGATCGGCATCCCCGGGCAGCATCACTTGATCTCGCATCACCGCGACGACGCCGAACTGATGTCGCAAAAAGCCCGCATCGATACCTATCACGTGCAGATGCTGGCCTACCTGCTCGAGAAGATGCAGGCGACGCCGGATGGCGACGGCACGCTGCTTGATCACAGCCTGATCATGTACGGCAGCGGCATGGGCAACGGGAACTTGCATCGTCACTCGGATATGCCGGTGCTTCTGGCCGGCAAGCTCGGCGGCAAGTTCAAGACTGGTTATCATCTCGACTACAAGATGGACACGCCCATGGCGAACCTGCTGGTGGCCATTCTCGACAAGGCCGGCGTGCCGATCGAGAAGATGGGCGACAGCACGGGTCCGCTGAAGCTGGAAGCGATCTCGGTCTAAAGGAGACCTGTTCCATGTCTGAAAAAACTTCGCGCCGAAGTTTGTTGCAGAATACTGCTCTCGCGGCTGGAGCGGCAGCCCTGGTCGCCAACAAAGTCTCCGCGCAGGCGGAAGACCAGGGAGCCTGGAAGAAGCTCTTCCCGCCCGGCTTCCGCAATGAGCGGATCAAGACCACCGGCGCCGAGATCAACACCGTGATTGGCGGATCGGGCCCGCCGCTGCTGCTGTTCCACGGCGCTCCGGACTCGCTCATCACTTGGCGCATGATTGCGCCGGAGCTGGCGAAAGATTACACGCTGGTGATGTGCGACCTGCGCGGCTACGGCGATTCGAGCCGGCCCGAAGACAAGCCCGATCATTCCCAGCAGTCTAAACGGCCCATGGCGCTCGACGGTGTCGAAGTCATGGAGCACCTGGGCTTCCGCCAGTTCCGCATGGTCGGCCACGATCGCGGCGCCCGAGTCGGGCGCAGGATGGCGATCGATCATCCGGACCGCGTGCTTAAGCTCGCCGTGCTTGATATTGTCCCGGCACACTACCTCTACTCCCACGTCACGCTCGAATTCGCCCGCGGTTACCCCCATTGGTTCAGTTATCTGTTGCCGGCGCCCGGGCCCGAAAACGACCTGGTCGCCGCTGCCAAACGCCAGGCGGAGCAAGCCACCAACGACGTCCAGCGCGAGTACCTTCGCCACCGTGTGAAATTCGAGATGGAGCACTGCATGTGCGAGGACTATCGCGCTTCGGCGTCCGTTGATCTGAAGATCGATCACGCCGACATCCAGGCCGGGAAGAAAATCACCTCCCCCCTGCTCGCGCTATGGGCCGGCCGAGGCCTCTATCCGCGCCTGTTCGACGACGTCCTGGGCATCTGGAAAGAGGAAGGCACCAAGGTCAGCGGCAAGCCGATTGATGGCAGCCACAACCTTCAGGAAAGCGCTCCCAAAGAAACCCTGGCGGAGTTGCAGGCCTTCTTGAAAGGGTGATCCCACACGGCAATCGGAAAGAACCGAGGAGATGAAAGCATGACCATCCGTATCATCATGGGCACTTTGGGAACGCTCGTCATGGCGAGCGCAGCCGAACTGAATAACGCACCCGCCACCTTTGCAAAGGACGTGGCGCCGATCCTTCAGGAAAAGTGTCAGAGCTGCCACCGCGCCGGGTCCATGGCGCCGATGTCGCTCGTCACCTACGAAGAAACTCGTCCCTGGGCCAAATCCATCAAGCAGCGAGTCGTCACGCGCAGCATGCCGCCTTGGCATATCGACAAGACGGTCGGCATTCAGCACTTCCAGAACGATATGTCGCTCACCGATGCGCAGATCTCCACCATCGCGCGATGGGCCGACGCCGGCGCGCCTCTGGGCGATCCAAAGGACATGCCGCCTGCCAAGCAGTGGCCGAAAGAAGACGGCTGGCAGCTCTCGCAGCAATTCGGCCAGCCGGACTTTGTTCTCAGCTCCGACCCCTACACGATGCCTGCCAAGGGCCAGGACGTCTGGTTCAAGCCGCTCACGCAGATTCCGATCACCGAGCCGCGCTGGGTACGTGCGGTCGAGATGCGGCCCGCGACTTCCGCCGGGCGCAAGATCACACATCACGCCCTGGCCTATCTCCAGCAGGAGGAGCCCGGAACCAACACCGGGATCACCACGCAGGGTCTTCTGATGGAATGGGCCGTCAATAAGAACTACGACATCTACCGTCCCAACACCGGAAAGCTGCTGGTGCCGGGCTCGCGCATCTGGTGGGAGATGCACTATCACGCCGTGGGCGAAGAAATCCGCGACCACGTCGAACTCGCCGTGTATCTTTATCCCAAGGGTCAGGAACCGAAGTATCGGACATTCCTGACGGCGTTTCCCGCGACGGCCGGCAGCGCCGCTTCAGGCGTGCTCGATATCCCGCCGAATTCCGTAACGGAATCCGAAGGCTACCAGACGCTGCGAGCTCCGGCGCGCCTCGAGAATTTTCAGCCGCATATGCATCTGCGCGGCAAAGCCATGCTGCTGGAAGCGATCCTCCCGGATGGCTCCAAGCGCACACTGAGCTACGTGGATCATTTCACCTTCAACTGGATGACCAACTATATTTACGCGGACGATGCGGCGCCCGTGCTGCCCAAGGGCACCATCATCCACACAGTTGCCTGGCACGACAACACCACGAACAACAAGAACAATCCGGATCCCGATCAGTGGGTCGGCTGGGGTGATCGTACGGTGGATGAAATGGCGCACGCCTGGGTCAACGTCACCTACATCAGCGAAGACGATTATCAGGAGTACGTGGCCAAGCGCGCTAAGCCTTAAGTTCCATCATCAGACCGTTCGGATCCTTGAACCGCAGGAGACTCTCGTCATTCGAGGGAGCTATCTCCGCGCCCATCTTCTGGATTTTATCGACTACTGTCTTACGGTCGAAGCCTGCCACGCGAATGCAAACATGGTCGATGCTGGGTGCCTTCCCAGTGGCCACCGTTTCCAGGCCGAGTCGCGTCTTGGCGGCCGCGAACCAGATCCGGTCCGGCTTTTTGGTCCGTGAAATTTCCATGCCGAAAATCTTCCGGTAGTGCGCAGCTGACCTGTCGAGGTCCGACACAGCCAATATGACGTGATCGAACCCGATGGCCTGTATCGCGGGCTCATCCTGCGAGATCCGCGAAGAGGGAATGATGGTCCGTGCTAGTCCTGCGGGGACGGCTAGAAATTGCAGCCGCAGACCATCCGGATCGCTCGCCATCCCCAGGCCACCTTGCCCTGACATCGGAACGCCGGCGTCGTCGAGACTCTTCCGCATTTCCTGCGCCTTGTAGTCCACGACGACGGCGCAGAAATGGTCGATTATAGCGACCTTTACGTTCGCTGCAAGCCCGCCGAATGCAATGTAGGAAATACCGACCTTGACGTAAAAGCGCGGCGGCGGGTCACGCTCCTGGAAAAGCTGCGGGTCGAAAATCCGCCCGTAGAATTTCGCCGCAGCCTCCTGATCCGGCACCTGCATGCTGATGTGTTCCAGGCCGCTGGTCTTGATCGGCAGCTCGGAGGCCTGGGCAGCGCCGCCCGCGATCCAAGCGGCCACTCCCGTCCCCATCACTCTGAGCGTTTGCCGCCGGCTCGGATGGGCGAATCGGTGCATCAGAACGAGAATCGCATCTCCAGAGTGCCCTGGCGCGGCGGCAGGAAGGTGCTGCCACCCTGGTAGTTGATGAAGCCGAACCCATTGGTAAGCAGGCCCGCGGAACTTGTAACTGTCGCAGTGGAAGGGGCAGGCCCTTGGCCGAGCGGGGCGCTCGGGTTCGAAAGCTGAGTCCGGTTGAAGATATTCGTGAAGTTCATCCGGACCGTGAAGCGCATCCGCTCCTTGAAGGCGAATACGCGGCCGAAGGTCATCGACTCCGACGGCCGGCGCTCGAAGCGATAGTCGTTGTAGTATGGAGCCGCGGTACCCCACTGCCCGGCGGTCGGATTGCTCCAGGCCGCGGGGTTCAGGACCAGATCCTTGGTCGGATCGATGCAGTGGCAGTTGAGATCCTTCAGGAACAAAGGCACTCCCGGATTGCGGTTGTAGGAGGTTCCGCCCCCAGGGGTTGCCGTACGGAACAGCAGCGAGTTCAGGTTGTTGGTGGAAGTTGGAGCGAGAATCGGTGTTCCGCTGGCGTAGCTCAGGGTCGCTCCCAGGGCCCAGTCGCGCAAGGCTTGCGACATGATCTTGTTCCCCGAAAGTGCCGGAACGCGGTAGTTGATCGAGAGAACGCTCACGAATGGCCGCGAGAAGCCCGAGATCGACTTGTTCTGAGAGCGGTTGAACACGTCGTTCACTGTGCCGAGTTCGACTCCTTGCTGGAGTTCCTTGGCCCAGGTAAATACATACTGCGCTTCCAGCCCGTGCCAGACACGCTGCGTAACCTTGGCTTGCAGCGAGTCGTACCAGGTGCGGCCCTGCGGCGCCCAAATAGGGCTCAGCCCGCTGATGAATTGCGGGAAGGGCCGCAGGGACTGCGCCACGCTGCCGCTGAACCCCGCGTATGGCAGCTTGTTCTGGAAGCGGCCAGCGCCGGCCGATGTGATCTGGGAGGTTAGAATAGTCCGATCCGCGGCGCTGTTGATATCCAACCCGGCTGCCTGGAGCGCATTTGCCGAGATCGCGTTGTAGTTGTTCGAAATCGTGCTCAGCCACCACGCGCCGCGGTTGCCGACGTAGGAAGCCTCGACAAACGTGTTGCGGGTGACTTCACGCTGAAGCCCGACGCTCCATTGAACTTGCCGAGCGGGGCGTCCCGCGTTCTGGTCGACAACGGAGGTCGGGCCGCTGCCCGGGATTTTAGAACTCGGATAGACCCCCGGGGATAGATTGGGCCACCCAACCAAATTGGCCGGCGGCACTCCTGTTTGCAGTTGCATCGCAGCATCGCCAAAAACCGGATTCGTGAACGCATTGCTTACGCCGGCGCTCCCTGTCCCGGTAGCTGCAGTGGCCGTGCCGTCGTAGGTGACTCCGATACCGGCGCGGAACACCGTCTTGGGTGTGATCTGGTAAGCCATTCCCACGCGCGGACCGAACGCCCAGGGGTAGTTCTTGGCGAATTTACAGTTGCAGGTCGCCTCGTAGATGGTTGCCCCAGGATAGCCGTCCACGGTCGGATTCGCCACTCCGGCCGCCAGGGTCGGCATGCGGCCGTACTGCTCGCGCGGATAGGTGTCGTAGTCATAGCGCAATCCGTAGTCGAGAGTCAGCTTCCGCGTGACCTTCCAGGAATCCTGCGCATAGAAGCCCCAGAATTGCTTCCCGGTTTTCAGGTCCACGGGCGGATTGACGGTTGCGGTGTTCACGAGTCCCAGCAGGAAGCTGGCGTAGGGGAAACCCATGGTTCCGACGCCCAGCGTCGACGATTGCACCCCACTGCACGCCGCTGTGGGACAGTTGGAAAGCTGCGACGTCTGATTCGCCGAGAAGACGAAGTTTCCGTTCGTCGCTGTCAAACTGTGAAGCGGATAGCCAAAGGTCCGCAGCTCGCCGCCGAACTTATAAGTGTGGTTGCCTTTTACCCAGGTCAGTGAGGTGCCGTAGGTGGGCGTAAATTGTTTTGTAAGCGACTGGGCTGCTCCCACCCCCGGGCCCATGGGAGCCATCCCGCCGGTGGTCGCCGTTAGTCCGCTGAGAGTTGGAAAGCGTTTGCCCGGATTGGGTGCGCCTAGCAGTCCGATGCTGCTCTGATCGAAATTGGTGGTCGGGGAGTGATCGTCGAGCAGGTACTGCAAGGAGCCGACTCCCACGTGCCATAGCATCGTCGGGGAGATGGTGTAATCGAAATTCAAACGCCAGTTCATCGATCGGCTGAAGGTTCCGCGGGTTTGCGTAATCACCGTCGGCAGTCCTTCGGAGCCATTCAGGCTCGTCGAGAATTGCGCGCCGCTGCCGTTGGTCAGCCATGTTCCAGAGATTTTGGCCTTCGAGCTCAACTGGTGATCGATCTTCACGGACTCGTTGGTGGTGACACGATCAGTCGGGAAGTTCGGCAGATAGTTGCTCGTGAGCTTGGTGGGGTCCGTCGGATTTGGAATCAGCGCTTGGATCGCGGCCGAAACCTTGTCGAACCGGGCCAAAGGGATCACGTTGCCCACAAACTGGGTCCGAACCGGCACTCCACCCACGGTGGCTGTGGACTGAGGATCGTAGATCATTCCGTCGGCAATCGTGTTGCCAAGAGGATCCTTACCCAGATTGCGGTTCGTTAGCGCCGAGGCGAAATTTCCGGCGCGGTAAGCGGCCGTCGGAACGGTGATGGCGGTGTCATTTACCGAGAAGAACTCGCGGAACTGTTCCTTGTTGTAGAAGAAGAACGTCTTGTCTTTTCCACTGTACACCCTGGGAATCCACACGGGACCACCAAGGCTGTAGCCGTAATCGTTGCGCCGGATTTGGGCAGCGTATTGACGAACGGCGTGGAGGCATTGAAGGCTTCATTCATCAGGTAATCGAAACCGCCGCCGTGATACTGGTTGGTGCCGGACCGCATGGTGATATTGAAGAGCCCGCCGCCCACTTGGCCGAATTCCGCTGCGAAATTGCTGGTCTGGATAGCGGTTTCTTGAATCGCGTCCACGCTTGTGCCGGTACCCGCCTGTACCGCGTTAATCTGATTCGTCCCGTCCATGCCGTCGATCGTGGTGCGCTGCGTGCCGTTGGGCGCGCCGTTGACGCGCGCACCCGACGTGAATCCCGTCCCTGGAGCGAACGCGCCCGGAATGAGCTGGATTTCCGTCATGTAGAACCGCAGGCCCTGGCTGGAGGAAAACGTTCCGCCGATGCCCAGTAGGCCCAGGTCTATGAGGCGCTGCGCCTGAATCGTGTGGCTCATCTCGCCGCTTTCCGTCTTCAGAAGCGACGTCTGCTCCGTTACCGTGACCGACTCTGCCGCCGAGCCCACTTCGAGTGCGATGTCCACGCGAACCGTCTGGGCCACTCCGACAGTGATGTTCTGCCGCACGTACTTCTTGAAGCCAGCGACGGTCACCGAAATTTCGTAGACGCCGACCGGCAATTGCGGAAGGGTGTAGTTACCCGTATCGGAGCTGGCGGCCTGGAACACCGCCCCGGTGTCCGTATTCTTGGCTGCGATCGGCGCGTTGGGCACAACCGCGCCGGCTGGATCGGCGATGGTGCCAGTGATCGTTCCGCGATCGGACTGGCCAAATAACGCGGCCGACAACAGCAGCAAACAAATCGAGACGAATCGTGCGCGCATGTCAATTCCCCCTCCCCTTAGTGAACCCTTGAGCAGCACCCCGTCCTGGACGGCGCTGCATGCAACTCCAGATTCTATGCCAGACGCCCCCGGGAGTCAAGGGTAAAATAGACCGATCGACCGGTTAATTATCTGCCGATTGACCGGTCCGTTATTGTTTTTAGAAGTACTTTTATTACAGTGCGTTATGGCTGTGGGCTTAGTTCCGGAGCCACGCCGCCTGGCAGAGGGTAGCGGTCGGTGTTCACAAGCATAGACACGGTGCCGTAATACCCCACGATGCCGAGCAATTCGACCACACTCGCCTAGCTCGAGATCTAACGAACGGCCGCACTGTCGTACACGACTCTGCCGCCGACCACGGTCATCAGCGGCTTGATGTCCTTGATCTGGTCCGCGGGAATCGTCAGGTAATCGCGGTCGAGCACCACCAAGTCCGCCAGCTTGCCCGGCTGGATCGACCCCAGATTGTCTTCCTGAAACACGAAGAACGCGTTCTTGCGCGTGTGCGCGATCAGCGCGTCCTCGCGGCTGATGGTCCCTCGGATCACCTTCGTGCCGCCCGCCATCTTCCCCGTCACGGCGAAATACAGCGTCGTGAATGGCAGCGTCTGATTGGCCGCGGTCCCGTCGGTCCCGAGTCCCCACATGATCCCGCTGTTTTGCAGGGTGCTCAGCGGCGGCATGTCGTAGGCGCCGTCCCCGAAGCCTTCGTGCATGATCGCCCCGTTGATCACCGCCCACGGATGCACGGCCGCGTACATTCCCAGCTTCTTCATGCGCTCGATCTGCGACGCATTGATCTGGTTGATGTGTGCCAGCGTCCAGCGCAGGCCCTTGATGGGATGTTCCTTGTTCACCGCCTCGATTTGATCGAGGAACGCGTCGATGGTGGCGCTCAGTTCCGCATGCACGTGCAGCGGCAGGCCGGCCTGGGCGATCGCCATGGCCATCTTCCTCCACTGCTCGAGCTGCTCGGGTGTTGGATTCGACTTCAGCGCGAACATCGGGTCATGCAGCGGCGAGTACACGCTTTCCCCGAAGAACACATTGTCGATATAACTGTCGCCCTGAAACAGCTTCATCTGCGCGATCTGCTGGATGGATCGGTCCACTGCCTGGGGATTTCCCGCCGCCGCGCCGCCGATACAAAAGACCCGGACGTTGAGGCGTTCCTGCGTCTTCCACTTCTCGAAAATCGCGAGAACATCCGCATCGCAGCCGGGAACACCGAAGGACGTGAGGCCCGCCCGGTTCATATCGCGGACCAGATCCGCACTGGCGGCCTCTAGCTGCTCCGGCGCGACCCTGGGAAGCTTGTTCGCTACCGCGCGCGTGGCCGCGATGTCGCCGCGAATCACGCCTGTAGGCTTTCCGGCAGCGTCCCGCAGAATCGACCCCTTCAGGAAATCCGGAGGATCGGGCGCGTTCGCCGCAATCTTCAGAATGTCCAGAGCCTTGCTGTTCAAAAAAACCTGATAGTAGGATTCCTGCAGCGCGACAGGATTGTTCGGCGCGATCTGATCCAGTTCCTCGCGCGTAAACGGTTTGGGATCGTCCGTGAACTGCTGATGGGCCCACCCGCCGATGTTGTAAATCCACTCTCCCGGTCCCGCCGCCTTAACCCGCGCGCGCAGCATCTCCACGGCCTGCTTGCGCGAATCCACACCGTCCCAGCGGACCTCTTTCACCCAGGTCGACGCCGCGCGCAGCAGATGCATGTGGTTGTCGATCAACCCGGGGATCACCGCCTTGCCCTTCAGATCGATCCTGCGCGTGTTCGGCCCCGCAAGTTGGGTGATCTCCTGATTGGTCCCGGCCGCCAAGAAGCGTCCGCCGCGGATCGCCACCGCCTGCGCGATCGAAAAGCGCTCGTCGACGGTGATGATCTTCCCGTTCGTGAAAACCAGATCCGGAGGCGATTGCTGCGCGTATAGGCCAACCGCAAGGAGTCCAACCAATGGGATCTTAGACATCTCTATCTCCCGGTTTTATACGTCTTGCTGAAGCCGTTCCGCGCGTTGGTCACTGTGAACGACCCATCCTGTTGCGCCGACAGCTTGATCCAGTACGCCGTGCCGTTGTGAACCGGCGCAGGCGGCGCACCAGGCCCGGGCGGCGGAGCAGGCGTCGGAGCGATCGCCATCGTGGGTTGCGGATCATCGATCGTATTGGCGATAAACAATCCCGGCACCGTGTATTCCTGCCCGCTCAAAGTCGAAAAGTGAAGCTGCCAGAGATCTTCGAGACCCGGAGACGAATGCACCGTCTTCATCACCTCCGGATCGCCGCCCTTGCGGGTGCCGTCGTTCATGATGGCGACCCGCGGACGCAGGGCGTGTACCATCACCTCCGAATTGGAGCTGGCTTGCCCGTGATGCAATCCCAGCAGCACGTCTACCGTGCCCAGACGGTTGTTGGGGCACATCAGCTCGAATTCCTTGTTCTTGGTCAAGTCGCCCAAGTGGACCGTACGGAATCGTCCGAACGTAACGTGGACCCCTACCGACTGCGGATCCTCCGCGTTATTGTCTCCCGCTTTGTAGGCCGCGCAATACGGATTCGGCTGCCCCGCGCCGGGCAGCGCCGTCTTGATGGTCTGGCCTGCCGACGTGACCACCCGCACATCCACGCCTGCCATGGCGATCTTGTCGCCCGGCTTCGCGACCGTGTGCTTGGCCTTGGCGATCAAGGGCGCGTAGGTCTTCTGCAGAAACGTGTCCGCGGCTTCCCCCGGCTGGACGTTCGGGCCGTGATCGATGAACTCGTGGATCGGAATCTTGGCAGCCAGCTCCGCCAGCCCGCCAAAATGATCGCCATGCCAATGCGTGATGATCAGGTGATCGATCTGCTGGAGCCCGGCGTCTTTGATCGCGTCCAGGATGCGGCCCGCGTCGCGAACCGCCGCCGCGCCGGCATTGCCGGTATCAATGAGCAACGACTCCCGGGAAGGTGAAACGAACAGAGTGGCGTTGCCGCCTTCCACGTCGATGACGTAGACGTTTAGCGCCGCTCCTGGAGTTTGACCGGAGCAAATCCCCAGCGCCAGCAGCGGCAAGATCGCGAGGCGCATTCTACTTGCCCACGGGCATATGCGGGAGGTCTTTTTCGTTTTCATTGCAGATGAATTCCAGAATATCCGTATCGAGCTGTAGAAACATCTTTTGCGTCGTCGTCGTCCACGGCTTCGCGTAGGTCTTGGGATCGTTGATCGTGGCCACCACTTCCAGCGTCCCGAAATTTGTTCGCCGGAAGCGTTCCGTCACACGCAGTGCATCCGTTGCCGGACGGCTTTTCTGCGTATCCAGCCACGCCTTTCCATTTAATCCCGACGTCTCGATCACCAGCGTGTCGCCGTCCCACCGGCCCGTCGAATAACCCAGCCACGTCGGATTGAGGTCTTTCGCCAGCGTCCGGCCGTCCAGAAAAATCTGCCGGAACAGGTTCATTTGCTCATAGAGGATCACCACCAGTCCGGGCGTCTGGACGATCTTGAACGGAAACAAGCCATTGGTGTTGACACGGGGAACGCCGTGCGGCAGGCAACGCGAGAGGGGATCGTCGCCATGCTCGTTATCGATGCGCTTTTGTTGCAGCTCCTTGGCCCATGGCAGCATCACCACATCCTCGGGTTTCAGGCCGGCGGCAAGGTCGAAGAAATACGTCTGGCCGTCCGCCATCCAGACTCCCGAAAGATCCGGCTTCCCGTCCGCCATCTTCGGCGCGGCCGCCGAAAGATTCGGTTTGCCGTCCCGTGTCCGTGGAATCCCGGCCGTCGGATAATTCAGCCACTGGGCGCTTGCCATCCCGGCGCCGGCCGCCAAAGTCAATATAAGCTTGATCATTTTCCCACCAGGTGCGGAACGTCCTTCTCGTTTTCCTGACAGACGAACTCCAGCATGTCCGTATCCGGCGCGATCGTCTGGTTCACCTGGATGCTCCACGGCTTAGTATAGGCCTTGGGATCGTCGACGGTGATGTCAATCTCAAGATTGCCGAAATTCCACCGGCGATATCGCTCCGTCACTTTCGCCGCGTCCGTCAGCGGAGTGCCGCTGATGTCCAGCCACAACCCGTCCTTGAAACCGGTCGATTCCACCACCAGCGCATCGCCGTCCCATTTCCCCACCGAATAGCCGTTAAACCCTGGTTGCGGATCTTCTGGCAGCGGACGCCCATCCAAGAAAATCTGGCGGTAGGTCGTGTTGCGCTCGAACAGGATCAGCAGCAGGCCGGGAATCTGGATCATCTTCCTGGGATACGGATGCAGGTGCATCTTGACCAACCCCAACGGCTGGCAATGCCCGTCCGGATCGTCTTTGTTCAAGTCCGCCCGCCGCGCCTTGACCAGATCCGCCGCCCAGGGTTGAAACGGCAGTCCGCCCGCAACGTTCTTCGCGATATCCGTGAACTGCGGGTCAGCGCCCCTGGCGGCCGGTTCCCACAGCCCGGAAAGATCGGGCTTGCCATCGGCCGTCCGCGGCGCTGGCGCGGCAAGATTCGGTTTGCCATCCGGCGTCCGAGGAATCCCCGGCGTCGGATAATTAATCCACTGCGCCGACGCCGTCGTCGCGAGCAGCACAAGCGGCCACAAATTCATTGTCCTTATTGTATAGAATTGACAGGCAGGAGACGTCTATGACCAAAAGCTCTCTGTTCGTGCTTTTGACCGCCGTGGTGATTGCTCACGGCCAAGTGAAGGAACGGCCTTTGCCCGCCGGCAACGCGAAGGCCATCGTCGAAACGGCCTGCACCACCTGCCACGCCCTCACGCTCATCACCACCGCCGGGCACACGCCTGCCGATTGGAAGCTGCTGGTCGAGCGCATGGTCGCCGCCGGCGCCGACGTTCCCAAGACTCAGATCCCCGTCGTCACCGACTACCTCACCAAGGCCTTCCCCGAAGGCAACGTTCCCAAGGCTGTCATCATTCCCGGCCCGATGAAGGTTAGCTTCAAGGAATGGACCGTGCCCACCGTCGGCTCGCGCCCGCACGATCCGCTCGCCACCCGCGACGGTTACCTCTGGTACACCGGCCAGTACGCCAACGTGCTCGGCCGCGTCGACACCAAGACCGGCAAGATCCAGGAATTCCGCCCGACCACCCCCGGGTCCGGCCCGCACGGACTGGTCGAAGACAAGGACGGCAACATCTGGTTCACCGCGAATTCCAAGGGCTACATCGGCAAGCTCGATCCCAAGACCGAGAAGTTCACCGAGTACAAACTGCCCGCCGACGCCAAGGATCCCCACACGCCTCTGTTCGACCAGAAGGGCACTCTCTGGTTCACTGTGCAGAACTCCCAGAAAGTGGGCCGGCTCAATCCCGCCACCGGCGAGATCAAGGTGGTCGATTCCCCCACCAAGCCGTCGAACCCGTATGGCATGGTCGTCGACACCAAGGGCACTCCTTATTACTGCGAGTTCACCGCTCCCAAGATCGCCGCGATCGATCCGGTCACGATGAAGATCAAGGAGTGGACGCTGACCAATCCCGACGCCCGTCCGCGCCGCATCGCCATCACCAACGACGATCTGATCTACTACGCCGATTACGCCCGCGGCTATCTGGGCCGTCTCGATCCCAAGACCGGCGCGATGAAGGAATGGCCCTCGCCCAGCGGACGCGATTCGCAGCCTTACGGAATCACCGTGGTCAACGGCGACATCTGGTACAGCGAATCGAACGTGAAGCCGAATACGCTGGTCCGCTTTGATCCCAAGACCGAGAAGTTCCAGACCTGGGCGATCCCCGCGGGCGGCGGCGTGGTGCGCAACATGATGACCACGCGCGACGGCAACAACATCGTGATGGCCGAAAGCGCGCTCAACATCGTCGCCCTGGTGACGATTACTAAGTAGTGGAGCAGGCTTCAGCCTGCAAGCAGAACTTCAGTCCTGCCCTTTACTTTCCGGTCATGTGCCGAACGTCTCTCTCGTTCTCGGCACATATAAACTCGATCATCTCCGCATCCAGGATGATCGTCTGCTTCACCGTGACCGTCCACGGCTTGGTGTAAGCTTTCAGATCGTCCACTGTAATCTCGATCTCCAGGTTCCCGAAAGTCGGCCGCCGGAACCGTTCGATCATTTTGCCGGCGCTGGTCAGCGGGCTGCCGTTGATATCCAGCCACACGTCGTCGCGGAAACCGGCCGTCTCCACCACCAGTGTGTCTCCGTCCCATTCGCCGGTCGAATAGCCGTACCACCACGGCTCCGCGTCGTTCAGCGGCAGCGGTCTGCCATCCATGAAGATCTGCCGGATCCCCGCGTTGCCCTCGTACAAAATCACCAGCAGGTCGCGAGTCTGCACCATCTTCCGGGGCTGTGGATGCGTGTGGAACTGCATGTTGCCCATGGGCAGGCAGTGGGCGTCGGGATTGTCTTTGCTGAAGTCCGCCATTCGCTTCTTCTTGAGCTCCGCGGCCCACGGTTGCAGCGGCAGGCCGCCTTTCATGTTCGTGCCGATGTCCCCGAACAGTTCGAGCCCCGTGGGCTCCGCATTCGGATCGCGCGTGGGAATTCGATCCCCGAAGTCGCCGAGCCGCGCCGGCTGCGAGTTCCGCCAGATCCCGGTAAAATCCGGCTTGCCCTCGGCTGTCTTCGGAGCAGGCGCAGTCAGAGCAGGGTGAGTTGTCGGATACGTCGGCCACTGCGCGCAGAGCGCCAAGGGAAAGAGGAGAACGGTCCAGCGAAGCATGGTTTTCATCTTATCCCGACTGCGGGGGAGTAGTAGGTCCGGCCTTCAGGACAGACACTGGACCTTCGGTAGTCCGAAATCCCGATTCAGCCCCGCCCGTCAGGGCGGGGGATGAGCCTCTGCGTTAGCGTCTCAGGTGGGCAGGCGATTTCGTCCGCCGGGTTGATCTCGTTTAAGGTCACAATTTGTGACCTTAAAGCCAGCAAGGCGCCGCAAGCAGTAGGCCCGGCCTCCAGGCCGGACTTAGGATCTGCCAAGAAACTCTGTGGCTACGTTCCACGAGCGTAGCGTAGCTGTTCTCTCAGCGCTTTACCTTCCTCCGGGTGGTATTGGGATAGATATCCCACTTGCCCGGAGGCGTGATTGAAATCCTTGTCTCCTATGGCGTCCGTGCTCGATACTATGGAATTCACGGTTGCGCGGATCTGAGACCGTTGTTCGGCAGGAAGCGAAAGCTTCACGTTTACAACGAGCTTCGTGGCCACCATGCGTCGACTAGCGTGAGCAACGGTCTCTTTCTTGCGCTTTAGACGAAATCCAAACGAAGTGGCAATGTGGCGGAGCTTTCGAATAACCCAGCTAATCTCACCGCGCGATAGGTCTCGAACTGCAGAGCACGTGATGTCATCGACGAGCCGCGTATACACAATTCCCCGCTTCTGAAACTCCAACACCAAGTCACGTTCGCGTTCCCAGAACACAATATTCGCCAATAAGGGGCTGGTCTTCGCCCCTTGAGGAAGTGATCCGTCTTTAGTCGTGAGCTTGGTCAAGCACTCAGCCACGTCTGGAGGACAGCGGAAGAAACGATGCCAGATGTTAAAAACAACCTTCGCTGAGGTTGCGGGGAAGAAATTCTCCACGTCTTCCGTAATCAAAAGACGACGGCCCATATGCCGGCGAGCATTAGAGGCCTGCCCTCGCTTTTTGATGCTTCCCTGCAAATACTCCGGAAAATCAACTGTCCGGAGAATCATGCATTGGATCCGTCCCCTGTATGGTCTTCAAGGGAAACTTGGCATCAAACAAAGGACGTACCGATCCGTCTGGCTTCCGCTTTAATCCGGCGACGCGATACAAGGAACTCGCCTGATCCGCAAAAGCCTGAAGTTCCTCTGAAGTCATCCCAGAACCCGGCAATCGAAGCATCCGGGCAAGAGATCTAAGTGTTCCGATTGGCCGGGTTCGAAAACAAGAGTCCAGAGCTCGGTAGTCCGAGGAGAGTAAGAGCTGCACGCGATAGCTTCTCCTTAAGTTCGTCGGTCAAGCCGGTGAGCTCTTCTGGCTCAGAGGCGAGAAAGACGAGAACGTTCGGCGGCAAATCAAATGCATTCGCAAGCGCCTGCATCGTGGCCATTGACGGATCACGAAGGTTGTTCTCCAACATGGAGAGGTGGGGCACCGTGAGGCCAGTCCGCATGCTCAACTCCGACTGTGTCCAGCCTTTCTGGGCTCGACACAGCCGGATCGCTTTTCCTGTGTCCATGTTTGTATATGATTCCTATAAATCTTGTAAAAGGTAGTCTGTCGTATCTAGCTGCTCAAAATCGCCCCATCAAATCCACCACGCTAGCGCAGCAGCTCAGAAGCGAACTGATAATCATCAGCGCCTCCGCAACTGCGAGCCTAACGTCGGCTTCATCGAAGTGCGGCTCTTTTGAGTAACTCTCGAATCTTGCAATTACCGCATCAAGAGCCATGCCGATACTCGGATCAGTATCGCGATGCAAACTACGCCGGACGTCTTTTAACGCCAGGACGCATTCTGAAATTGTTGTGTCCATTAACGGGCGCTCCTTTAAGCGCCAGTCGTCAACGCCGAGCCCGTTTTTGGAAAATACGATCCGACAGACTACCTATACACTGCGCCGCACCAGTCGTGGCGGTTTAGAACCAAAACTTAGCGACCCCGAAAGGCTCCCGCGAGCCGCTCCGCCAGAAGGGCGGAGCCTTGTACTGCACCGGCCCGGACTTCATGAACCAACAAGTTTTCAAAGAGCACCGTGACCGAAATCGGTCACCCACCAGAGAGTATAAGGCTGGACTTCACCAAAGTAAAGTATTATTTCACTAGCAGTGAATACCAAAACCTAACTACCAATAGTAGGTAGGTTGTCAATCGCCCCTTATATGGTGCTTCCGGAAGCAGGGGTATCCATTTTCAGGTCTCCCGAACGCTTCCCTCGATCGCTTCAAACGACTCCAATCACCCAACTCCCGAGCCCCTATCCCCATAAACTCCCACAACATCCCCCTCCACCCGACCCTCCCATCCCCCGCTCCTCCGCTACCCTCTCCGCACGAAGGGAATTATCGAATCATCATGTCATCCGACCTTAAAACTAAATCCGCACGCGCCAACGGCGCCAAGTCCCGCGGCCCCGCCACCCCGGAAGGCCGAGCCAAGTCGTCCCGCAACAGCCTCCGCCACGGCCTCTCCGCCAAGACCGTCGTGCTCCCCGCCGAATCCCACGAACAGTTCCAGCTCCTCCTCGACGCCCACATCCAGCAGTTCCAGCCCGCCAACCCTGTCGAGATGGATCTGGTCGAGGCCATGGCCGTCGCGCGCTGGCGCCTCCGCCGCATCTGGGCCATCGAAACCAGCCTGTTCACAGCCGAGCTGGTGCGCCGCGCTGAAGATATCGACGACGAATTCACCGACATGACCGGCGAAGATCGCCTTGCCTGGGTCTTTGAAACGCTGGCCGACGGCGGTCAGAGCCTCTCCCTGCTCGCCCGTTACGAAGGCAACCTCAATCGCGCCTTCGACCGCGCCTTCAAGCAGTTGAACCTCCTGAAATCCCAGCGACAGAACGAACCCAAGCCCGCACCTCCCGCTCCGCGCGAGAATGCTCTACACTGGCCAGAGCAGCAAGGAAAAGGAGAACGGCCATGCGCAGTCTTATCCGTAACACAAGCCTCTTCGCGGCAGGAATCGTTGTCGGAGCATTCCTGATGCAGCCGAGCCAAGCTCAGCAGAGTAAGTCCACCGGCCTGCGGCTGAACCACGTCGGAATCTACGCCAAGGATTACGACGAGTCCATGCGCTTCTACACCCAAACCATGGGCCTGAAGGAAGCCTTCACCATCAAGGACGCGGCGGGCAAGCCCACGCTCAGCTATCTCCAGATCACGAAGGACACCTTCCTCGAGATCGCTCCCGCCACCGGCGATCGGGCCGTCGGACTCAGCCACGTCGGCATCTGGCCCGAAAACCTCGCCGCCACGGTCGCCCTCCTTCGCCAGCGCGGCGTGAAAGTCGACGACCCTCGCACCGGCGCGACCCTCACCAGCATCACCAACGTGACCGATCCCAACGGCATCCGGTTGGAGCTTCTCGACTTCCTGCCCGGCTCGGCCCCGAAGAAGGCAATGGACGATTGGAAGTAAGACTCATCTTCGTATTGGCCGCGGCTACCACCGTCGCCCAGACACCTGAGGCGACGTTTCAATCGCGCTGCGCGGCCTGCCATAGCGCGGGCAACGTCATGGGCGCGCCACTGCCCGAGACGCTGCGAAAAATGTCCTCGAAGGCGATCCTCACCGCTCTCGAAACCGGGCGGATGTCGAGCATCGGTGCAGGTCTGACCGCCGCTGAGCGTGAAACCGTCGCCAAGATCGGAGTGAGCGAGACTTCGGTGTCCGCCGCGAAGTGTACCGGCACGCCGCGTGCGAACGGTGGATGGAACGGCTGGGCCGACGCCGCCAACACGCGCTTCGCAAAAGCTTCCGGCTTGACGCGGCAGACTGCGCCGAACCTGAAACTGAAATGGGCGTTCGGCTTTCCCGGCGTCACGACCGCTTTTGGAAATCCCACCGTCGCCGGCGGCCGGGTTTTCGTGGGCGACGCCAATGGCGTCGTCAATGCTCTCGATGCGCGCACCGGCTGCACGTATTGGACCTACACTGCTGCTGCCGGAGTTCGCGCCGCGCCCGTCGTTGGCGGACAATCGGTCTATTTTGGCGACCTGCGCGGCAACGTCTACGCCGTCAACTCTTCTACGGGAGCACTGCTCTGGAAGGTTCGCGCCGACGAGCAGCCGATGGCTGTGATCACCGGATCGCCGAAGCTCGACGCAGGCCGCCTCTACGTTCCTGTGTCAGGACGCGACGAGTCCATCGCCGCCATCAATCCGTCCTATGAATGCTGTACGTTTAGAGGCAGCGTCGTCGCGCTGGACGCGGCCACAGGCAAGCGGATCTGGCAGGCCTATACCGTTCGTGACGAGCCCAAAGTCACCGGTCAGAACGCCAAGGGCACCAGGACCTGGGGACCGTCCGGCGCGGTGCCGTGGTCGTCGCCGACGCTCGACCCGCAGAAGCGCGTCCTATATATAGGTACCGGCGTCAACTACTCCAACCCGCCGACCGATACCAGCGACGCGATCCTCGCCATCGATATGGACTCCGGCCGCCTATTGTGGTCGCGCCAACTCACCACGGCCGATAGCTACAACTTCGCTTGCGGCGCGGACGACAAGACCAACTGTCCCAAATTGCCTTTCGTCGATTACGACTTCGGCCACTCACCGGTCTTGCGCAACCGCGTTCTCTTCGCCGGCGATAAGGGCGGCACCGTCTACGCACTCGATGCGGATCAGCAGGGCAAGCTGCTTTGGAAACAGAAGGTCGCCTCGGGCGGTGTGAATGGCGGATTCATGTGGGGCGCGGCGAGCGACGAGCAGGGCGTCGCTTACATCGGTATCTCTGACTTCACCGCAGGCAAGCCCGAAGTCGGCGGCGGCCTGGTGGCCTTCCAACTCAAGACCGGTGAGAAGCTCTGGATGACTCCCGCGCCGAAGCCCGCATGCATCGGAACGCCTGGGTGCAGTGCCGCGCAGCCTGCTCCTGTGACCGTGATTCCAGGCGTCGCGTTCCTCGGGTCATCCGACGGACACATCCGCGCGTATGAAACATCCAAGGGCGCGATCGTCTGGGACTTCGACACCGCCAAGGATTTCGAAACCGTCAACGGCGTCAAGGCTCACGGCGGCTCGATCATCAGCATGGGGCCGGTGGTCGCCGGCGGAATGCTCTACGTCACGTCTGGATATGGCGGCAACGGCATGCCGGGAAACGTCCTGCTGGCGTTTTCACTTCCACGCTGAGTAAACGGGCTTGCTAACCAGTTGCGCCGGATTCGCGCCGGGCTTCGGGCGGAACTTCTGCACCCGGCCGCTGTCGACTTCGGCTGTATAGAAGTTGCCTTCCTGATCCACGCTGAAACCGTGCACGCCCCAGAAGCCGCCGGGGAAGTCGCCCCAGATGCCCCACGAGTACAGGAACTTTCCGTCGAGATCGTACTTCAGCATCTTCGAAGTTCCGCGGTCGGCGGCCCATAGCGTCCGGTCCGCACCGATGTACAGCAAGTGAATATCGGACGGATCTTCGCCCATGCTGAACTCGAAGAGATACTTTCCGTTCTCGTCGAACACCTGAATGCGCTTGTTGCCGCGATCGTTGACGTAGACACGGCGAGTTTGCGGATCGACGGCGATGCCGTGCACGTTGTTCATGTAACCGGGACGCTTCTCGTTCGGCTGCGTGCCCGGCTTGCCCCAATCCAGCAGGAACTTTCCGTTCTTGTCGAACTTGGCGACGCGCGTTCCGTTGTAACCGTCCGCGACGAACATGGTGCTGTCGGGCAGCCACGCCAGGAACGTCGGACGATTGAAGTGCGTTCCGTCAGCGCCGGTCACTTTGGGCGTGCCGATGGTCTGGACCAGGTCTTTTCCGTCGTGCGTGAACTTATAGATGACAGCCATGTGATCGTCGACCAGCCACACGTGCTTCTCGGGATCATACGGGTTGATCGCGACGAAGTGCGGGCGCTGCAGGATCTTGTCCCATTGGGTCCAGCGCTCGACGATGTTGCCGTTCGCGTCGGCGATGACGATGCAGTTCTCCCACTTCGCATCGACACCTAACGTTCCCGACCAGCCATCGGTGGGCGCGCCTGGGATCGATCCGCCTGCGCCGCCGCCGGGCAGGGAAGCCGTAGTTGCATCGCGCCAGGGCAAGCGGCCGATGGGGAACTGGATGCTCGGACCCATGTCGGTCAGCATTTTGGCGCGAGGCCGCGGGATCTTGGGCAGCTCGCCGCGATAGAGCATGAAGATACGGTTAGGACTCTCGGCGTAGACGCTCTGTCCGGCGCCGTAGGTCCACTTATCGTTGCCGGGAAGCGTGCTGATGTCCTTAGGCCAACCTTTCACAATTTCATACTGGCCAAACATGTCCTGGCCGCCCTTAGTCTGAGCGAAAAGGATCGCGGCAACAAATATCAGAAGTAGTTTCTTATTCATCGAGTGGTTCCACCTTCACTATGGACGCTCCGTGGTTATTGCCGATCCATAATACCGGTTTCGGCCCCGAATTATCCACAAACACTCTGCGGATGTTGGTGAAACGCGGCATCAGGTACTCGGTGAACTGCCCCGATTTCGGATCGAGCCGCAGCACTCGGTCCGAACTCATGGATCCGGTCCAGGCATAGCCCTGCGTGTCGAGAGTCACGTCGTAAGGAGCGCTAAACGGCGTCGGAGCTTCCCATTCCTTGAAGCGCTCGGTCTTGGTGTCGAACATCGCGATCCGGTTGCCGCGGTATTCGCCGATCCAGAGCCGGTCCTCGGCATCCATTTGAGCACGGCGCGGGGCGGAAGCGTGCGTGGGAGTCGGGAACAGGCTGATTCTCCCCGTCTTAGCGTCAATACGCCCAATGTGTTCGGCGTAGAAGTCAGTGAACCAGGCGTTGTTGTGCGAATCCGGGATGACGTCGTAGATGTTGTGGTTCTCGCCTTCCTTGGCGTCTTTGAAGGGAGCGAAGTCCTCGAACTTGCCGGTGGCCGGGTCGAGGCGATGAATCATGGCGAAGCCGTTGTTCTGCAGCCAGACCTTGCCATCCACATGGCTGCTTTCGGGCGACGCCATGTTTATCTGCGTCATGTCCTTGTTGAACTCGCCGGTGAGCGGGAACATCTGGAACTTTTCGGTCTTCGGATCGAACTTCGCGATGGCGGCCTGGAAGCTGACGCCGAACCAGAGGAAGCCCTGGCGGTCGGTGCGCAATCCCAACTCGCCGAGCGCCCATCCAGGCTTGGTGACGGGGATCGAGAATTCGGTCAGCTTGGCGGTCTTGGGATCGAACCTGCCGATCTCCTGCTCGCCGAAGTTCGAGTACCAGACGATGCCGGCGGAGTCGACAATCACATCATGCGGCTGGATGGTTTTGCGCGGCAGATCGTACTCGGTGATGATGACCTGCGTGCCCTTGCCGCGGGGGCGGGGCAGCGTCTTGAGGTCGTAATTCCAGGTAGGACCGGCTTTGAGATTAACCGTGCTCATGTAGGCGGCCTGGCGCTCGCGGGCCAGACGACGGCTCTCGCCGCGGTCTTCGAGCAAGCGTTCCGCCTTGCGGCGCTGGGGTTTCAGGGGCGTGGCCGAGTTGGCGTACCCGCCCATGCGCTCCATGACCTGGATGAATTCGGCGGAGGTGTGGCGCGAGCGCGTGATGAAGTCCAGGCGATGGCAGTTGACGCAGTTGAGCAGGAAGCTCTTCTGGTCGTCGGGGCCCGGCATGCTGAGGAGCCACTCGGCGTTGGAGAGCTGCGAGGCGAGGTCCTTGGTTTTGGCGAGCTTCAGGTCGGCGGTGGCGGTCTTGTTGGCGGCGATGTTGATGGGTCCTGGGTCTTCGAGGTCGTAACCCGTGGCACGGACGCGGAGCGTGTAGCGGCCGGGCTCGAGGTGGGTGCGAGGAAAGCTGTATCGTCCACTGGCGTCGGTGACGACCGTGGTGGTGATGGGTGTGTTTACGCGTTGGGCGCTGACCAGGACGCCCTCCATGGGACCTTCGTCGGCGGAGCGGACGAGGCCTGTCAGGGCTTGGCCATCCGCGAGCGCAATGGCTCCCAGGACGAGCACTATGCGGTGTGCGGCATGCATCATGCGAAGTTTACTCTAAAGTCGGGGAGGTCACAACCGACGGGAGGGTTAGGAGATAGAGGAGTCCCAAACTGCCCTCTGTGGGGGACGATCTCCCAAGAGCGAATCGAGCGTGTGGCCAAGAACACGCCGCTCAGGCGGGAGTTCCGGTCCACTAAACTGAGTCCGAGGGGGCGTCAGTAATCAAATGTCACCCAAGGTTCGGCATGCCTTGTCCGTATGCTTCGGCATCCTATTGATTGCGGGAATCGGCTATGGCACACTCGCGGCAGCACGCACCACAATACTTGCTCTCGCGTCGATGAAGTCGGATATCGTCGTAGCCATCATCGCCGCCGCCGCGACTGTTTTCGTGTCGGTCTTGTCCATCGTTCTGGGAAAGATTTATGAATCCCGATCGATAATCCAGAAGGAACACCGCGAGAAGAAGATTCCAGTTTACGAAGACCTGATTAGGTTCACGTTTCGAATCTTGATGGGTTCGAAAACCGGAGAATCGTTATCCGAAAAGGAAATGATTGTGCTCATGTCTGAGTTCACTCAGAGAGCAATGGTTTGGGGCTCTGACGAGATACTCGGAGCCTGGGTTAAATGGCGCCGTCTGTTGACTGACGATGCGGCCGTGAAGGCAAATCCCCTGAAGGCTATGTTTCTCTACGAAGAGCTGATCTTCACCATTCGTCGTGACTTGGGCCACAAGAACAAGGCTCTGGTTAAAGGCGATATTCTCGCCTTGTTCGTCAACGATATCGATCAGCACCTGCCGTTGAGGCGGCCTTGACCCGCGTGCAGGCTCCTTTCATTCCAAGCTGGCGGTAGTCGGTTGTCCGGAGTCGTCGAGTCTACCGCATAGACAAGCTTGCTCCTTGTTTTGTCATCCGCCTTGCTTTTTCAGGAGGGCTAACCAGCATCTTTCCACGCGCATTTCCGACGCCGTTTGCCGGGACATTTACATCCTCGGAACCTGAATCTAGCTCAAAGTCATCCTTATCGAAAATTGTGAAAGTTGCTCTAACCCTGAACGACATGTCGCACGAATTTGCGACATCCACCTTCCAAGCCAGCTCGGTATACACGTTGTTAGTAGAAAGCACGCTGGAATCGAAGGTCTGGATTTTCAGGCAATTTGTAGTAGCCGCACCGGACGTTGCGGGCGAGGAGACGGAAGGCGAAATGCCCTTCGGCGTTGCCTTTCCATCACCGCTGCCCTCGGTCGAGGCTGGGATAGACAATCCGTACTTTGCGGCGAGATACTGTTGTTCAAGCATGGCGAGCGTGTTGCCGGCCGTTGCGAATGTCGTCTCGGAAAGCGCCAGCGCTAGTCCGCCGGCGTATCGGTCAGCCTGTGCCCGAGCAGCGGATACTTTTTCCTTTTGGGTTTCAATTTCCTTTGCTAGTTCGGCGGCTCTTGACGGATCGGTTTTGACGACGTTTACGACGACCGTAGTCCTTGTCCCTCCCTCTATGGTGTGAATCCTCTGCTCAACCAGCGCTGCATTTGTTTTGAGTAGTTCAAGGCGAACGGCAATGCGCGACTTGATTAAGCCGCCAGTGTAACGCTGATCTTGTTTCTGGGCGTCGTCAATGTCTCTCCTAATACCTTCAAGATCACCCTTAAGATCCGCAACCACCTGTTTCTGAACGGGCGTGAGTTCCTGAGAACAGGCTTGCGTTCCACAGGAAATAAGAACCAGAACAAGTGGCAGCGGTCGAAAATGGTACATGTGGTGTTCCCTCTCACGTAACTATATCGTTTAGTGCCCTCGTGCGGCGGGAAGAAACTTCGCAATGCTCCATGATGAACTCGGAAATGTCATGCACCCTCGCGGTAACCAAGCAGCGAATATATCGTTCTATTACCCGGTTCGAGGTAATCCGCGTCAGGATTCCTCTTTTCTGTAAGCTGCGATCTCCCGGTCAATCTGTCGCATGGTGAGCTTGTCCGTCCCTTTCTTCTGCGACTGCTCACCGATCACTTTCAGAACCTTGGGTTCCGGCGCGAAAGTGCGGATGTAGTCCTCCATGCCAACCAGCACGCCTGCCGCTTCGCCGGGTTTGCCGAGGATAAAGCGGGTTTTTTGCCGGTTGGCTTTGCGGATCAACTGGTCAAGCTGCGCCGACGCCTTTGTGGTTGAAATTACTTTCGTCATATGTTCCGCCAAGCGTTCCTCCACTATGATCGCTTCATTTTGGCCTCGACCGCACGCCCGGGTTCTTCTATTACAGGGGAAGTGTGCCAGCCAGGAGGCGGGCTGAGAGCTGCGGCCGGCCTGAAGGCCGGCCCTACCCAAAAGGCCGGCCCTACCAGGAGATCGGCGCGACTAAGAGGTTTCTACCACAGGGTGGGTGTAAAATGGCTCCGTACGGAAAGCCAAAACGGAGGCTCCGGATGAGACTCAGACTTCTCGTTGTCTTCGCTGTGCTCCTAGCCGCGGCTCCCATCTGGGCGCATCATGGGTCCGCGGGATTCGATCAGAAGAAACCGGTCCATTTCACCGGAAAAGTCAGCCTGCTGGAATGGACCAATCCGCACATCGTGATCCACCTCGAAGTGGCCGGCGCGGACGGCAAAGTGGCTACGTGGCTCGTGAACACCATTCCTCCGAACACGGCGAAGAGGCGGGGCTTTTCGAAGAATTCCTTCGCGGTAGGGACGGAGATCTCCGTGGACGGTTATCAGGCCCTGGACGGACCGAATCACGTCAACGGCACGAACATCGTGCTCGGGGACGGGCAGAAGATCGTTACTCCCGATTGCTTTGATAATGGGCCGCATTGCTACAAACCCAACCAGGGCAAAAGCATCCGCATCGAGTAGGCTTGAAACGGAAGACCAAGCTATCGACCTCAATGACTGTGACTCAGTTCGACAATGGTTATTGGTATGCAACCGAGCTCAAGGAATTTGCGCAGACTATCGGGATTCCATTCGCGAACAGGCTACGTAAAGACGAGCTCGAAACAGCCATTAAGCACCTTCTCAAGACCGGTAAGATCAAGAGCCCGACCAAAAGAAACCTCTCGACCTCAGGTCCTAAAGACGTCGAATTGGGGCTCAGCCTGAATCTTCCGGTGGTGGTCTACACGAACGACAAAGAGACCAAGGCTTTCCTCGATCGAGAAGCGCAGAAACTTGCTCCGGGCTTAAAAAGGAAATCCGGCGTGCGCTACCGGCACAACCGTTGGCGGGAAGAGCAACTCGTCAAGGGCGTCAAGCTCACCTACGGAGACGTGGTCAAAGAATACGTTCGACTCAATCAGACCGAGGGACCTTTTCCTCAAATTCCCCTCGACTGTTACATCAACTTTGTGAGCGACTTCTTATCCGCGGAGAAGGGCGCCACTCGAGAGCAGGCCATGAAGGCTTGGAAGCAACTGAAGACGCTCGACATTCCCAAGAACTATCGTGCGTGGGCGAAGTACCAAGAGACAAGCCTTACTTCATGTGCTTGAGGGACTGCTCACCCTCCAGGCAGACCTCGTCGATCAGCTCTGTGTCGACCGCGATGCGCTGGTTTAGTGTGACCGTCCACGGCTTGGTATAAGCCTTGGGATCGTCGACTGTGACCTGGATTTCGAGGTGTCCATAGTCCGGGCGCCGGATCTGCTCTCGCACTTTGGCGGCCTGGGTCAGCACGCTTCCGCTCCAATCGATCCAAGTGTCGTCGCGCAAGCCTATGGTGTCGATCACCAGGGTATCGCCAGACCATTTCCCCGACGAGTATCCTTGCCACGAGGGGTTCGGATCTACGGGCAACGGCCGTGCGTCCGTGAAAACCTGGCGGTAGCCGGCATTCACTTCATTGAGCACCACCAAGAGACCGGGCTTGTGGACGAACTTCAGCAAGAACGGCATCCCGTACGCGCGAAGAAAGTTATCCGGCAGGCACCGGATGTGCGGGTCCTCTTTCGCCAGGTTGTCGGTGCGCTCCTTGACGATGGACGCAAGCCACGGTTGATACGGCAACCCTCCCGGAAGATCGATCCCTATATTCGCCATTTGGCGCGAGCCGACGATCGCAGTGGGGTCAGCAGGCCTCTGCGCGTCGGGACTCCGCGGATCCTTCGGACCTGCCAGATCCTTGGGACTCGACAAGCCAAGCGCTCGGCGATCATAAGGCTCAGCCGTGGCCCAGACTCCGGAAAAATCGGGCTTGCCATCCGCCAGCCGAGGGGCGGGGGCCGACATGTCCACCTTGCCATCGGCCTTTCGAGGCACTCCCGCGGTGGCAACCTTCAGCCACTGAGCCGCCGAAGGAGTCGATGCCAGGAGCGTGCCCAGAATGACAAACGCGACGGAGCGTCGAGAACGAGACAGATCCGGCATTGGGCTAAGAATACACCAACGCACGCCGAGGCTCAGGCAAGGTCGTAGCGATCAAGATTCATCACCTTGTTCCACGCAGCCACGAAGTCCTTCACGAACGCCTGCTTCGAGTCGCTGCACGCGTAGACTTCCGCGAGTGCCCGGAGCTGGGAGTTGGAACCGAAGACCAGGTCGGCACGGGTGCCGGTCCACTTGACTTTGCCCGTCGCGCGGTCGCGCCCCTCATAAATTTGAGAGGGGGTGCCTTCGGCAGCAGGCTTCCACTCGGTGCTCATGTCAAGCAGGTTGACGAAGAAGTCGTTCGTCAGCACCCCCGGTTTGTCGGTGAAGACGCCGTGTTTCGAGCCGCCGGCGTTCGCACCGAGTGTGCGCAGGCCGCCGACGAGAACCGTCATCTCGGGGGCCGTCAGCGTGAGCAATTGCGACCGATCCAGCAGCAGTTCCTCGGCGGGTCTTGGGTCTCCCTTCCGTTGGTAGTTGCGGAACCCGTCCGCGACCGGCTCCAGTGGAGCGAAGGAGTGCGCGTCGGTCTGGTCCTGCGAAGCATCGGTGCGCCCCGGCGAGAAGGGAACCTTTACGTCGTGGCCGGCCTTCTTCGCAGCGGCCTCGACGGCAGCGCAGCCGCCCAGCACGATCAGGTCGGCCAGCGAGACCTTCTTGGAGGACTCCTTCTGGATCCCTTCCAGAGTCTTGAGGACCTTGGAGAGTGCGGCGGGTTGGTTTACTTCCCAGCCCTTTTGCGGTTCGAGCCGAATGCGGGCGCCGTTCGCTCCGCCACGTTTGTCGGAGCCGCGAAACGTCGACGCCGAGGCCCAGGCAGTGGTGACTAGTTCGGAGATCGAGAGGCCGGACGCCATGATCTTGGTCTTGAGAGCCGCGATGTCCGCGTCCCCGATCAGCGGGTGATCGACGGCGGGAACCGGGTCCTGCCAGATCAGTTGCTCCTTGGGAACCAGCGGGCCGAGATAGCGTGCGATGGGGCCCATGTCACGGTGCGTCAGCTTGTACCAGGCGCGTGCGAAGGCGTCCGCGAACTGATCGGGGTTTTCGAGGAAGCGCCGCGAGATTTTTTCGTAAGCAGGGTCAAACCGCAGGGACAGATCCGTGGTGAGCATGGTGGGGGCGTGCTTCTTGGACGGATCGTGCGCATCCGGGACCGTGCCCGCTCCAGCCCCTCCCTTGGGACGCCATTGGTGCGCCCCCCCCGGGCTCTTGAAGAGTTCCCACTCAAAGCTGAACAGGTTCCAGAAAAAGTTGTTGCTCCACTTGGTCGGGGTGCTCGTCCAGATGCCCTCCAGACCGCTGGTGATCGCATCGCCGCCCTTGCCGGTGCCGAAGGAATTCTTCCAGCCGAAGCCCTGCTCCTCGAGCGGGGCGCCCTCGGGTTCGGGACCGCAATTCGAGTCGGGGGCCGCGCCGTGAGTCTTGCCGAAGGTGTGCCCGCCGGCAATCAGCGCAACGGTCTCCTCGTCATTCATCGCCATGCGGGCGAACGTCTCCCGGATATCGCGTGCCGCGGCGATGGGATCCGGATTTCCGTTGGGTCCTTGCGGATTCACGTAGATCAGGCCCATTTGAACCGCGCCGAAGGGATTGTCGAGCTGGCGGTCGCCGGTGTAGCGCTCGTCGCCGAGCCACGTGCGCTCGGCCCCCCAGTAGGTTTCATCGGGTTCCCAGACGTCGGCGCGCCCGCCGCCAAAACCGAAGGTCTTGAAGCCCATCGACTCCAAGGCGACGTTGCCGGCCAGAATCATGAGGTCGGCCCAGGAGATTTTCTTGCCGTATTTCTGCTTGATCGGCCAGAGCAGGCGGCGCGCCTTATCGAGGCTTGCATTGTCCGGCCAACTGTTGAGCGGCGCGAAGCGCTGCTGGCCGGCGCCACCGCCGCCGCGGCCGTCGGCGATGCGGTATGTACCGGCGCTGTGCCAAGCCATACGGATGAAGAGTCCGCCGTAGTGGCCGAAGTCGGCGGGCCACCAGGGTTGCGAGTCCGTCATCAAGGCGTGGAGGTCCTTAACCACGGCATCCAGATCAAGGCTCTTGAACTCCTTCGCGTAGTTGAACTCCTCGTCCATGGGGTTGGACAGAGGGGAGTTCTGATTCAGCATCTTCAGATTGAGCTGTTTCGGCCACCAGTTCGCATTCGCCGGGGCTGCAGCTTGGGTGTGTGG
This sequence comes from Terriglobia bacterium, assembly GCA_020073345.1. GTDB lineage: Bacteria > Acidobacteriota > Terriglobia > Bryobacterales > Bryobacteraceae > Palsa-187. Next base: position 127,514 of record JAIQFI010000005.1, read on the forward strand.
GAACGGGCACTTCGCTTCGGTTGACAAGGTTTGCTCCTTCTTTCAAATCGATTACGACAGTTTCCGGGACGCGCGGGGCAGGGCGCACTTCTTGCAGAGCCCGCGGAAGATGAGTTCGCATTCGCGAAGAATCCGCTTGCCGAGGGAGCCCGAGGCAGGCCTAGGCACGTCGTACCACTCCATGTCCTCAACATTGCCGCAGCGGTCGCAGATAAAGTGGTGATGCCGAATGCCTTTCGCATCGAATCGCGCGGCGCGGCCCTCGACGGCCACTTCACGCACCAAACCCGCCTGCACCAAGTCCCGCAGATTGTTATAAGTCGTGGCCCTGGAAGAGCGCGGATCCACGCGATTCACGGCTTCAAAGATTTCCGCAGCCGTGGGATGCCTGTTGTGTTCCATCAAGAATGCCATCACGGCGTAGCGCTGCGGAGTGCATCGCAACCCGCTGTTTTCCAACGACTGTTTAATCGCCTCGGCGTCCATGAATTATTTAGATTATATCTAATATGACATTTTGTCAAGACTCGTGCTCTTGGTTGCTGCTGCGAGCAGAAAACTGGCGGATGCCGCATTGAGTGTCCTCATCGAGTGGCGGATCCCCGCAAACAAAAAACCTTGCATCCTACATACATCTGTAGTAGACTCGCTGGCGATGGGTCTCCCCAAAAAACTAACGAAACTCGAAATGCAGATCATGGAGACGCTGTGGAGCAAAGGCTCGGCGTCGATTCGAGAGATTCAGGAAGCATTCCCGGAGCCGGACAGACCCGCTTACACCACCATACAGACCACCGTGTACCGGCTGGAGTTCAAGAAGGTGGTGCGGCGGGGGAAGAAGCTCGGCAACGCCCACTTTTTCGAGCCGGTCACCTCACGCAACGCGGCCCAGCGAAGGTTAATCGATGACCTGCTGGGATTGTTCGGTGGTCGAGCCCAACCGATCATGGCACACCTGATTGAATCCGGCAGCCTTTCCCTGGCGGATGTGCGGGAGGCCGAGAAAACTCTCCGAAAGCTGGGAAGAAAGGATGAAACCAATGCTTGATCAGACCCCGGTTCTTAACCACTTGTGGCAATCAACTTTATTCGCCGGTATCGCGGGCCTACTCACGCTCGCGCTGCGGAAGAATCGAGCCCAGACGCGGTACTGGGTTTGGCTGGCTGCGTCGGTGAAGTTTCTGATTCCTTTCTCGCTATTGGCGAGCATCGGCAGCTACGTGGAATGGCCGTCCAGGCATCAGATCGCGCCGGCTAGCTTGTCCGCCGTAATGCAGCAGGTAAGCGAACCGTTTTCTTCAGAGGTTTTGGTTGCGACTTTACCGGCCGCACCTTCGAAGGCGGACAGGACCTTGGAGCTGCTGATGCTCGCTTGGGCGATTGGTTTTGCGGCAGTCGGCGTGCGGTGGTGCCTTAGATGGCGGCGCGTGCGGGCGATCGTACGCAGGGCCCCGCGCCTGCCATTGCCAATCGGGATTGAAGTGCGATCCTCACCGGCGATGTTCGAACCTGGTGTATTCGGGATTTTTCGACCGGTCTTGCTTCTGCCCGAAGGGATCACAGATCGTCTGACGCCAGGTCAATTGGGTTCGATCGTCGCGCATGAGATGTGCCACATCCGCCGCCGCGACAATCTGGCTACGGCGGCTCATATGGTCGTCGAAGGAGTGTTCTGGTTTCATCCGCTGGTGTGGTGGCTGGGCGCGCGGCTGGTGGAAGAACGGGAGCGGGCATGCGACGAAGAGGTCCTTCGAACGGGTAGCGATCCACAGATTTATGCGGAAGGCATTCTCAAGGTGTGCGAGTTCTACCTGGAATCGCCGCTGGAGTGTGTGGCAGGAGTGAGCGGAGCGAATCTCAAGAAACGAATCGAGGAGATTATGGCGAATCGGGTCGCGCAGAAGTTGAATTTCAGCAGGAAAATGCTGCTGACTGGAGCTGGAGTGCTGGCGGTGGCGGGTCCGATCGCGATCGGCATTAGCGCGCCGCAAATGAGAGCTCAATCGCAGCCGACGGCTCACGCTTTCGAGGTGGTATCGGTTAAACCATACAAGGGCGATTACAGGGATATGCGGCCCCCGGAGTTCCTCCCTGGCGGGAGATTTACTTCGAGGGCTCCGCTGCTTATGGTGATTGCGACTGCGTACAACATTCCTGTCCAGGGCCCTCTCGCCCGGCTTACGGGAGTTCCGGGTTGGCTCAACTTCAACTCTCTGGAAGGCGTTTACGACATTGAAGCGACGGCCGCGAAAGGGTCGATTCCCGAAGGGTTATCACCGATTGCCCGGGCCGAGAGCGGGAGGTTGATGCTCCAAGCCCTTCTGGCGGATCGCTTCAAGCTGGTGATCCAGCGTGAGACGAAGGAGATGCCGGTGTATGAGTTGGTGGTGGGAACGGGCGGGCCGAAGCTCCCGAAGGCGGACATCCAAGAAAAAGATTGTCCCGACACTCCCTTAAGCGAGCCCGCTGCGAACGCGGTTTGTCATCGATTCACCGGCGGTCGGGGAAGAGGGCTCCACGCGCGAGCGGTGGACATGGCGGACCTGGTGACCTTCGTACAAAGCTGGACGGATCGTCCACTCTTCGATAAGACCGGAATCAAAGGTCTTTATCACATCGAAACGGAACCATTCCAGCCGATGGAACTCGGATCGTCACCTCCGGCGGCTGGAACGAAGCAGGATGGTGTAGACCTGAGGGATCTACCCACACTCTTCACGGTGTTTGAGCGGCTTGGGTTGAGGATGGAATCGAAAAAAGGCAAGGTGGACACGTACGTGATCGAACACATCGAGAAGCCGACGGAGAATTGACAGGCGCACCAAGACAGGTGGGAGAACTCTGGAGGTCGAAAAGAAGGCTCGGCCCCCGGCGCGATATACTGAATTGAACCGCCGGGACTGCCGTTCGCGAATCGCGTCTACATTAAGAGAGTTCTGGCGGACAAAACTGGAGATCACACCTATGAAACGCATGATTACGATCGCTCTTAGCATCCTGGCCATCTCGGCCGCCGCATTCGCGCAAGGCGACCAAGCCGCTATCGACAAGGCTCTGAAAGCCGCGCCGGGGAATTTGGGGAAGGATGCCACCGTCATAAAGTGGAAGGCCGATTTCACCTACGACACATTGAAGAAGGGCACCAACAAACTGGTCTGCTACGACAAGTCCGGGCTGCAGGGTCAACCGGCATATCTCGTGGAATGCACCAACCTTGGCAACCTGGAACGGGCCGCTCAGAACATGAAGTTCGAGGCGATGGGCGCTCAAAAACAAGCCGCTCTCGACGCCGCCGAGAAAGACGGGACCCGCGTGAAGCCCGAGTTCGGATCGGTATGGTATCACTCGATGGGCGATCCGGCGAACCCGCGATCGCACATGACCATCGCCGTGCCGGGCGCGACCACCAAGACCCTCGGGCTGCCCGAGAGTGGCGCGTCGGGTGGTGTCTGGATCATGAATGCGGGCACCACGACCGCGCACCTCATGACGCCGGGCGAATAAACGCGGCATGAAGCCGCTGCTGGCTGGGTTTTTCATCGTTGCAGCGTTGGTTGCGGCGCCGGGGAAGCAGAAGTTCACCGGCGTCGTCACGGACAGCATGTGCTCCAGTGCCGATCACAAGGGTATGCGCATGGGGCCGACGGACGCCGACTGCACCGTGGCCTGCGTCCTGGCGCACGGCGCCTTGTATGTCCTCTACGACGGCAAAGAAGTCTACACGTTGAGCGACCAGAAGACTCCAGAAAAGTTTGCGGGGAAAAAGGTGACGGTCACGGGCACGCTGGACGCGAAGAAGACGACGATCCAGATGGATAACAGCGTGGACTCGATCACCGCGGCGAAATGAGCCGTTGATTACTTGACAGGGATGAATCTCTGGACTCGCTCGCCGGCGAACACCTCGCCGGTGTAGATATTGCCTTTGGAGTCGACGGCGATCATGTGGACCCCGTAGAATTGGCCCCCGCTTTCACCCATGCTGCCCATCTGACCGACGATCTTGCCGTCCTCGCGGTTGAGGAACCAGATGTGGTTGTTGGTGAGATCGGAAATATATAAGAGCCGCTGCTGCTTATCGGGCGAGAACATCACGCCTCCGGTGGACCCACCCACGCCGGTCATCGGGGCCAGGATGAATTCCTTCACAAACTTACCTTGCTTGGTGGTGACCTGGATGCGATTCGCGTTGCGATCCGCCGCGTAGACCAGCCCGTCATTGGATATGTTCAGCGTGAGGTGGCCCCGGAACTCCTTGGGCATGGATCCGCCGGGAGTATACGCGCGATCGGCGTCATTGGTGCTGATTTCCGATAGGGCGTGTCCATAGGCTCCCCAGCCGCGCTTGAACTGGAGAGTGTCCAGATCGAATACCATCACGCGACCGCCCAAATAATTGTCGGCGGCGTAAAGCTCGTGAGCCGGTTCGTCGAGGCGTATCTCTTCCAGTCCGCCGACGATCATCGGCGTGGTGGGAGGATACTTGGCGCGGAAGGCCGCTACGGCTGCGTCGCGAGCCGCCTGAGCCGCGCGAGCGGGTTGAGCACGCCCGCCGGGTGGCGTGAGAAACCCAGCAACCGGACCGGCGCTGCCGCGGCCTGGAATGTGCATGGGAAGAATTGGCTCGGCCGCTCCCGCTGTTCCACCCGTCTCGGTCTCGGGCGTGCGAGGCACCGCGCCGACCACCTTACCGGTCTTGGGATCGTACTTGCGGACGGTGTTCTGTCCGATGTAGACGAACCCTTTGCTGTCGACCGCCATGCCGTGGCCTTGGGGCGCATCGAAGGAACCGATAACGTTGCCGTTCTTGTCGATGTGGATCATCGCGGGAGGCCGGACGCAGCAATCGGCCAGCGGAGGAGTCAGCTCGGCCTCGAGCTCGATATCGGTCAGATCGTTGGGGCGGTCGAGCACCCAGACGTTGTCGTCTTTGTCGACGGCCAATCCGGTGACGCCTCCGAGCTTCCACTTGTTCGGCAGGGGCTTGGGCCAGTCGGGATCGTACTTGAACTTGGGCGCAGTTGGCTGCTGTGCTGGCAGCGACGTCCAGAGAACCAACATGCCGAGGCCGGCCAACGTGGCGAGTATCCGATTTCGCTTGGTCCTAATGCTGTACATAAGCCCTCCTCATAAGTGGAACCCTTCCCAAGATCATATGCGATTGCTTTCCGCCGCGCCGGATGATGTAATTCTCCTGATATGAAAACGCAAATCACTGCCGTGCTGGCGATCCTCGCGGGCGCGGTCTCCGCGCAGAACATCAACAAGTTCGTGATTTCGGACGAAGCGGCCAAGAAGACCCTGATCAAGAACGAGATCTCGGCGGACACAGCCGCGAAGATCACCCAAGCCTGTATCGATTTCGCCGTCAAGAACAACATGGCTGTGAGTGTGTTCATCCTCAGCCCCACGGGTCAGATCGTGCACGCGCATCGCATGGACGGCCAGGTTCCGATCAACACCGAGACGGCGCTCTTGAAGGCGCAGAGCGTCCTGTATACGCGGGATTCGACGCATGCTCGGGCGAATCAGGTTGCGAATAACGTTGCGCTTCAACTGCGGTGGTCCAAGCTGCCGGTATTTCCGACATCGGGCGGACTGCCGATTATCGTCGACGGTCAGATGATCGGGGCGATCGGCGTGGGCGGGGGGAATCGGGATGAGGATTGCGCGTATCAGGCGCTCACCACCGTTGTCGGACCGCAGCCGCCGCTGGCGCCCAATACTCCGGCTCCGGCGCCGGCGAAGTGAAATGAGAGCCTTGCTCCTTGTAATCGCTCCAGCGGTCCTCTCGGCGCAGTGGTTCCACTACCCGACCGCGGGCGTTCCCAAGACGAAGGACGGGAAGCCGAATCTGGCCGCGCCCGCGCCGCGAATGGCCGACGGCAAGCCGGATCTTTCGGGAGTCTGGCAGCCGGTCAGTCGCAACCGTGGTCCGGAAAGCCTGGAAGGCCAAGCGCAGCGCGCGACGCAGTTCTGGGATATCGGATTGGGGCTCCCGGGCGGCCTGCCGTATCAACCCTGGGCCTTGGAGATCCGAGACAAGCGCATGGCGGATTTCAGCAGAAGCAATCCCGATGTGCGCTGCCTGCCGCTCGGCATTCTGCAATGCAGACCCATCCGATGATCCGGAGGATTGTGCAGGTTCCCGGATTCATCACCATTCTGCATGAGCGCGACATGGAGTACCGGCAGATCTTTACCGACGGCCGGCCGCTGCCGAGCGATCCGAATCCGTCGTGGAATGGCTTCTCGTCGGGAAAATGGGAGGGCGATACGCTGGTCGTGCAGACCGTCGGCTTCCGTGACGATCTATGGGCCGACTACAACGGCAGCCCGCTGACCGATGCGGCCAAAATCACTGAACGCTTCCGCAGGTTGAATTACGGGAACATGGAAGTCGAGGTGACGGTGGAGGATCTGAAGGCCTACACCAAGCCGTGGACCGTGACGCTGCATCAGTCCATCGTGCTGGACACGGATGTTCTGGAGTACGTCTGTCTCGAGAACGAGAAAGACGTCACGCACATGGTGGGGAAGTAGGCGCTACTTCTTGATGTGCTTCTCGAGCATCTGACGCCGCACGACGGCGCCGTAGACGTTGCCGTCCGCATCGACGCCGACGCCTTCCGCGCCGCTATGCTCGATGGTCGTCGATTCCATATCTTCGATGAAGTAGTCGATCTTCTCGGTCTTGGCGCTGCCAATGCGGATGCCCTTTTTCCAGCCGGGTTGATCCGGACCGTAGGATTCGGAGTCGGCAACATACATGGTGTCGTCCTTCATGATCAGGATGCCGCTGGGCCGGCCCCACTGCCAGGTGTCTAGATACTTGCCGTCCTGATCGAGAATCTGGATGCGATTGTTCCCGCGGTCGCCGACGAACAGGCGTCCGCGCGAATCGATGGCGATGGTGTGGGGGTTGAAGAACTCACCGGGTCCTGATCCGTGCTTGCCGAAAGACTTGATGAACTTTCCGTTCTTGTCGAATTTCGAAACGCGATCGTTGCCAGGGGTCCCGCCGGAGTGGCCTTCGGTGACGAAGACGTCGCCGTTAGGAGCGACCAGGACGTCGGTGGGCTCGTCGAACTCGCCGGGCGCGGTGGACACGGCCCCGGCCTTACCGAGGGTCAGCAGCACTTTCCCTTCGGGTGAGAACTTGAACACCTGGTGACCTTTGCCGTCTTTGACCTGCGAGTCGGTGACCCACAGGTTCCCCTGGGCGTCCACGGTCGCGCCGTGCGGGAAGACGAACATATTTTCACCCCAGGCCTTGAGCAGCTTGCCGGATTTGTCGAACTTGAGGATCGGCGGCTCGGGCCGGCCGGCGCAGGAGTTGTCCTTGCAGCGGTGAATGACGTAGATGCTGCCGTCGGGTGAGACTTCGACGGCGGTCACCGCCGCCCACGGTACGCCGCCGGGAGGCTTGCCCCAGTCGCGCACGGTGCGATAAGGATTGGGAAGATCATTTACGGGCTTCTGGTCGGCCTGAGCGTACGCGGTTGCTCCCGCGATTGCGATCCATAGAGGTAATGTGATTCGAGTCATGCCGTCGATCATCATACTCCGCCGCGCATCGCGATACAATCCTCGCGATACAATAATCGACCGGAGGACTGTCATGCGCACTGTCCTGTTTGTCGTCCTGGCGATGCCGGTGTTGGCCGCCGACTCCGCGCCAATCATCGCCGTCACCGGCGGCCAGGTCCGCGGCGGAGTTCTCGAGAAGGGCGGGGCTGCGTTTAAGGGCATTCCGTTTGCGCAGGCTCCTGTCGGGGATCTGCGCTGGCGCGAGCCCGCTCCGATTAAGGCTTGGACCGGCGTGCGCGAAGCGACCTCCTTCGGCGCGCCCTGCGCCCAGAACGCCGGCGGGCGCATGCAGGAATCGAGCAGCGAGGACTGCCTGTTCCTGAACGTGTGGACTCCCGAATGGCCAGCCCGCGCCCGCAAGCCGGTGATGGTCTGGTTTCACGGCGGCGGCAACTATGCGGGCACCGCATCGGGCAACAATTTTGACGGCGAAAGCCTGGCGCGCCACGGGGTGGTGCTGGTGACCGCGAACTACCGCCTCACCGTATTCGGCTTCCTGGCGCATCCCGAACTGACGAAGGAGTCGGCGCACCATGCTTCCGGAAATTACGGCCTGATGGACCAGATCGCGGCGTTGAAGTGGGTGCGCGACAACATTTCGAAATTCGGCGGCGATCCGGCGAACGTCACCATCTTCGGCCAATCGGCCGGAGCCGTCGATGTGAACGTCCTGATGACCTCGCCTCAGGCCAAAGGGCTGTTTCATAAAGTGATCGCCGAGAGCGGGACGGTTACCAGGGCTCCGGACGACGGCACCATGCGGATGACCGGGCTCGGCGCGGTGATGTCGCCACGCAGCGGCGACACTTATTCGGATGCGCTTACACTGACGGAGGCGGAGAAGACTGGGGAGCAGCTCTTTCCAGGATCACTGAAGCAATTGCGGGCCATGCCTGCCGCTGATCTCCTCAAAACGACGGCCGCGCCCCGCATGAGTATCGGACCAGCCAACGGGATCATTGTGGATGGCTGGGTTTTCCCTAAGCCGCCCGCGGAAGTGTTCGCCAAGGGCCAGGAACAGCGCGTCCCGCTGCTGACCGGCAACAACTCCCGCGAGCGAACGCCGCAGACCACCACCGAAGAACTGAGCAAGGCCGTGGATGCAATGTACGGACCTTTCGCCTCACGCGCCTTCGCGATGTATACATCATCGGCGGTGGATCCACTGTATGGAAACTCGGGCGCGCAATGGGTGGTCGACACGATGTATCGCTGCCCGGTGGTGGTTCAGTTGAACTGGCATGCGGCGGCCGGAAATACAGGTTACGAATACCAGTTCGACCGCGCAGCGCCGGGAAGGGAAGCGGCGGGTGCGACACACGGAGCGGAAGTCGCGTACGTCTTCGGCAACCTGGGTACCAATTACACCGCGCCGGATCGGGACATTTCCGCCGCCATGCAGCAGTACTGGACTAACTTCGCCAAGACGGGCGATCCGAACGGGGCGGGCCTGCCTAAGTGGCCCAAGTACGATGCGACGGCCCGCGGATATATCGAGTTCACCGACAACGGACCCGTGCCGCGCGAAGGACTGCGCCGGGCTTACTGCGACATTTATGTCGAGAACGCCAAGCGCTTAATGCCGCGGTAGCAACCGCCGTTACAGGGGTGTATACTGACACGCTAGAAAAGGAGCCTTCAAATGAAATACTCGCGCAGACAGTTGGGTCTATTGCTTCCCGCTCTGGCGGCTGCCACGGCATCCGCGCAGACTAAAGGGCAAGAGAAAGGGAGCGGTGCTGCGGCGGCTGCCGCGCCTCCGGTGCGCGTGGAGGACCTTCCGGTCATGAAGACCCAGGCCTTCCTGTACAAGGACATTCCGGACACGATCAATGGAAAAAACAAGTCGAAGCGCATGTTCACCGCGAAGACGCATACCGGCTTCAAGATCGAGTCGCACATGAGCGACATCGCTCCGGGCGAAGTGAATCATCCGCCGCATCAACACCTGCGCGAGGAGATGATGTTCATCCGCACGGGGACCATGGAACTGACCATTGCCGGGAAACCCTACCGGCTTGGTCCCGGCGACGTGGGCGTGATCGGCTCGAACGAAATGCACAACGCGAAGAACGTAGGAACCACGCGCGCCGAATACTTTATCTGCAACATCGGGCGCGACGACATTTAGCTTCGCTTCAGCCTTACGCGAAAGTAGACGCTGACGGCCCAGGGATGGGCTCCGTAGGCCGGCTGGATCGCCGCGGGGATCGCATAACCGGTCACGTTTGCGCCGATGCCCGTTTCCAGAATGGATTTGGCGGCAATGTCGCGTGTGTAGCCGGCGGTGAAGGCTTTCACCCGGAAGGCTTCGGGCTGATCCGGGAACAACTCATCCTTGTCCGCGACTTCGAAGCGCCCGGTCAGAAAATCCTTGCGTGTTGCCGGAAATACGGTCTCGAGCAGCCACGCGTTGGTGTCGCGATCGCTTGCTGTTTTGTGATTCCGGCCCCAGATGGCGCTGGTTGACCAGGCCTCTCCGCTGCCTCTGACTCGCGTGTAGTGGATCGATGCCGTGGTCCGTACGACATCTCCTTCTTCCAGCGGTTCGGGCTTGGTCAGGCGGCCGGCGGAGAACTGCGCGGTCCAGTTTCTTGAAGGAAACACCGATACGCGGCCCGAGTAAGAATCCATTCCGCCCCAGTCGATATTCCACCGGTTCTCATTCGGCTCGCCGCCGTGGAAGCCGGACGCTTCCAACTGGCCCCATCGATATTTGATGCCCACCGTGGCCACATTACTGGCGATGTGGGTCGAATCTTGCCAATGGTGGCCGATGGTCGCCTGCGGCAGCTCGGCCGCTGAAGCCCGATGCGAGAATGCCACTGGCCCCAGGGCAGGATCACCGATGGCCGCGTAGTAGAACTGCAACAGCGTGTGCTCTCCGACGGGTAATACATAGTGTGCGCCGAGTCCCATGACGAAATCGTGCGGATGCTGCGCGTCCGTCAACGGGCGTCCGTAGGCCGTTTCGCCGGTCTGGAACAGCAGAGGGTAACTCCGATTCGTGACGGTGGCCGGCTCGAGGCTCAGCATTGCGTCGAACATGAGCTTGCCTTCGCCGAGCGAGTGCTGTGCGGACGCCATGCCCCAGTTGGTCGAGTACAACTTGTCGCCGCCGCGCGGGCCGCTCTGCTGTGTGTCGACCAGAAAGGCCTGGCCCATATAATCCAGACTCCACGAGGCTTTGCGCTGCATGAGCATCGGCATGGGCCAAGCGAGCGGATTGAGGGCGGTCCCCGAGGCCAGACTCATCAGATACATTGCGGGGGACAGTTCGGGCTCGGGCTTTTTATTCACTTCCTGGCCTGTGGCGATCGTGCACAGAATTACTGCCAGAACAAAACGAACTTTCATGAAGACACCTCTCCCAAAAACTGTGAAATCAGACGGAGAAATCGGGAGGGATCAGAGCCGAAGGATGGTGAAGGACAGTTGAGCACTGTCGGGTGACGGAGTTTCGGACGCGAAGAGCTCGAACGCTATCTCGGCCGGCGCCGGAGGTTCCACCGAGGGCGGATACGTCGCGTGGAAGTCAGCTACTGGTTGAGCGAGCTTGCAGGATTCCGGACCAGAGTTCTTGCCCTTCGAATGCTGGTGGCAGGGCGGAACGTTCTGGTGCGTGAGGCAGTCGGCGACACACCGCGTGCTGGCTCCGAACACCGCCAGTAACAACACAATAGCCGCTAGAGTCCTCACACCACCAGTCTACCCGGTTAAGATGAAAGACTGATGATCACGCTCCGGCACGACTGGACCATCCCCGAAATCGAAGCTATTTACACCACGCCGCTTTCCGATCTGGTGTTCCGCGCCGCGGAGATCCATCGCGCGCATCATCGCGCCAACGAGGTGCAGGGCTGCATGCTCCTCAGCATCAAAACCGGCGGCTGCCCCGAGGATTGCGCGTACTGCCCGCAATCGGCACGTTATGACACCGAGGTTGATCGGCAGGATCTGATGAACGTCGAGGAGACGCTAGCTGCGGCGCGTCGAGCGCGTGAGCAGGCGGCGACCCGCTTCTGCATGGGTGCGGCATGGCGCGACGTCCCCAAAGACGGACGGTTCGATCGGGTTCTTGAAATGGTGAGAGGCGTCCGCGCGCTGGGCATGGAAGCCTGCTGCACGCTTGGCATGCTGACGCAGGACCAGGCCGACGCTCTGGCAGATGCGGGCCTGAGCGCTTACAATCACAACCTCGATACGTCGCCGGAATTTTACGGCGACATCATCACCACGCGAACTTATCAGGATCGTTTGGATACGCTCGCCCGCGTGCGCCGGGCGGGGGTCACCGTGTGTTGCGGCGGCATCATCGGCATGGGCGAAGACCGCGGGGCCCGCTACGGGCTGCTGCGGCAACTGGCGGTACTTGATCCACATCCGGAGAGCGTTCCTATTAATATGTTGGTTCCGGTGGAGGGCACGCCCCTGGGCAGCCGGCCACCGGAGGACCCGCTTGAATTAGTGCGCATGATCGCCACCGCGCGCATCTTGATGCCGAAATCCATGGTGCGCCTGAGCGCCGGACGGCTCGCGCTTTCCGAAGAGGCGCAGGCGCTGTGTTTCCTGGCTGGAGCAAACTCGGTATTCCTGGGCGAAAAGTTGCTTACTACGCCGAATCCGGAGTCGGACGCCGATCATCGCCTGTTTGAGAAGCTTGGGGTAAAACTGAGTGCGACTGCTTGAGCAGCGCTTGCGCGCTCATCTCGCCGAACTGGATCGTGACGGGCTGATCCGCAAGCGCCGCCCGCCGCAGGGAATCGACCTGTCTTCGAACGACTACCTGGGGCTCGCCACGCATCCTCTTATAAAGGAGCGCATGGCGGCGGCGGTTTGCGCGATGGGCGCTGGCAGCACCGGGTCGCGTCTGTTGCGAGGGGAGCGCGATTGCTTCACAGACTTGGAACAGCGCTTCGCCGCATTCAAGGGAACGGAGCGGTCGTTGTACTTTTCGAACGGCTATCTGGCGAACCTGGCGGTGCTGACCACGTTTCCTGAAGCCGGCGATACGATCTTTTCGGACGAGCGAAACCACGCGAGCCTGATCGATGGTGCGCGACTGTCCCGAGCAAAGCGTGTCGTGTTTCCGCATCTGTGTCCCGGCACAATTCCGGAGGGCGCGTTCCTCGTGACCGAGTCGGTGTTCGGCATGGATGGCGACATCGCGCCGCTTGATCGGTATACAAGTGACCAGTACAAGGAGCTGGGCTCGGCCCTGATCGTCGACGAGGCGCACTCCGTTGGTCTGTACGGCGATCGAGGACAGGGTCTTGTCGGAGGCGACGGCGTGTTCGTGTCAATCAATCCAGCGGGCAAAGCTCTCGGCGTCGCGGGGGCCTTCGTTGCCGGACCCGCCTGGACGATCGAGTATCTGGAGCAGCGTGCACGCCCGTTCATTTTTTCGACTGCGGCGCCGCCAGCAATCGCCGCAGCGCTCGACGCCAGTCTGGATGTAATCGCGGCTGAGCCAGAACGCCGCGAGCGGGTTCGTTCTCTCGCTCGATACCTTCGCGAGCGGCTGACGGACGCGGGCATGCCGGTTCCGTTGGACGACTCTCCGATTATCCCCGTGATCATTGGCGAGAATGAACGGGCGGTCGCAGTCGCAGCGGCACTGCAGGCAGCTGGATTCGACGTGCGCGCGATTCGTCCGCCCACGGTTCCTCCGGGCACGGCGCGCCTGCGGATATCGGTAAACGTGGGCCTCTCGGAAGAAATTCTGGATCGGTTCGTGGAAGACTTGTGCGCGGCCTTTTCGTAACGGGGACCGATACCGGCGTCGGCAAGACCGTGCTCTCAGCCGCGCTGATGCTGCGTTATCCCGATGCCTGCTATTGGAAGCCGATCCAGACGGGTCCCGACGACGACAGCGCCGAAGTCCGCCGGCTCTCGGGTGGTCAGGTGTTCGATGAAGGCATTCGCCTTCCCGATCCCGTTTCGCCGCATTTCGCGGCGCAGCTGGCGGGCACCAGGATCGATCTGGAAATCCTAGCCGGGCGGACCTCCGGAACCACCGTTATTGTTGAAGGCGCGGGCGGCGTTCTGGTTCCAGTCAACGAATCTGAGACGATGGCAGACTTGATGACGATGCTGCGCCTTCCCGTGATTGTCGCTGCGCGCACGACGCTGGGCACCATCAACCACACGTTGCTGACGCTTGAAGCGCTTCGCGCGCGCGCGTTGCGGGTGGCCGGAGTCGTCATGATCGGAGACGTCACCTTAGCTAACAGCGCGGACAATCGGGCGGCGATCGAACATTACGGGAACGTTGCCGTAGTCGCGGAAATGCCTCGCTTCGACCCGCTCACGGCGGAGAACTTACGGGAGTGGGCGGAGACTCTTCCGAAGGATCTGATCGCGTGAGCGTCGTCCTATGAGCATCGCCGATCGGGATCGCGCTGTTCTGTGGCATCCGTACACTCAGATGCGCACGGCGCCCGCGCCTCTTCCGATCGTGCGCGCGGAGGGGGTCTGGCTCTACACGGAAGACGGCCGCAAGATCCTGGACGGCATCTCTTCGTGGTGGGTAAACATTCACGGGCACTCGCATCCCAAGCTCAATGCGGCGCTGGCCGCGCAGGCCGGCGAGCTGGAACACGTGGTCTTCGCCGGATGCACGCATCGCCCGGCGGTGGAACTGGCCGAGCGGCTGATCGAAGTTCTCCCCAAAGGCCTGGCGCGCGTGTTCTATTCCGACAACGGATCCACCGCGGTCGAAGTCGCTCTTAAGATGGCCGTGCAGTACTGGTGCAACCTCGGGCAGCCGAACCGCAGGACGTTCATCACGCTTCACAACGCCTATCATGGCGACACCGTCGGTGCGATGTCCGCCAGCGAAGACTCGGTCTTCACCCGAGCCTTCTCGACGCTTCTGTTTCCGGTCGAGCGCGTGAGCGGCCTGGAGGATATGGAGCAACGCCTCCGCGATGCGGGCGATTCCGTCGCCGCGGTTCTCATCGAGCCCATGCTACAGGGCGCGGGCGGCATGATCGTGTGGCCCGCGGAATTCGTCGCGGGCGTCCGCCGTCTGTGCGACACGTACCAAACCCTGCTGATCGCCGACGAAGTGCTCACCGGCTTCGGCCGCACCGGCAAGATGTTCGCCTGTGAGCACGCCGCGATTACGCCCGATATCATCTGCCTGTCGAAGGCTCTTACCGCCGGGTATCTGCCGCTGGGCGTGACCGCCACCACTGAGGCAATCTACGAAGCATTCCTGAGCGAGGAGCGCTCGAAGACTTTCTTTCATGGCCATTCCTATACTGCCAACCCGCTGGCCTGTGCGGTGGCTCTGGCCAGTCTGGATCTGTTCCGCGACGAACCGGTGCTGGCGAGCGTCGCCCGCCTGGAGCGCCAGCTCCGCGACGGATTCGAACGCTTGCGAGGGCTCGGCGATGTACGGGTGATCGGCGGCATCGCGGCCGTCGAGCTGGTTTCCGACAAGCCCGGCTACCTCGACCAGATCGGCCCCCGGCTGGCGGCTGCCTTCCTCGAGCGCGGGCTGCTGCTGCGACCGCTCGGCAATGTGGCGTACTTCATGCCGCCGTATTGCATTACGGAATCCGAGACCGCCTGGGCGCTCGATCAGATCGTTCACGTCCTTGGCTGAGGGCTCCGTCCTTCGCTGAAGACCCCTTTCAGTTGTGGTAAGATCCACTGTTTGCGACCTCGCACAGGAGTCTTTTCCCCGTGAAGGTATACGAAACAAATGACATCCGGAATGTTGCCCTGATCGGGCACGGGCACTCAGGAAAAACGTCGCTGGTGGCCGGCGCTCTGTTCGCCGGCGGCGCCACCAGCCGCCTGACGCGTGTCGATGAAGGCAACACCATTACGGATTTTGACGACGAAGAAATCGCGCGTAAAATCACGATCTCTTCGACCGTCGCGGCCGCCGAGTGGAACAGGAAGAAGATCAACCTGATCGACACTCCCGGCTTCAACATGTTCATCAACGACGCCAAGGCCGCCCTGGCCGCGGCGGATGCGGCGCTGGTGGTGGTGGATGGCGTGGCCGGTGTCGAGGTGCAGACCGAAAAAGTCTGGAGCTTCAGCGACGAGTTCAGTCTGCCGCGCGCGATCGTGATCAATAAGCTCGACCGGGAGCGCTCCAGTTTCGAGCGGACGCTGGAAAACGTCCAGTCGGTGTTCGGCCGGACTGCGGTTCCGATCCATCTGCCTATCGGAGCCGAGCGCGAGTTCAAGGGCGTGGTCGATCTGATCCGTATGAAGGCCTATTCTTACACGCCCGACGGCGACGGCAAAGGAAAGGAAGGCGAGATTCCCGCCAACGTGGCGGAAGCTGCCCAGAAGGCTCATGAAGCTCTGATCGAAATGGTGGCCGAAGGAAATGACAAATTGCTGGAGGAGTATTTCGAGAAGGGCACGCTGCCGCCCGAGGATATCAGCGTGGGTCTTCGCGATGCGGTGCGCACGATGCGCATGTTCCCGGTGCTGTGCGCCTCCGGCTTGCACAATATCGGAACCGATCTGGTGTTGAATTTCGTTCTGGACAATTTCCCTGGACCCGCCGACCGCGGTCCGTGGAAAGGCACGCTGAATGGCAAGGAAGTGGAGCGAGCCGTGAAAGATTCCGAGCCCGTGTCCGCATTCGTCTTCAAGACCGTGGCCGATCCGTTCGCCGGCCGCGTATCGTACTTCAAAGTTGTGTCGGGCGTGGTGAAGAACGATGCGAACCTGGTGAACGTCCGCAGCAGCGCGGCCGAGCGTCTGTCGCATATCGGCGTTTTGTTCGGCAAAACCATTCAGCCGGTTCCCGACCTGCACGCGGGCGATATCGGCGGTGTCGCCAAACTCAAGGAAACCCTCACCGGCGACACTCTGGCCGACAAGGCTTCGCAAATCACCTATCCACCTGTGAAACTGCCTGAGCCGTCCATTGCCTACGCTATATCCGCCAAGACCCGCAACGACGAAGACCGCATGGGCAATGCGGTCCACAAGATTCTGGAAGAGGACCAGACGCTGCGCTTCTATCGGGATCCGCAGACCAAGGAGTTCCTGCTGGCTGGATGCGGCCAGCAGCACGTGGAAGTTATCGTCAGCCGCCTGAAGAAGCGCTACAGTGTGGATGTCGAACTGCACGCGCCGAAAATTCCTTACCGCGAAACCATTCGCGGGAAGGCCGATGTACAGGGCCGCCATAAGAAGCAGACCGGCGGACACGGACAGTTCGGCGATTGCTGGATCCGCGTGGAGCCGCTGCCGCGCGGCGAAAAGTTTTCGTTCGAGAACGAAGTGTTCGGCGGCGCCATTCCCAGGAACTTCATCCCGGCGATCGAGAAAGGCATTGTCGAGGCCGCGGAAAAAGGATATCTCGCCGGATTTCCCATGGTGGACTTCCGCGTGGTTGTCTACGACGGCTCCTATCACGACGTCGATTCCTCGGAAATGTCATTCAAGCTGGCGGCCCGGAAAGCCTTCAGGGCGGCGATGGAGCAGGCCAAGCCTACGCTTCTCGAGCCGGTCATGAACGTGGAAGTGCAGGCGCCGGTGGAGTACGCAGGCGATCTGATGGGCGACATGAACGGCCGGCGCGGACGCATCGCGGGCATGGATACCAAAGGCGGCACGCAAATCATCAAAGCCCAGGTTCCCATGGCTGAAATGCTCAGCTACCAGAACGATCTGACTTCGATGACGCAGGGTAGGGCGACGTTTTCCATGGAGTTTTCGCACTACGATTATGTGCCGCAGTTGCAGGCCGAGAAAGTGATCGCGGCTGCCAAGGCCGCCAAGGTCGGCGAAGTTGAAGAAGAAGAGTAGACAGGCTGTGGCACCATAAAGAGTGTTCGAGAAACCTGCTCCCGCCGACCATCCTATCTTCGATCTGCTCGCCCGCCGCTGGAGCCCGCGCGCGTTTTCCGACCGTTCCGTGGATCGCGAGACGCTGGCCAGCCTTTTCGAAGCCGCTCGCTGGGCGCCTTCGAGCGGGAACGGCCAGCCCGGGAGCTACCTTGTCGCGACGAAGGACAATCCGGTCGAGCACGAGCGCCTGGCGAGTGTGCTGAATCCAGGCAATGCGTGGGCGCGCAAGGCTCCAGTGCTGGCTCTCTCCGTGGCGACCCTCCATCGCGCCGATAAGCCGAACCGACACGCTTACCACGACGTCGCTCTGGCGACCGAGAATCTGGTGATCCAGGCTGTTTCGATGGGACTCGCCGTGCATATGATGGCCGGATTCAACGTAGAGCTGGCTCGCGAAGTGTTCGAGATCCCCGCGCGTCACGATCCGGTAACCATGATCGCGATCGGTTATCCGGGCGATCCACAATCGCTTCCGGAGGACCTTCGCCAGAAAGAACTTGCCCCGCGCCAGCGCAAGCCGATCCGTGAGTTTGTGTTCAGCGGAAAGTTCGGCCAGCCGGCGGGGTTAGAATAGCCTCGGAGGACGTAGTGGAAAAAAGAAAGCTCGGTTCCCTAGAGGTTTCCCTGGCTGGACTGGGATGCAACAACTTTGGCTGGCGCATTGACGCCGATGGCACGGCGGCCGTGGTGAACGCCGCGATCGAATCCGGGATTAACTTTTTCGACACGGCTGATATTTACGGCGGCGGACAAAGCGAAGAATTCCTGGGGCGCGCCCTCAAAGGCCGCCGCGACAGGGTTCTGATCGCTACCAAGTTCGGCATGAAGATGGCCGACGGCAAGGAAGGCGGCAAGCCCGCATACATTCGTCAGGCCGCCGAAGACAGCCTGCGGCGCCTGGGGACGGATCAGATCGATCTGTATCAGATCCACCAGCCTGACCCTTCAACTCCGATTGCCGACACGCTAGGGGCGCTGGGTGAGTTGGTGAAAGCGGGCAAGGTGCGCGAGATCGGCTGTTCGAACTTCTCGGCGGACCAGCTCCGCGAGGCGGCTCAGGCGCAAGGCGGTCCACGTTTTGTCAGCGTGCAGAACAACTACAGCCTGCTCCATCGCGAGCCGGAGCCCGAGGTTCTGCCCGAGTGCCAGCGTCAAGGGATTGCGTTCCTGCCGTATTTTCCGCTTGCCAATGGGCTGTTGACGGGAAAGTATCGCAAGGGCCAGCCCTTCCCGAAATCGAGCCGCGCCGAGGACGGATTTGGTCCGAAGGTATTCACTGAAGAGAACCTCGCGCTGGTCGAACAGCTTCGCGCCTTCGCGGAATCGCGCGGGCGCACCCTGCTGGAACTGGCGATGGCGTGGCTGTCCGCGAAAAAGGTGATCGCATCGATCATCGCCGGGGCCAAAACGCCGGAGCAGGTGAAGGCCAACGCCTCGGCGGTCGCGTGGCGATTGACGGGGGCCGATGTGACGGCTGTAGACGGGATCTTGACTTCGAAGGCACACGGATAATGGACGAGCAGGAATTTAAAACCCGCGCCGATCAGGCGTTGACCGATCTCTACCGCCGCCTCTCGGCCACCGCCGAGGAACACGATTTTGAGGTCGACTTCAATGCCGGCGCCCTGGCCATCGAGTTTGAGACGCCTCCGGCGAAGTTCGTGGTGAGCCCGAACTCGCCTGTCAGTCAAATCTGGGTCTCCGCGCATTCGAAAAGCTTCAAGCTGGATTGGGATCCGGCGCGCGCTGCGTTTGCGCTCGGAGGGCAAACGCTGGCCGAGCTGATGGGCGATGCGGTCGGTCAGCAGCTCGGTGAAAAAGTCACTCTCTAATGGCCGGCGTCTACATTTCCTATCCCTTTTGCGCGCAGAAATGCACCTACTGCAACTTTGCCTCGGGCGTCTTTCCGCGCGAGCTCGAGCCGCGTTATCTCGATGCCCTGCGGACCGAACTGCACAACACCGAGTGGCCCTGGACACCTGAAACCGTGTATTTGGGGGGAGGGACGCCCAGTTTGATTGAGCCGGAGGCGCTTTCCGGGTTGCTGTCCGCAATCCCCGGCGGCCTGTGGCAGGAAGCGACGATGGAGGCCGCGCCCGGGGGCATCACGCCGGACAAGGCCGCCGCCTGGCGTCGCGCGGGAATCAATCGCGTGAGCCTGGGCGTGCAGTCCTTCAACACGCGGGAACTCGCGCGCACCGGCCGCAAGCACACGGCGGAGGTCGTCGAGTGCGAGGTCGCCGTGCTGCGCGCCGCGGGCATCGGCAACTTCAACATTGACTTGATTGCCGGCCTTCCGGGTCAGACGCTCGAAAGCTGGAATCAATCTCTTGATTGGGTGGTAAGTTTGAATGCCCCGCACGTGTCCGTTTATATGCTGGAGATCGACCAGGACAGCCGCCTGGGTGCGGAAGTCATGGCTTTCGGCAAGCGCTACGGCGCGACGGAGATTCCTCCTGACGATCAGATAGCGGACTTTTACGAAATCGCCGTCGATCACCTGGCGCGAGCCGGAATCGCGCGTTATGAGATATCGAATTTTGCCCGTCCGGGATTCGAATCGCGCCACAATATGAAATACTGGCGACGCGAGGCGTACCTCGGTTTCGGCGCCGATGCTCATTCGTTTGACGGTGAATGGCGTTGGCAGAATCCGGAGTCAATCGAAGACTACTTGCGGGGCTCGAATCCGGAGCGAACGCCCGCCGAGCCCATCGCCGAACGTTTTTTTCTGGGACTGCGGCTCTCAGAAGGCATTGCAGGCGACTGGTCTCCTTTTCAATCCGCGATCGAACGCGGTATCCGGGACGGACTCCTCGAAACCGAAGGAAACCGTGTGCGCCTGACCTCGCGCGGCGTGCTGCTTTCGAATGAAGTCTTCGCCGAATTTGTGGGAGCTCCCGCGACATGATCGACCTGCGCAGTGACACCGTCACCAAGCCGACGCCCGCGATGCGGCGCGCCATGGCCGAGGCTGAAGTCGGCGATGACGTGTACGGAGAGGACCCCACAGTCAGAAGGCTTGAAGAGCGCGTCGCCGAGATGCTCGGCAAGCAAGCTTCGCTGTTCCTTCCGTCGGGCACTATGGGCAATACCATCGGCATCAAGCTCCACACGCGGCACGGGGAAGAGGTCGTCTGCGATCATCGCGCGCACATCCTGGATTGGGAGATGTCGATGACCGCGTGGTTTTCCGGCTGTCTGGCTCGTCCGGTCCCCACCGAAGACGGCGTCCTGCGCTGGTCCGACATCGAGCCCGTAGTTCGGCCTAGGACGGGATTCCCGGCGCCGACGGCGATGGTCAACATCGAGCATCCGCACAATATGGGCGGCGGGACTCTTTTCCCGATCGAAGGCATCGAGACCATCTGCGATCACGCGCACGAGCGCGGTCTCAAAGTCCACATGGATGGCGCCCGACTGTTCAACGCCGTGGCCGCGTCCGGCGAGACGGCTGCGCGGATCGTGGCGAAAACCGATAGCGTCATGTTCTGTCTGTCGAAGGGACTGGGAGCGCCGGTCGGCTCGATGCTCGCGGGCGATGCCGCGACGATGGCGGAGGCTCGTCTCTATCGCAAGCGCCTGGGCGGCGGAATGCGGCAGGCCGGCATCCTGGCTGCCGCGGGACTGGTGGCGCTAGAAGCCTCTCCGAGGCATTTGTCTGACGACCACAGCAATGCCAGGCTCATGGCGGAGCGAATCGGGGTCGATCCTGCCAAGGTTCTCATCAATAAGCCCCAGACCAACATCGTGATTTTCGATATCGCCAAGACGGGCCTACTGCCGGCTGAGTTTCTGGCGCGGCTGAAGTCGAGCGGGATTCTGGCGGGCTCGGTGGGCGGATCGCGGATCCGCCTAGTGACCCACTACGACGTTTCCCGCCAGGATTGTATAACGGCCGGAGATGCAATCGCCTCGTTGCTCAAGGCTTGACAATGGGGCCCCGGCTTAACAAAATGGGCCATGCTTCCTACGCGAATTCTGGCTCGTACGCTTGCTGCGGCTCTCTCTGTGGCGCTGTGCGGCGCCGTTTTCATGACCGCGCAAAACCCACCCGCTGCCGGTAAAGGCAAAGCCAAGGGAAAGGGTCCCCCCGGAGCAAACCATCCGGAAAGGATTCAGGTTCTGATCATTACCGGACAGAACCCCCACGATTGGCGCGCCACAACGCCATCGCTGCGGAAGACTCTGGACGACACCGAGAAGTTTGAAACGCGCGTGATCGAGGAGTTCCGCGGCGGCGGCCCTGAACTGCTTGCGCCCTATGACGTAGTCGTGGTGAATTATTACGACGGCAATGCCAAGAATCGCTGGGGCGAGCGCGCGGAGACCGGGCTGGCCGACTTCGTCCGTTCCGGCAAAGGGCTGGTCCTGTACCATTTGTCGCTGGGCGCCTTCGACGGCTGGACGGACTACGAGAAGATGTCGGGCGGCAACTGGCGGCCGAATCAAGGGCACCACTCCGCCGCTCACGACTACACTCTCGACGTCAAGGACTCCAATCACCCGATTATGCAGGGGCTGAAGTCACCGCTGATGATCAAGATGGATGAGCTGTTCGCCAACCTCCGGTGGCAGCCCGAGGGTAGCTATCACGTGCTCGCATCCGCCTACGACGATCATTCGCTGTATAACGCGCGCGACACGCAGACCAAAGTCGGCGCGGGGACTAACGAGCCGATCTTGTGGACCACCGAGTTCGGAAAGGGCCGGGTGTTTGCCGATGCCCTAGGCCATGGCCCCGAAAATACCGAAGAACCAGCCTTCAAGATTATCTTCGCGCGTGGAGTCGAGTGGGCCAGCACCGGAAAAGTCACCATCCTGATCGCGCCGGAGCTGGCTGCCAAGTAATTGCCGCCTTACGCGCGAACAGCGCGGAGCTGCGGTTTGTTTTCGCGCGCCAGAAACAAGTAGGCTGCTACGCCGATGATGAGGACCACCCAAATGGTCTGCATGGGAGCCGTATAGCTGCCGGTAACCTGCTTCAGCCATCCGGTGATGATCGGTGCGACGATGCCGGCCAGATTCAGCGCTGTGTTCTGGATTCCGGCCACCCGCCCCGGAGCGATTCCCGGCAGCAACGTCTGCGTGATCGCCCAATAGTTGGCGGTCGCCAGCCCCAGGCCGGTCATGGAGAAGATAGCGAAGAAGATCGCAACACTGGTGGATTCGGACATCGCGCCGAATACTTCGGTCGAAGCGGCCAGCAGTCCGGCGATGGTGAACCAGCGGCGCGTATTCACGGCACTCGCGCCGCGGCGGATCATCCAGTCGGCGGCGGCCCCGGCGAGAATCGCCACGGTGCCGGTACCGGCGAAGCTGAACATCGTATAGACGCTCATGGACGATAGTGTGAGGTTGCGGCTCTCTACAAAATAGGCCGGCAGCCAGGTGAGTGAGAAAAACAGAAAGTAGTTGTAGCAGAACGTTCCGATGACCGTTGCCCACATCGCGCGAGTTGCGAAAAGAGCGCCGAGTGACGGGGCATTACGTTGTGCAGCTTGATGGCTTCGAGCGTCGGCTCGGTCGTCCTCGGCCAGCACCAGCCACGGGATCACCCACACCAGGCCGCAGATGCCCAGCAGAAAGAACATCGTCCGCCACCCGTAACCTAAGATCAACCAGGTTGCTAAAGGTGACGCGATGGCCGGGCCCCATTTGCTTCCCGAGACGAAGATTCCCGCGGCGAAACCTCGCTGGCGCTCGTCGACGTTCTTGGCGAGCCAGGCCAGCCCGGCTGGAAACAGCGCCGCTTCTGCCACCCCGAGCATCAACCGCAGCGCTACCAGCTCCCAAAACGCGCCCGCCGCCGCCGTGGCCGCGGCTACCAGGCACCACAGCACAAAGCTGATCGCCAGGGGACGCTTGACCCCGAAGCGGTCCACCAGCAGGCCCGCAGGGATCTGCATGACGGTGTAGCTCCAAAAGAAGACCGAGTTGAGCACACCGCGGCCCGTATCGCTAAGCGCGAAGAATTGCTTGAAGTCGGCCGACGCCAGGGCGATCGCCAGGTTGGTGCGATCGATATAGGCGATGATCACGCCCAGGCCGAGCAGCGTGACTAAGGTCCACTTCCGCAACATTTCTATATTGAGCGAAGTATAGCTTGCGGAGGACTGCCGGATTCGCGTTAGTCGCCCGTGGCGACCGGCTCCGGCTCACGAGCCATCGTGCGAGGCTTCTTGCCTTTGCCCAGCTTGGTTTGAAGAGCTGCCATGTAGGTATAGAACACCGGCGTGAGGTACAACGTCACCAGCTGCGAAAACATCAGGCCCCCGACCACCGCCAAACCCAGTGGCTGCCGGGCTTCGCCGCCTGCGCCGTATCCCAAAGCAATGGGCACCGCGCCGAACAGAGCCGCCATGGTGGTCATCATGATCGGGCGGAAGCGGATCAGGCAGCCCTGGTAGATCGCCTGGATCGGCGGAAGACCCTGGTTGCGCTCGGCGTCCAGCGCGAAGTCGATCTGCATGATGGCGTTCTTTTCCACGATGCCGATCAGCATGATCAGGCCGACGAACGCGTAAATATTCAGATCCATGTGGAACAGGTACAGCGTCGCCAAAGCGCCGAACCCGGCCGAGGGCAGTCCCGAGAGGATCGTGATGGGGTGGATGTAGCTTTCATACAGAATGCCCAGCACGATGTAGACGACGAAGATGGCCACCAGCAGCAGGATCCAGGTATCGCCCAGCTGTCCCTGGAACGCCTTGGCCGCACCCTGCCAATTGGTCCCGACGTCCGGTGGCACGTTCTCAGCGGCGATCGCTTCAATCTTCTCGAAGACGTCGCCGAGCGAAGCGCCAGGAGCGAGGTTGAACGAGATCGTGGCCGCCGAAAGCTGCCCGTAGTGGTTGACTGACTGCGGGCCGACCTCCTGTTTCACGGTCGCCAGCGTATCCAAAGGAATCAGGTTGCCATTTTCGCCCTTGAAGTAGAGCAGCGACAAGGCGCGCGGATCTGCCTGGAATTCCGGTTTCAGCTCCAATAAAACCTTGTATTGATTCGAGGCGCCGTAAATCGTGGACACCCAGCGCGGGCCGTATGCATCGTAGAACGCATTCTCGATCTGGTTGGCGTTCACCTGCATTGCGGCGGCTTTGTCGCGGTCGATATTCACACTGATTTGCGGGCTGGTGATGGCCACATTGCTGGTGACATCTTCCACGCCCGGTACGCCGGTGATCAGCCGTTCGAGCTTATCGGCCGTGTTGTAAAGCTGAGTCTTGTCGGCGGATTCCAGGGAGAACTGGTACAGACTCTTGGTGACCTGGCCGCCGATCCGCACGGTCGGCGGATTCTGCAAATACACACGCATACCTGGAAGGGCATCGAGCTGCGGCCGCAGGTCCGCGATGATGTTCTCGACAAGTTCTTTCCGCTGGGCGCGCGGTTTGAGGCGCACCACCAGCTGGCCGAAGTTGGGTCCACCCAGCGAGTTGGAGGCCGCGCCGCCCACCGACGATGTGAAGGCCTCCACATTGGGATTGCGGCGCACGATCTCGGCGACCTGGCTCTGATACTGCACCATCTGGTAATAGGAAGTGCCCTGCGCCGCCTCCGTGATCACCGATAGCTGGTCGGTGTCCTGGTCGGGAATGAAGCCCTTCGGGATCTTGATGAACAGGTAAACGGTTCCAATCAGGACGGCCACAAACACCGCCATGGTGGCGGGCCGGAAGCGCAGAACCACATCCAAAGTGCGCTCGTAGATCCGCAGCATCCCTTCGAAGAATTTTTCGGTGATCCGGTAGAACCAGGAATGATCGCCGTGCTTGACACGCAGGAACCGGCTGCACAGCATGGGGGTCAGGGTCACCGACACCAGGCCCGAGATTAATATGGCCACGCAGATGGTGACGGAAAACTCGCGGAACAGGCGTCCCATGATGCCGCCCATGAACAGTACGGGAATAAACACCGCCGTCAGGGACAGCGTCATCGAGACGATGGTGAAACCGATTTCGCTCGAACCCACCAGGGCCGCATTCAGAGGCTTCCGGCCCAGCTCCATGTGCCGGAAAATGTTTTCGAGCATCACGATCGCGTCGTCCACCACGAAACCGACGGACAAGATCAGCGCCATCATGGACAAGTTGTCCAGGCTGTAGCTGAGCATGTACATGACGGCGAACGTACCCACGATCGAGAAGGGCAGGGCAAGGCTGGGAATCACCGTCGCCGAAACATTGCGCAGGAACAGGAAGATGACGCCGATCACCAGGCCCAGCGTCATCAGCATGGTTACCTCGACGTCCACATAGGAGTCGCGAATGGTCTGGGACCGGTCGTAGAGAATGTCCATGTGCACCGAGGGCGGCAGCTCGGACTGAAATACCGGAAGCAGGTTCTTGACGCTGTCGGTCACCGCGATGGTGTTGGTGCCGGGCTGGCGCTGGATGGCCAGCACGATGGCTCGCTGCTGGTCCTGGGGCGTATAAAACCAGGAAGCGGTCTTATCGTCCTCGACGCTATCCTTCAGCTCGCCCAGTTCCTGCAGCCGGACGGGGGTGTTGTTCTTGTAGCTCACCACGAGCGAACGATATTGGTCCGCGGTCGTAAGCTGACCGGAGGTCTGCAATGTAAACGCTCGCTGCGGTCCGGTGATCTGGCCGGTGGGAAGGTTGACGTTCCAAACCTTCAAAGCCGCTTCCACTTCGTTGATGCCGACCTTGTGAGAGGCCAGCAGATGCGGGTCCATCTGCACGTGCACGGCGTACTTCTGCGCGCCCAGCACCTGCACCTGCGCCACACCGGTGACCTGCGAGATGCGCTGGGCGATGCGGGTTTCGGCGAATTCATCCAGCGTCCACAACGGGACTTCCTTGGACGTGAGCGTCAGATAAAGAATCGGCTGATCGGCCGGATTCACGCGGGCAAAGGTGGGCGGCGTGGGCATGCCCAAGGGAAGCTGGCGCGAGGCCTGCGTGATGGCGGATTGCACATCGATGGCGGCTCCGTCCATGCTGCGGTTCAAAGCAAATTCCAGCGTGATTTGGGTGGCCCCCAGCGAGTTGATGGAGGTCATCGACTCGATACCGGAGATGTTGGAGAACTGATTCTCCATGGGCGTCGCGACGGACGCGGCCATGGTGTCGGGACTGGCGCCGGGCAGAGCGGCAGTGACCTGCAGCGTCGGAAAATCAACGTTAGGGAGATCGCTTACGGCCAGCTTCTGGTAGGCTACCGTACCGAACAGCGCGATGGCGCCCATCAAAAGGCTGGTGGCGATCGGCCGTTCGATAAATGGTTGCGAGAAGTTCATCGTTACTCAAAAACAAAAAGCGCAAGAACCCAGCCTTGCCAGTGTCTCAATCCGAGAACCCCGGTGCGACTTCCGGCGGCCGGACGGCCGCTGCCCGGCGTCGCTGCTGCCGTTTGGTCACTTTCGCCATATACGTGTACACCACGGGAGTGAGATACAAGGTCATGATTTGCGACACCGCCAACCCGCCGATCACCGTAAGTCCCAGAGGACGGCGCGCCTCGCCTCCCGCGCCCCAGCCGAGAGCGACGGGGATCGAGCCCAGCATGGCGGCGGCCGTGGTCATCATGATCGGGCGGAACCGGATGATACAGCCCTGGTAGATAGCTTCCTCCGGGGAGGTGGCTCCACTGCGTTCCGCTTGCAGCGCGAAGTCGATCTGCATGATGGCGTTCTTCTTGACAATGCCGACCAGAATAATCAAGCCGACGAAGGAGTAAATGTTCAGCTCGCCCTTGAACACATAGAGCGTCAACAGGGCGCCCAGACAGGCGGAGGGCAGTCCGGAAAGGATCGTGAGCGGATGGATGTAGCTTTCATACAGCACGCCCAGGACGATGTAGACCACCAGCACCGCCACCAGGAACAGAGTGCTCAGGTTGGCAAGGGAATCCTGAAACGCCGCCGCATTCCCCGAGAAGCGCGCCGAGATATTGGCGGGTAGGGTCTGCTTGGCCAGAGTCTGTAGCTTATCCGTCACACTCCCCAAGGAGATGCCCGGCTTGAGATTGAACGAAACGGTGACGGCGGGAAGCTGGCCGGCATGCGAGATGCTCTGTGGCCCGACGTCCTCCTTAATCTTCGCCAGCGAATCCAGCGGAACCAGGACTCCGGTATTCGTCTTGAAATAAATCTTGGACAGATAGTCGGAGAAGGCCTGATATTTCTTGTCCACTTCCATCACTACGCGGTACTGAGATTTGGGCGAGTAAATGATGGACGCGTAGCTGGGACCGTAGGCTCCGTACAAGGCATTCTGGATTTCGCTGGGATTGAGCCCGTACAGCGCCGCGCGCTCGCGGTCGATCTCGACATTGACGCGCGGGCTGCGATATTCCAGATCGGTATTGACATCCTGCACCTCGGGCACCTTGCGGACTTCCTTCTCCAGCACCGCCGCCTGCTCGTACAATTCGTCGGTATCGGGACCTTGCAGGGTGAAATCGTAGTTGCTGCGCGAGTTGTAGCCGCCGCCTCCGATGCGGATGGGCGGGGGGACGTTGGGATACACGTTGAATCCGGGCAGGCTCACGATTTTAGGACGCAACCGCTCGGCCACCTGCTGGGCGGTGGACTTTCGCTCGGGATGGGCCCGGAGCATCACGAAGAACCGGGCGTTGTTGCCGCTTCCGGCGTTTCCGCCCGCGTTGGTCATAAAGGCTTCGACATCGGGATCCTTGCGGACGATGTCGGCGATGCGCTTCTGGTACTCCACCATCTTGTAGAAGGAAGTTCCCTGCGCCGCCTGAATGTTCAGCTGCATCTGGTCGTTGTCGGCGTCGGGGATGAATCCCTTGGGGACCTTCTGGTAGAGATATCCGGTGGCTCCCAGCACGCCGAGAAAAAGCACGCCCATCGCCGTGCGATGACGCAGAACGCCGCGCAGGCTCCAATCGTAGAAGCGCAGCAGGCCTTGGAAGACGCGATCGCTGGCGCGGTATATCCCGCCGTGCTTCTGAGTCCCTTCGCGCAGCAGCCGGCTGCACAGCATGGGCGTCAGCGTAATGGACACCACCCCCGAAACCAGGATGGCGGTGCAAATGGTCACCGCGAATTCCCGGAACATGCGTCCCAGCATGCCGCTCATGAACAGAATAGGGATGAATACGGCTGCTAGCGACAGCGTCATGGAGAGGATGGTGAAGCCAATCTCCTGCGATCCCCTGAACGCCGCGGCCATGGGGCTCATGCCGCTCTCGATGTGGCGGACGATATTCTCCAGCATGACGATGGCGTCATCCACCACGAAGCACACCGAAAGAATCAGCGCCATCATGGAAAGCGTATTGAGACTGAAGCCCAGCAGAGCCATCACCACCAGTGTTCCCAGGATCGAGAACGGCAGCGCCATGGCCGGAATCAGCGTGGCTCGCCCGCTGCGCAGGAACGCGAAGATGACCAGCACCACCAGCAGGAGCGTGAACCCCATGGTCCTCTGGAAGTCGGTGAACGCATCGCGGATCAGCTTGGCGCGGTCGCCGCGCGTGGCGAAGTGCACGGAGGGGGGTAACTGGGCCTGAAAGGTTGGAAACAGCGCCTTGACCGCGTCCGACACTTCGATGGTGTTCGAGCCGGGCTGCTTCATCACCTGCATCTGGATGGCGCGTTCCATCTTGCCGCCGGTGTACATCCAGGCCGCGTTCATGTCGTTCTCGACGCTGTCCATGACGTTGGCCACTTCCGACAGCCGAACCGGAGTTCCGTTGCGCCAGGCAACCACCACTTGAGCGAAACCGGCCGCGTCATGCAGTTCGCCGTTGGTTTTTAAAGTGAAAGCCTGGCGAGGCCCGTACAGGGTGCCGGTGGGAGAATTGGGGTTCCAGTTGGAGATGGCCTGGCTCACTTCGTTGATGCCGATTTTCTTGCCCACCAGCTTGTCCGGATCCAGCTGCACGCGAACCGCGTACTTGGTGGAGCCCGAAACCTGCACCTGCGACACGCCGTTGACCATCGAGATGCGCGGAGCGATGATCTGTTCCGCGTAGTCGTCGAGCTGCGAAAGGGAAATGGCGTCCGAGATCAGCGTGAGGTAAAAGATGGGCTGGTCCGAAGGGTTTTGCTTCTTGAAGGAAGGCGGCGCGGGAAGGCCGGCGGGAAGCAGCGGCATGGCCTCGGCAATGGCCGTCTGGACGTCCACCGAAGCCCCGTCTATGTCCCGGCTCATGTCGAACTGCAGCGTGATCTGAGTGTTGCCGGTGGAGCTTTGCGACCGCATCGAGTCGATGCCCGAGATGGAGGTGAATTGCCGCTCGAGTACCGTCGCCACCGAGGAAGCCATGGTGGCGGGATCAGCGCCGGGCAGGTTGACCTGCACCTGCAGCGTCGGCATCTCCACGTTGGGCATGTCGCTCACCGGGAGAGTCCGGTAAGCGACCACGCCGAATAGCGCGATGGCGGCCATCAGCAGGCTGGTGGCGATCGGCCGCCGGATGAAAACTTCCGAGAAGTTCACACGCTCTCCCTAGGGTTCGCGACGATCGCTTAGGGCGACGATCGCGGACGGCCGTCTCCGGTCTGCTGATCCCGGACCTGCACTTTGGACCCCGGCTGCAACCGAAGCTGGCCTTCGGTCACGACGGTTTCTCCGCCTTTGAGTCCCTCGTCGATCACCATATCCTGATCGATTCGCGGACCCGTCTTCACCGGGACCACCGATACCGCGCGATCTTCACCGACAACGTACACGTAGGTGCCGTCCTGGCCCGTCTGCACGGCTTGATTGGGAACCACCACGGCGTTGTTGCGCATGGTCAGGCGCAGCCCCACGTTGACAAACTGGCCGGGCCATAACTTACGGGCCTTGTTCTGGAAGGTGCCCTTCAGCTTTATGGTGCCGGTGGAGGTGTCTACGGAATTATCGATGAAACTCAGCTCGCCCTGCTCCAAATCGCCGCTGCCATCCTGGGCGCGCGCGGTCACTGCCAGCTTGCCGCCTTCCGAATAGCGCTTCACATCGCCCAGCCGGGCTTCCGGGACCGAAAAGGTGACATAGATCGGCTCCACCTGGTAGAGAGTTGCCAGATCGGTGGTATTGGCCGTGATAATGTTGCCGGCCTTCTGCGATATGTTGCCGCTGCGGCCGTCGATGGTGGCCTCTACCGTGGTGTAGCCGAGCTGAATATTCAGGTTGTTGATCGCGGATTGATCCGCCGATATCTGCGCTTCCGCACTGCTGATCGCCGCGCGGTCGGCTTCGAGAATCTGCACCTGTGCCGCGGCGGCGCTCTTTAACTGTTCTGCCTGTTCCTTGGCGAAAACCCCTTCGTCGACGCCCTTTTGGTAACGATCTGCCTGGTCCCGAGCGTAATTCGCGCTAGCGGTATCGCGTGCCAGCGCCGCCTGCGCCTGCTTCAATAGTGCGGCGCTCTTGGCCAGGTTGGCTTTGGCGGAATTCATCTGGCCTTCCAGAGGCTTCGGATCGATGAGGAACAACAGGTCGCCCTTCTTGACGTAGTCGCCTTCCTTGAAGCGAACCTCGTTTAGCATGCCGCCGGTTTGTGCCCGTATGCTCACTACGGAATAGGCTTCTACGTTGCCCACCACAGTGATGTCCACCGGAACGTTCTTCAATGTGACCTTGGCGACCTCCACCGGCACCGGCCCGCCGCCGGCATTCTTGCCCTTGCCTTTGCCCTTGCCGCCTTTCCCGCCATCCCCCACATCGGTTGTGGCAGATCCACAACTGGAAAGCATGCAGCTGGATAGCAGAATAGCGGCGACGAGGACGCCTAGTAGTCTTGAGGGCTGTAAACGGGTAAATTTCACGACAGTCTCTTCAGTATACTGCCCGGATATAAACCACGTACTGGTAATATGGCAGGGGCACTAATATACATCCGGCGTCATTCCGCTGGCATAGGTTACTGGAATGTAGATAAAGAAGATAACTGCGATTTTGTCCACTGCCGTTCGGGAACACCACTAAGGCGTGGTGTTCTTCCTCGCACTGTGGAGTGTGGAATACTGAATCGAAACCTTGTCAAACGTCGCTAAGAGGAGCTTGATCATCGCCATTGACGGCCCCGGTGGGTCCGGCAAGAGCACGGTAGCGCGTTCGGTTGCCCGTCGCCTGGGATTCACGTATATCGATTCGGGAGCCATGTACCGGGCGGTGGCTCTGTGGGCGCTGCGTTTGGGCATGGATCTGGACGATCTCCATCGCCTGGAACAACTTGCGAAGGAAGCTCGTATCGAGCTCCCCGGCGACCGCGTGCTCCTGAACGGCGAGGACGTCACCGTCGAGATCCGGGATCCGAAAGTGAGCGATGCGGCCTCCCGCGTGGCGGCGCAGCCGGGGGTACGCCGGGCATTGCGAGATGAACAGCGGCGAATAGGGGCAGCCGGCTCGGCCGTGATGGAAGGCCGCGATATCGGGACAGTGGTTTTCCCGGAAGCGCAGGTGAAAATCTTCCTCGACGCACAGCCGGAAGCGCGTGCGCAGCGAAGGGCCTCGGAACTGGGCGCCGCGGTGGAGGAGGTCGCTCGCGATCTGGAGGCGCGTGACTTAAGGGATCGGAGCCGTGTGGAAGCTCCGCTCACCCAGGCTCCCGACGCCGAGTATGTGGATACCACGCATCTGACGCCGATCCAGGTCGAAGAAGCGGTGCTCAGGCTGGTGCGCGAGCGCACCTCCAACGGAAAGGAACACAAGTAGAAACTCGTGGGCGATCTTCTGGTCATGAAGTTCGGGGGCACCAGCATGGGTTCGGCCGAGCGCATCCGCGTGGCGGCCCGTCTGACTTCGGAGCAAAGCGCCAAGCGCCCGGTAGTGGTGGTGGTCTCAGCGATGTCCAAGGTGACCGATCTCTTGCTTGATTCACTTCGCAAAGCAGAGGCGGGGGACCAGGCCGATCTGGACGCGAATCTCGAAAAGCTGTCGGAACGGCATCGCGAATGTTGCCGCGGGCTCCTGCCAAAAGAGAAACAGGACCAGGCGACGGCCGGCGTGGAACGCCTGATCGCCGACTTCGCGCGCATCGCCAAGGGCGTGATGATGCTGGGCGAGCGTCCACCCCGCTCCGTGGATGAAGCAGTAGCTGTGGGCGAGCGCCTGTCGGCCTACCTGATGGCCCTCCACATGGAATGCGAAGGCATACCGGCCGTGGCGGTGAACGCCGCCGACGTCATCGCGACCGACGCCGTGTTCGGCAACGCCACGCCGTTGATGGAGCCGACTCGCGCGCGCGCTGCCGCAGTCTTGCGCCCCCTGCTTGATCAGCACAAAGTCCCGGTCGTCACGGGATTCAACGGGTCCACGTTGGACCATCGCCCGACGACGCTCGGGCGTGGAGGCTCGGATTTTTCGGCGTCCATTTTGGCCGCCGTCCTGGATGCCGCGGAGCTGTGGATCTGGACCGATGTGGACGGAATCATGAGCGGGGACCCTCGCCTGGTGTCGGACGCGCGCGTTCTGCCGGAGATCACCTACGCGGAGGCCGCCGAGCTGGCCTACAACGGAGCTAAGGTACTGCATCCCCGCACGCTGGCGCCGCTGGCCGAGCGCGGGATCCCGGTGTGGAGTAAGAACAGCTTCGCGCCCGAAAAACCGGGCACGCGCATCCTGCCGCGGGTGGACGCAGGGCACGGTCCGCACGCCGTGACTTCGATGACCGACGTCGCGCTGGTTTCGATGGAGCCCGCCAGCGCCGCCGTCAGCGGAACAAAGTTAATGGCGCGCGCGCTCGACGGACTGGCTCGGGCGAACGTCGAGATTCTGGCCTTCACCAGTTCGAGCTACCGGCAGAGCTTCTGCTTTTTGGTCCGCCAATCCGAGCTCGAGCGTGCGCTGGAGTTCCTCGAGGAAGACCTGGCGCTGGAGCTGGTCCACGGCTACCTCAAGCCGATCGAAGTGGACGCCGATGTCGGCCTGATCGCGGTGGTGGGCGAGGGTATGCGCGGCACGCCCGGTCTGGCCGGACGAATGTTCACGGCCATCTCCAAGCACAACATCAACATCATCGCGATCGCCCAGGGGTCGAGCGAGCTGACCATCGCGATCGTGGTGCGCCGCAGTGGCCTGGAGCAGGCGGTGCGGGCTATCCACGGAGAGTTCTGATTGACAACCGCCATTCCGACCGGCGAGCGGCCGCCAGGCCCGCTAGATTGCCGCTGCGATGGCGAGTGTAGCCCAGCACGCGCCTGCCGCGGAGATCCACTGGTTGTAGCCGAACGGGTAGCCGCTTTCGAAATGGGGCTGGGTCGGAAATGAGCGGGTCTTCACGAACCAGGATCCATCCTCGTACTGAGTTCGAAGCAGGAAATCGAGGCCCTTGCGGTACACGTCGCTCTTGGTCGAGACTCCGGCCTGAAATAGGGCGTACAAGGTCATGCCCGTCGCGTAGGCATCTGAAGCCAAGTGCGGCAATTGCGACCAGCCGCCGTCTTTATTTTGCAGCGTGATCCAGGGCTTGGTTGCAGTCTCGATTTCTTGCTGTGTCGCTCTGCTCCAAGCCAAGCCCAGAATGCGCATGGCTTGCTCCTCGGCACTGGCGGGTTTCGCGGCCCGCAGCCAGGAGCGCGCTCGCCGGACTTTTTCGTCGATCTCGGCGCGGCGCCCCTCGGGGGCGTACAGCGTGAGCGCCCGGATCGAAAGAGCAGTGTGGCTGAAGGTGGAATACTCCATCGGCGGGCGCTCAATCAGCGCGGGCCAACTGCCGTCCGGCATCTGCCAGGATGCGATGGCGTGAACCAGGCCGGCGGTCATCGCGTCCGGCTTATACTGGGCCGCAGCCATCGCCATCGTGAAGTAGCCGTAGGTGAGAACGTGTCCACCGGTGGTCTCGCCTTGCATCGCCATCTCGGACTGGTTCCTATTAACCTTCAGCATCTGCTCCAGATTCTTAGCGGAGAGATCTTCGCGGACCGGGATTCCCTTGGCTCGTACGGCAGCGGCCGCGGTTTCGACCAGCATCTGCTGATGGCAGGAAATGCAGCCGCGCTGCTCATAGACACTGGACGAGGTGGATTGCAAGAGGGCAATGCTCTTGGCGACGGCGACCTTCGGATCGGAGATGCCGGTGGGTTTTGGATAGGTGCGATCGCGGGGCGTGTCGCCTTCCTTGGCACCGCGCTCGCGCAAGAGCGCGATCTTTGCCGAGTCCTGGCGGTGCATCGCCCAATCCAGTGCGCTCTCTCCATCCTTATCCTTGGCATCCGGATCGGCGCCTTTGTCGAGCAATAGCTGGAGAATGTCGACGCCGGCCTCATCCGAGGACGCAGCGGCGATCAGGGGCGTGCGCCCGAAACGGCTCGCCACCGTGTTGACGCCTGCACCGGCCGTGATCCAACGCTCTATAAACTTCGAGTCGAAACGCACCGGAGCGATGCTGGTCTGGGCTTCGAACTTAGCGCCGTGATCCAACAGGTATTCGATGGTGGGCGCGTAATGGCGGCCCTGGGCCGCGGTGGCGACAGTGAGGGCAGGCGAGCCTCCGCTGGGCTCATTCACATCCAGGCCCTGTTCGTGCAAGAACTTCACAACGCTCACATCGCTAAATCGGGCCGCCTTGCGCAACGCATTTTCGCCCGAGCGATCCCGGGACCTCAGATCGGCGCCTTTATCCAGCAACAGTTCCAGAACAGGCACTGTATTCGGGTAACCGGCGGCGATCAGCAGCGGAGTCCTGCCGAGATTCTTCGATACGGCATTCACGTTAGCGCCGTGCTCGACCAGCAGCCTCACCTTGGCCAAATCGGGAATCGCCCACATGAGCGGTGTCGCGCCGGCCTCGTTCACCGCGTTCACATTCGCGCCAAGGTCGACCAGACGTTTCACTTCGGGCGCGCCCGCTTGCTGCACAGCCTGAAACAACGCCTGGTCGGGCGGCGGCGTTTGGGCCATGACTGGTCCGATGCAGCCCGCGACAATCAAAAGCCGTCTCACTGTGACTGGAGACATCGATCTCCAAGCCATTCTAGGTGGGGCTTGTGTGAAAGACAATGGTTCTCGGCTACTGCAGCACGCCCGCCTTCTTGAAGTCGCCGCCCTTGAAGTAGGAGAATCCTGCCGGGTCGATCCATTTCTTGAAAGCGCTGTTCACTTCGGCCGGAGTCAGCGCCGCGACTTTTTTCCGAGTCTCGGTTAAGCGGGTCATGCTTCGGCCGAATTCGGTATAGCGTCCCAACGTTTGCGCCACGAACGCGTCCTGGGACATCCGCAGCAGGTTGTCCTGGAGGAACGTAGTCTTGGCGGCCTCCACTTCCTCCGCTGTGAATCCGTCGGCGAGAGCTCTGGCCAATTCCTCCTTGAATGCCGCCTCCACCTTGGGAGCGTTGGCCGGGTTGGCGATGGCCTGGAAGGCGATCGTGCCGAACTTCTCTTGCGTTCCGGCGTTATAACCGGTCTGGACGCCATAGCTCAGGCCGTCCTTGTCGCGGATGCGCTTGAACAAGCGGCTCTTGGTATCTCCGCCCAGGATGTTGTTGGCGATCCACAGGGCGAAATAGTCCGGATCGTCGTCATCCAGATTCAGAGTCGTGATGGCCAGGACCAGGGCATTGGTCTTATCCGGCGTCTCGAACTTCGTGTTTACGGATTCGAGTTTCTGCCAGCTCCGTTTTACGCGAGTGTAAGGCGCCGGGCTCTTCCAGGTGCTGAAGACCTCCGCGGCCACCTTCTGCACTTCCGCGGCATCGAAATCGCCCACCACGACCAACTCCCCGTTCGACCCGCCGTAGAAATCCGCATAAAACTTCTTGATGTCGGCCAGCGTGACTTTCTTGAGCTCCGCGAGGTCCTCATCGAGAGTAGGCACGGCCCTGGGATCGCCGGCCGGATAAGGCGCGATGTGGCGGCTCATGGCGCGCGCCGCGATGGCGGTGGGTTCGCTGCGGGTATTCTCCGCGGCGGCAATCGCCTGTTGCCGCAGTTGTTCCAGTTCGGTTTCGGGGAAAGAAGGCTCCCGGAGCACCTCGGCGGCCAGCCGCAGGGATGGAATCAGGCTCTCCCGCACCGTGGTGATGCTGGCCGTCGCGCCGGTGGAACTGCCCCCGGCATTCAAGCGGGCTTTGAGCTTGTCGAGATCATCCTGCAACTGCTGGCGTGTGTGCTTCTGCGTGCCGCGCATGAGCAGATTCCCCGCCATTTGAGCCGCCGTGGTTTTTCCGAAGGCGCTCTTTTCGTCGCCGAAATGCAGGGTCAGGGTCGCCAACACCGTGCCGCCCCGATTCTTCTTGGGCAGCAGCACGACCTTGAGGCCGCTGGGAAGCGTAGCGCGAATAGCGCGCGCCTCGACGTTCTCCGGTGAAGGATCGAAATCCTCGCCCTCCTGCACGACGTCGCCCTTGTAATCCTTGAGCTTCGCGCTGATGTCCGGCCTCTCGGGAACTTCCGTCCGGTCCGGCGCATCGGTCGGGATAAAGCGTCCCAGCGTGCGGTTGGACGGCTTCAAGTACAGCTTCGCGACACGAGCCACATCCTCGGGAGTCACTTTCTTCAGATCGTCGCGTTCGGTGAACAGCAGGCGCCAGTCGCCCGAAGCAGCCGATTCGCTGAGGGTGAGGCCGATCTGCTCCGAGTTCGTCAGGGAAAGCTCGATATTCTTCAGCAGGCGCGTGCGCTGGCGATCTACTTCCTCTTTGGAAGGCGGCTCTTTCACCACACCGGCGATGATGTCGACGGTCGTTTTTTCGACGTCTTCGAGAGATTGCTCCTTGCGCAACTGCGCCGTGACCAGGAGCAGGCCGGGGTCGTGAAGGTCCATGGTTCCCGCGCTGGCTCCCACGGCTTTCTTGCTTTCGACCAGACCTTTGTAAAGGCGGCCCGACGGCGTATCTCCCAAAATCGCGGCCAGTACGTCCAGGGCGGCCATATCCGCCTGCCCGGCCGCGGGAATGTGGTACGCGAGCATCAGAGCCTGCGTGTCGCCGACCCGGCGCAGCACCACGTCGCGCTCGCCGTCTTGCACGGGCTCGTCAGTATAGGTAGGGATCAGCTTGCGCGTAGGCTTGGGGACCGCGCCAAAAGTTTCCTGGATCCAGCCCAGCGTTTTCGCTCCGTCGAACTTTCCGGCCACTACCAGGACCGCGTTATCCGGCTGGTAATAATTGCGGTAAAACGCCTGGAGCCGGTCAATCGGCACCTTCTCGATATCGCTGCGCGAGCCGATCGGGCTGCGCCCGTAGCCGTGCCACAGATACGCGGTGGACATCACGCGTTCCCGCAGGACGCGCGGCGCGCTGTTCTCGCCGTTCTCGAATTCGTTGCGGACCACCGTCATTTCACTATCCAGGTCCTGGCGTGAGACGCGGGAGTTGACCATACGGTCGGCCTCCATCTCGAGCGCCCAGCGCAGGTTCGCATCGGTGGAAGGCAGAGTCTCAAAATAGTTGGTGCGATCCCATGCGGTGGACCCGTTAAAGCTGGCTCCCCGATTGCGCAGCTCGGGAATGATTTCGCCGCGCGTGGCCGTGCCCTTGAACAGCATATGCTCGAGCAAGTGGGCCATGCCGGCTTCCCCATAGCCTTCATGCCGCGAGCCCACCAGATAGGTGGCGTTTACCGTCACGGTGGGTTTGGAGTTGTCCGGCACCAGGAGGACCTCGAGCCCATTGGCAAGGCGGTACTCAGTGATGCCTTCCACTGTCGTGACCTTGTTGGGAGCAGTGGTGGTTTGGGCCGGAAGAGTTTGGGCCAGAAATAGGCCCGTGACGAGAACAAAAGAGGCGGTCATTCTCATGGCTCTCAGCCTATCACTACAAATAGCGTTTGTGGTGTGTCTCTTCGTTACCGGGAAATGAGGTCATCCAACTCTCTCCCTGACAACCCGGATGCGGTATCCGCTCATAGTACCGATTTGTCATGAGTTTGCCACATTCATCCCACAAACAGACCGATTAATGTCCCCCAGTCGTCCTCGCGAAGGCCACAATGGTCGGGATTTTGCCGTTTTCGTGTAATCTTTGCCTGATTGTGCGCCGATCACCCCAATGTGGAAGTGTTTGTTGCCCGGCAGGCCATCTTCGACCAGAATCGGAGGGTGCAAGGTTACGAGCTGCTTTTCCGCGCAACCGCTGACCGCAACGAGTTTGACGCCGTCGCGGGAACCCAGGCAACCGCCGAGGTGATCTCCAACTGCGTTTTCGCGGTGGGTCTGGATAACCTGCGGGGTGGCAAAACGGCCTTCGTGAACTTCGACCGCAGGATGCTGTTGCAGGAGTGGTACAAAATGCTGCCCCCGAAGACCACCGTGATCGAGCTTCTGGAAACAATCACGCCGGATGCGGAAGTAATTGCCGCGTGCCGGTCGTTGTCCAAGCAAGGCTACCGCATCGCTTTGGACGATTTTGTATTTCGTGCCGGCTATGAACCGCTGCTCGAAATCGCCAACGTCGTCAAAGTCGAAATCGGCAGCCTGCCGAGAACCGAGCAGGAGAACACAGTTCGAGCCTATCATGCCAGGAAACTGAAGGTCGTTGCCGAGAAGGTGGAGACATATGAGGAATTCGAATGGGCACGCAAGGCCGGATACGATTTCTTTCAGGGCTATTTCTTTGCGCGTCCGAAGGTAATGCGGGGGGAACAGATTCTGGCGGCCAAGGCGAACTACCTGCGCCTTCTCCGCGAAGTTCAGCAGCCCGAGCTTGACTTTAACTGCCTCGGAGAGCTGATCTCAGAGGACGTGGCGTTCTCCTACAAGTTGATTCGGTACGCCAGCTCCACTCTGTTTGCCCGGCGAGGCCGGATCCAGTCGATCCGCCAGGCCCTCACGACCATGGGGGAGGACAACATTCGCAGGTGGGTTTCTCTGGTGACGCTATCGAAAGTTGCTGAGGACAAACCTGGAGAGTTGGTCGCTTGCTCGCTGGTTCGGGCGAAATTCTGCGAATTGATGGGAAACCTGGTGGGGGCAGGGCTTCAAGAACCGGCATTCCTGATGGGGTTGTTTTCGATGCTGGATGCTCTGCTGGACCGGCCCCTGGACGAAGCACTCGCGGAGGTGCGCTTGGCGCCGGGGATCACTGCGGCTTTACTCGGGCTGGCCCCCGAGGGAGATGCTCTGACTGGTCTGTACAAACTGGCGCGCCGCTACGAGGCTGCCGACTGGGAGGAAGTGGATCGTCTGGTCGGCGAACTTAAGGCCCCCGCCAATTTGGCCCTCCAGGCGTACGGTGACGCGGTTCAATGGGCCAACGAAGCATTGATCCTGAACGCGACCTGAACGGGCGGGCCGGGCCTTGCCAAGCCCCGCGGGGCGGAATCCTGGCCGTTCCCACGGTTTAGATGGTCGTAAGGGAAGGGTTAAAGCAAATCTAAGGTTCCGTCGATATCCCGTTCATGAATCGGCGGGTCGAACAACGATCTCAGGTATACACACCAGTCAAACTCACTTTGCTGGAGCAGCCGGAGCAACCGGAGCTGGATTGCCAGCTGGTGGACGTTTCCGGAGCGGGCATGAGGCTGGTGGCCGACGTTGAGCTGCCCCAGGACCAGATGATCAGCCTCGAGGCTGAGAAGCACGTGGTTTTGGGCGAGGTCCGGCACTGCTTCCCCCGAGGCGGCAAGTTCGCGGTGGGCGTGGAGAAAGTGCATGTTATGCCTGCCGCCATACTGGACCAGCAACCAAACAAAGCCGCGAGACTTCAGGCATTGGTTGACAATTATCGTCTGCGAATCAATGAGGGGATCGCAGCGATTCCCTGGGAGCCGGAAATGATTGCCGCCCGGACGCCGGAGCCCGCGCGCGCGCTCGAGGCGTTTCTAGAGTCCCCCTTTTCGCAGGAGGTCGTGACCGGAGAACCGGCCGAGACCGCATGGGAACCCGAAATGACTGCTGGCAAGACTGTGAAGCCCACGGACGCGCTGGAGGCCGTGCTAAGGTCCGCTTCCCACTCAGAGATCACGGCCCGAGGACCGGCGGAGATCGCTCTTGAGGAGCCGAGTCCTGGAACAGAAAATCCGTCGCCACAGGTGGTAGCGGCTGCCAGCCTTCCGGCTAAACCGGCGGAGGACGACACGGATCCAATTCGCGCCGCGCTGGGAGCCGTCCCGCCACCGGCGCAACCGGTGCGGCCGCGGCTAAACGTAAAGGTGGTCGGCGCTGTCGTCGGGGCAGCTCTATTGGCGATCCTGTTGATCGCGCCATTCAAGGGTCGACTCTCTTCATCCCCGAAAAAAGACGTGGCCGTCGAGAAAAAGCTAAAGCCCGAAGAGCCCAAACAGGAACGTGAGCCGGTATCCGAATCAACCCCCACGAAGTCCGACGCATCGAAAGCCAAGCCAGAATCCGCGAAACCGCAAACAGCACCCGTACAGGCGCCTACAGCCCTCGCGAAATCCGCTGCGGAGCCTGTCCGTTCCCCATCGCAGAAGTCAGCGCCAGCGGTTGCGCCGGCTCCGGTTCGTCCCGTGGTGGCGGGCGGCGCGTCGGGAAAAGAACACGCATCCCTCAAATTCACGGGGTCGAACTGGGCCTCCGTTTGTGCCGATGGACAGAAAGTGTTCGAGAGAATGTTCTCGGCGAGCGAGGCTCGCGAATTTACGTTTTCCGATAAGGCCGTGGTGCGACTGGGCAATGCCGGCGCAGTCGAAATCGAAGTGAACGGGAAGCCCGCGGGCTCAGCGGGGCGGCCGGGCCAGTTACGCCTTCTGGAGCTTACTGCGGCGGGCTTGAGGCCGCTGCCGATGGGCGATCCTGCCGACGACTGTGCCAAAGCCCGGGTGAACTGAGCCATGGCGCTGGGCCGCGGCATTTTGAAATCGGAGCGGCGGCGGCGCGTGAGACCTGAGTTCGCGGGTGCTGTGATTCTCTGCTGGACCGACGATCGAGGACGAGACCACTACGGCAGCGGGCGCTGCATGAACATCAGTGAAACGGGCTGCTCCATCGAGTTGACCGAATCCGTGCCTGTGCGTGCCAATGTCTCCTTGCGCGTCCCGGATCTGGATCTGTCTGCGTTCGCCTCGGTGCGGCATGTCACGCGGAAAGGGATGAAGTTCAACATCGGGTTGGAGTTCGGACAACCCGTGCGGCTTCGGCTCGCGGACGCCGAGTCGGCGGCAACAATACAACTATAAGGTCAAGCGAACCAGCCAGAGCCGGACTGGAACTGTGGCGAGCTGGGCACGCGGACCCGCATCACCCGGCAAATTTCCAATCTTCGAGAAGATTTTTCCCCACCTCCTTCAGACACTTGCGACCTGCCTCACCCTGCTTCGGCTCCACCCTACTGTAGACCTGGAATTGGAACCCGCTCACGCAACTCCACGGGAACGGACCGCTGGAAGGAACGCTTTGAACCGCAACGCTCGACCCTTTGCTTTCAACGAGTTCTCGGGTTCGTTTTGTCACGCGCCTTTTTACGCCGCCGGAGAACGCGCAAATCGGACTCGGGGGAAGGGTTTAGACTTCGACATGCGCTGCGATATACTGACAAGGTAGCTCGCCCTTGAAAATCAGGCGGTTTCACGCGCGCACATGGCCGCGCGCCAGCAGCTGGAGACATTACTATGTTTGATCTGTTCCGTAGCTCGGACAAGATTAAGAAATACATCCTGGGAGGGTTGTTGACCCTGGTGGCGCTGTCCATGGTCACCTACCTGATCCCCAACTACAACCTGGGGACCACCACCAGCAATCCGGTCGTCGCGGAAATCGGCGGCCAGAAGATCACGGCACTGGAGACGCAGCAGCTCTTTCAGAAATACAGCAGCGGGCGCATCCCGCCGGAACTGATGGAGATTTATCTTCCGCAATTCGTGGAACAGATCATCTCGCAGCGCTCGGCGCTCTATGAAGCCAACCGGCTGGGCATTACCGCCACCGATGAGGAAGCTCTGTCGAATCTTGTGGCCACCTATCCGCAGTTCTTTCCCAACGGCTCGCTCGCGTCTAAGGACCAGTTCGAGGCAGCTCTGGCGCAGCAAGGGGTCACGATGCAGGACGTGGTGGAAGAGGCCCGGAATCAGGTGATTCTGCACAAACTGCAGAGCGCCGTTTTGGGCAGTGTGGTGGTGACGCCCAAGGAAATCGAGGACGCATTCCGCCAGAAGTACGAACGAGCCAAGATCCAATACATCGCTTTTCCTCCGGCCAAGTTTCGCGATCAGGCTAAGCCCACCGATCAGGAAGAGCGAGCCTACTACGAATCGAAGAAAGCCACCTTTACCCAGCCGGAAAAGCTGGCCTATCAGGTGGCGGTGCTCGATCAGGACAAAATCGCGGCGACCATCAACGTGACCGACGAGCAGCTTCGCGCGGCGTATTCCAGCGCTCTGGATAACTTCCGCATGCCGGAGCGCGTGCATGCGCGCCACATCTTGCTCAAGACCGAAGGGAAGTCGGACGCTGAGAAGAAAGCCCTCCTGGCCAAGACCGAGGACTTGCTGAAACAGCTCAAGAACGGCGCCGATTTCTCGGAGCTCGCCAAGAAGAATTCCGACGACGGCAGCAAGGATCAAGGCGGCGATCTGGGCTGGTTTGTCAAGAATCAAATGGTTCCCGAGTTCGACAGCGTGGCCTTCTCGCTGAAGCCCAAGGAGCTGAGCGGCGTGGTGACCTCGCAGTTCGGCTACCACATTATTCAGGTGCTCGAAAAAGACTCCGCCAAGCTCAAGCCGTTCGAGGAAGTCAAAGACGAGCTGGCCAAGGAAGTGCGCGCGCAATCCGTCACCGACAAAATGCAAATGCTCGGCGAACAGATGCATGCGGACTTGGTCAAATCGCCCAAGAACGCCGCGGAGGTTGCCAAGAAGTATGGCGCGGAACTCATCACCGTGCCGCCGTCCCCGGCCGGCTCCGCCATCCCGACCCTGGGCGTAAATCCGGAGATCGACAGCGCGATCGCTCCCATGAAGCCGGATAGTGTCTCGGAGCTCCTAGTTTTGGCCAACAACCGCATGGCGGTGGCCATTCTGAACAGCCGCACGCCCGGCCGGCCCTCGGATTTCAACGAGGTCCAGGCGCAGATCCGGGACAAGCTGGTGACCGATAAGGCGGCTCAGATCGCAGCGGATCGTGCCAAGGACGCCGCGGAACGCCTGAAAAAGGGCGGGGACATCAGCCAGATCGCCAAGTCGATGCAGCTCGAAGTGACCTCCTCCAGCATGTTCGGACGCACCGATTCGATCGAAGGTCTGGGGCCGGCCGCTTCTCTTGAAGACGCTTTCACGGCGCAGGTCGGCGCGGTGTTGGGTCCAGTACCGATCCAGGGACGGAATATCGTGGCCAAGGTCACGGAGAAGT
This sequence comes from Terriglobia bacterium, assembly GCA_020073345.1. Classification (GTDB taxonomy): domain Bacteria; phylum Acidobacteriota; class Terriglobia; order Bryobacterales; family Bryobacteraceae; genus Palsa-187. The sequence continues at coordinate 171,101 of JAIQFI010000005.1, forward strand.
CCGACGCCGACATGACGGCTTTGCTGATAGAACACGATACGCTGCTGGCGCAGTTGAAACAGAAAAAGGCCCAGGACCGCTTCGCGCTTCTCATGGACGGCATCCTCGCGAAACTGACCAGCGAAGGTAAAGTCGTGGTGAACCAAAAAGAGATCCAGAACATGGTCGCCACGATGCGCCAGAAGTAGGCGCGCGCCGTCACGAGGTCCATTTTCTGGCCCATTTCCTGATTGACGTTTGGCGGAGCCTCACCGATCCCGACCGCCTGATTCACCTGCTGTCCCAAGTCATCACGGGATGGTGGGGATACTTACTGCTGGCCGGCATCGTATTCGCCGAATCCGGGCTGCTGGTAGGGTTGTTCCTGCCGGGAGATTCGCTGTTGTTCACGGTGGGTGTAGTTGCTGGAGCGGGCGAACTCAATATCATTCAGATTTGCATCTTGCTCGTGGTCTTCTCGATCCTGGGCGACCAGAACGGCTATCTGCTGGGCCGCCACACCGGACCCCGTATCTTCGTGCGCCCGGATTCGCTGCTGTTCAAGCACGAATACGTCACCCGTACGAATCGGTTCTACGAGAAGCACGGCGGCAAGACGCTGATCTACGCGAAGTTTGTTCCCATCGTGCGCACCTTCGCGCCCTTCATGGCAGGCGTGGGACGCATGCAATATGCGCGATTCCTGTCATTCAACGTTATCGGAGGGCTGGGCTGGGTGCTCTCCATGACCTTGGCCGGCTATTACCTGGGTGCGATTCCGGTGATCCGGTCGAACTTCGAGAAAGTCGTCCTCGGGATCGTGTTCGTCAGCGTCGCTCCGCTGGCGCTGCAGTATTTCAGGGCGCGCCGCGCAGCTTCGTGAGCGCGGCCCGGATGGCCGGATCGCGCTGCAGCTCGATCTCGTCGCCGCGGGCCACGCCGAACTTCAGAGTCAAAATCTCCTGCTGCAAGCGGCTGGCGATCCAGTCGCGATGGCTCAGCCACTCCGCGACACTCGGTTGAATCGAACGCTCGGAAAGAAAGACTTTGAGCTGATCGAGCATCTCGGGCGATACTTGCACGTCCTCGCCGACGGTGTGGGTCCGCAGATACTCTCCGGCGAAACTGGTGAGCGATCCGGTGGCATCCAGCACGATCTGGAGCCCGGATTGTTGCGCCGGGTATACGATCTGGTCCGGCTGGATACCTCCGCCGCCGGGCAGCGGCCTGCCGGCGTCGGAGTGGAATGGCCCGCGGGCCATCACCGTCGCGGCGCCCAATTGTCCGCTCGCCAGGGGCTTTTGGATCGAGCGGCCGCTGGGTGTGTAGTAGAACGCCGTGGTCAGCGCCAGGCCGCTCGAAGCCGATAGCGGAAACACCTGCTGGACCAGGCCCTTGCCGAAGCTCGGCTCGCCCAGCACGACGGCGCGATCGTGATCCTGCAGCGCGCCGGTAACGATCTCGGAAGCGCTCGCGCTCTTGCCGTTGATCAGAATCGCGACGGGAAAGCTGTACGGTATCGAATCGGAGGGAACTGCGACCTTCTCGGTCTTGGTGCTGCGGCCGCCGATGGTGAAGATGAGCTGATCGGGCGAGAGGAACAGCGCGGAAGTTTCGGCGGCGGACTGCACGGCTCCGCCTGGATTGTCCCGCAGATCGATGATCAGGCCTTTCAGGTACTCGCCGCCCAGCTTCTCTATGGTCTGTTTCACCAGGCGGCCGGTGGGTTCCTCAAAGCTGGTGATGCGCAGGTGCCCGATTCCGGGCGCGGCCATGTAGACGCGGTCCACGGTGGGCGCGTCGAGCAGCGCCGGCGACATCTTGATTTGCACGGGCCGTTCGCTGCCGGGCTTGCGGACGTCGAGCGTAGCTTCCTTCTGACGAGCCTCGCTCATCAGTTGCGTGAGCTGCTCGATATCCAGATAGCGGACCGGGATGGTGTTGATGGCGAGAATCTCGTCGCCGGCGGACAGGCCGGCCTTGGCGGAGGGCGAGCCTTCGAGCGTCTGCAGGACGATCACGCGTCCCGGGAGCAGGCTTACGACCGTGCCGAATCCCTTGCGCTCGCTGGACTGCATCTGCTGGAGCTGCTCGAACGATTCGGGATCGAAGAACACCGAATGCGGATCGAGCGTGCGCAGCATCCCGGGAATCGCGCCCTGATAAATCGCGATGCTGGCCGGCACGGGATCGGCGGATTCGCTCTCCACCATCGCGTAGAAGCTGGCGATCTTTTTCAGTTCCTGTTCGATTTGCGCTGCCGGGTCGTCCGCGGCAAACAAGGGCCTCAAGCAAACGCAAATGATCGCGAGTCGTTTCATCTTTTGAATCGCGTGGCGGCACGGCTTCGATGACGTTCCAGCGCCAAATCAATCAAGCGATCCAGAAGCTCGGCGAAGGGCACGCCCGCTGCTTCCCACATTTTCGGATACATGCTGATGGAGGTGAAGCCCGGGATGGTGTTGATCTCGTTGATGTAGAGCTTCTCTGTGGCGGTATCCATCAGAAAATCGACGCGCGCCATGCCTTCGCATTCGACCGCCCGATATGCGGCGATGGCGAGGCGCTGCATCTCCGCCGTCTGCTCGGGTGTGAGCGGGGCCGGTACGATGAGCTTGGCCGCATCGAGCAGATACTTGTCTTCGTAGTCGTAAAACTCGCGCGATGGAATCACTTCGCAGGGGACGGCCGCCAGGGGTTGCTCGCTCCCCAGCACGGAACATTCGAACTCCCGTCCGGTGATGCCGCGTTCCACCAGGATCTTACGGTCGTACTGGCCGGCCAGCTCCAGCGCACCCTCCAGCTCGGCTCGGGTCGTCACCTTGGAGATGCCGACGGAGGAGCCCAGGTTGGACGGCTTGACGAACATCGGGAAAGGAAGGCGGGCACAGATCTGGTCGACGTTGGGAAAGCCACGGGGGACGGTGACGCACTCCACTACCGGCAGACCGCGCTGGACCAGGAGGCGCTTGGTGACTTCCTTATCCATCGCGACAGCCGAAGCCAGCACACCCGCTCCCACGTAGGGGAGATCGGCCAGTTCGAGCAGCCCCTGAATGGTTCCATCCTCGCCGAAAGTACCGTGCAGGACAGGGAAAACGACATCGATACCGGGATTGGCACCGGGCTCGGGCGAGAGAGCGCGCGGCTCCCAGCGGCCTTCGGGGGTGATGAAGATTCGTTGGACTTCATACTTCGAGCGGTCGAGGCACGCGATGATCGATTCGGCCGAGCGCAGGGAGATTTCATGCTCGCCGCTGCGTCCTCCGTATAGCACAGCCACGTGTAAACGGGGCATCCTAGAGAATCCTCTTTCCCAAAGCCGACATCATCAGTTCGACGCCCAGGATGGCGGTCTGGTTGGCGACGTCCATCACCGGATTCAGCTCCACCATTTCCAGCGAGGTCATCAGGCCGCTATCGCAGACGATTTCCATGGCCAGGTGCGCCTCGCGATAGGTGATGCCGCCATGGACCGGGGTGCCGACGCCGGGCGCTTCCGCCGGATCGACCGCGTCCAGGTCGAAGGAAAGGTGGAAGCCCGAGGTGCCCGAAGAGACGGCGTGAATGGCCTGCTGCATCACCGTGCGCATGCCGCGCTCGTCGATATCGCGCATGGTGAAAGGATGCACGCCCGCGCCGCGGACATTGAAACGCTCGATGTCGTCCACGCTGCGCAGTCCCACGATGGCGACGTTCTCGGGATCGACCATGGGCACATGGCCGGAGATGCCGGTCAGCTCCGGCGGGCCCAGGCCGATGATACACGCGAGCGGCATCCCGTGCACATTTCCAGAGGGGCTGGATTGGGGAGTATTCATGTCGGCGTGCGCATCGATCCACAGGAGGCCGAGTTTGTGGCCGACTTTGCGGAGATGGCGCGACATGCCCGCGACGGTTCCGATGGCTGCCGAATGATCGCCGCCCAGCACTAAGGGGACCTGTCCCTGACCAGCGGCGCGCTCCACCATTTCCGCCAGGCGCGCGCAGGTGTGGGCGATCTGCGGAAGATAGCGCGCGTTGGCGGGACCGGCGGGCAAGCTCTCCGGCTGATCGACCTGGACGTTTCCCAGATCCTCGGCCAGGTAGCCGAGCTCGGCGAGTTTCTGATTCAGTCCGGCGACGCGCAGGGCGGAGGGGCCCATGTCCACGCCGCGGCGTCCCGCGCCCAGATCCATGGGCGCGCCGATGACCGCGATGTGAGATTGACGCATGCGGGGGAGAAGTAGCCTATACGATTATCGCGTCTTTAGGCTCGTACGATAATAGAAAAAGAAGCGAGGGTGGTTTGAATGAAGGCAAAACTCGGGCTCCTCTGCGCGCTGGTCCTCGTCGTCGGGCTGGCGCTGGCGCAAAAGGCCTGGACCGCCGCGCAGGTCATCGAATTTGTCGATTCTCAGCTCAAGCTGAAGGGCGACGATCGCGCCACCGCCGAGTACCTCCGCGGCATTAAGCTCACCGAAAAGCTCGAGGCTCGCGACGTCGAGAATCTTCAGGGACGAGGCGCAGGCGTCCGCACCCTCCAAGCGCTGCGCAAGCTGACCGAGGATTCCGCTGCTCTGCCCGCCGCGCCGCCGCCGCCGGTACCTCCTCCACCCACACCGCCGCCCAGCGCGGCTGAGCAGACGGCCGTCCTCGCCGCCATGAGGGAGTACGCACTCAACTACACCAAGAACCTGCCCAACTACATGTGCGTGCAAACCACGCGGCGGCGTATCGACCCCACCGGACGCGGTTACCTGCCGCAAGGCGACACCGTTCAGGAACTGCTGACGTTTACCGACGGCAAGGAATCCTATAAGGTGGAAGCGATCAACGGCAAGTCAGAGGCGAACATAAAGCACGAGCAACTGGGCGGCGTGGTGACCTCGGGGGAGTTCGGCAGCATGCTGTTCAATATTTTCGATCCAGACTCAGGCGCTCAGTTTCACTGGGATCATTGGGCCACGCTGCGCGGGAAACTCATGTACGTATTCGCTTACTCGGTGCCGCAGACGAAGGGCTACAGCATGTATCACGGCGAATCGAAGCGCGAGTACACGTCTGCTTATGAAGGCTTGATTTATGCCGACGTGCAATCCAAGATCGTGATGGAGATCAAGATGCTAACCGTCGGCATTCCGGCCGATTTTCCCATTCGTGAAGTAGCCATCAAACTGGATTACAGTCCCACCAAGATCGCCGATCAGGAATACGTTCTTCCCTACCATTTCGAATTGACTTCCAAGGAGACTAAGGCCGAAACCTCGAACCAGGCCGACTACAGGCTGTATCAGAAGTTCGGGGCCGAATCCGCCATCACCTTTGGCGAAGTCGAGCCGATCCCGGAAGATCAACTCAAGGAACAGCCGGCGGCATCGCCCGAGAAGACGTCTCAAAAGGCAGTGCCGGCAGGTAAGAAGAAGTAGAATTCATCTTTAGAGAGGAGAATGCCGCGTATGCATCGTCGTAAAAACGTTTCTTTCGGATTTGCCATTTTCGTGAGTCTGGGCGCGCTAGCCTCGCTGGCGCTTGCGCAGGGTCCCGCACCGGCGCCGCTCATGGTCCATCAATTGAAGCCGAACGTCTACTGGATCGAGGGCGGCGGCGGGAATACCGGCGTCATCGTGGGCGACAAAGGCGTGGTTGTCGTGGATGCCAAGACCACTCCGGCGCAAGGCAAGGAGCTGCTGGACGATATCGCCAAAATCACACCCAAGCCGGTCACGACCGTGATTCTGACTCACAGCGATGGAGACCACGTGAATGGGCTGGCGTCGTTCCCGGCGGGCATCACGATCATCGCCCAGGAGAACAATAAGAAGGAGCAGGAAACCGCGCTTGCAGCCGGCGGCCGGGGCGCCCCACCCGCCGGTCATCTTCCCACGAAGACCATTTCGAAGAACAAAGAGGATCTCAAGATCGACGGTACGAAGGTGCAAGCGCTCCACTGGGCTCCGGCGCATACCAGCGGCGATCTGGTGGTCTATCTTCCCTCGGAAAAGATCGTGTTCACGGGAGATATCATCACGACCCAACCCGATGCGCTGATCCATCTGGAGAAGAACGGTTCCTCGGAAGGCTGGGTCACTACCGCGAAGGGAATCGCCGCACTCAACGCGGATCAGTTCGTTCCCGGGCATGGAAACGTGATGGACAAAGCCGCCGTTCAAAAGAAGGCCACCGACGTGGCGGCCAAGCGGGCCAAGATCAAGGACCTGGTAGCTCAGGGCAAATCTTTGGCTGACATCAAGACCGCTGTCGGCGATCCGCCTCCGGCTCAGGGTAAGGGCAAAGGAGGTCCTGGCTTCGCGAGCTTCACGGATGTGGTTTATCAGGAGCTGACCAAGAAAGGCGCTTGAACCCGAGTGTTCACCAGGAGAACCGCTTTGGTCTGCTATTCGCGGTCCTGGTATTCTCCATAGGCGCGCTGCTGGGACAACCGGCGCAGGATCAGCCGGCGCGATACCCGCGATTCCTGTTGAATTCCTACGTGGGGGTTCAGCTCGGCTACATCGACTATCCTTTTTCCGATGCGCAGGCGCAGCCGGGATTCCGCACGCAAACTATTCGGATTCCGCATCTGGCCGCCCGTGTTGTTTTGATCGGGCACGAGTTCAATAAATATTTTTCCGCGCAGATCAGCGACATGCGTCCGGTGCAGTGGGTGGAGTATCGCAACGTGAATGGCGACCAGGGTCGCCATTCGGTGTGGATGAATGTCGCGGGCTTGACGGGGAAAGTGCGCCTGCCGCTCACCAGGACGATATCCGTATATGGGGAAGGCGGCCTCGGCATCGTCACGCGAAAGGGATTCTTCATCGGCCAATCGCGGGTGGTGAACGATGCGAATTACGCGACGCTCTTATATGGAGGGGGCCTGGAGTATCGCGTCAACGACAACTGGAGCCTGCTCACGGGAGTCACGGCGGTGCCGGGGCGCGCGGCTGACCGGCAGCCTCGTACGGTGTTCTTTTCGGGCGGGTTCAATTACACGGTGCGGCGCCTTCCGGCTGGACCCGCTGCACCAGATTCCGTCGACGGTCCAGTTTGGCCGAGGAACGTAATTCAAGCGGGGTACATCACCGACGCGCTGGGCTACGGCGCAAACGATTTCGTTTCGACCGGCGCGGTTCCTGTCTTCTGGACGGGCTCGGTTCAGGTGGCGCGTGGATGGTCCATAAATTATCAGCGCAATGTGCTCCACACACGCCGGTTTTTCGCGCTCGATTGGGGCGGCGGCGTCTCGACCTGGAGGAGCAGGAAAACGGGCGAACGGTTTTACACTGCTTCGGTGTATCCCGTGGGCCGGTTCATCGCGGTTCGTACGAACCCGCTGGAGTTGTATTTCAGTTATTCACTCGCCGGGCCGGCGCTGATCACCAGGACAGCCATAGACGGCGAGGAAACGGGCAGGCGATTCACGTTTCAGGATTTCATGGGCGCGGGAGTCTTTTTGGGCAGTAAACGAAGGATCACCGCCGAGGTCCGGATCGCGCATTACTCCAACGGCAATCTGTTCCCGCAGAATCCTGGCGTGACGATTCCGGTGGGCTTCTATCTGGGAACTTCGTTCTGAAAGGTGGTAGCGGGCGAGGGACTTGAACCCCCATGACCTTGCGGTCGGACGATTTTGAGCCGTCTGCGTCTGCCAGTTCCGCCAGCCCGCCACGTGGACCAATTTTAGCGCGTTCTGGCTTCACCCGGCCAGCGATTTCCAGTTCTTGACCAGATGCTCGGCTGTCCGCCATGCCAGCGCCTGCAGCGTGAGCGTCGGGTTGCGGGCGCCGCTCGAGCCCATCACCGACGCGCCGAGCACTCCCAGGTTGGGGGCTTCGTGCGAAAAACCCCAGCGGTCGACGACGTTGGTGTCGGGATTGTCGCCCATGCGCGTGCCGCCGTAGGCGTGCGTGCTGATGCCCGGTCCGTTGTTGGGAGGCTTGGTGACCTCGATCGCGCCTGCCGCGCGGAACCATTCCTCCATTTTGTTTTGCGCGTGCTGCAGCGCGCGTTGCTCGTTCTCGCGCACGCCGCCGGCGGTGATGCGGCACACCGGATCGCCCAGCGGATCGCGCACTTCCGGGTCGAGATCGAGGTACGACGTTTCGTAGGGAAGCGTGTTGGTCTGCAGATAGGTCGACGCCACGCGTCCGGCGTTGTCGTGCACGAACTTCTTCCACGCCGAACCGAACACCGGAGCGCGGCCGTAGGTGTTCATGGCCGCGGCCTCGATGGGATGGCGCTCGGTGTAGACGTGGAGGCTCGCGCCGCCGATGAAGCCGAGTCCGGCATGGTCGAAGGTATCGTCGGCCCACTCATCCACGGTTACGCCCTGAGCGGGCAGGCCGTACCAGACGTTGATGTCGTAGGGGAGCAGTGCGCTGACGTTGCTGCTCCAATGTCCGAAATAGTGCCGTCCCACCTGGCCGTGATTGTTGGAGAGCCCGTTGGGATACGCCTTCGATTTCGAGAGCAGCAGCAGACGCGAGTTTTCGTAGGTGTAGCCGGCCACCAGCACGATCTTGGCCGGCTGAAAGTATTCTTGCCGGTTGCGGATGTAATTGACGCCGGTGACGCGGCCATTCGAATCCGTGATGATGCGGGTGACGTGGGCTTTGTCGAAGATGGTCAGGTTCTTGGTCCGAACGGCATCGGGGATGGTCGTGGTCGCGGTCGAGTTCTTTGCGCCCACGTGACATCCTCCGGCGCTACAGTAACCGTGAAATACGCACGCCGCGCGTCCGCGATAGGGCTGGGAATTAATGGCTGCGGGCGGCCGGAAGGGCTTCCAGCCCATTTTTCGGGCTGTCTCCATCATGCGATCGGTGAATCCTGCCCCGCGCAATGGAGGCATGGGATACTCGCGCTGCCGGGGTCCTTCGAAGACGTTTCCTGCCGGATCGATACGGCCCTGAATGTTGCCCGCCTTCCCACTTACGCCGACTTCCTGCTCGATGATGTCGTAGTACGGCTCCAGCTCGTCGTACGTGAGCGGCCAGTCTTCGAGCGTGGTTCCGGCGGGAATAGAACTGGGCCCGTAGCGGCGGATCGACTCCGAGCGTGTGTGGAAGTCCCAGGGCTTCAGGCGCCAGCTCTGCGCCCAGTAATGGATCGAAGTACCGCCGATCGCGTTCATCATGGGATGAACTCCGGCGGATCGAGCTTGCTGCGAGGACGTCGCACGCACGGTGGGGCATTCCTGCTGCGCCTTGGGTGAGCTGCTCACCAGGCGTCGAACATTGTTGTAGACCTCGTCGGCGTGGAAGTCTCTGTGCGGATCCATCCAGGTGCCGGCTTCGAGGCCCGCAACCTTGAGTCCTGCGCGAGCCAGTGGAAGCACGGCGACGCCGCCCGCGGCTCCCAGGCCGATGATCGCGACGTCGACCGGCTTCAGACTAGTGGCCATACTTTACTCCGTAGGCCGACACACGATACGGCTTGACGTCCACGTTCAATCCTTGATCTTCGGCGGCCACGGCCGGGCGCGGACCGGGGTAGCGAATCAGATCCCACCCGGCGAAATCCTTGTTGCCGCCGTAATAGGGATCGCCGAACATGCCTTCGAGCGTGAGGCGCCGGGCGCGATTGAAGAATTGACTTTCGGGCGTGCTTCCGCCGGCGAGTTCGGCCAATAGCTGGTCACGTTTCTCCGCCGAGAGCTCCGCAATTGCCGCGCCGTGAACCCTCTTGGCGTAGGCGTCCACTGCTTCCAGGCCTTGGATGAAGCTGTCCTTTTCGCCCGCATTGGGCCCGGCCAGGACGCGGTCGATATAGATTTGCGCTCCCGCTTCGACGGCGCCCGGTCCGAGCTCGTCGCGCGGGATCAGGCGGTCGATGAAGGCGACCAACGTCTTCATCTGCGCGGGCGTGAGTGCAGCTGGCGACGTTTGTTGCGCCGAAGACACGAGCGCCGCCAACGGTACGAATGCGGCGCTTTGAATCAGAGCTCGCCGCGAAACATCTCTGGAGTTCATGCGATCAATCATAACTGCTGTTCTGGTGGGAGTAAAATCACGCAACCGCCCGGAAGTTACCGGTCGATCGCAATGATCCCGCGTCGTGGAGCGCCGCCGAATCCCGTGGCGACGCCTAACTTGCGCAACATCGAGCGTTTCTTTTCCTGATGGGCTTGCATACGCCCCAGAATGTCATCCAGCGTGCGGACGGCTTTCGCGACATACGGACCTTTGTTCAGCATGACGCACTCGGCGCGCTCTCCCATGGCGGCGTCGGTGATTTCCGAGCGCGAAGGCGTGCCGGTCTTGGCCAGCGTCTCGAGCACCTGCGTCGCCCAGATGACTGGAACATGAGCAGCCTCGGAGATCCATAGGATTTCTTCTTGCGCCTCGGCCAGACGTTGATAGCCGCATTCGATGGCCAAATCCCCGCGGGCGATCATCACGCCCACACTGCGGCTGCCTAGCGCCGCCAGGAGCAAGCCAGGCAGATTGTCGAATCCTTCGCGCGTTTCGATTTTGAGCACGATACCCAGGTTCGCGGCGCCCAGTTCGGCCAGGTGCGATTGCAGAAGGCGAACGTCATCCTCGGTGCGCACGAATGAGTAGCCCACGATATCGGCATTCTTCACGATGAATGCAAGAGCTTTCAGATCTTCGGTGGTCAGCGAGGCGGCTTTGAGGTTGGTTTCCGGGACGTTAATGCCTTTCTCCGCTCCCAGTTTGTCCCCCTCGGCTTTCGCATGCTGGATTTCGACCGCGACCTGATCCGGGCCGACGTGAGAGATGATCCCGCCGATCTTGCCGTCATCGAACCAGATGGGCTGGCCGGGCTGGACCGAGCCGAAGAATTCGGGCAGCGTGACCCCGATCCGCGCGGGATTCATCAGTTCATGATCCTGGTTGAACCGCGCGGGTTGGCCGGGATCGAGGGAGCGCGTCAGGATTAGAGTATCGCCCGGCCGCAATAGGAGGGTCTGCGGCTTGGCCAGAATGTGTCCGACCCGGCCGCGCTTGCGCCGCGCGGGCTTGTCCTTGGATATGGCGGTCAGGACCATGCCCGGGGCAATGTATGCGGTGCGATCGCTCTCGGCCCAGCGGCTGTTACCGACGACCTCGGTGACGGCCATGGAACGCCGTGCGCCCCGGGTATCTGTGAATCGCACCAGATCTCCGGTTTCGAGCGTCGCCAGCCAGCGGCCCGAGATAGGAATGCGCGCGTCGGCCGCGGAGGGAGCAACCTCCGAGTGAGCCGTGGGCGTCAGCCAGATCCGCGCAGGCTTTTCGATTCGTCCAAAGGCATCGCGTTTGGGGCGAACCTTCATCACCGCGAGGCCGGGCTCGATCGGGCCTGTGCGCAGTTTGGGGCCGGCTACATCCATTTCGATCTTGCACGTCTTGCCGGTTTCCTGTTCGGCACGGCGCAGATTGCGGATCATTCCGGACCAGGCCTCCTGGCCGTCATGAGCACAATTGATCCGCATGCAGTTCATGCCGCTGAGCAGCAGATCCCGAACCAGCCCATAGTCCGTGGCGGCCTCGGGCGGCATGGTGACCATGATGCGAACTTTGCGGCCTTCCGGTGCGACTCCCAGGAGCAATTCGGTGTTTTGCTCCAGGAACCTCCGGCCCTGGCCGCGATCGCATTCAGGTCCACCGTCTGGCAAGCCGACCTTCTCGCCGTGGCGCAAACTGGAGAGGATGGTCATGACAGCCCGAACGCTGCTCAAGACGCTCGACTCGGTGCGCCCCAGAGAAGAGAGTCCCAACTCCGTGAGCTGATCTTGCAATCCGCGAACATCGTGACGGCGCAAGGCCAGGTAATGAAGCAGATTAATGGCGCCGGATTGGTTGTCCGGATGGATCCGAGTAAATATCGGAAGATTCTCCCGGACCAGATTCACCATTTCTGAGTGCAAGTCTTCCAGCTCATGAATCAGAGGTTGCAGTTCGGGTTGCATCACAGGGGCTCCGCGAAAGATGCAGCACGCCAAGGTCCTCCCCAAGGGGTGTGCAGATTCAGTGAATTCCTTGATGACCCGCGTGGCTTGGCGACCGACACTGGGGGATATCACCCAGCAACTCGCACGGTTGTAATCTTATTGAAACCTAGCCCTAAAAACCGCTCGTGCGCGAAAAACGGCAAGACCTTTCATCTGCCTGTAAAACCGATTCACTAAACTGAACTCCGCGTCCACCGGAAGTGAAGCGGGACGCGCATAGGAGATCACAAATTGAAGAAGAATCATCTGCTGTGGATGGCCGCACTGGCCGGTGCAGCCGTTATGATCGCGGTGCCGCTCGCGAGAGGCTTTGGAGACGACCGCAACAATGACCATGACAGCGACCACACCGGAGCGGGAGGCAATGGAGCCGACCCGTACGCGATAGGACTGTGGGGCGACCTGCCTTACTCGGCGACCCAGGCTACTGTGGGCGTACCGAACCTGATCGCAGATATGAACTCGCAGCATCTCGCATTCACGGCTCACGACGGCGATATTCTCAGCGGCTCTGACAAGTGCACGGACGCCGTCTACACCCAGGCGCTCACCTTCTTTAACTCGCTGCGGGCGCCTGCCATCTATACCCCGGGCGACAATGACTGGGTGGACTGCGATCGGCAGCCGGGATTCGATGCGCTCACTCAGCTCGACAAAGAGCGCGGCCTCTTCTTTGGCACTCCATTCACGCTGGGACTACAGCGCTTCAAAGAAGAAGTGCAGGCGAGTCCGAAGTGCCTAGGGGTCAGCGGACCAGTTCCGTGCGTGGAAAATCGCCGATGGCACGTCGGCCGGGTCACATACGCGACTCTGAACATCCAGGGTTCCTGTAACAACCTCTGTGGCGACAACCCCAATCGGAGCGCGTACATCCCCGGGAACCAGGCCGAGTATGACGCGCGCACGGCGGCCAACATCGCATGGATGCAAGACACCTTCGCGGAGGCGAACGCCGGGCACTCGGCCGCGGTCATGTTCATTACGCAGGCCGATCCTGGCTTCAATCAGGATTCGAGCCAGGGCGGCCCCCTGCGCAACCCGATGACTCTGGCGGAGACAGATGGCCTTCCGGATGGCTTCCAGACTTTCCTGGTCGCGCTGCGCGCTCAGGTGATTGCGTTCAAGAGACCCGTCGCCTATGTGCATGGCGACTCCCACTACTTCAGAATCGACAAGCCCTTGCTGGATGCGACGGGCATGCGCCTCGAGAACTTCACGCGCGTCGAGACGTTCGGCGATAACCAGCAGAACGGAGTCAACGACGTGCACTGGCTGAAAGTTCTCGTGGACCCGGGCAGCCGCGAGGTGTTCGCGTATCAACCGCAGATCGTCCCGGGGAATCGGACGGCAGTTCCGGCGCCATAGAACGTCAGCGATACCCGGCGGCCTGTAATTCGAAGAGTTGTGCGTAACGGCCTCCCGCCCGTAGCAATTCCTGGTGGGTGCCCAACTCACTAACCTTGCCGCCGGCGATTACCGCGATCCGGTCGGCGATGCGCACCGTCGAGAATCGGTGCGAGATCACGATTCCGATCCGCCCCTTGAGGTTCTCCTTCAACTCCGCGAAGATCGCCGCTTCGGCCTCCGGGTCGAGCGAAGACGTGGGCTCGTCCAGAATCCAGATGTCGGCGTCGCGGTACATGATGCGGGCCAGGGCCAGCCGCTGCCACTCGCCGCCGGAGAGATCGTGTCCGCCTTCGAACAGCCTCCCCACCTTCGAATCGAGACCGCGCGGCATCTTCTTCAGCAGCCAATCGCTGCGCGCGTCGCGCAGAGCCTCCATGACCCGCTCGTCCTTGGCCTTGCCGTCTACTTGGCCGTCCGGCCGGCCCATCACGACGTTCTCGCGCACGGATAGTTCGTAACTCACGTAATCCTGAAACAGCACGCCGATCCGGCTGCGGAGAACCGCGGGATCCAGATCCCTGAGATCGACGCCACCTACGCGCACCGAGCCCTGATCCGGATCGTAAAAACGAAGCAGCAGCCTGATGAGCGTACTCTTTCCAGCTCCGTTCTCGCCGACCAGTGCGATCAGCTCGCCGCTACGGATGTGCAGATTCAATCCCGCTACTGCCGGCTCCGTGCCCCCGGGGTAGGTGAAAGCGACATTGTCGAACTCGATTCCGGAAGTGCCAATCGCGTTATGCCATGCCGGCTCAGGATGCGGGTCGGCCGGCACGGGCACCAGCGACCCGATGGCCAAGAACGAAAAGTAGTCGTCAAGAAACGTGGTGTGCTGGTCCACCGCCACGAACGTGCTCGAAATCTGTCCCAGAGTCCCCGAGACCGCGTTGAACGCGCCGATCACCAGCACCACGCCCCCAGGGTCAATGGTGCCCGCGACTCCTCGAACGGCCAGAAACACATAGGCCAGCGCGAGAGTCGTCCCGCTCACCAGCCCCGTCAGCAGCGAGATGCGCGTGGCCGACCGGTACATCAGCTCCCGCTTCTTGAACAGATCATCGGACAGTTTGCCGTGCCTGCCGAGCAGGTAATCGGCTAGCACGTACGCCCGGATTTCCTTGGTGGATCGCGGCTGGACGAGTAAATCACCCAGGTACTCGCGTTCCCGCTCTTCCGGAGTCTCCTTGTAGAAATATTCGTAGAGCCGCGAGGTCACACGGCGCTCGAGCGCGAGCGACAGCACGGCCGCCGCCAGCGCGAGAACTACCAGCACCCAGTGCAGACTGGCGAGAAGTCCCGCCATCAGGACAACGGTCACGATGTTGCCCGAAAGTCCCAGCACGGACCAGGTGAGGTCACCGGGCCGCCAGGAGACATCGCGCTTAGCGCGCGCGAGACGATCGTGCCAGTCGGAATTATCGAAGTGCCCGAGGTCGACCTTGGAAGCTTGAGCCAGCAATCGCCGCTCGGCTTCGAGCTGTACCCGGCGGACGAATAGATTCCGACCGTAACCCATGTACGCGCCCACGGCTCGCTGCACTGCGGTGGCCAGCCACAACCCGATCAGGATGGGGAGCAGGTCCTTGAATTGGAGAGAATGCAGGCGAGCTTCGGCAATGCGGTTGACCAGGGTCGCGCCGAGATAGACGGCAATGGGAGGCATCGCGGCGCTCAGCATCCCCAGTACCGAATAGCGGATCAGGGAACGTGGCGAAGCGGCCCACGCAAGGCCCATGCCTTGCCTCAGGTTCTTCCTGACCCTGCGGCCGCGGCCCTTCGTGGTAGGCGGGCTGTCCGGCATTCTTCTACATTAGGCGAAACACGCGGGTTCGGACAAGAACTTCACGCCCGTCCGGAGGTTCAACCCGATCAGAATCGGTGCTCTCCCGCTGAAGTAGCGCTGCGGTTTCGCACCAGCTGTTAGTCCGCAAGGACTAGGGCTGTGGTGATTCTGCCTGAGGGCACCGACAAGCCCTCACGAACTCATATCCGAGAGCGGTGAGGAACACAAACGTTTCTTGAGGGATACCGTTTGCAGTGAACATGGACGTGTCGACTCTCCCGAGCTTTAGCACTCGATCTAGCAATCCCAGTCGCAGACAGTTCCGAGTGATGACCGCCTTTCGGGACAGGTGTTCAGAGACATTCAGTGCTTCGAAGTCGTCAGCGAACGTCAGATGGGCGGTTTTAACGTGTTGACCGTGCGGCAAAGAATCGTAGATCATGTCAACCGTGTCCAGATTGAGTTCGATATTCTGTACTGAATTGGCCGTTACTCCCTGGACTCCGTATCGTTCGAACGCTTGTTGCCACACATGGTCGTAGAGAAGATCAAGAAATCGCGCGTCTGTCGAACTCAGCTGATGGAGGATCTCCGCGAACGCCACGCGGTCCTTGTCGTCCTGGCCCGGTTTGCTCGCATTGGCCAGAAGGGCAGCCCATCGAGTGTGCAACTCGTCGTCGTCCTCAATTGACGCATAGTCGAGAATAGGCAGAAATATTTTGGGAGACACCGGTCCTGGCTCGATTCCGGCGTCCTTGACAAACCGTTCCCATTTCGCCTTCAGACCATAGAGGTTTTCGCGGCGTTTGAGCCACAATTGATCGGCGATACGTTCCTTGCGGCCTTCTAGATACGGTAGGAAGAGGTTATCCCATATATCGTAGAGCGGCTTTAGGAACGCTTGTGTTGTACCCTTAGCGGCGGCAGCGACCAGATCTTTTGTGTCGGGGTCCATAACACCTTTACGACGTGTACCACAACCGCTCCCTTGCATGCGGGTTCGCCCCAGGATTGCTCTCGGAGGCGACTGCAGTCTCACTTCCCCCCTTCGTTCCCGACGCCCATCAGACCGAAATGGGAACACAGGACCAACGAAGCGAACCCCGATCGGGAGGATCGGCGGGCAAGGGTTTATCGCGCGCGCAACTCTTCCAGCTCTTCGAGTGTGCGCGGCCAGTCTTTCCCCAATAGTCGGCTCAGTGCGCGATCGGCCAGCAAGCGTCCTCCGGTCTGGCACACAGCGCAGTAGTTGGTCTCATTCGAGGCGTAGCGGATGCGCTGGATCTTGGCCCCGCAGCGGGGGCAGGGCAGCCCGTAGCGTCCGTGCACGGCCATCTCTTCGCGGAATGCCGTGACTTTCTCAGGAAATCCGCCGGCCGCTTCCCTGCGAAGCCTCTCGATCCAGTCTCCTAATACCTCGCGTGTCGCGAGGTGAAGCCGCGAAATCTCGTCCGCTGTCAGCCGCGAGGTCAGCGTGATAGGGGACAGCCGGGCGCGGTGCAGGATCTCGTCCGAATACGCGTTGCCGATTCCGCTGAATACATGCGGATCGGTGAGAGCACGCTTCAGTGTATGGTTGCCGACAGTCAGGCCGTGCGTGAATTCAGCGAGCGACGCCGTCATAACGTCCATTCCTCCGGGATCGAGAGCGGCCAAGCCAGCCTCGCCCGCGGCCATGTGAAGTGACGCTCGCTTTTGTGATCCCGCCTCGGTCAGAGTGAGGCAGCCGTTATCGAAGAGGAACGCGGCCAGGGTGCGGCGGCCGTCGGCCTTCTTAGCCTTCTCACTCCAGTGCAGGCGTCCGGCGATCATCAGGTGCAACACCAGCCAGGTGTCGTTATCAAAGCCGATGGCGATGCGTTTACCCACGCGCCGGAGCTTTGAGACCTTGTGCCCTACGCACGCTTGCACCGGTGGCTCGATGGTGCGCAGCAGGAAGGGACTGGCGATCTGCGCGCGGGTCAGCGTGTGGCCGGAAATCCGCTGTTCTAGCGCTTCGATATAGACGGTGATATCGGGGAGTTCCGGCATGGGCTTACATATTAGAGAATACAAACATGACTCCCGCTGAAATCCGAACGCATCTTAAGTATTCGACTTGGGCCTCGCAGAGACTTCTAGACGCCGTCAAGAAACTGAATCCGGACGACCTGACGCGCAATGTGGGCGTTTCGCATGGAAGCATCCTCGGAACGCTGTCGCACATCCATTTCGCGGACCGCATCTGGTACTCGCGCGTGGTGGATCCCAATGAGCCGGTGATTCGCGAGTCAGATCTGGCCACGCTCGAAAAGGAATGGCCCGCGATCCAACGGAAATGGGAAGTGTGGGCCGAGGGACTTCAGGACACCGATCTCGGACGCATGGTCCCTTGCAAGTCAATGGAAGGCGTTGCATACGAGGTAGCGGCCGAAAAGACGGTGCTGCACCTGGTGAATCACAATTCGCTGCACCGCGGCCAAGTGATGGGGATGATCCGGCAATTGGGAATCGCGCCGCCGCCGACGGACCTGATGATGTATTTCAGAGAATCTGGTGCCGTGGCTTTTGTCTAGAAACCCATTACCTGATAGCCGGCGTCGACGAACAGGACGTTGCCGGTGACGCCGCGGCCGAGGTCGCTCGCCAGGAACACCGCGGTATCGGCGACTTCCTCGGGTGTGCAGTTGCGCCGCAGAGGAGCCCGCGTAGGCATCGTCTCAAGCATCTTGCTCAGTCCGGCCACTCCGCGCGCCGATACGGTTTTCACCGGCCCGGCGGAAATGGCATTCACGCGGATGTTGGACGGACCGAGATCGCTCGACAGGTAGCGCACGCACGCCTCGAGCGCCGCCTTGGCCACACCCATCACGTTGTAGTTGGTCACGACGCGGGTCGCGCCCAGGTAGGTCAGCGTCATTACCGAACCACCCTCGGTCATCAGCGGGGCAACTGTGCGCGCGGCTGAAACCAGCGAATAGGCGGACACGTCCTGTGCCAGGAGGTAACCCGCGCGCGAGGTTTCGACGAATGGGCGACTCAAATCTTCACGGTTGGCGAAGGCGATGCTGTGAACCAGCGTGTCGAGCCGGCCGTGTTGGCGGACGGTTTCGGCCAGCTTTGCTAGATCCTCGTCGCGGGTGACGTCGCATTCAAAGATAGCGGCCGCGCCCAGCTCGGAGCCCAGCTCCGTGACGGCTTCCTTCTGGCGGTCACCCTGATAGGTCAGCAACAATTTTGCGCCTTCGCGGCGGAAGGCCTGGGCGATGGCGTAAGCGAGACTCCACTTGTTCGCTACGCCCAGAATCAGCGCGGTCTTTCCCGCGAGCAGTTCAGGCATGAACTGCTATTCTACCGAGTTCCGCCAGCCTGTACACTGAATTTATCCTCTGTTGGACCTCTTAACCCCACTTATGTATGTGAAGGGCGTGGGCCCGGCGCGCGCGGCCATGCTCGAGGCCAAGGGCCTTAAGACCGTCGAGGACCTGCTTACCTACGCCCCATTTCGTTACGAGGACCGCAGTAACGTGAAGCAGATCCGCGCGCTGGCTCCGGGCGAAATGGCCACAGTGCTCGCCGAAGTCCGAACCACGCGGCTCTCCGGGTTCCGAAGGCGTGGCCTCGGCATGTTCGAAGCCACCTTCACCGATCCGTCGGGAGGCGTGCTGACGGGCAAATGGTTCCACGGCGGCTACCTGAACGATGTCCTGGCCCCGGGGCAGAAGATCGCTCTGTTCGGCAAGGTGGAGTACGATTCCTACACGCGCGGGCTGGCGATGATGCATCCGGAGTTCGAGATCCTTTCGAACGACGACGACGGCGATGCATCGCTGCACACCGGACGCGTGGTTCCGGTTTACGAAGCGGCGGGGAAAGTGAACACACGAGTGTTTCGCTCGTTGATCCATCGCGTCCTGGAGAGCTTGCCGGCCCAGCCCGACCCTTTGCCTCCTCACGTGCTTCAGCAGATGAAACTGCCAGATCGGTGGAGCGCTATTCGCGGGCTGCATTTTCCGCCGCCGGATTCGGATCTGCGGTTGTTGAACGCCTTCCGCTCGCCCGCACAGTTCCGGCTGATCTTCGAGGAATTCTTCTGGCTCGAATGCGGTCTGGAGCTGAAGCGCGCCCGGGCGCGCCTGGATCCGGGGATCGGTTTTCAATTGAACGATCGCGTGCGGGAACGCATAAAGCAAATGCTCCCGTTCAAGCCGACGGGAGCGCAGAAGCGCGTGCTGGCGGAGATCGCGCACGATATGGCGGCGCCGCATCCTATGTACCGCCTGCTGCAAGGCGATGTCGGCAGCGGGAAAACGCTGGTGGCCGCCGAGGCAGCGATCATCGCCATCGAGAACGGATACCAGGTGGCGGTGCTGGCGCCCACGGAAATCCTGGCGGCGCAGCATTACTTCTATTTCAAGAAGCTGTTCCAAAAACTTGGCTACACGACGATTCTGCTCACGGGTTCCAGCACGGCGCGCGAGAAGACCCAACTCAAGAAGCTCGCGGCGGCGGGATTGGCGAAGGTGGTGATCGGCACGCACGCGCTGCTTGAAGCCGACGTCGAATTTGCCAAGCTGGGGCTGGCCGTGGTCGACGAGCAACACCGCTTCGGTGTGGAGCAGCGCCAGAAGTTGCTCGAAAAGGGCGGGCAGCATCCTGATGTCTTAGTGATGACGGCGACGCCCATTCCCAGAACCTTGGCGCTAACGATCTATGGCGACCTGGACGTGAGCATCATTGACGAGATGCCCCCGGGCCGAAAGCCGATCGTAACGAAGCACGTGGAGGACTCGCGCGTCGAACAGGTCTATAGTTTCCTGCGCAAGCATGTCGATCAGGGCTTCCAGGCATACGTGGTGTATCCGGTGATCGAGGAATCGGAAACTCAAGCCATGAAGGCCGCGCAGAAGATGCACGAACATCTCTCGAAAGTGGTCTTCCCGGATATCGCCGTGGGCTTGCTCCACGGCAAACTGTCGCCGGACGAAAAGGAATCCGCGATGGAGAAATTCCAGCGCGGCGAGACCAAGATTCTGGTATCGACCACGGTGATCGAAGTCGGCGTGGACGTGCCGAACGCCACTGTGATGCTGATCGAGCAAGCGGAGCGCTTTGGACTTGCCCAGCTCCACCAGCTTCGAGGGCGGGTGGGGCGCGGTGCGGAGCAAAGCTATTGCATCCTGGTCACCGAGAAGCTGAATCCAGCGGCGAGCGAACGCATCCGCACGCTGGTGGATTCGTGCGACGGGTTTTACATCGCCGAGATGGATATGAAGCTGCGCGGGCCGGGCGAGTTTTTCGGCACTCGCCAATCCGGGCTCCCGGCGCTCCACATCGGCAATATTCTGCGCGACGCGGATATTCTGGAGATCGCGCGCAACGAAGCGGCCGCATTTGTGGCGCATCCACCGCTGGAAAGCGATTTGCGCAAGGCGATCGAGTTCATCCGCGACCACTGGCAGCGGCGATACGGTCTCGTGCAGGTGGGTTAAATGCGGGTGATCGGGGGAGAATTTCGCAGCCGGCCGCTCAAGTCCGTTCCGGGACTCGATGTGCGCCCCACGCCCGATCGTCTGCGTGAGGCGTTGTTTAATGTGCTCGCGCCGCGCATTGCGGGGGTGATCTTCGCCGACCTGTACGCAGGGACAGGCGCTGTCGGCATTGAAGCCCTGAGCCGGGGGGCTGCGCGAGCGATCTTTGTCGAGCAGAATCGCGCCGCAGTGAACGTGCTGCGCCAGAATCTGAAGTCGCTGGAGCTTGAAGCGCGCGCCCAGGTATTGCAGGGTCGGGCAACCGCGCTGCTCGGCGGGATGCGCGCGGATATAGTGTTCCTGGACCCTCCCTATGATCTTCAAGGCGAGTACGAAACGGTGCTGACGAAACTTGGCGAGCGCCCGCCGGCACTCGTTATCGTCCAGCACGATGTGCGGCTGAAGCTCGCGCCGGCATACGGGTCGCTGCGCCAGACGCGCGTGCTACGGCAGGGGGACAACTGCCTGAGTTTTTACGCCCAATGATTTACGGTTGCCGCGGGGCGGACTGGTAGTCGAGGTACAGCCAGATGCATCCAGCCGCGACTGCGACAACGATCACCACCGCGATCACGATCGCGACCCATCGGCCGGAGACGGTTTTGCTGGACGCCTGCATGTTAGGGAGAACTGACCGCGGCCGACGCGCCCTTCGAGTTAGTGAGCGTCACGCCCACTTTCGTCACGGCTGTAGCGTTGCCTGTCACGCTGAAGGGAACGGTCAGCTTGAACTGGCCGCCGGTGGCATTCGACGCAGTATTGTTGAACCACGTGTCGTAAGCGGACGTCAGCGGAACCGTGATCTGGGATTGGGATAGTGTATTTCCGCTCGATACAGCGAACGTGAAGCTACCGCTCGATACTTGGCGGGTATTGGAGTATCCCGTGACCACCACGCTCAATCCGCCCGTTACCTGTTGCAGCGTCACCGAGGTGATCACAGGCACGCCGGCATCGACGGTAATCGTTTTGACTGGAGCAGGCGACGGCGTGATGTCCAGGCCACCCGCGGACATACTTACCGTCAGCGTGATCGCTCCTGCCACGGTGCCGGTCAAAATCGCCGGAGTACCATTTGACACGGTCGTAAAAAGGCCCTGAGTAGTGTTGGGGCGCACGACAAAAAACAGTTTGCGCGTCCCGTCCGAGAAACGCGACTCGCCGCCGTCCGTGCCTCCCACCGAGGAGGCGAATGTCAGCGTCAGGAATCCCGTAATCTCCAGCGGGTAGGGCGTGCCGGTCGACAGGCTCACGGCCGGTTGTGTAGTGGTACCCAGGCTGATGGAGACGGCAGGTGTCGGCGGAGCGTTGATGGTGATGGTGATGGTCTTGCTTCCCGTCAGGCTATTGGCATCGGTGGCGGTTACTGTGACCTGGCTGGTTCCTCCGGGAGAGGGCGCCCCGCTGATCACCCCCGTCGTGCTGTTTAGTTGCAGCCCGCCGGGCAGAGTTCCGGAAGCAATGGACCAGGTATACGGTGGGGTTCCGCCGGTCGCGGTTAAAGTCTGGGAGAAGGCTACCAGCACATCTCCGCTGAAATTACCGCTGGTGACCACCACCGGATTCGCGATATTGATGGTGAGGCTCCTGCGCGCGACGCCCCCCGATGCATCGGTGACGACAACATCGAAGGCGAAGTTTCCCGCGCTGGTGGGCGTCCCGCTGATGACGCCGGTGGCTGGGTTGAGCGCAAGGGGTGGCGGCAACGCCCCGCTGGCGATCGTCCACGTCAGAGGCGCCACTCCTCCGGTCGCGGCCAGCGTCTGCGAGTACGGCTGCGTCAGTGCGCCACCCGGAAGCGAAGTTGTCGTGATGTTCAGCCCCGGAGCGATCGTAAACACTTTGGTCGCGACGCTGCCGACGGCATCGGTGACATGAATCGTGAACTGGAACGCTCCTTGCGCGACCGGAGTTCCGGTGATCTGCCCGGTCAGGGGATTCAAGGTCAGAGGTGGAGGCAGAGTTCCTACCGTCACGTCCCAATGGTAGGGCGGCGTCCCGCCCGCCGCCGTCAACGTATCGAGGTAGGGCACTCCGGACGTGTAGCTCGCAAGCGAGGAGGTGGTAATGGTGAGTCCGTTAATCACATTGAGCGTGTAGGTTCGTGAAAATACGGCTCCCGTGGAATCGCGGAGGGAAACCGGCACCTGCAGTGCTCCGGCATTCGGCGGCGTGCCCGAGATGATGCCGGTGTTGATGTCGATGCTCAGGCTGGGCGGGCTCGGGAAGCCCAAACTCCATGCGAATGGCGGCAACCCGCCGACTGGCGTAAGGGTAGCGCGGTAGGCGACATTCTGGTTCGCGTTGGGGATCGTCGTCTCCTTGATGCTCAACGGTCCCAGCGTGATGTACAAGGTGAAATCTTGAAAGGCGGTCCCGGGTACTTGAGCATCCGCTAATTGAATCGTGAAGGTGAACTTGCCGGTGTTCAGCGAAGGCCCGGTCAGCAGCCCGCCTGGCGAGAGACTGAACTGAGGCGGAAGCTGCGACGGCGGCCGCACGGACCAGATGGGGTTCTGTCCGCCGACGCCCTGGAGTTGAAAGGAATACGGCTGGTTCAGCGTAGCGTTGGGCAGGGCGGACGTGGTGATCGCGAGACCTCCCAACACGTCGATGGAGAACGACCGGGTCGTACTCAACTGGGTTAGTTGATCCAGCACCTGAACCATGAACGTATAGGTGCCATTGGCGCTGGGCGCGATTCCCGCCACCGTGCCCTGGGAGGGATCCAGCGACATTCCCGGCGGCAGGCCGCCGTTCACAATCGACCATGTGAATTGCCCGGTTCCGCCGGTGGCCTGAATCCGGACTGAGTAAGGCTGGTTGGCGAGAGCGGACGGCAGGGGAGACGTCGTCGTGATCTGGAGCGGGTCTACGACGTACAGGGTGAATTCCAGAGTGGCTGTCTTACTGGTGGTTAAAGAGGTCGCCACTAACACGAACTTGTATGCACCCGTTGCGGTTTGAACAGCAGCAATTGGATCGCACCCGGGACCATAACAGAAGACGCCGCCCGTATCCGGCGGCTGGTCGGGCACGACCGTAAAGCCGGGTGGTGGGGGGGAGGCCGCATCAAAGGACCATGTGACGGGACCGGGGTCGTTTGCAGTTTGCAGACCGACCGGCGCGTATGCCTGCCCCCGAATCGCGGCTGGCAGGAACGTGGTGGTGATCGTGAAGGGTTGCTGCTGCCCCGCGGCAGTCCAGGCCGTCGCGGCGATTACAATCGACAGCGTTGTGAGCCGCTTCATTGCGCGGCTCCTTCACCTGCTTCAGCCAGCGTCGCGTTCAGGGCGATGGGCGCGAACAGGATTTCGCCCCGGGACGCATCGAACAACTTAAAGGCGCCGTTCTCGAAGGCCGTCAGCCGGAACGCCGAGGGCCCCATGCCGAACAAGCCTTCCGGCTGGCAGCCGCAGTTGGATATTGTGGCTGCGCCTGAACCGATATCGACTGCTGTGACCGAGCCGTTGTGATCGGCGAGCACCAGGGTACGGTTGTCAGAGGTCGCAGCGACGGCCAGCGGCTGCAGCGAAGAATCGGCCGAGGCCAGCAGACTCGTGACCACCGCGAATCCATCGATGCCGGCCGCCATTTGCAGGTCGGCCGCACCGGCTGCTGCCAGGTCATGGTTTCCCTGAAAGAACGCCAGGGCTGATACGCCGTTGTCGATCGGCAGCCGGCTCACTTCGCCATTCGGTCCGAAGGCGTAAACGCCGGCGCTGGTTGCACTCCACGCGCCCGCCAGCCAGGCTCCGTCGTCACTGAGCGCCAGGGCGTCGGGTGCGGATCCCAGGAAGGATGCGTCCAACTGCCGGATCACGGGAGCGTCCGGTAAGCCCGTCACGACCTGCACCTGGTTGATGGAGGAAAACCACAACGCGGCGGCGGATCCGCGCGGGCTCAATATCAGAAAGTCTGGAGCCACGCCAGCGCCGTCCAGAGGGATCAGCCCGACTTCAGGTTTATAAATGAGTACTGCGCCGGCCTGCGCCGAGGTTGGACCGGCGGAAACCAGCACGTAGTTCCCGGCGGGCGACGCGGCGATTCGCGAAAAATCCTGATCCGCGGGAACCGCAGTTCCAACCGCGGCGGCGGCCGGGATTCCATACACCGGCCGGATGCGGGCTCCGTCGGGAACCCAGCCCAATTGGGGTGCGCCAACCTGCGCGAGGGCCACGCTGGCCGCGCCTACGCAGCACGCGGCGAGGAGGATTCGGCATCGCGTCTCTCTTCGTAACATCTAGGGACCTCCGACGGTCGGTATTCCGGGATTGATCACGATGGGAGAAGGCGCGGACGAACTGCTGCCGCCACCGTGAGTGGCGACGAAAATGCCCCCCGCGGCAGCGCCTCCGGCGATCCCCAGAATGATGGCCCATTTGGCGCCCGCGCTCAATCCTGCACCCGCGGCTGCAGCCGCGGCCACGTTGGATTGCGTGATCAAGGAACTGGCGATCACTCCTTGAAAGGAAGCCGTCACGCGAATCTGCATCTGCCCGCTCTGACTATTGGGACGAATCCCGCGGGCGGTGGCGCGGCCCTGATTATCGGTAACCGTCATGAGCATGCGGGATCCATCCGGGAAGGTTCCGCTGGCACCCTGGTCTGGAAGAAAAAAGATCACCACGGCGCCAGCCACAGGCCGATGGTTTTGGTCCTCCACCTGCACGATGGGTTCGCGGTTGACCCGCTGGCGCACATTATTAATGGCGCCCTCTCCCTCGACGATCGTGATGCTGAGTCCGGTCACGGCCTGCTGCGCCCAGGCAGGCGTGCGAAGCAGGTTGAGCAGGACCAGGAGAACCAGCAAGACTCGCGGCGCTACGACGGCGGTCATGGTACCCTCCAATTTCCCAACAGTACCATTCCCGATGTGCTGTGCCAAGCTATTGTAGCGAGCCAAGTTAAAATTGTTGGCTCGAGTAGTAGGTTCGTCTTACTCCACCCCTAGGGTCGCGACCTTAGTTGACGGTGTACTATCGAAATATCAGGCGGCATACGGGCGAGGTGCGGGCGCGTAGCTCAGGTGGATAGAGCATCAGCCTTCTAAAATGGCATTCGATTGCAAACAGAGACTGATAGCGTTTTTGTTGGCCTCTTTCTGGCGATTGAGAACAGCCAGTTTTCGTTCCCGCATCGCAAGCGAAATCGAATAGTGTGTGATTAATGTGCTGACCGAATTGGCTTGAGTGCCGGTCGGTGCGCGTCTCATCGCTCGGGAACGCTCCGACTTTGTTTCGTGACCGTGCCGAGTTCCGACCACTCCTAACGGAGATCAAACGGACATCATCAGGCGTCTCGCTCGGGACCCTTCGATGCAAGTTGCTCCACGTTGAATTGCCGCCCCGATCCAGGCTTTGTACGAGTCGCGCGTTATCCGC
Source organism: Terriglobia bacterium (assembly GCA_020073345.1). Taxonomy (GTDB): domain Bacteria; phylum Acidobacteriota; class Terriglobia; order Bryobacterales; family Bryobacteraceae; genus Palsa-187. The sequence goes on from JAIQFI010000005.1 coordinate 197,102, forward strand.
CCGCGGCATCTCAATTGCAGCCGCGAAGACTTCGGTAAACGCCAAGCGCGCTACATCGGCGGTGCGGCACCGTGACGCGAGGAGTCCTGAGGCCGTGCCGAGGTCGCGATCCACCACGAGGAGGCCAGCGCCGGGGCGCGCGTTGGTGTAGGATGTCATCAGGTCGTCCAAAGGAGCAATCGCATGAATGTCCGCCACCTCGTGCCGTCCGTGAGCCGCCGGCTCCTGTCCATGGGAGCCCTCATATTGGCGGCCGGCCTGCAGCTGCCGATTCACGCGTCAGACGTAGACCTCTCGAAGTTCAGGATCCTCATCGAGCCGCAGTACATCGCGGCGCTGGGAGACCCCGGGGCTACCTCCGGCAACAGCGCGCAATCATGGGGCCTCTGGAGCCAGGACCCGGGCCCGCGCGGTTGCAAGCTGGACCGCTACGATCAATTGAAGGCGGCCGGCGGCGTGGCGCCGGCACAGTGGAAATTCGACGCTGCGGACTGGTGGCTGGAGGAACACGGCTTGATCATGGAGAAGCCGACCTTTCCGCTGCCTCCTGGGAAATACCTCGTCACGGGCGACCGCAAGGTGACGACCGTGCTCACAATTCAGCCCAAGGACAAGGACGGCAATCAGCGGTGGGAACTCGCCGACGGCGCGACCGTCTACGATGTCACGCATCTCGGATGCCGCTCCGCGCGCTACACGCCGGCGACGGCTAACAACTCGTGCTCGCCCGCGAAGGTTCCGACCACGGGTTTTCCGGTGAATCCAGGGGCGGCCATGCCCGTCGTGAACGGCTGCCGCAAGCAGGACTACGCGGTTCTCATCGTCGTTGGGCTGCCCGCCACTCACTGAGTGGCCGCACGCAGGGCGCGACCGCTCGCCACGTGACCACGCCGACACCCGAACGCTACTTTTCCACCGAGGGGCCGGAGCGCCTCTAGAACAGATTCATAGAGGAAGGATCAGACGATTGCTTCCGAGTAACGCCGTAGTGTTTTCCGGAACCAGCGGGCCGATTGTCGGCGAACCGGACAAAGGTGAGAGTGGGCCGTTCCCGGGGGCTGTCTATGAGTTACGCGTCATCCATGCCGGGCTGCCCCTGGGCTGGCGTGGCAGATGTACGATATTGGAATTGGAGTCGTCAAATGGGCACCGTACAAATCGAGCAGAAGAGCTATGAGATGCCCCCGAGAGAGGGGATCAGCATCGCACATTTTCTCACCGTCGCCGACATCGAGCGATCGGCTCGCTACTACGAAAAGGTCTTCGGCGCTCGCATTCTGAGCTTGGGTGACGGCAACGCACCTGGGTACCTTCAGCTTGCGAATATCTGGATGATTCTGAACGTTGGAGGCGGGCCGACCTCCGATAAGCCGACGGTAACGCTCAGCGTCCCCGACCCGAATCACATCAACAGCTTTATGAATTTCCGCGTTGCGGATATTCACGCTTGCTATGAATTATGGAAAAGTCGAGGAGCGGAGTTCATCACGGAGCCGATCCCCAAATACGGCGAGACGCGCTGCTACATCCGCGATCCTGACGGATATATTATCGAGGTCGGACAGAGCACCGACCTCACGTACGGCTGACGCTCGGCCCGGAAAAAGCATTCTCATAGTCCCCGAGCGAGTCGTCGGCAACTCGTAGAAACCTTCCAGATCTCGTCTTGTCCGAGTAGCGCGTCACTCGGCCGGAAGTACCGCCAAAAAACTTTGGCCGCCTGATTTCTGAAGCGATTGACGGCATCGGGTGGGCTGACTCAGCACGGTACCAATTGGCTGGTCCCGGTTCGCGGGAGAGCACGCGATCACACGTTACTCTTCCCGCAGGCCCGCTTGGTCAATGTGACACCGAGGCATCCCAGACAGTTCGGGTTAACAGCTCTTTCGCCGCAGCCCGAATGGCGTCGGCATCGCGACCCCCCAGAACAATAATCGATCGTTCAAGACCAGCATCCCTGTCCATCGTTGTAAAGATGAAGGAGCCCTCGGCGGCGAAGCGCTCGATCTCCGGGTATCGGGTCCAGAAAGGCCGCAACTCGGCCGAAGTACCGAGTAAAACCAAAGGAGTGTGAGTGAATCGACTCCAGGAGCCATCCTCGGGCTTAAGTCTGACGTTACTATGCGACTGGAGATCGCTCAACAACTGATCTAAGGCGGCCTGGGCTGATGCCGAAGCGACGAAGACTCCAGAAACCAGCAAGAACCGGGGACTGGCGAGATCAGGGGCAAATTCCTTGGCGCACCCGTCCAGGTAGGCTTGCACGA
>JAIQFI010000088.1 GCA_020073345.1 Terriglobia bacterium
TTCGTATGTCTGAAAGCGCTGCGATAATCAAGCTCTTTTTTCGTTCCACCGTTGCACAGACTTGCTCTCGTAGATACACTACAGACGGCCGGAGCGGAGGATAAGCCAATGCTGGGAAGCAAGCTGAGCGCCGACTCCGGGGCCAAGACCAGGCTGGGGTTCAGTGAAAAGCTGAGCCCCAGCATCGAGCTGATTTACTGGGATTGGCATGAGCGCGGTAAATCCCAGGGGTCTGGGGACGGCGTCCCCAGCTAAAGGTTCCTCCACTGCTATCGACTCATATCGTCCATTCCGCTCATTCTCAGATTCCGCTCTTTCGTCGCACGCATGTCTCCGCCCTCAACCTCTGCATGAGCCTATTCCGCTGACCGGGTGTCGCATCCATTATTCAGCCTCGATGGGCTAACGAATTAGCCGCGCTTACCCGTGCGTTGACGAAAGAGCTTGTTGCCGCGGGCCTTGCGGCTCGCGATAAACCTCCTGCTTGGTGAGCACCCACCAAGCTGCTTCAGCCAGATGGCGCGCCACTGCGACCACCGCTTTCTGATGATTCTTGCTGCGTTTGATTCGTTGATACAGCCGCAAGACGTGCGTTCCCGCGAACCGGCGCTGGTTGATCACGATTAAGTTGCCCGTCTCCACAAGCGCCCATTTCAGGTTCCGGTTCACGTTGCCGCCAACCTGGCCCATGCGCGTGTGACCACCGCTGGAACGCACGCGTGGCACTAGCCCGGCGTAGCTGGCCAAGTGCTGGGGCGTCGGGAAACGATCCACTCGGCCGATTTCGAGCATCAGAACCATGCTGAGAATCTTGCCTACGCAGGGCAGCGTCTTTAGCAGATCCGCCTCCACGCTTACTTTCATAATCGCTTCCAACCGCTGCTCGGCTGATTCGATCTGGATTTCCAGAAAATCGAGCGTTGCCAGTTCTTGCTCGACGGCTTCACGGCTGTGCGCGGGCAGTTCCGGCAACCGCGCGCCGAGCTGCAAACGAGCTGTGACGCCGAAAAGATCTGCCCCCGGCACCTGGATGTTGTATCGCGCCAGTGTCCCGTGGATGCGATTCTTTACTCGCGTGCGCAGCCGCACTAGGAAGATGCGCAATCGCAGCAGCTCGCGTTGATCGCGTAATTCGCTCGGCGGAATCCACACTTCCGGTAGGGTGCCGTTGCGCAGCAGGATCGCCAGTCCTTTGGCGTCCAGCTTGTCAGTCTTGTTGGTCAGTCCCATTCGCCGCTTGGCCTCTAGCGGATTGCATAGCCTGGGACGGTGGCCCGAACGCTCCATCTCATCGACCAGCCAACTGTAGCTACCGCTAGCTTCCACCGCGATCGCCGAGTGCGCAGGGAGCCGTGCCAGAAACTCGCGGTAAACTTGCCGATCGTGCGCCACCCGTAGTGCCTCGCCGGCCTGGCCTTTTTCGTTCACCGCGACGAAGACTGAGAACTTCTTGTGTGCGTCACACCCGATAAACTGTTCCATATTGCTGCAGCACCTCCTTGTGCTTGGGTTTCGCTCGCAGTCTACGCGAAGCCCCGCTGCAGCGCTTTCATAGCATCATTAACGGAGGTGATCCGGCGATCCCCACCGAGGTTAATGCTTTCCATGGCGCTGGGTTGATCGTTGGTGGTAAGGGCTGTTACCGCCAGTTGTCAATGCGGTTTCTGGACGGTTGCGATGTGATCTAATTCCCTCATGAGAGCCATCATCTGCACAGACTACTCTGGCCATCTCCGGAAACTCATCTGGCTGACCGAGAATAAGACCGGGATCTCCGCGGGAATCTGTGAACCCGCCACCAATCCTCACGCCACTTATCACATTGACGGGACCTACCATCACAAGCTCACGCATCGCGGCCGCACGGTCAAGATGTCGACACCCGAAAAAAGGGCACCGCTCGTGTCGATCACGGCCAAGCAACAACTCCTCGGCACGGCCGCGTTTTATGCCGATGACACCATGACCCGGCTTCCCCGGTTCGCGCCTGACGGCAGAGCGGACACCATTGTGGTGCTGGGCCAATCAGTCTTCAGCGACATCCGTTGCGCCGCATTCAACAGCTACATTCTCCATCGAAATCATGAATCGGCATTTCTGGGCGATGCCTATTCGAATTACGAGGATGGCTCGTTCACGCTGGTTGCCGTGAACGTCTTCGGCTTAGAGTTTTTTCCCGACCACAAGGTTGGGCTGATCATGTACAAAGGACGAGGGACAATGGTCGATCAGCAAGCGTTGGAAAGGGTCGCCGAACCGATCACATAGCTGGTGCGAAATCCCCGTCGCACAAGCGATGCCGCCTGTATGTCGGACTATGGGAAGTTGCCCGATAACGGGCAATATCGGTAGGTATCCTGCTCGCAAGATCCAGAAGAAACAACAAGCTGAATCTGCAACCGTTTGCGCCTTCCCCGCCCGGGGTGTATTCTTCGTCTGATGTCGTTGCGACCTGTTCGCAAGTTACTTGGGATCGGGAATGTGTTCCTCGGAAAAGAGCTTTTGGATATCGCGGAGTACGATCTCGAGATCTACGAGGAGAATCCGGAAGATCACGAGCATCACGGAGCCAATTGGACGCCCAACGCCAAGAAGATCGAGGGGACTGTGGTGGGCGAGCTACCCATCCGGAAAGATCTGAGGCTGGTCACCGAAGAAGGGTATGCACTGAGTTTTTACTTACGAGACAGCTTCGGATCTATCGTGATCTTGGGACCCATGCTGGATAGCACCGGGAAGCCAGTGTATTAGACGCGTCCGAAATTCAACGGTCCCGATAAGACGTAATATCGGCAGCGATGTTGCGGCCGGCAACGGGTTGAATCTGTCCCTGGGGTCATACCAGACCGGCCTTCTCAGTCCATCTCGGAAAGTTACTTCTGGGTCGTACCCCGCACGGAGGCTCAAAAGTAATGGTTAAACAAACCGGACAACCGCCGCCGGGCCTGGAGGACCGTTGAAGCGTTCCTTTGATGCTCCACAGCGATGCCCTTTAGCTGCGTGGTCTCGAAGAGTGCCCGCATTGCTTGGTACGCGGACATTCGCAGTACTACGCACCGCATACACGTAGTCCGACACTGACCCCAAGGATAAATGGTACGTAAAGGCGATAGACGGAGAACAACTTGTTCGGTTTAATTGAGATATGATTCGCTGCCAGTCCTGCGACGGAATCCTCACGAAGGACGAGAAAGTCTGCTACCAGTGTGGCGATCCAGCGCCAGGGCATGCAGGGTCCACGCAAAAATCTGTTCCGCTGCTCCTCCTTGCGCTTGGGTTGATCGTGTCAGTTGGATTTACCGCCTATTCGTTCTGGTTTGGCGTTACACGGTAAGGGCGTCCGATCACTTATGACGCCGGTACCCCGTGCAGTAGTTGTAAAGCTTTTGATGTTCTCGGCGGTTTAACTCATCGTGAAAGGTCGACAACCACAACTGGCGCGGTCCATGATCTGGTCTCCCACTCATCTGGCTACGGAGAGCAAGTTGCGCTGTCACCGGTGTGGCTCACCTGATACACACCGCATTCGACGCACCGGACCCATCGCAGGGCTGTTCCGCGTAATCGGTCTCGCACCCTTCCTTTGCCGGAGCTGCCATCGCAGATTCTTTAGGCGTAACCCACCTCCAAGGGACTAACGCGATCGAGCTGGGTGCCAGAAGGGTTGTATCCCCATCGCCTTCTTGGAGAGGAACTGGCAACCATGGTTTCTGGGGAGCCGATCCGCCTGGTAAGCTCATTCACGCATCCTGATGAAAGGCATTCACTTCGGCCTTCTGGATTGCCTTGGGTTCCAACTTCACTAAATATCGGCCAACCTTCGGAATCCTTGTAAGAGGATTCGCGCTCTAAGGACGTTCCCGGACAGTACTACCACCGCTGGAGCGCGTGGCCCATTTTGTCCATGAAATCCGCTATTTCCGCTGTGGGACCATCTAACGATCACGAACTGGAGATAGCCCGGATCGTGGACAATATCGATCTGGAAGGCCGGCTCTACCTGTCGTCAATCCAAGAGGTTGTAACCGACCTGGACTTTCTGATGTCTGGGGGGGATAGCGTGTTCCTGGAGGACTACCTCCGGTGGCGCATGGAAAACCCGATGGTAAAGTAGGGCAGCGAACGGCGTAGCGCCCGGGTTAATAAGAGGACGGGTGCTTCAGGGCGATTGAAGCCCCGCAAGAAGGCAGTGGGTCAGAGTAAGCCGACTCACTGCCTGAAGGAAACTGCATGGACATCAGAGTTTCTCAGGGAACCTCTAGATGAAGTTCGCGCGCCGTGTCTTAGCGGTTTTTGATGTTCCGTCCCCACATTACGGAGTTCTTGCTGGCTCCTGACCGTTGGTCGGTTGGGAACGATCCCCGAATCCCTGCAAGTCGAAGAGCCGAAACCGTCGAGTCGGTTTGAGGACGCATCTTGGTCGTTGAACCGAGAAATTTCCGATAATGCCCGATATCTGGCGACTTCCCAGAACCGGACTTCCGACGAATGCGACTGGTCAGTGATTTGGGTTGAGGCTCTGGAACAGTCTTAGCGAGTCCAGCAAGAGGCCATTGACGATGTCGGTCGTTCCCACCAGCTCCTCCGGCGTCAAGCTCCAGTAATGGGCGAGCCATCCGCTGGCGATGCCGCGCGAGGCTTGGACGAAATCGCTGTATTCCGCCGGGCTACACTTCATCGGGAAGGTCTCCTCGATGAGGATCGGCTTACCGACGCGGTAACGACGGAGGGAATCGAGCGCGACGTTTATTTTGCCTTTCTCCGGATAAACATGGACGGCCAGGAAGTCGACCTCGCGGGCGACCTGGTCGGGCGGGAAACCGGACCAAAGTTCGGGTCTTGAGTTCTCCACCCAAATCAGGCCAACGGTGATGAGGTGACGCTGGTCGTATTTTCGGATGGCTTGCGTCATCTGGCGGAGCCAAGCTAGTGCGATCTCGGGAGCTTTACGGCCCGCCGGATCGAGATTGATGTACTCGACGTAATGGTATCCGTCCATCAGATTGGGATGGGCCCACTCGCCGGACTTCCGCTTGGATGAGGAGGTGAGCGGCTCGTTGAGAATGTTATAGGCAAACACGCTGGGGCGATTCGCGCAGAGTTGCGCGATGGCCTCCCAGAACTGCGCCTGCGCGGCCCAGTGTTCTTTCTCTTTCGTATCGCGATACCAGGAGGGGACATCCGAGGCCCGATACGTTCCCAGGCCGGTGATGTCGAGGTATAGGCCGAGATCTTCGGCGAGGTCGATCACCTTCTTGAGACGCGCCAGATTGGTCTGGTTCGGTTTGCCCGGCGCGTCCATGAACTTCGCAAACTGCAGGTGCAGGCGTATGACGTTGGCGCCGAGCCGTTTCATGGAGCGAAAGTCACGCTCGGCTTTGGCCCAACCTTCGGGCCCCTCGTCGTTCCAGTAGTCTTCGAGCAGGCGGACTCTTTCGTCGCGGAAGTAGTTGAAGCCCCAAGGGACGAAGAGCTTGCCGGAATCCGAAAGCACGAATCCGTCGCCGGCTTTATTGACGGCGATCCAGGAAGGCGTGGCAGCAAATGCGGGCAGACACAGATACGCGACGAGGAGTACTCGAAACGGAAGCATCGGTTCCTTAAGTTTAGGCAATCAATATGAGCGGTGCCACTTGATGAGGCGAGGGGTTGTTCGCCGCTTTCGGCACGCGCTCCACTGCCGTCCTCCGAAACGGCGTTGTGGGAAGTTGAGATCCATTTGGACAAATCCGCAAATCGAACAGTACGGGCGCCCACGCTTTTAGGTTTTCGGAACCCTGGTTCCTTCCGATATTACGAATTAACGGGCGAACATCTACCGCCTGCAGCAGGGCAGCGGACTGTCTCATAAGGTGAACCCGCGTCGACGATCAATATAGGTTATGGATGGATGGCCGACCATCCGGACAGAATCCGCGGCAGTTCCGCGAGATAGGGTTTGACGAAGTCTGAGCTGCGCCATTCGGCGTACCGCCTATCCTCGGCTCTCGCTAGTCTGAAGGTGCTGGTCTTGCAGAGGTGAGCAGATCCACGATTTCACGTCGCTTCATTTTTTTAGCCCAGGCGCGGGGCGCAGCCCACGTCTCCGCGTCCGCTTCGACGGGATCGGCCCCGCGCGCGAGGAACAGCTTCACCATCTCGACGCGCCCCCACCGGCAGGCCCATCCCAGCGGCGTGCTCTTAAGAAGCGTGTCCCGCACATCCAGTCGAGCCCCCGCATCCAGCAATATCGTGGCGAGCTGGACCCCCACTCCGTGATCGCGTGAGACGGCCTCATGCAGCATGGTCTGACCGTAGTCCGAGGCGCGGTGGTGGGGACCGCATCGGGCAAGGATCAGCTTGAAACACTCGCAGCATTCGGCCTGCTGCTGCGCATTGTAATCCTCATGGCCGGGCACCGGACGCCATAACATCCAGAACCAGCGCGGGTCATCCGGCGCCCAGTCGATGTGCTCCAGCGTCATGCGCACGATCTCGGCGCAGAGCGAGCTGGCGCCGCCCCACAGCAGTTGCTCCGCCACGGTCTGTCCCGAGAAATCGTTCGGCGTAATATGCGGCTCGATTCCCCCCGCCAGCATCTGGCGCGCCATTTCCGTCTGGCGTGCGTACCCGGCCGCGCCCGGATCGATCCAGCCGCCATATTGTTCCATCAACGCGATCATCTCCGGGTCGCGGCTATCGTAGGCGCGGAAGGTGGCCGAGCCTGACGTGAATACATCCGCATTCGGATCCGCGCCGCGTTCGAGCAGCAGGCGCGCCATTCCGATGCGGTTCAGGATGACGGCTTGAAACAGAGGGCCGCCGGCCGACCAGGTCTGCTCGGCGATGTGGCCCACTGGCATGCGCTCGTCTGGATCGAGCCCAAGGTCAAGCAAACGGCGCAGGACATCGGGCTGGTTGCCCTTGACGGCGGCTTCCAGAATACCTTTGCCCTCCAGGTCCTCCTTCGAGCATTTCTCCAGATAGTCCCAGCGGCCCAGGGTTGCGGCTGAGAGAGGAGTGAGTTGCGCGCCGTGTTCCCGGAGAAATTCTGCGGTGTGCTCGAACTTTCGATTGTCGAAGAGCCAGTCCCCGCCGCTTCCGGAAGCCGCAAAGTCGAGCGGCGTCCAGCCTTGCTGCAACTTCCCCGTCCTCCAGTTGACGTCGGCACCACGATCGATCAGCCATTTCATGATTAGCAGGGCCCCGCGGCCCGCCGCCTGATGCAGCATCGTCACGCCGTCGGGCGTGCACATTTCCGCCAGCTCGGGGTGCTCAGCGAGCACTGCCACCATAGCCTCTTCGCTGCCGGAGTGATACGCCAGTTCGAGTTTGCGCTTCGCCTCCGTGGGACCTTCGGCGCCTCGCGCTCCGCGCTTTTCTCGAGCCGAGCGGATCGCCTCGACAATCTCGTCGTAACCGCGATCGCGCGCCAGGACGTACGGGCTGGTGGCGTCTCGCTTGGGCCAAATGCCGATGTCCGGATCGGCTCCGAACTCGAGCAGCAACCTGGTCATTTCGAGATCGCGCCTCAGGACTGCCATGTGGATCGCGCGCATCTCGCCGCGGCCCAAGTCGACAATTTCCGGGCGGCGCGTGAGGAGTTCGCGAGCGGTCTTGAGATCGCCGCTCTCGGCGGCCTCGTGCAGTCTTCCGGCGGTTACCCCGTCAACGGCCGCCTTGAGTTTCGGCCAGCTTTCAAATCCATAGGACCGCGCCAACACGAACTGCGCGTCGTGCAGCGCGAAGGTCTCCGGAGTCGCCGTGCGGTGATAAGCGTTGACCTCGGCGACGGCTTCAGAAGACGATGCCCGATAGGCTTCGAGCAGTTCTTTGGCCTGGCGTTTAAGTTGATCGAGGTCGGGATTCTCGCGCATCGCGCGAGTAGGCGGTTTCTGGCTCATATGAGCTCCTTTCGTGCCCGCCGTCCGCTATCCCGGGCGAGAAAAGAGTTCATTTCACCAACACTACTGTGACGAACGCTACAGGGTGGACGCTGTCCTTCCCGCGGACTTGGGTGGCGCCCTGCGCGCCAATCGCAAGATTACCAAAGTCCGGCTATCGATGCTTAGTTCGACACCAAAGAAGACGGAGGCTCCGAAAGCAGGTCGCGCCTGAGTTACGGCGTATCCGTCCATTACTCCCCCTTCTGGGGCAGAGACGGACGATCAAAAAACAAATCCGCTACGTTGAAATGTCCAACGGCTACACCAGACGCTTGCGAACAGGATTTCACGAAGGATATACATGACTCGCCTCGATCCGCTTTACGGATTCCGCGATGCCTCTCACCGGATTCAGCCTGTGCTGATCCATTTCTTGCGGCGCGTCACCATAATCACAAAACCAACCGACACGATCACCGACAGCCAGCCCGATTCGCCTACGGCAAACGGCGTTCCCACTGTGGCGCGGTCGAATGTGCCTTGGATTAGCGCGTTCCACGCCCCATGCATTGTTACCGCTGGCCACACACTCCCGGATCTCAGACGCACGTAGCCTACAAGATACGACTCAGCAACTACACCGATTACAAACAGTACTGCTGAGAGCCGAGGATGCGCTCCTGACGCATACTGACCGCTGAGAATGATCGGCACATGCCACAGCGCCCAAATGATTCCGCTGACCAAGATCGGCGTCGGCATACCTGCTGCGATCATGCGGGTGAGCATGTAGCCACGCCAACCGAGCTCTTCGCCGAACGTCGCTACGCAGCTCACGGCGGTACCCAAAGTGGCCGAAACGAAGAGCGACGCGAGCAGGTTCGAGGATGGCGACTCCGAATAAAGGTGAGATTGTGCTGGCAGCGGAAGTTGAAATTGAGCCAATCCTGTAAGCCATGCGATACCGTAGGTCACAGCCCCGACGATCATCGGGTACGCCCACACCAGCCATAGAACTCGAATACTTTCGCTACCTCCAGACCGGAATGAAACATCGGTAAAGCCTTCCCGGAGACAGAACCGCGCGATGACCGACGACAACGCCGGAGTATACATCAAGCCAAGGATCAGAAGTGGAACTTGATCGACGGATTTGCCAGTTTGAATTATTTTCCAATCGAAGAAGATCGAGCCCGCAAGCAGCACGACGAAGTAGATGGTCAACCCCCGCCGGGCATCCGTACGGTTCGGCAAAAAGGTGATCGCGCGTGCATTCGACACGCCCTCAGTTTATGACGATTACAGCCCACCAAACTAAGTAGGCTGAGCCGCGCGAGTGATGGCCCACTCGGCGAGAGCCGCAGCGAGCACCCGGCTAAATTAGTAAGCCAGTTGTGCACCGAATCTTTTTGAATGCATAGTCCCATGACCCGACGAAGCGGCTCTTTTGGGGCAACGCGCTTAGGTCCTTCCATGAGAAAGCCGGTCGGTGTCAAGAGCTCATTTCAATACCTGCCATTTCCTTCTATAAGGACCATCTCCGGCATCGCGGCCGGGGCCAGTCCAGGCCGAGGTGTAGCGAGCCGAAAGGGAAGCCTGGACGGGTGGCGGCGATGCCAGACCCTCGTTGAGGAGGAAATGGCAGGCTGCTGTGGTCCATCC
>JAIQFI010000044.1 GCA_020073345.1 Terriglobia bacterium
GACCAGCTCCATGGGTCCATTCTCTCGGTCTTTGATTCAACCTTTGCCGTCACCCGGTCCATGCGGGTTTTGACCATTATCGTCGCCTTCTTCGGCATCGCCGGAGCCCTGCTCACTCTTTTCATGGAACGGCAGAAGGAGTTTGGGATCTATCGAGCCCTGGGATTTTCCACTTCCCAGGTAGCCAGCATGACTCTCATGGAAGGGCTGGGGATGGGGCTGGTCAGTTTCCTCCTTAGCATCGGCGTCGGAACGGCCCTGGCCTGGATTTTGATCCGGGTCATCAACCTCCGCAGCTTTAACTGGACCATCTTCTATTATCTCGAGTGGTCCCCTTACGGGCTGGCGGCAGCAACGGCCATCCTGGCCAGCCTGGGGGCAGCTCTATACCCGATTTGGAAGGTATACCGGACCTATCCGCAGATGCAGATCCGTGAGGAATGAAGAATTGAGGAGGATAGGGGGAAAGGCTTGAAGATGAAGATTGCCACGAAATCCTTGCAGCTCCTTATCCTATTTTTCACCCTTGGGGGAATAGGGGGATCGCTCGCGACCGCTGGCGACGAGTGGGCTCTTGTTACCAAGCCACGGGTATGGTCGTTTCCCAAAGATTTTGGTGCCCATCCGGAATACCGGACTGAATGGTGGTATTTTACCGGAAACCTTACCGATCTTTCTGGCGCGCGGTACGGCTACCAGCTCACTTTTTTTAGGCAGGGAATCCGCCAAAAACTTTCCAACCCTGCTAACGCGTGGGATATACGGGATCTCTATCTTGCCCATTTCGCTATCACGGACGTGACGCGGAATAGATTCCATTCGGTAGACCGGCTGTCGCGCGGCGGGCCCGGACTGGCCGGTGCCAGCCTGGATGGAATGGACGTCTGGCTTTTGAATTGGTCTGCCAGGATGAAAGGCTCCATAATCTACCTCGAAGCCCGAGATTCCGGGATGGAGCTCAATCTTCAACTCACCCCGCGGAAGCCACCAATCCTGCACGGCCAAAACGGGTACAGCCAAAAGGGGCCCGCATCGGGTCAGGCTTCCTACTATGCCTCCCTGACGGGCCTGAAGACGCAAGGGACTTTGAAATCTAACTCCTCCGGAACTCCCATAGAGGTGCAAGGGACGAGCTGGTTCGATCAGGAATTCGGTTCCAACCAGTTGACCCAGGATCAAAAAGGATGGGACTGGTTCAGCCTCCACCTCGCTGACGGAAGAGACCTGATGATCTATTTTCTTCGCCTCAAGGACGGATCTGTTGAACCGTCATCATCTGGAACCCTTGTTGCACCCGATGGAACTTCGCGCCATCTCAAGCTTTCGGATCTTACGGTCTCAGTCCTGGATCACTGGAAGAGCCCCCGCAGCAAAAGGGAATATCCCAGCCGTTGGAGAATACAGATTCCTTCGGCGCAAATTGAACTGACTGTCACCCCCTTGATTGCCGATCAAGAACTCACGACCGAAGGTTCAACCGGGGTTACCTACTGGGAGGGGGCCGTGGTTGGTCAGGGGATATCCGAAGGTCGGGAGGTCTCCTGCGAAGGGTATGTCGAGCTCACCGGATACGCCGGAAGCCTCGGAGGACTTTTTTAAATTTTTCCCTTTACATTTTTGAGGGCCTGATTAGAATACACTCTATTCTGACAGGCAAATCTTTCAATGATGTCCTCTATTTTTTTCCCTTTGGCTGCGATAACGAGTAGACAATGGGTAGACAAGAATTAATTCCAAAGTTCAATGACTGAAAATTCCGAAAAAGGAGCCGAAGACGGATTTTGAACTGACCAAAGAACAGACCCTGTTTCGTGACATGTCCAAAGAGTTTGCCGTGAGGGAGATCCTTCCTTCAGTGAGGGAGCGGGACAGGGAAGAAAAATTCCCCTTTGATCTCATCAAGAAGATGGGAGCCCAGGGTCTATCCGGGATTCTGGTCCCGCCGGAATACGGGGGCCTTGGCTCGGACTGGATGACCTTGGGGCTGGTTACGGAGCAGCTTTCTTACTTTGATTTCTCGGTGGGGATGACCCTTTTTGCCCAGATTGCGTTGGCCGTGATTCCCATTTTAAAAGCCGGAGACGATGCCCTGAAGAAAAAATACATTCCCGCAATATGCAAAGGGGACAAAATCCATAGTTTTGCAGTGGCCGAGCCCAACGCCGGAAGCGATGCCTCGGCCATAGAAACTACAGCCATTTTGGACGGGGCGCAGTGGGTGCTAAATGGGAATAAGACCTGGATTACCAATGCCACTGTGTCTGATTTCGCCATCATCCTGGTCAAAACGGATAAGGAAAAGGGCGCCAAAGGGACCACCGTTTTCATCGTGGAAAAAGGAACACCGGGATTCTCCAGCGCCAAAATAGATCACAAACTGGGGGTCCGCTCCCAAGATACAGGCCAATTGTTCTTCCGGGATTGCCGCATTCCCCGGGAAAACCAACTTGGTCTTCTTGGGAAGGGACTGTCGTTTGTCCTGGCATGCATCGAAGATGCCCGCTACGGGGTTTCCTGCTCGGCCTTGGGAGTCATCGGGGCTTGTATCGACGCCACCGTCAAATATTGTCAAGAACGCAACCAGTTTGGCAGGCCCATCGGTGCTTTTCAGCTCGTTCAGAGCAGGATTGCGGATATGGCGGTAGATTGTGAAGCCTCCAGATGGCTGGCTTACCGCGTGGGCTATCTCAAGGATAAGGGGCTTCCTTGTTCACGAGAGACAGCCATTGCGAAGCACCATAATGTCGAAGCGGCCGCGAGGGCAGCCAGGGCGGCAGTGGAGCTGCACGGGGCATACGGTCTTACCGATGATTTCCCGGTAGAAAAATTCTACCGGGACATGGTCGGCCCTCTGACGATGGACGGAACGGCCAACGTACATAAGCTGCTTATCGGGAGATCCTTATTAGGAATCGGCGCCTTTGGCTAACAAGAATTTTGTATAATCAGATGAAGTCTGCCTTCCCTTGAAAGAATGTCTCTGAAAAATCCTGTCTGCTCCTATCTATCCCTTCCTGTAACCAACCTTCGACTGATTCTGGCATCTGTGCAGATTTCGATTGATAACAGAGGAATGAGGGTTTGACATCCCTTCCAAATCAGAACCTTTTGGAAGGGGCGTATAGTGGTAATAGATTCCCTGTTTGGGGCTGCCGAACCCACTTAGAATGTATGTACTGTATTTTCTGTTTTAATCAGTCCTTAAAAAATGAGTCAAAAAGAAATCCGGAACTGTCCAAGAACACCCTTGACAATCTTTTCAAGCCTGATAAAATTCGGTTGTTTTTTTTCGCCTTAAAGTAAATCCGCTTGAAATTTATAGCCTTCTGGAGAGAAGGATGAGAGTGGGCATCTCCAAAATGGTCATGTGGATCCTCCGGGGAGATTCTCGTGCCCCCTTGCAGAAATCTTTCCAGCTTTGGGAATGATTTCCGAGAATAGGCATTCGGAAATTTAACAGAGCTCGCGGAACAAAGTAAAGCAGCTTCCGGCCTGCTGAACGATCTGATGTCCGCATATACAGAAGGGCAGGGTGGCAGCGGCACACTCGATTTTCTGCGCCTGGTCAACGATCCTGGCCAGACCGCCGGCCAGTTTCGCGGCATGCTGGCTGCAGCGCGCGCCGAGTATCTGGAGTTCTCCCGGCCGCCCTACGCGGTGGATCCGCTGGACGCCGATCAGGTGCTGCGAGCGTGCGCTCGAGGCGTCCGCTGCCGCCTGATTGTAGAGCGCGGAACGCTCGACGCCGCGCACCAGCGATTCCTCGCGGACTACGAGAACGCGGGAGTCCAGATCCGGCAGATCGAAAAGGTCCCGATGAAAATGGCTGTGATGGATGGCCGCTGCGGATTGCTGGCGCTGGTGGACCCGGTCACCACCAAACCCGCATGGACCGCAGTGGTGTTCGAGCACGAAGGTATGGCGGAGGCCATGAAGAGCCTGTTTGAGGACTACTGGCGGCGCGCGACATCTTCCACCAACCCGGGAGCAGGCAAGGCGTAACGCGCGGGGAGGCCGGCGGCAACGAAATCCTCCCAGGTCGAGTAGAGTTGAGCGTGCAAACCCGCGGCATGAGCGCCCTCGATATTGTCCGGGCGATCGTCCAGGAACAGCGCCTGGGCGGGCTCGACGCCCAATCCCGCGACCGCGTCCCGATAGATTTCCGGCTGCGGCTTCACCATGCGCAGTTCATAGGAAAACGTGACGTGGTCAAAATGGTCCAGAAATCCCGGGGTCGCACGCAGCTCTTCGCCTAGCGGGCGAGGCAGATTGGAAAGGATCGCGGTGCGGTAGCCGGCGGTGCGCAGTTGGTTGGCCCAGGCCAGCGCGCGCGAGTCGTACTGGTCCCATAGCTCGATCTCGCGCCGGATCAGCGTGGGGATCATATGATCCTCGATCCGTGTGCCGGCAGCGCGAGCCACGGCGTGCCAGTACTCGGCGGGTTCGCAGAGGCCGGCGTCGTACCGGATTCGGTTGGCCCAGAAAGCGGACATGAAGCCGGAAACCGGCATGCCGGCCGCTTCGGCGGCGCGCCGCCACTTGGGCTCATCCGGGTGGAAACAAAGCACACCGCCGAAATCGAAAATCACTGCGCGGACCGGGGTCATTCCTGGATTAGCGTGCGCCGCCGGCGGCCTTCTCTTCGCGCCGGGTGCGGATTTCGCGTACGGCGTAGATGCGGCGGCCCTGGCTTTCGAAATAGGTTCGCGTGAGCACTTCCCCCAGCAGACCGGTGCAGAACAGGATCACACCGGTGACCAGCGCGAGTGCGCCCACCAGCATCAGCGGCCCGTGCTCCTGAATGATATCGATGCGCGTCCAGATCTTCTCCCCCCCGAGCCAACCCAGGACGGCGCCGCCCACCCCCATGCTAGCCAATCCCCACTTCCCGAAGAAATGCATCGGACGGGTGAAATATTTCAGCAGGAACCAGATGGTGAAGATGTCGAACATCACGCGGGATGTGCGTCCCAGGCCGTAATGCGATCCGCCGCTCGCGCGGGGTACGCTGCGGATGGGCACTTCGGCGATGCGCGCTCCGTAGAACGACGCCAGCGCGGGAATGAAGCGGTGCAGCTCGCCGTAGAGATTCACGTCCTTGAGAATCTCCGCGCGGTAGGCCTTGAAGGTGGTGCCAAAATCCCGCAGGTCGACGTTGGACGCCTTGGCCATGAGCCAGTTGGCGATCCGCGAGGGAATCTTGCGGGTTACCGCGTTATCCAGCCGGTTCTTGCGCCATCCGCTGGCGATATCGTAGCCTTCGTCGATCTTCTCGAGCAGCGCCGGAATATCCTCGGGTGCGTGCTGCAAGTCGCCGTCGAGCGAAATCACGATGTTACCCTGGGATTCGTCGAAACCCGCCGCCAGGGCCGCGGTCTGTCCAAAATTGCGCCGCAGCCGGATGACTTTCAGGCGCGGATCGGTCTCGACCAGGTTGGCCAGAAGATCGAAGCTACGGTCGCTGGAGGCGTCATCCACGAACAGAATTTCGTAAGGCCTGCGGATCTTCTCGAGAACAGCCGTGAGCCGGTCGTAGAGAGGCAGTATGCACGGCTCCTCGTTGTGGATCGGTACGACGATAGACAACACAGGCACTGATCTTAGGATACCTGATCACTCCGGGGGGCCTGGTACCGTCCCCGAATCCGGTGCGCGTCCTTCAATCTTGAAAACATTGCTTAAGGTCAGTTAGCTTGGCGGCGTAGCCGAGATCCCTCAAGATTTGGTTAGTTGCGAGTGCGACAGCCTCCGCGCGACTGCCTGAGCGCGAAGCAAAGTTGATCTCGATCTCTGCTGCTCCGCTCTCGCGTTTTCCCCATGAGGCCACGGGCTCGTTCGCTAAGCGCATGGCGCTCCAGGACAACGGGATAGCGGGGCGGATGGCGCCGTTGCCTGTATAGAACCCTGGAATGTATACGTTTTCTCCGAGCTGAGGATGGTACCAACTCAGCAGGGGAAGCGCGCCCACCCTAATTCCCGCCTCCATACTTCCTTCGCCCATATAGCCGACGAATCGCCAAAACTGATGGGTTACACCAATCGCGGAGCTGATATTGGTCATCAGATCCGACAAGCTCCAAAACTCCTTCCTTTCAGCGCCTAGCGGCGAGAATACCCGAGTCTGGGTGCAGAAATGACATCCCCCGCGGTCGTCTATCGCCCAATGCATCTCATAGTCGGAGGCCTTATGAAGGTAAGTTAACTGGTACCAGTTCCGAGAGTGAGTCGTCGTCAGAGTTGGCCATGATCCAACCGGCTCCGGGTAGCTTCCACCGATTATCGATGAGACCTTTTCTTCGATTGCCAAATCCAGGTGTACTTTTAACGGGGCTTCTGGTGCAATCGAAATTTCTAAGAAAGTGGCGGATCGCTCACGGCTATTCTCAACACTACCCTCCGTGGCCCGAGTCACGAAGAAGAGGGCTCCGGCTGGTGGGTTCAGCGGTTTTCGCGCGGCCCTGGTTCTCAATCGGGTGGCAAGCAATCCTTGAAGCTGAGCAGCGTCTGCCCGGCGGGATTCGGAATCATTTCGAACGTAAACAGGACACTCATCTTTCTTGGTCCAAAGGTGGATGGCAGTACCTTTCCTGACACGGATTATGCAGAGCTGTCTGCTAGGCTCTTGAGGCATGGCGAGATTCCAAATCTCATACGGTGGCGTTGGCGAAATATTCGATGCTATAGAGCTTGCGATTGAAGTCTTGAGTTCTTGCTTAGGCCCGACAGGGACTCCTATTACTTGGTCTGCTCGTCCATTTTTCTCGCTCACTCCTACGATGAGTAGGCCGCCGAACGTGTTCGCGAAAGCCGCTACCGTCTTAACAGATTTGTCCGACCACTCCTGTTTAAAGTCAAGCAGATAACCCTCGGGCGCACGGTTCTCGGGAGCAAGTGCGACACCTGTGAACTCCTCTATTGCAGCGTACAGATCGTCAGCCGCTACCGCTCCTAAATCGTCTTTGTAAAGATCCACGCCCATACCTACCATCTGTCCATGATGGCATTCTCCTCAGACATCAGGACCTTGCGAGTGTCAGTGGGTCATGGTGAGACCACGTAGTCGACGCCTACCAAAAGGCTTCCGACTCCGGAAAACATCCTACTCCCTTTTAGGATCCTTGCCGGGCAGGTTTTCGGGATTCTCGTGCACCCGCTGCCGAAAGCCCGCATTCATCCCGGAAGCCAGCGATACGATGCTGTCCTGGCCGTACTTCTCGCGGATTTTATCGACCGCAGCCAGGGTCCGGCGCCAGTCCTCGGCGCGAGGCTCGTCGATGAGGCTGGTCTGGCCTTCGTTCGATTCAAGCGACTGCGCGTAGACTCCCAGCAAGCGGATCGGCTTTCCGGTCCAGTTCTTGTGAAACAGGTCGCGCGCAGCGGCAGCCAGCTCCGCATCGATCTGCGACGCGTGATCGAGGGTCCGCGCCCGCGTGAACGTCGAAAAGTCGGAGTAGCGCAGCTTGATTTGCAGGGTCCGAGCCCACAGATGATGATCGCGCAGCCGCCTTGCGACCATCTCCGACAATCTCACCAGGATTGCGTCGAGCGCCCCCGTCTCGGCCGTATCGACCGAAAACGTGTGTTCGTGGCTGATGGATTTCGGACCGCCACCCTCGCCGACCTCGGTATCGAACCAGCCGCCTGCGTCCATGCCGTGGGACTTGCCCGCGAGCGCCATGCCCCATTTGCCGAAGCGTTCTTTGAGGAAAGATTCGTCGAGCGACGCCAGATCGCCGACTTTGCGGACTCCGACAGCATGAAGCCTGTCTTCCGTGACTTTGCCGACGCCGGGAATCTTGCGGACGTCCAGCGGCGCCAGGAAGCTCGCTTCCTCTCCCGGAAGAATCCACAGAATGCCATTGGGCTTGGCCTGATCGGAGGCCACTTTGGCGACCATCCGCGACGCGGCGATTCCGATGGAGCAGTTCAAGGCAGTGGCCTGATGCACCGCCTGGTGCAGCTTGTGCGCGGTTTGAAGTGGTGTGCCATGCAGGCGCTCGGTGCCGGTCAGATCCAGATAGGCCTCGTCGATCGACGCCATCTCCACCTTCGGCGAGAAGCGCTGCAACACTTCATAAACCTTGTGCGAATACTCGACGTAGCGTTCGCGATGGCCGTCGACGAAGATCGCCTGCGGGCACAGCTTGTAAGCGGTCCGCAATGGCATAGCCGAGTGCACGCCGAACTTGCGTGCTGCGTAGGATGCGGCGGAGACCACGCCGCGCTCGTTGGGTCGCCCGCCGACCACCACCGGTTTTCCTTTGAGCGAAGGATCGAACAGTTCTTCGACGGAAACGAAGAACGCATCCATGTCGAGATGGAAGTAGAGCCGGGTCACGCTCGTTGGGCCAGGATCACCCGCGGCAGGCCCGCCAGATCGCTCCGGATCTCGACTTCTTTCCACGCGCCCAGCATAGCGCTGATGGGCTCGGCAAGGGCATAGCCGATTTCCATCACCAGCCAGCCGCCGGGTGCGAGTAGCCGCTCGGCTTCGGGGATCAGCCTGCGGTAAATCTCCAGACCGTCATCTCCGCCGTAGAGCGCGATCTCAGGTTCGTAATCGCGAACCTCGCGCTGCAGTGCGGTTTTATCGCGCGCCGGAACGTAGGGAGGATTGGAGATTACTACATCGAAACTATCGTCAATGAGCCCGCTCGCGAGATCGCACGCCAGCCACTGGACCGCCGCGCCCAGTCTGCGGCTGTTCTGAGCCGCGACGCGCAAGGCCGCGAGCGACAGATCCGTACCAACCACGCGCGCGCCGGTTTCGAGAGCAAGCGTGATTGCGATCGCGCCCGATCCAGTGCCGATATCGACAATGTTCCGCGCGCCCAGCTTCAGTGCGGCTTCGATGACGTGCTCTGTTTCGGGCCGCGGAATCAACACGTCCGGCGTCACCCGGAAGTCGCGGCCGTAAAACTCCTGAACGCCTGTGATCTGCTGCGTCGGCTGCCCCTGGAGACGCTGATGCAGGTAGCGGCCATAGTGGATCCACCACACCTCGCGCAGCTCTTCATCGGAGTGAGCAAAGAGCCAGGCGCGGTCATGGCCTGCGGCGTGCGCCAGAAGGACTTCCGCGGTCAGGCGCGGAGCGGAAATCTTGGCGTCTTCGAGAAGCTGCCGGCCCTGGAGCAGCGCGGTATGGATGGTCAGGCCGCTTCGCTCTGCTCTTTGAGCTTTTCGGTCTGGTAGTACGTCGTCAGGGCGTCGACGAGGGGCTCGAGCTTGCCTTCCATCACCAAATTGAGCTGATGGAGCGTGAGACCGATACGGTGGTCGGTGACGCGGTTCTGCGGGAAGTTGTACGTGCGGATCTTCTCGCTGCGGTCGCCGCTGCCTACCATGGTGCGCCGCTCGGCGCCGATCTTTTCCTGCTGCTTTTCGAGTTCGATCTCATACAAGCGCGACCGGAGGACGCGTTCCGCTTTCGCCCGATTCTTGATCTGCGATTTCTCGTCCTGGCACGACACCACTACGCCCGTGGGGAGATGCGTCAGCCGCACCGCGGAATACGTGGTGTTGACGCTCTGCCCGCCGGGACCGGAGGAGCAGAATGTGTCCACACGGATATCCTTGGGCTCGAGCTTGATCTCGACGTCGTCGGCTTCCGGCAGCACGGCCACGGTGACCGCCGACGTGTGCACGCGCCCCTGCTGCTCGGTCTGCGGCACACGCTGGACGCGGTGCACGCCGCTCTCATACTTCATCTGGCTGTAAACGCGATGGCCACTGATCAGCGCGATGACTTCTTTCAGTCCTCCCACTGCTGAATCGCTTGCGGAGGTTACTTCGACCTTCCAGCCGCGCGATTCGGCGAAGCGCCCGTACATACGGAAGATTTCGTCGGCGAACAGAGTGGCCTCGTCGCCGCCCGTGCCGGCGCGGATTTCGAGGACCACGTTCTTCTCGTCGTTGGGATCCTTGGGGAGCATCAATACCTTCAGCTCCTCTTCATACCGGGCCAGTAAGGGTTCCAGACGGGCGACTTCGTCCTGGGCCATGGTGCGCAGCTCGGGGTCGGTTTCCGCCAGCATCTGCCGCGCTTCTTGCAGGTTCTTGTTGGCCGCCTTCCACTCGCGATACTTGCCGACCATATCGCTCATGTCGCTCTGCTGCTTGGAGATTTTGCGATACAGCGCGGAGTCGCTGATCACCGCGTTGTCGGCCATCTGCGCCGTCAGCTCCTCGAAACGGCGCTCGATGTCGTCCAGTTTCTTCTGATATTCCATCGGGATCTAACGAGTCGTCAGGCGATTACCAGCTCACCGCCCTGCTTCTGTTCGAGCGCCATGGCGCCTTCGAGCGCATGGATCGCGACGGCGGCCTGCGAATCGTCCGGGGGCTTGGTGGTCACCCGCTGCAGCCACAATCCCGGAGCGGTCAGGAGGCCCATCAGCGTGCCCTGGCGCTTGGCGGCGAAGCGGATCAGCTCGTAGCTCAACCCGACGATGAACGGCAACAGCGCGAGGCGTGCGGCGAATTTCAGCCAGAAGTTATCGATCGGCAGAAAAGCGTACACGATCATCGCGATCACCATCAGCACCAGCAGGAAACTGGTTCCGCAGCGCGGGTGGAAGGTCACGAACTTTTGCGCGTTTTCGACTGTCACGGGCTTGCCGGATTCGAAGTTGAAGACTACTTTGTGCTCGGCGCCGTGGTACTCGAATACGCGACGGATGTCTTTCATGCGCGACAGAAGAAACAGGAAGGCCAGGAAAATTGCGATGCGGATCACGCCGTCCCACATATTGATGCCGAGGCGCGTGCTGGCGATGCGGGATGCCAGGAACAGCGGAACGAACTTGTACATTACGATGAAGAATCCGAGCGAGAAGAGGATGTTCACCGTCATCATCCAGGAGGAGATTTCCTGTTTTTGTTCCCCCTCATCGAGCATGGCGTTCATCGAAAACTTCAGTGCCCGGAACCCCAGCGTCATGGCCTGCCCCAAGGTCCCCAGTCCGCGCAGGATTGGATACTTGAAGATGGGGTACTTTTCCGAGATCCGCGCAAGCGGTTGCTCTTCGGTCACAAGCTCGCCATCGGCCTTGCGCACGGCGACGCAATAGCTATGCGGGGCGCGCATCATAACGCCTTCGAGCACGGCCTGGCCGCCCACCAGCGTGGTCTCCTCGCCGCTCTCGAGCACGGGCATCAACTGCGTATGCGCGAAGAGGCGCAAGATTCGGGAAAATTGCACAAGAAACTCCGCTCTTATTATAGCGTTAGCGGCCGAACACGCCTAACGGCCGAACACAAAGCGGGCGCGGCGCGGATCGGCCCCGCCATTCAGCACTCCGCCGATCAATTGGATGACGGTGGGCGCCGAGGTGTTGCTCCAATCCGCCGCGGGCTGGACTATATGGCCGAGATCGATCAGCTTCTGGATGGTGGGCTTGGGGATGCGGCCTTCGATACTGACTTTGCCAGGGGTGAACTCGTGAAATCCGAACGAGTTATAGAAGTGGCTGCTCTGGAACCGGGGCGCTTCGACGGCCTCCTGGGGCGACATCCCGAACTCCAGGATGTTCAGCAGCGCCTGCAGCATCGCCTGGTCCTGGTTGTCACCACCGGGCGTCGACATGGTGAGCACCAGCTGGCCGTCGCGCGTCACGATGGTGGGGCTCAGCGTCACGCGGGGGCGCTTGCCCGGAGCTACCTGATTGGCGTGCCCCGGCGTCACGACAAACGATTCCTGGCGCACGGACAGAGGAATGCCGGTGTCCCCGGCGATCACCGAGGGAATCCATGCGCCGCTGGGCGTGGCGGAAAATGCATTACCTTCGCGATCCACCACGTTGACGCAGGTGGTATCTTTGTCCGAAGACTTCCCGTTGCCGCCGACCATCGCGACCGACGTGTGCAGCTCTCCCGGCCGGCTCTGCATGGAAGCGTGCTGTGAATCAATGAGTTTGCGGCGCTCGGCTGCGTAGTCTTTCGACAGCAAAATGTCTTCCGGAATCTTGCTGAATTTCGGGTCGCCGTAGTAACGGTCGCGGTCGGCGAACGCCAGTTTCACGGCCTCGATCACGGTGTGCAGATATTCGGGGCTGTTATGGCCCATTTTCTTGAGATCGAAGCCTTCCAGGATATTAAGCGCCTCGATCATCACCGGCCCCTGCGACCAGAAACCGGGTTTGGAAATGGTGTAACCGCGGTAGGTGGTGGTGCGCGGCTCGTCCTGTTCGGCGTGGAACTTGGCCAGATCGTCGCGGGTGAACAGGCCGCCGTTGGTATCCATGAAATCGGCCAGCTTGGCGGCGATGTCGCCTTTATAGAACAGATCGTGGACGGCGCGGATCTTGGCGGCGCGGTCGCCCTTAGTCTTCGGCTCGATGGCCGCCATCTGGCGAAGCGTAGCCGCCAGCGAGGGCATCTTGACGATCTCGCCGCGCTTGGGCGGCCCGCCATTGGGGTAGAAGAAGCGGAACGAAGCCGGCCAGAACGCGTGATATTGCGTCAGTTGGCCGAGGAATTCCGCAAACTCTTCGCCGATGGGGAACCCCTCGTCGGCGTACTCGATGGCCGGAGCGGCCACTTGCCCGAATGACATCGTCCCGTATTTCTCAAGCGCCAGCAGCAGGCCGTCCACCAGCCCCGGCGTGATGGCGGCGCGCGGTCCGATGGCGGGGATGGGCGCGATGCGGCCAGGCTGTTCCCACTTCTCCGCTGTGCGCTGCTCGAAGAACTGGACCGTGGCTTTCGAGCCGGCCACGCCGATGCCGCTGATGGCGATCACCGGCTTGTCCTTCATCTTGATGAGAATCGGAATTTCGCCGCCCAGACCCACGCGGCTCTGCTCGGTCACCGTGGCGGCCAGAACGGTGGCGACACCCGCATCCACGGCGTTGCCTCCCTGCGCCAGCATGCGCATCCCCGCGGCGACTTCCACGTTGTTGGCCGCGCCGACCATTTCGTGCAGCCCGCGGACCGGCGGGAACATGGTGCGAACGGTGTCTTGGGATCGTGCGATCACGACCGAAAAGAGCAGGATCAGGCAGGCGGGCCAGCGCATAGGATTATGTTCTCACGTCCTCAAGTGGTAGGCAGGCGGCGCCGAACAGCCCGGCGTCACCGCCCAGTTTTGCGGCCTCGATGCGTGTCGGGGCGGTCTTGAGCGTACTGCGGTAGGTGAAACTCCGGCGCTCGACTTCCTCGATCATCGCCGGGGCGAAGAATTCCCACGCCGCCACCACCCCGCCGCCCAAAAGATAGAGCGGGAAGTTGAAAATGTTGATCAGGCTGGCGAGCGCGATCCCCAGCGCCTCACCCATCACACGGAAAATTTCGCGAGCCCGGGCGTTTCGGGGGTCATCGACGTTTCGCGCCAAATCGTAAACTTCCTTGGCGGTCAGATCGTGGCCCAGGCCCAGCAGGCGCGCCATCGCGGAAACCGCCGTCGCCGAAGCGTGCTTTTCGACGCACCCGCGGTTACCGCAGCCGCACGGATTCCCGTTAGGCGAAATGGTCATGTGGCCGATCTCGCCCGCCATGCCGATCTGGCCGTGGAGAATGCGCCCGTCGACGATAATCCCTCCCCCGATACCCGTGCCGAGCGTCAGCAGCACCAGGTCCTCAACGCCGCGCCCCGCGCCCATCCACTTTTCACCCAGCGCCGCGGCGTTCGCGTCGTTTTCGAGGATGACTCTCGTGTTGAGCCGCTTGCTCAACTCGTCGCGCATCGGATAGCCGTTGAAAATCGGCATGTTGCCCCAGCCGACGATCACGCCCTTGGCCATATCGATATTGCCCGGCACGCCCGCGCCGATTCCCGCCAGGTGATCCCGGCCGAACTGTTCCCGCAGTTTTTCGACCGACTGGGCCATATCGTCTACGACCGGACCCGGTCCTTCGGCAACCGGGGTACTGCCCGATATCTTGCCCAGCATCTTGCCGTCTTTATCGATGGCGGCCGCGCGCAGGTTCGTACCGCCCAAATCGATCCCGATGGAGTAGGAGGCTGCCATGTAGGTAATAGTACAAACTCCCGATCAGTAGTGCAGGAAATGAAGCCTTCTCCATCAAGTAACGGTTCCTAAAACGTTTGCGTCTGTTATTGTAGGAATAGGGAAACGAAGGGTTGCCAGGGTGCGGTAATGATACTGGGTGACCGAAAATTCGTAGAGCTGCCCGGGTCCAAGACCCACGAATTGCCGCCGCTGCTGGTGCGAACCACCCCCGGAGTGAAGCGTCTCGACAAGGTCATGGAAATGGCCAACGATCTGATCGAGCGCGAAGACATGCTGGCCCCGCCTCCGGTAGACGCCGATCCATCCCGCGCGCACCTCGAACTGGAGCGCCGCAAAATGGATCTGGCGCTCAACTTAACCGAGCAATACCTGGAGTTCGTCCAGCACTGGCGCTGGGGCGACGACGTGCTCGAATGGATTCGCCAGTGCGAGACCACCTTTGAGACTCGCATGGACTTGCGCAATCTGCTGCGAGCCGATCTGTGGCCGCACGCCGGACGCTGCAGCTTCGTGACCCTGCTCGAGGACAAGGCCGTCGAGACGGGCGGAGTGGCGCTGGAAAAAGCGGTGGGCATGCGGTTGACGTTCCGTCAGCCTCCGCCGCTCAAGTGCTTTTCCGATCAGTTCCTGCTGTACCTGAACTCCACCGTGGGTCATACCGCCTATAAGACCTGGGCCGGGATGAGCCAGAGCCCGGTCAGTTCGCTGCCTCCGGAACGGTTTCATTTCCAGGTGGTGAACATGAGCCTGGAATAAAGGTCGCATGCGCGCGGTCTGGCTGCTTCTTGCGCCTATCGCGCTCTTCGCCCAGACTCCCGCCACGCGGCCCGCATTCGGCGCATTTGAAGTGGCGACCATCAAGCCGGCGGCTACCGACCAAGCGGGCAGATACATCCGGATGCAGAGCGTCAATCGCTTCTATGCGAAGGGCTTCACGTTGAACGCGCTGGTTGCGGCTGCGTACAGCCTCACTCCCCGGGCGATCTCCGGCGGCCCGCCCTGGGCTGACTCCGACCGCTATGACATTCTCGCGTCCACGCCGGGCGACATCCAGCCCAAGCTCGACGAGCAGATGGCGATGCTACGTAGGCTCCTGACCGACCGGTTTCAACTTACCTTTCATCGCGAATCAAAGGAACTCCCGGTCTTTGCGATCACGGTGGCCAAGGGTGGACCCAAGCTGAAGCCAAGCACCGCGCCTCCCGGTGCGCTTCCGTACCTGATCAACACTATTTACCCCGAGGAAAAGGGCGGAGTCCACGTTTTACTGCCTGCGCGTAACGCGACCATGATGCAATTGGCGGCGATGATGCAGCGCGCCGTCGTCGACCGCGCCGTCGTGGATAACACCGGCCTTTCCGGAACCTACGATTTCGATTTGGAGTGGGCTCCCGACGAAAGCCAATTCGCCGGACAGTTGCAGCGATCGGTGGAATCCACTAAACCAAGCCTGTTCACGGCGATGCAGGAGCAACTCGGCCTCAGATTAGAGGCGACCAAGGGTCCCGTCGCCGCGCTGGTCATCGACCGGGTCGAGCGCCCTTCAGAGAACTGACCTTAGGGCGGTTTCGATATCATGAAATAGATGCTGCAGCGGGAGACCACGTACGGTCCGCCCGGTTCGCTTTCCAAGCTCTCCGAGATCGAGGCGGCGCTGGGGGAAGCGATTCGCGGAAAGCCGGAAGTGGTGCGCCTTTCGCTCACCTGCCTTCTCGCCCGCGGCCACCTGCTGATCGAGGACGTTCCGGGAGTCGGCAAGACCACGCTGGCGCAGGCTCTGGCGCGCAGCGTCGATTCCAGCTTCCACCGCATCCAGTTCACCTCCGACATGCTGCCCAGCGACGTGGTGGGCGTCACCATCTACAACGCGCACACCGAAGAGTTCGAGTTCAAGCGGGGCCCGGTGTTCACGCACTTCCTGCTGGCCGACGAGATCAATCGCGCGACGCCCAAAACCCAGTCCGCGTTGCTCGAAGCAATGAATGAGCTGCAAGTGACCATCGACGGCCGATCCTATCCGCTGGAGCAGCCGTTCATGGTGGTGGCCACGCAGAACCCGGTGGAGCATCACGGGACCTATCCACTGCCGGAGTCGCAACTCGATAGGTTTTTGATGAGGATACGGATCGGCTATCCGGAAGCTGGAGCGGAACGCGAAATCGTCCGCCGCGGCGGAGCAACGCCTGCGGAAACCATGCGGTCCGTTCTGTCGGGAGACGAATTGGTCGCACTGCAAGACGCGGTCGCGAGGGTGACCGTGGACGACGCGTTGGTGGATTACATGCTCGCCGTAGTGGAACGGACGCGCACCCACGAATCGCTGGCCATGGGTGTTAGCCCGCGCGGGGCGCAAGCACTGTATCGTGCTACCCAGGCTTTGGCGGCTGTTGAAGGACGTGATTACGCCACCCCCGACGACGTCAAGCGGCTAGTGCTCCCGGTGTTCGCCCATCGCGTGGTGGTGAACTCGCGTGTGGCGTTGGCGCCGCGGTCGGCGGAGGCAGCCGAGCGTGTGCTGACCGAGATCCTGACGCTGGTGGACGTGCCACTGTAACAACGCTCGGAGCGCACAGCGCGAGGCGCGTACCAACGATAATAGGAAGTTCGCACTTCGCTGCGTTGTGCGCGATTAAACAAAATGAAAACTGCCATAGTCGGCCTACCGATGGTAGGCAAGACCAGCCTGTTCACAATTCTCACAGGCGTCCACGAATCCACCCGGGTGGGCTCCATGGAGACCCGCGTCGGCATGACCAAGGTTCCCGATGGTCGTTTGGATGAGTTGGCGAAAATATTCGACCCGCCCAAGATCACCTACGCGACAGTCGAGTATCTGGATTTTCCTGCGATTTCGAAAGAAGCCCTGCGCGATCCCAGTTATCTGGCCAGTCTGCGCGTCGTGGACGCGATGGCGCACGTGCTGCGCACCTTTGAGAGCGATACAGTGCCGCACGAAAAGGGCTCCGTCGATGCCGTGCGTGACTTCCAGGACGTCGAGATCGAGCTGATCCTGAGCGATCTGATGGTGGTCGAAAAGCGCATCGAGCGCGTGGATAAGGATCGCAAGAAGATCAAGAGTCCCGACCTGGACAAGGAGTTCGCGCTGCTGGAGCGTATCAAGGCCGAACTGGAGGCGGATCGTCCCTTGCGCGAGCTCGAATTCAGCGACGAAGACGAAAAGCGCATCCGTGGATTCCAGTTTCTGTCGCTGAAGCCGGTGCTGTGCGTGCTCAACATCGGCGAGAAAGACGCCCCCCGTCTGCACGAAGTGGAAGAAGAGTATCGCAAGGGCCCATTCGCCGGGCGCAAGAACATTGCGGTCACCGCGATCTGCGGGCAAGTGGAGGCCGAGCTTGCCGAACTGAAGCCCGAGGAAGCGAAAGAATATCTGGCGAGCTACGGCCTAAAGGAATCCGCGCTGGCGCGAATCATTACGGCCACCTACTCTTTGCTCGGTCTGATGAGCTTCTTAACGGCGGGCGAAACCGAAGTCCGTGCCTGGACCATTCCCATGAACAGCACCGCCGTGAAGGCCGCCGGCGCGATCCACAGCGATTTCGAGAAGAAATTCATCCGCGCCGAAGTGGTGAACTGGAAGGCGCTGGTGGAGCACAATGGTTATCCCGGAGTCCGCGACAAGGGTCTGCTGCGCCTGGAAGGAAAAGAGTACATCGTCAAGGACGGCGACGTCCTCGTGATCCGCCATAGCTGATCGCGCCGGTCAGCAGACACATCCACGCGAACCAGTCGCCGTAGCGCACGTAGGGCGTCAGCCCGGTCCCGGAGTTGTAGCCGAAAACCGCGGAAGTCTGGGTATACAGCGGCAACCTTGCGATTTCCCGTCCCGCCGGATCGATCATCGCTGTAATGCCGTCGTTGGTGGCGCGCAGAATCCACCGCCGGTTCTCCGCCGCCCGCATCCGGACCAGTTCCAAGTGCTGTTCGCGCGCTGCGCTGTGGCCGAAGTAGCCGTCGTTGGAAAGATTCACCAGCACATTCGCGCCGGACTTCGTGAACTGGCGGACCAGATCGGGGAAGGCCGACTCGTAGCAGATGAACGCGCCGATGCGGTGCCCATCAACGGGGAACGTCACGATCCGGGTGCCGGGAACGAAATCGCCGATCTCATGCGTGATGCGATTCACCCAGCCGAACGCATCCGGTATGTACTCGCCGAACGGGACCAGACGGATCTTATCGTAGCGGTCCGCTGACAATTCGCCATTCTTTTGGAATAAAAATGCCGAGTTGAGCGGATCGCCGGTCGGTG
Source organism: Terriglobia bacterium (assembly GCA_020073345.1). Lineage (GTDB taxonomy): Bacteria > Acidobacteriota > Terriglobia > Bryobacterales > Bryobacteraceae > Palsa-187. Next base: position 18,241 of record JAIQFI010000044.1, read on the forward strand.
TTCGGCCCACGCCCCCCATCAGGATCGGAGCCTGGGCGTTGCGAGCGAGATCGCCCATGTATTTCCGGAAAGACTCTTCCGCCGGATAGAATGGCGCTGGCGCTTCCGGCCACACGATCAGCGGCGCGTTGGCGGGCTCGGAGAGCAGGATCATGCGCTGTTGCAGCACAGCCATCGTCTCGGGAGTCCACTCGGCTTCGGTGTCGATATTGGGCTGCACCACGCGCACGCGCTCGGTTCCGGCATGCGGCGGAGGCAGTTCCGGCAGCAGCGGCAGCAGCGCGAACGCAGCGAGCCATGTATAGTGTGTCACGTATTTCCGCAAGGGCCTGCGCAGAAACGCTAGCGCAATTGCACACCCGATCATTGCCAGAACAAACGACAGTCCCCAGACGCCGGTGATCGGCGCCAGGCGGGGGATCAGCGGCATGTCGATCCCTGCGTTTCCCAGATCGAGCCACGCGAATCCCAGGCCGACCCACGCCAGGCCGATGGTCCCATGCGCATATTCGACAGCGGTCCATAAAGCCGCCGCGCCCGGAATCGCCCAGGGTTTCCGCATTACCGGACCTGCCAGCGCTGCGAAGGTCGCTGTATACAAGCCCTTTAGCAACGCGAATAGAGCGAACGTGCCCCATCCCCCCCAACGTCCCATGCCGCCGTGCACTTCGAGCACGAACTGGATCCAGGAGCAGACCGCGAACCAGAACACGAATCCGGATGCCCATCCCAGGACAAACCGTCTTTTCCAGGAAGCTTCTCGGGCACAGGCCACCAATAGCGGCGTCAGCGCCACCGGCGCGAGCAGGCTGAAATTGAAGTTCGGGAAAATCAGGACCAGCAGAACGCCCGAGGCAAGTGACAGAACGAGGTTCACGCGACTAAATCTGCCATGTAGGAACTGCGGACCAGTGGGCCGCTGAAGACTATTTTGAATCCGAGGGAAAGGCCGAAGTCGCGATAAGCATCGAACTGCACCGGCGGAACGAACTGGGATACCGGCAGATTCCGGCGCGTCGGCTGCAGATACTGGCCCAGGGTGACGATGTCGACGTCAGCGGCGCGCAGGTCGCGCAGCAGCTGATGAACCTCGTCGGAAGTCTCACCCAGGCCGAGCATCGCGCCCGACTTGGTCAGCGCCGCCGGTCGATAGCGCTTGGCGAATCCAAGCACGTCGAGCGATTGCCGGTAGTCGGCCTGTGGCCGTACCCGCCGGTACAGGCGCGGCACGGTTTCCATGTTGTGGTTGAAGATGTGAGGCTCGGCATCGAGTACCCGCGCCACCGCCGCGAGATCGCCCTGAAAATCGGGAGTCAAAACCTCGACACGTGCGTTTCCGGCAAGTACGCGGCGCACCTCCCGAACAGTGGCCGCAAAGTGCTCCGAGCCACCGTCCGGAAGATCGTCGCGGTTGACGCTGGTGATCACCACGTGGCGCAACCGCATATCCGCCGCCATCCGGGCAACATTGGCCGGCTCATCCGGATCGAGCGCGCCGGGATGCCTACTCTTGGGCACCGAACAGAATCCGCAGCCGCGCGTGCACAGGTTGCCCAGGATCATGAACGTCGCCGTGCCGCGGTGGAAGCATTCATGCATGTTGGGGCATCGTGCCGATTCGCACACCGTGTGCAGATGCAGCCTGCGAAGCTCGGATTTGAGCTGATGAACGGCGTGAAAATGCGTGCGAGGCTTACGCAGCCACTCCGGCAAGAGCGGTCCTCCGGAGGCCAGCTGAATCAGAGCCTCAGAACGTTCGCTTGACGGCATCTTTACCCGGGAAGCTCGCGTTCGTCAAGTCAGCGCGAGTTTTGTTGATATCGGCGTCCGATATTGGTCCCACCAGAACGCGAAACACGCCCGGCTTCTCGGGGATCTCGGCCGCGATAGCGGAAAAGCTTTTCTTGCGCAGAAGCTCGACCATGATCTCGGCTTTGTCATGGTCGATCGCGGAAAGCTGCAAGTACGTTTTCCCGGATTCCGGCTGTCCGGAGGTCGCCGCACGGGATGGCGCCTTCACCGGCTCTGGTGGCGGTGTGGGTTTCGTCGCGGGACCTTGTTGCGAAGCGGTTTCCTTGGGCGGCGAATCCGCCTCCTTGGGCGAATCCACAGGAGCCGGCTTCGCTGATTCTCTTGTGGGTGAGGGTGGTTCTGCGTCCACGGATTTCGTTTCAGGCCGATGGGACGCGACTTCGGGCGCCCCGACCGGCGAGGCGTTTCGCCCTACGATGTAGCCCATCGCAAAGAACACGCCCAGCAGGATCACCACGATGAAAAACACGCTCATCAGCTGGCGGTTGCCGAGAATCAGCTCAAACTCGCCGTCGTCGTTCCTGGGCACCTAGGCGTCCTTTGAATACTTGTCTAACAGCTTCGTTACTGACGAGAGTATATCCATGGGGACCGGAAACACAACTGTGGTGTTCTTCTCCGCGCCGATTTCGACCAGCGTTTGAAGGTAACGGAGTTGGATGGAGACCGGCTGGCGCGCCATCATTTCCGCCGCTTTTTCCAGATTGACCGCGGCGAGCATTTCGCCCTCGGCGTGGATGATCTTCGCGCGGCGCTCGCGTTCGGCTTCGGCCTGGCGGGCGATGGCCCGGATCATCTGCTCGGGCAGGTCCACCTGCTTGACCTCCACCATGGTGACCTTCATGCCCCATGGGCCGGTGTGCTGATCGAGCACGCTTTGTAGCCGGATGTTAAGCTTCTCCCGCTGGCTCAGGAGCTCGTCCAGTTCGGTTTCGCCCAAAACGCTCCGCAGCGTGGTTTGCGCCAGCTGCGACGTGGCGTATAGATAGTTGGCGACCTCTATGACCGCCCTGGTTGGCTCGACAATGCGGAAATAGATCACGGCATTCACTTTGACCGTGACGTTGTCGCGCGTGACCACATCTTGCGCCGGGACTTCCATGGCCTCCACGCGCAGGGACATGCGCACCATGCGATCGATTGGCGAAAAGACCAGAACCACGCCGGGGCCTTTAGGGGCGGCCAGCACTCGCCCCAGCCGGAAGACCACACCGCGTTCGTATTCCGCCAGAATCTTGATGCTGGAGAGAACGTACAAGACGACCACGACGATCGGGATAAGGGCAGGCAGCTCCATGACACACTCCTGTCTGGATATACTACGCTATCCCGATGGTTCGTTCCCGCCCGAACGCTAGGCGCGTGCGGACCCGAGCGCTAGGCGCGTGCAGACATGGTTCGAGCCGTCTCCGTGCTTTCTTTGTAAAGAGAGGCTCCCGCCAGGATCGCCAGGACGGACACCACGACGCCCGCGAGCGTGGTCATAACCGCCAGGTTCTGCGGAAACAGGCCGACGATGCCCATAAACGTGGCATTCGGCAGCAGAGTGCCCGCGACCCATAACGCTAGCCCCGCAAGGATCGCCGTCTTGGGCCCGGCGCCGTAGCGCGGGCGCATGGCGGCATACAGCCATACACCGAACACTCCCGACACCAGTCCGCTCACGTTAAAGCCGATGATCTGGTTGGTTGTAAAATCGGTTTTCCCCAGCGCCTGCATGGCTGCGGCCCACTGCGGAGCGAGTATCACGCCATCGACGAGATAGCCCAGAATGTTGCCTACGATTCCCGCGACGATCCCACCCAGAATCACGCGGCCAAGATTGATTGTTCCCATAACGCCTCCTTGTCGAACTTGGACAAACGGCCCGATCATATGCCCGGTGCGGACTGCGCGCAAGGGGGAGGCTAGATCGCGCCCAGTTTTCGCCCGGCTCGGGTCCACAGGCTCGACTCGAGCTGCGCCCGCGCCGCGCGTGCTTCGGCCAGGTCCTTCTCTAGAGCCTGAATGTGCTGCCGGGCGTTTTTCGCCTCGGCCGCGCCGCGCTCAAAAGCGGCCAGTGCCGCTTCTTTTTCTTTTTTGAGCGCCAGCGCCCATTGCGTGCGTTCTTCCAGTGCGGCTTCCGTTTTGCGAGCCCACCCGGTGCGCGCTTCCAGTTCCGTTTCCAGTTTGCGAGCCCACTGGGTGCGCTCTTCCAGTTGCGCTTCCACTTTATGGACCCATTCCAGGCGCTCGGCCAGCGCGCGCTCGGCGTCCTGATGGGCGCGCTGGTGAAACTCCAGTTCGCGGGCGAGGGAAACGCTCTTACGAACAGCGCTCCCGTATGCCGCGGCGATCTCGGCCGAAGGCGATCGAAACCCCCCCTTGCGCCCAACCATAGGTAGCGACCACGATTCTCCGTGGCTGACTCCGAACTCCGGGCTATCTTCCGATGCGATGTGCACGCCGGCGAAGCCCGCCGCAGCCAGCGTCTCCTTGAGCGATGTTTCGGTGAAGACGCGCATTTCCAAGGTGGATCCGTCGCCGCCGTGGAAGGAAAGATTCTCGAACACCTCGATCGAGCCGTCGCGGCGGCGATTCACCAGCACGGTGCGCCCGCCCGGCGCCGCGAGCGCATACTCGTGCAGCTCGGGAAAGTGCTCTACCGTACGCCCGTCGATCGTATAAGGCACGGTGAAAAGTAGCAGCCCATCTGGTTTGAGCATCCGATTCAGGTTCGCGAACGCCCGCTCCACGGGCGGCGGAACGTGCTCCAGGACTTCGCTCGAAAGGATAAAGTCGTATCGGCCGCTGTGTTCCGGCGTGGGCTCCACGATATCCAGACGCGGTTCCTCGTGATAGAACGTGTTGGTGTAGTCGAACTTTTCCGCCAGCCGTGCTGCCAGCCCTTTCGGATCGCTCATGCCCAGGCCGCGCACGCCCTTGAGCACCGGGAAATCAGGAAGCGGAAGCTCGACGCCGAAGATTTCCCGCGAGAGGAGAGCGATCAAGCTGCGCAGACGTGTGGTGGATCCGCACGCGGGGCAACCCGGAACTTCGCGTCCCGGCGGCGCAGCGGGGCGTTCGCACCCGGCGCCGCAGATGTTACAGGTGAAGTTACCGGAATCGGCCATTACGACTGGGTCGGAGAGGGCTGGGCCGTGGCCTGGGCCGCCTGCTGGGCGCGATGCTCTTTGTACGCCGCGCGCGTGCGCTGGATCTGCTGGACGTGCTCTTCCACGTGCTCGGCGTTGCCCTTGACCAGATCGAGCAGCGTCAGCCGCCCGCTTTCCGTATGGTTGCCGGTGCGCGAGAAGGCGTCTTCCGGCATGGCTTTGAGGAGTTCGTGGTTTTCCGTGCGCAGCTTGCGGAAGGTTTCCAGCGCCTGCGAAATCTTGCGCCGCTGGTAATCAAGATGATCGGCCCACAGCTCGCCGTTGAATGCTTGCAGCGTGGGATTATCCTCGGCGGCGATCTGGCGGATGCGCATCACGGCGACGGCTTCCGAATCGGACAGGTGGCACACGATCTGCCGCACGCTCCATTTATCCGGCGCCGGTTTAAAGTCGAGTTCCGGGCCCGCCGCGCCGGTGGTGGACATCGCCAGCAGCTCGCCGCCGCGGCGGAACCGTTCCAGGATGTCGGCCACGTCGCTCATAGAGTCAGTAGTAATCCGCGCAGCTCATGTAATAGCCGCACTGTTCGCAGAGTAGTTTGCATTTGCGCTCGGTCAAACGGCGGCTGCACACAGGGCAGTACAGCATGGGTTCGTTTTCAGAACCCTCTTTGGTTCGCTCAGATATCGGAGATCCCGGAGTAAGCTCCACCGCGAAACCATTATAAATGAAGGCCGAGCAGCGCCATCGTTGCTCATTACAGTAGCCGTAGAGCTTTGACGATAGCTTCTTAGGCCGGGCGCAAGTTTAAGCACGTGAATAGCGAAAGAATAGACCGCTCCATCTTTTGCTCTTATGGGGAGATTCTGGCGATGACTCTCGCCGCGCGGGTCCTGGCCTATGCATGGCACTGGGTCGGGCTGTATCTCTATCTGGATCTGGAGCGCGGAGCGGCCGCGCTAGCCGGATTTGTCGCTCTCGTTTCTAGCCTCTTGGCGACCTTGGTTTGTTACCCGGAAATTGCTCTTGCTCCGGATGCGCCGACTTTCGCTCAACACATCGGGCTGCTGCTTCTGGTCATTGCGGGGAGCGCGGTTTGGGCACTCCTCCTCTGGGGCCTGGTTAGGTTGTGGGTCAAATACTGTTACTGATCTCGGGAGAGCCACTCGTATGCTGGGATCCGGGAACGTGCGGCAAGCGCTGCGGAGTGGGCTTCGCCACGAAAGCTTTATAATGAAGGCCGGGAAGCCCCATGCACCGAAGACTTTTCCTGATCGCCACCGCGCTCTTGGTAATCACTTGCAGTGCCCAGACCCAGATCCGCCGTGACCCGCCCCTGCGGCAACCAGTCCGCGGCACGCACGGAGCCGTCGCGGCCGGCAGTGACTGGGCCACGAACGCCGGGATGCGCCTTTACGACCAGGGCGGCACGGCTGTCGATGCGGGCATCGCCACCATGTTCGCGGCCTCGGTGACCGAGCTTTCGCACTTCGGCATGGGCGGGGAAGCGCCCATCCTGATCCGCACCAAGGCGGGCAAAGTGTACTCGATCGCGGGCGTGGGTCCGATGCCCAAGCTCGCCTCGGCCGATCTGTTCCGCAAACGGGCCGTCCAGGCGGGGGACATTACTTTTCGGGTAAGTCCCGGCGATCATCTGAGAGGCATCATTCCGGACGCGGGATTAATGCCGGCCCTGGTGCCGGGTATGGTGGAATCGGGTCTGGTAGCCCTTCGCGAGTTCGGTACGAAGTCGTTCGCCGAGATTATCGCGCCTGCCATCGAGCTGGCCGATGGCTACGCAGTGGATGAGATGCGCGCGCGCAGTTTCGCTGGAGCGGTGCCGTTCTTTGAGCTGTGGCCGACATCCAAGGCGCATTTCATGCCCAACGGCCATACGCCGAAAATCGGCGAGATCTTCCGCCAGCCCGATCTGGCGCGGACGCTGCGCGCCATGGTGGCCGCGGAGAAGAAAGCCTTGGCCGGTGGCGCCAGCCGCCAGGCAGCCATCGACGCCGTGCGCGATTATTTCTATCGCGGCGAGGTCGCACGCAAGATCGACGCGTTCAGCAAAGCCAACCAGGGCCTGTTGCGCTATGAGGATATGGCCGCGTTCAAGCTCACGCCGGAGGAGCCGCTGTCTACTACCTTCCGGGGATACATTGTCTACAAGTCCGGATTCTGGAGCCAGGGACCGGCCATGCTTGAGGCCCTGAATGTCATCGACGGTTTTGACGGTCGCCCCGGGTTCAACTCGGCCGATTACATTCATCGCACCGTGGAGGCCCTGAAGCTGGCTTACGCGGATCGGGACACCTACTACGGCGATCCCAAATTCAACCACTGGAACCTCCAGGCGCTGCTCACCAAGGAGTACTCGGCCAGCCGTCGTAAGCAGATCGGAGAGCGGGCGTCGCTAGAATTCCAGCCTGGGCGCATCGACGGCAAGCTGGGACAGCACGCGGCTCTGGCGGACATGGCGTCGTATAAAGTCGACGACGTATTGAAGGCGCATGATACCACCTGCGTCGACACCATGGACAGCGAAGGTATCGTGTTCTCCGCCACGCCCTCGGGTGCGTGGATGCCCAGCGTGATCGCGGGCGATACCGGCATCCCGCTCACCCAGCGCGCCCAGAGCTTCGTGCTGGTTTCCGGGAATCCCAACGATCTGGCGGGCGGCAAGCGTCCCCGCGTGACGTTGAGCCCCACGCTGGTGATGCAGCCCGACGGGAAACCGTTCCTGGCTCTCTCGACGCCCGGCGGAGACGACCAGGAGCAAGCTCTGCTTCAGTTAATGATCAACGTCATCGATTATGGGATGAACGCGCAGAACGCCATCGAAGCGCCGCGTTTTATGACCGAGCACCTGGTGGAGAGTTTCGACGATCACCCCTGGAAGCTGGGAAACCTGAAACTCGATGAGCGTATTCCGCAGTCCGTGGCGGCGGACCTGGCGACGCGCGGCCACAAAGTGGAGATCATGTCGCGTTATAACAACGGCGCCGCTCCGGTCATGATCAAGCTGTTGCCGGGCGGGATCATCGAAGCCGGTGCAGACCCGTACTATAACCGCTCCGCACGCGCGCAGTGACGCTCCCGCTCTTCGAGAGCCCGTGTTCCTTCGATAGGCCGGCACTGGCCAAGCGCCTGCGAACGCTGGCTGACGAAAATATCTGGATCGGAACCAGTTCCTGGAAGTATCCGGGCTGGCTGGACCAGATCTACACGCGGGAGCGCTACCAGTCGCGCGGCAAGTTTTCGCAGAAGCGCTTTGAAGCCGAGTGCCTGGTGGAATACGCCGAGACGTTCCCCATCGTCTGCGGCGACTTTTCGTTTTACCAGTTCCCGTCGCCGGAATACTGGAAGAAGCTCTTCAGCGCCGCGCCGCCGGGATTGCAATTCGTACTGAAAGTTCCCGAGGAAGTGACGGTTGAGGTGTTTCCGAAACACCCTCGCTATGGGACGCGCGCGGGGCTCGTCAATGAGTCGTACCTGAATGCCGATGCGCTGGCGGCGCTGTTTCTGGAGCCGCTGGAGCCCTATCGCGGCCGCATCCCGGCTCTCATCTTGGAGTTTGGGGCTCGCGTTGCGAGCCCTGGGGAATTCGTCGCCAGGCTGGAGCCCTTCCTGGGCGCTCTGCCGGCGACGTTTCGTTACGCTATCGAAGTTCGTAATCGCGAATACTTGCAGCCGCGCTATTTCGAGTGTCTGGGTCAGCACAGGGCCGCGCATGTGCTGAACGCCTGGACCAAAATGCCGCTGCTCTCCGAGCAGATGGCGATAACGGATGCTTTCCCCAGTGATTTCACAGTAGTGCGGGCACTGCTGCGCCAGGGCCGCGCGTATGAGGACGCGGTGCGGCAATTCACGCCCTACGATCGGGTCCGCGACGAGAATCCCGAGGCGCGTGAGTCGCTGCGCAAACTGATTCAGCGCATGCGCGAGGAACGCCGAGCCGCCTACATCTTCGTCAACAACCGGCTGGAAGGCAACGCTCCGGAAACGATCCGCGCCGTAACAGAATAGATGAAGCTTCCGGTTGACGAGCTGCTGCCGCGTATCTTTGACGCGTTGGATCGCGGTCCCAACCTTGTCATCGAAGCGCCTCCGGGGGCAGGGAAGACGACGCGTGTTCCTCCCGCCCTGTTAGATCGCGGGCGCGGCGAGATTCTGGTACTGGAGCCGCGGCGCCTGGCTGCACGTCTGGCTGCCCGCCGCGTGGCCAGTGAGCTGGGCGAGCCCATCGGCGAGACGGTCGGCTACCAGGTGCGCTTCGAGGATGTGAGCGGGCCGCGCACGCGCTTGCGGTTTCTGACCGAGGGCGTGCTGACTCGAAGGCTGTTGTCCGATCCCACGCTACGCGGCGTCAGCACCGTGATCCTGGACGAATTCCACGAGCGGCATCTCGAAACCGATCTGGCGCTAGCCCTGCTCCGGCGACTGCAAAGTAAGAGGCGCGACCTCAGACTGATCGTCATGTCGGCTACGCTCGATGCCGCCCCGGTTGCGAGGTACCTTGGTGACTGCCCGGTCCTCCGATCGGAAGGCAAGCTCTTCGACCTCGCGATCGAGTACACGCCGCACTCACCCGCGCCGCTCGAAGAGCAGGTGTCCGCCGCGCTTGAACGAATCGTGCAACGCGGTCTTACGGGCGACGTGCTGGTGTTTCTTCCGGGCGCGGCCGAAATCCGTCGCGCGGCGCGCGCGGTGGAGCCGTTGGCATCGCGATTGGGCTTGCTGGTCCTGCCGCTCCACGGCGATCTTTCGCCCGCTGAACAGGACCGGGCTATTGCGCCCGCGAACCGGTCAAAGGTCATCCTGTCCACGAATGTCGCCGAAAGCTCGGTGACCATCGAAGGCGTCACGGCCGTCATCGACAGTGGCCTCGCGCGCGTCGCCGTGGATTCGCCCTGGACGGGACTGCCCTCGGTCGAGGTGCGCCGCATCAGCCAGGCATCGGCCACGCAACGCGCAGGGCGAGCGGGGCGCACAGCTCCGGGCCGCGTGATCCGCCTGTACTCGGCGGAGGACTTCCATCGCCGTCCGCCAGCGGATATCCCGGAGATCCTGCGCCGCGAGCTTTCGCAATTGGTTCTGCAGTTGCGCGCGATGGGTATCACGGAGCTGAAGTGGCTGGATGAACCGCCGGAGGCAGCGTTCACCGCGGCCAGCGCGCTGCTCGACCGGTTGGGCATGACGCCGGAGATGGCCGAGCTGCCTCTGCCGCCACGGCTTGCCAAACTCGTGCTCGAAGCGAGAGTTCGAGGGGTCCCGGAAAAGGGCTGCGCGGTGGCGGCGGTCCTCAGCGCGGGCGAGCGCGGGAAGACTGATCTTTTAGCGCTGGCCGAGTCCGACTGGCGGCCGCAAACGCGCCGCGTCTTTGATCAACTCCGCAAACGCATTGCCGGACGCGATGTGCGGACAGAGGGTGATTCCGCTATCCTGCAAAGCATTCTCGCGGCGTTTCCGGATCGTGTCGCGCGCCATCGGCGTGATGGTGAACTGCTGCTTTCCTCCGGAGGCTCGGCCCGTTTCCCCAACTGCCGCTGGGAATTCTTAGTCGCAGTCGATATCGAGGAGCGACGCGAGCACGGTGTTCCGCTCGTTCGCCTGGCCGCGCCGATCGAGCCGGAATGGCTGCTGGAGCGCGCCTCCGAGCGTATCTCGCTCGAATGGAATCGCACGGCCGAGCGTATCGAGCAGGTGACGGCGCTGGTCTACGATCAACTGGTCATCGAAGAGACGCGCGCGCCCGCGGCGCCTGGTGAAGAAGTTTCGCGCTTGCTCGCACAGAAAGCCCTGGAGGCCGGCATCGGACGCTTTGCCGATCAGGATGCCGTCGAGCAACTGCGTTCGCGGGCGGCATTCGCTGGAATCCAGATCGACGCGGAGGCGGTGTTGGTGACACTCTGCCAGGGGCGGACTAATTTCATGCAACTCGAAGCCGGGGACCTCTTGGCCGCGATTCACCCGCCGCATCTCAGCCATGCGGCTCCGGAACGACTGCGGCTTCCCGTTGGGCACGAGGTCCAGGTTCATTACGAGCCTGGTAAACCCCCCTGGATCGAATCGCGCCTGCAGGACTTTTTCGGAATGCGCGAGTCGCCGCGGATCGGCGGCGCGCCCGTGGTGGTGCATCTTCTCGCTCCGAATCGGCGGCCGGTGCAGGTGACGTCCGACTTGGCCGGATTCTGGGAGCGGCTGTATCCGCAAGTGCGCAAGGAGCTCGCGCGGCGGTATCCGAAGCACAAGTGGCCCGAGAAACCGGTCTAAATCACCACACAGGTCCATTCGCCGGCGTCGTCTTGAAAACCCGACAGAATGCGCTTCTTCGCGACACGCTCGAAGTCCGCGCGCATCGGACCCATCACATCTTCATTGATATTGGCGACCACGACGTCGAACGCGCCCGATCGCACCGCGTCCACGCTGCCCACAAAGAACGGGACTGGCCGCAAGGCTTCGGGATCGATGTCGCATGCGACGACGCGTCCTGCTCCCAGCAGCTTCGCCGCGATCGACAGGATCCCCGACCCGCTGCCGACGTCGAGCACCGAGTCGCCTGGGCGGATCAACCTTTCCATCGCCTCCAGGCAAAGCTGGGTACAGCGATGGTAGCCCGTGCCGCATTGTCCTCCGGGATTGATGACCAGGCGCACCCGGCCCGGAGGTGTCGGTTCGGTGCGCCACGGCGCGGCGACGAAGAACTTCTCGCCGACCAACAAGGGCGGAAACGCTTGGTGGGTTCGCGCGACCCAGTCTACGTCTATAACAGCCTCGGGCACTCCAAATTGCGAGGCCGCTTCCGCTTGTTCGAAAAAGGCGTCGATGAATCCATCGCCCTCGGTGATGCCAAGCGTTCCGGCTTCCCACAACCGCAAGGTGAGCAGTTCATCGAAGTTTTCCAAGCGGACAACTACCATCAGCCCTGAACCCGCTTGACACTTTCAGTTCCAGCCCAAAACCGCTCGCGCAGTTCGTTCTTGCGGATCTTGCCGGTTCCGGTCTTGGGGAGAGGGTCATTTGAGAACTCGACGATCCGGGGCAGTTTGAACCGGCCCAGACGCTGCTGGAGGAAACTGAGCAGTTCTTCCCGCGTGAGCGGCGCGCCGTCTTTCAAGACCACGATCGCCGCCGGAACCTCGCCCCACTTGGGATCAGGAGCCGCCACCACGGCGCACTCGAGCACTGCCGGATGTGCGAAAATCGCAGCTTCCACTTCGAGAGACGAGATGTTTTCGCCACCCGAGATGATGATTTGCTTCTTGCGGTCGACAATCTGGATATATCCGTCTTCATCCCAAACCGCCATATCGCCGGTGTGCAGCCAGGAGCCGCTCATCGCCGCACGCGTAGCGTCCGGATCGCCGAAGTAGCCGTCCATGACCTGGTCGCCCATCACGATCACTTCGCCAATGGTCTTGCAGTCGCGCGGGACATTGCACAGGTTCGCATCCACCACGCGCACGGATGCACCCACCACCTCGCGGCCGGTGGTCGCCAGGCGCGCCCGGCGTTCCACTTCGCTCAAGTGGATCGTATCCAGAGGTTGCACCATGGTGATCACCGGAGAGGTCTCGGTAAGTCCATAACCGGCCGTGCAGGTGCACCCCGGGAACGCACGTTCGACGCGTTCTACCAGCTCCGGCGAGCTGGCCGCGCCGCCGATGTTCATCACCCGCAGGCTGGATAAATCCCATTCGCCGCGATCCGGAGCGTTTATGAGCGCGTTGGCCATGGTGGGGACCACGCACATGTTGGTTGCCTTGTGCTCCTGGATGAGGCGGAACACGCGCGCCGGCTCGAATCGCCGCACCATGACCTGCTTTATGCCAAGCATGGTGGACGCCTGCGGATGCCCCCATCCGTTGGCGTGAAACAACGGGATGGTGTGCAGGTCCACCATAGTTTCCCGGTCGCGATATTCGAGGGCCACACTCAGCGCGTGGAGGTACAGCGTGCGGTGCGAGAGCGTTACTCCTTTGGGCGCCCCAGTACTCCCGCTGGTATAAAAGAGTTCGGCGATAGCCATCTCGTCGTAGGAAAAAATATCCGCGCGCTCGGGGCAGCCCTGGTCGAGGATTTCTTCAAACGTCAGATCCGCTTCCGCAATCTTTCCGTCGAGCGCAACCCAACATGCGACATCGGGGCAGCTCTGGCGCAGAGATCGGACGGTTTCAGCGAAATCATCTTCGAAGATCGCCATTTTCGCGCCAGAATGACGCAGAATCGCAGCCAGCTCTGGTTCGGAAAGGCGAACGTTGAGCGGCATCATGATCGCCCGGGCCTGGATCACGCCGAAGTAGCCTTCCAGCAACTGGTGGTTGTTATAGCTGAGATACGCCACGCGATCGCCGGCCGCGATGCCCAACTTCTGCAAGCCCGTGGCCAGCCTTCCCGCGCGCTGTCCCAGTTCCGCGAAGCTGAACTGCCGGTCACCGGAGACCACGCCGATTCTCGATCCGTACAGATCCACGGCGCGATGCAAACAGCGAAGCGGCGTAAGCGGGATGAACATGCCTTACTGCTTCTTCTCCAGGCCCTCTGCCGTCTCCTGATCCTCGCCCGCCCCGGTGGTGTCACCCAGGTCGCGCTTGGCCTTGGCTCGAGCCAGATAGACGAACGGCGCACCAGGATCGAGCTCGACGGCCTGGTCGTAATCGTCCACGGCCGATTTCGGCTGGTCCAGCATTTGAAGAGTCAGCCCGCGCTGATAGAAGGCGTCCGCGGTGGGATGAAGACGGATGGAGCGGGTGAAATCCGCCAAGGCCTTTTGGGTGTCCCCCCTTGACCGCCATAGCGTTCCGCGCAAGGTGTACGCCAGCTCCAGAGTCGGATTGATGGCGATGGCCTTCTCGAAATCCGCAAAGGCCGCATCGCTCTGCCCGGCCGCCTGCCGCGCTTTACCGCGCCCGAGGTAGGCATCGGCGTACTCCGGAAAGATATCGATGGCTTTCGTGAATTGTGTGGCGGCACCCTGGAAATCGCCGGGGCCCAAAAGGCGCATCCCCTCCCGATAATGGCTGGTGGCCCGTTCGGGAGCCGATGCGATGTAGGCGTAGACCGCCCACGCGCTGGCGCCGATCGCCAAGGTGATCGAGGTACCGCGGATCAGGCGGCGCTGGGCACGATTGAGGCGGTGGCGCGCCGGTAGAGGGGGCGGAGGCTTGACGGCGTCCCACACCCGCAGAAGAAACGATCGGGGCATTCCCGCAAGGATTATACCAGCGCGAGAGCAATGCGTCGCCCGCGCCATCGCTGGGCGGCCCGGCTCCCGGAGCCGACTTCCCGGCCGGCTTCGTGGGATCGGTTACTCCTGCGGCCGGCGGCGAAATTCCTCGAACCAGTTGTGGACGACGTGGATCGCCAAAGGCTTTTCGTTGACCAGCCTCTCCCGCAGGATGAACCGCTTGCCGTCGGCTGTGACATCGTACTGCGGATTGAAGGAAAGGAGGGTGTTATTTGCTTCAAACAACGGTGCCGGTGTTCCGGGCGAAAAACCGGGCTGAGTCGTGATGCCCACCGCCATCAGTTTGTTTCCCTCCGTGTAGAAAAGTTCCCTGCCGTCCCGCCTCCAGCGCGGCCCGCCGCCGCCGTTGGTCGAAACACGCCACTTGCCCGCGCCGTTCTGGAAGCTCCGCACATACACCTCATAGCGGCCCGACTCATCGGAAACGTAGGCGATGAATCGTCCGTCGGGCGAGAATTTGGGCGCGCCCTCATCGAAGGGGGTCTTGAGGAAAACCATGGGATCGCCCAGGCTCCCGTCGTTTCGGCGCTCTCGATACAGCACGTCACGCTTGGTGTCACGCGAGTTGCTTTGGTACATCAGGAATTTTTGATCCGGCGACCAATCCGGTGCTCCCATGGGCGCTGGTGTGGTCAGCAGCAGTTTTGCATCTCCCGCTCCGTTGGAAGGTTTGGAGAAGATGTTTAAGGTTCCGTCGCGGAAGACGCTATAAAGGACTTCTTCTCCCGAGGGCGACCAGGCGGGGTCGCCGGAAACGGTAGAATCGAACGTCAACCTGGACATGATCGGGCGGTCCAGTTCGGCAATCCAGATATCGAAACCGGCGTTCTCCCTGACATAGACCGCCAGTCTGCGGCCGTCCGGCGACAGCTCCGGAGAAGTGTAAAGCCGTGGTTGACCGAGGCTGGAGAGCGTTTTCCCGGAACGGTCGTACCAGACCAGCTGCATCACACCAGAGGGCACGTCGCTATAGACCAAAGTGCCGGCGCGGGCCAACTTCGGCGAGGAACCCTGCTGGGCAATCGGGAAAGCCTTGCCTGCCGGCGTCAGTGTGGCCAGGGAAAAAGGCAGCGCCCAGATACCTATAGAGTCGCCCACGCCATCCACGTAAAGGATGTGACCGGTGGAACCATAGACCGGATACGGGTTGGACGAGGAAGAGGCGACGATGGTGTGGCGCGTCTGCTCGCCGGCGATTAGATACTGGACGTCGTGGACCAGCGGCTTATCCGACACCTGAAACAGAAACGCTTTGCGACCATTGGGCAAGTCGAGAAAGGAAGGCTGCTCGATATGCGGGTGACCAACGATCAGCGTCGGCGAACCTCCCGCCGCGGGAACCGTGTGCATGCCGTCGTTATCGCAGTAGACGATGGTCTCGCCGTCCGCGCTCCACGTGGCGCCCCGAAACTGGCCCACGATTTTTGTGATGGTCACCGGCGTACCGCCCTCGGCCGGAATTCGCACCAGGTCCAATTTATTGGCGTAGCCGATGAAGCGATCGTCTGGAGACCAGAACGCCTGATAGACGTTGGTGGCGCCGGGGACCAGCCGGGCTTTTTCCTGGTCGATGTCGCGAACCCAGAGCTGTCCGCCGGCGGCCTCGACATAGCCGATGTGCCGGCCGTCCTGGGAAACGGAAACCTCCGCGTCGATGTCGGTATCGCTTCCGCGGCGCAGTCTTTCCGGCGTGAAGGTGAACTTTACCGTCGGCGGCCCCGCTTCCGGGGCGCGACGGAACACTTTCGTCGCAACGAGAGTGATGCCCACCACAGCCACGACGGCCCCTGCGAACAGGATCGCGTTGCGCATGGCCGGCTTCTTTCTGGCGGCCGTCAGATCGTTGGTGACAAGGCTGGATGGTGCGGTTTGTCGCGCGAAACGGCGCAGGTCCACGACCATCTCTTTCACAGACTGGTAGCGTTCCGCCGGATCCTTCTCCAGCGCCTTTTCCACGACCATTCGCAGCGGGAGAGGAATCTCCTCTCCCAGCGGCCGGGGCGTCTCGTGAATGACCTTCTGGAGCGTTTCAAGACTGGTTGCGCCCGTGAACGGCCTGCACCCCGCCAGTAACTCGTAGAGCACCGACCCGAATGAAAAAATATCGCTGCGTGCATCGAGCTTCAGTCCCGAGGCCTGCTCCGGGGACATGTACGGTATCGTCCCGATCACGACTCCGGGTCGGGTCTGCTTCTCGGTCAGCGTCTGCGTAGCATCGCCCTCGCTTTTTTCCGTCAGCTTTGCTAAGCCGAAATCCGCCAGTTTGGCGTACTCGTTCTTGGCCACCAGAACGTTAGTGGGCTTGATATCGCGATGCAGGATCCCGGCGGCATGCGCGGCGGCCAGCCCGTCAGCCACTCCGGTGAGCAGTTCCACGATCTGCCGCCAGCCCGGCTTCTCGCGTTGTGCCCAGTCCTGCAGTGTTCCGCCGTCGACGAACTCGGTGACGATATACTGGCGCCCTTCGAACTCCCCGATGTCATGCACCGTCAGAATGTGAGGATGATTCAGCGACGAGGCCATCTGCGCCTCGCGCTGGAACCGGCGGCGCGCGGCCGCATCCGCCAGTTCATCGGAGAGGACCTTGATCGCCACGGGCCGGTTGAGCTTGGTGTCGAGCGCCCCGTAGACGGTACCCATGCCGCCCTCGCCGAGCTGCGATTCAAGGCGATAGGCGCCGATCTGCGTGCCGGGAGTCAGGGGCTTCTGACCCGGATCGTCGGCGATACTCCATTCCTCGGAGTTCATGGCTTTGGGGTACGTGGCGGCAAGTCGATCAGCACAATATCGGAGTTGTCCCGCAGCCGGTCGAATACGATGTGTTTGCCGTCGGGGGTGATGTCGAACGTCTGCATCGCCGCGCTATCCTTGAACCCGGTAAGCTGGCGCGGCGGCTTCTTGGTCGCCAAGTCCAGCATCCAGAAATCCTGTGAGGGCAGCACGCTCTGCATGTAGATAAGGACATTACTCTTCGGAAGGAAACGGTAACGTACTCCTTCGTAGCGCATGTCCAGGTTGGGCAATTCCACGGGCTTGCCTTCGGGTGTGATCGCTTGTAGGGGTTGGACGCGCCCAACCACTGGCCCGACGTACACAATCGCTGTCCCGTCCGGCGACCATACCGGATTTGATGAGACCGTGTCCGTCAGCCGCTTGAACTCGCCGCCTTCGGCTGGAACGATAAAAAGCCCAGATTTCTTGCCGTCATTGCCGCCCACCGCGATCCACTTGCCGTCGGGCGACCAGCAGGGTGCGCCGCGCGCGTCCAGCATTTCGGCTAGCGGCTGAAGACCCGAACCCTTATTGTTCATCATGTACAGACGCACCTTGCCCTGTCGACGCAACAGCACCACGATGCGGCTGCCATCGGGCGAAATCGCCGCCGGCTCAAGCAGCATTCCGTCAGCGCCTCGCCAAACTTCGACCGATTTGCCGTTGCGGCTCGACCACAGCCCATCGTTGCCGCCAACCGACGAAAGGTAGTACAGCGTTTCTCCGCCGTAGCGCGGAGCAAGCGCACGTTCGGACGGCAGGGCAATACGCGTTACGTCGCTTTCGGTAGCCACTCTGTCGAGAATGGGAACCGACCACAGGCTCGCCCTCTGGCTGCCGGCCGAGACCGCGATCCGCTGCCCATCCAGGGTCGCACTCAGCGAAGTGTAGTGCGTAATGCCGTCGCCTACTCGATGGGTGATCTTCTTCTCCACATCCAGCGCGTAAAGCCAGGGGCCGGTTCCGTCCTCGGCGCGCGTGACATAGATCAGCGTGTCCGCGCCCAGCGGCGCAGGATCGGCAATCCAGGCATCGTGATGCGTGAGCCGCTCCGGCGGTTTTCCGTCGTCGGGGGAGATGCGATAGATGTCGAACTGGTTCGCCGTGGCGTAGCCGGAGACAAAGTAGATCCACTTGCCGTCCGACGACCAAACTGGATAATGGCAGTGCACATCCGGACCTGCGCCCACATAGATCTGCTTCGCGTTGGCCCCTTTGGCGTCCGCCACAAACACGGGATCGCCGTCCGTGCCTCCGTGATACACCATGCGTTTCCCGTCCGGCGACCAGGCCATCGCCACTGCCCTAATGAAATCGCGCGGAGTGCCTCCCACGATGGACAGCATCCGGGTCGGCCGGCCGCGGTTGGCTAGAACTCGATTGCCCGCCGTCTGCGGACCGCCGAGCCAGATCTCATTGCCGTCCGCGGAGAATCCGATCTCGCGCACAGCTCCAATCACGATGTCTTCCTTGCCTTGTGTGAGATTGACGAATCGTCCCGAACCAACCGGGCTCAGAAACACGTCCAGTGGCCCGTCCTTGTCGGCGATGAACGCCACCAGCTTTCCGTCCGGCGAAATCGCGGCTTGCGTTTCCATGCCTTCGAAATTGGTGAAAGGTGTAAACGTGGCGTTGCCGAGCGGATTCTGCCATTCCGAGGTTCCGCGGCGCAGCAGCCAGATGGCGGCGCCAGCCACGGGCAGCAAGGCCGCAGCCCCGCCCCACAACCATGATCTGCGGGTTACCGCGGGGACGGCCTTGGCAGCGGATGAATCCGCTTTCTGCCGCACCAGGCGGCGCAGATCCACCACCAGGTCGCGCATGGTCTGGTAGCGCTCCGCCGGATCACTCTCTAACGCCTTCTCCACCATGGCGCGCGGTCCCGATGGGAGATCTTCCGGGAGCGGTGGATACGATCCGTGAATAATTGTCTGCAACACCTCAAGATCGCTTCTACCCCAAAAAGGCCGCTTCCCCACAAGCAGCTCATAGAGGACGATTCCGAAAGAGAAAACATCGCTCCGGGCATCGAGCGGCTTTCCCGAGGCTTGCTCTGGTGACATGTAAGCCACAGAACCGACGACGACGCCGGGCCGGGTCTCGCCCATCGTTTGAGTGGCCTCGGACGGCGTCGAGCGCTCGTAGAGCTTCGCTAACCCGAAATCGGCCAGCTTGGCGTAGCCGTTCCTGGCCACCAGAATGTTGGCGGGCTTGATGTCGCGATGCAGGATCCCGGCGGCGTGCGCGGCTGCCAGGCCGTCGGCCACTCCCGTGAGCAGCTCCACGATCTGCCGCCAGCCCGGCTTCTCGCGGTGCGCCCAGTCACGCAGCGTGCCGCCGTCGACGAACTCGGTGACGATATACTGGCGCCCTTCGAACTCACCCGTGTCATGCACGGTCAGAATGTGAGGATGGTTCAGCGACGAGGCCATCTGCGCCTCGCGTTGAAAGCGCCGGCGCGCGGCCGCATCCGCCAGCTCGTCGGAGAGAACCTTGATGGCCACGGGCCGGTTGAGCTTGGTGTCGAGCGCCCGATAGACGGTGCCCATGCCGCCCTCGCCGAGCTGCAGCTCAATCCGGTAGGCGCCGATCTGCGTGCCGGGAGTCAGGGGTTTTTGACCCGGATCGTCGGCGATACTCCATTCGTCGGAGTTCATGGCGTCTGCGTCTCGGTCAGAGGATCATCCACAACATATCAGAGTTTTGACGCCCGAAGGCGTAAGGGCCCGCTAGCGGACACTCTTCCCTAACACCTGATCGCGCAACGCGTCCCTCAGGGCTTCCGCCATATGCTCCTGCTCGTCTGTCGACGCCGTGCGAACGGCCCGCTGAGCGGCGTCCAACGCGTCCGGATAATTGCCGAGTTTCTGCTGCGCATACGCCAGCGCATGCCAAACGTAAGACTGCCGCGGCAGAAGGCGGGCAGCGTCGTGAAGATACACGACGGCCCGGTCGTATCGGCCGTCGTCGGTCGCCCGTACTCCCAGCAGCAACTGGGCTTCGCCGAAATTCGGATTCAGTCCGACGACTTTCTCCAGCAGCTCGCGGACGCGCTCGTTTCCCGCTCCCGCATCGCGCTCGAGCAATGCGTATTCGAACAGGATGGTCGCGTCTTTGTCATCGAGCTGGATGGCTTTTTCCAGGTAGCGGCGGGCATCTCCTGGACGATTCTGGGTCATAGCGAGCATTCCCAGGCCGGCTTGCGCGGTGGCCGAATCGGGATGCTCCCGCGCCGCCTGCTCGAACAAGCTGCGAGCCTGCTCCGCCAAGCCGCGGCGCAGCGAGATGTCGGCGCGCAGCAGCAGCGCGTCCACGTCTGATAACAGCTCGGATTTCGGTGGGGTAAACGGAGTGGGCGGAGGTGTCCCTAGCTTCACGCTGCGAACCTTTTTGAGGTAGCCCGGGAGCTCCGCCAGCGCGCGCGCGAAATCGCGCCCGAAGGCGGTGCGGAAAGCCTCCGCTGCGTCGGTACCTTGGGCTAGCAGTGTGATGAACTGCGGCAGGTGGTCGCGGTAATTCGGCGACAGGTTCAGCATGTGAACGAGGGCCCAGCTTTCGGCGTAGAACATGTTTTCCGCTTGTTCCACATCTTGTTCCCGCTCTGGAGCCGCGGGTCGTTCCGCGGCCATCTGGCGGGCGCTGAGCCACGGCCGCGCCAGCAGAAGCTTCATGCGCGGTTCGATCTCCTTGCCGATGCGCACACGCTTGTTGTTGACCTGCGTGTTGGAGTACAGTTCCGCCGTACCTTCCTCGAACCAGCGCGGCAACGGCGCGGGCGTCTGGTTCAGCAGGAAATGCACGAACTCATGCGTGACTACGCGCGGCAGCTCGCTGCCGGCGTAAGTGACGATGTAGTCGCGTTCCAGGCCGCTCTGATACAGGCCCGAAATCGTCTCGCTTTTGGCGTACTCGCGGAACTCCTTCTCTGAATCGAACAGCACCACGCGCAGCTCGCGGCCGCTGTCGTCACTTGCGCCGGGCATGACGGCGCGGATCTGTTCCAGCCGCGCAAGGGCGCGCAGTCCTTCTTTCTCCCCGGCGTCGGTCACAAGTTCTGTTTTCGTTCCGCGCAGGCGGAGCCAGCCGGCCCGGGCCGGAAACGCGGCCAGAACAAATGTGACGAATACAGCCAGGAACCGCATGTGGTCAGTGCGTGATCGAATACATGATGTAGTTCAGCGCGATGCGAATTCCCAGCGCCGAGTACTTCTCGTCATAGCTGGGATCGTCGGCGAACTCCCAGGAATCACCCAGATCCGAATCGAAGGTCAAGGCGGTGACCACCCGGCCTTTGTCGTCATAGATGCCCCGCCATTTCGCCGGGCAACCGTCGCACTTGTAGGACACGCCGGTATAGCGATAACGCGCGCCGGGAACCTGGTAACGGTCATCCAGGTCGTACACCGAGTGAAAGATCGACTCTTTATCCGGCAGGTCGACGATGTCACGATCTGGAAAGACTTTTTTCATGCTGGCTTCGAAGACTTCCCACTGGTCCGTGCCCCAGAAATCGTCGGCCATGAAGAATCCGCCACGCAGCAAGAAATCGCGCATGCGGGCGGCCTGCGCAGCCGTCAATTCCCAATGCCCGGGCTGGACCGCATAAAGCCAGGGCCAGTTGTAGACGTCGTCCTCATCGTCCAGATTCACGGGCTGTTCGACGGAGCGGGCGTGGATTCGCGTAAGGCGGCGAAGAGCGGTCAGGAAATGACGGTCGGCCCGAGGATAATCCTGCGTCCAGTAGGTGTAGCCCTCTCGCCAGTCTCCGTTGGTACGGCGGCCGAATCCGACGCTGAAGCGGACCTCGGGATACATCAGGCGGGCGAAGACGAACTCGGTTTGCTCGCGATAGTCGGAGGGCAGCGGAAAGTCGTTGTACTCCATGCCCGGAAATTCGCGGAAGGGGCGTTGGAACGCGTGCAGGCTCCCGAACAGCGCGATTACGCCCGCGGGCAGCCACCAGAGTTTCGGGATTCGCATGAGAACATCCCTGATTGAGAGCGTAGCAGACGCGCGACTACAGGGCCGCTACCCGCCGGTTCACGGTGAGGAAATAAACTGCCAGAAGGATTTGCAGCGCCCCCGTGATGGTGAACGTGAGAGGCGCGTGGAAGCGCGGAATCATTATAGTGCCTACCAGGAGAACACCCACGGGACCGCCGCCCCGTAGCGCCAGGTTATATACGCTCATCACACGGCCGCGCATGTTGTCCGGAATAATCATCTGGACCAGCGTAGTAAGCATCGAGAAGACCCCCATCAAGGACGCCCCCGCCAGAAACAGCATCACGCAGGCGATCGGCACCGAGGGCGATTGCGCGAAAGCCATGGTGAAAACGCCCAGAACGCCCAGCATGATCAACGCACCGGTGCCCTTTCGCTTCAGGCGGCCCAGCCCAGCCACCACCAGCGCTCCGGTGACCGCGCCCGCGCCCTGACAGCTCAGAAACAGCGTAAAGGTTTGCGGCCCGCCGTGAAACACGTCCTCTCCGAACACAACCAGGTACGTGATGATCGGGAATCCCAGCGTGGTCATTAAGAACGCCAGCACGATCAGCGATTCCATTCCCGGTTGCCGGCGCATGAACTGGATGCCTTGTTTCATGCTGGTCAGGATCGGCTCGCGCGATTTGGCCGGAACGAACGCGGTCTGAATCAGATACAGCGTGATAATCACGCCCACAAAGGAAATTCCGTTGAAGGTGAAGTTCCAGGCCGCCCCCAGTTTGACGAGTGCTATGCCGCCAAGCGCCGGGCCGATCACGCGAGCCAAGTTGAACTGGATGGAATTCAGCGAAATGGCGTTCTGAAGGTGTTCTTTCGGCACCAGAGAGGGAACCAGAGCCGAATAAGACGGGCCGCCGAAGGCCTGCGCCACGCCCACGGTAAATGATAGACACCAGATATGCCAAACTCTGACCACTCCGGTGAAGACCAGGGTGGCCAGCAGGAACGCGCAGAAGGTTTGCGTATACTGCGATCCCAAGAGAACCTTCCGCCGGTCATGGCGGTCGGCGAACACGCCACCCAGCAGAGAGAGCAACACAATCGGCAAGGTCCCCAGGGCGTTATCGACGGCCAGGTACGCGGAGGAGTGCTTCGATAGCTCATAGACCAGCCAGCTCTGCGCGGCGGTCTGCATCTGGGTCCCCACCTGGGAGGTGCAGGCGCCCGTCCACATCATCCGGAAGTCGCGGAATTGGAAGGCCTTAAATACACGCCCAAACAGGGCGGACGATTCCGTTTGGGGCAGCGACTTAGCTTGTTCAGTGGGGAGGGCCAGGCGACGTTAACTCCGGCAACAGATGTAAAGGTGATTTTAGCAGGTCCAGAGTTACGGCTAGTAAACCTGGAAGCAGAACACGGCGTTGGAACCGTTGGGGGACAGCGAGTACTCCCCGTTTTCGAGCGCCTCGTCGGCCTCTACGCGATACAGGTCCTTATCGAGCTTAGTGATAGAGAGATGGAACGGACCTGAATTGTCTTTCCGTTTGCGCGACAGCGTGAGCTGCCGGCGCCCGCCCTTCACTTCGAACCGGTACAACTCCAGCGAATCGGGCCGGATCTTTTCGCTGCGCAGCAGAAAGATGGGTTCGGCCAGAGGCGTCCGGGCGGAGGAAGCCGCACCGGCGACGGAAAATGTAGTGTCGTCCTTCTTGCCTTCCTGTTGAGCTTCGGTCACTTCGGTGGGAACCAGGTTGGAGGCGTGAACCAGGTAGAGCACGTCTGCTTTGGGCGGGCGAGGGCCGGTGTAATCGTCCGCACGAATCGCCCAAGTCGCCAACAGCAAGAGAGTGAATACATACCGCATACTCAATATCTTAGACCTGTTCGCCGGGCATCCGGTTACAGAGTAAGGTCTAGGGGCCCACCTCGAAGGCATCCAAATCGACGAATATTCCGGCCGAAGCGGGATCTTTGTCCCCCGATACCCGGACCTCCAGCGTATGGCTGCCTGGACTTAGCTCCCCGAAACGCTGCGTCTCCTGCCACTTGGTTTGAGAAGAATACTGGTTGATGCGGACCGGGGCGCCTCCGTCGATCTTCACTTCGGCGATTCCGCGGTTCGCGGCTTTCGTAAACACGTAAGTGATCGCTGTGCCGGTAAAAGCGATACGAAATCCGTCTCCTTGCTTTTCGGAGTAAGTCAGGGATTGGCCCGAGGACTGCGGAAACTGATGGTCGTGCCACCATGAGCCGGTATACTCGATCCCCTTCTCCAGATCGTCGTAGCGGCGGCCGGCAGCGAATGTGCCGGTCACAGGCGGCGCCGGTGCGTCGTGCGATACGGCCACGTTGCCTTGCCGTTCGCGCAGGAACAGATAGCCGCCAGCGGCGACCAACAGAAGGAGCACAATCCAGCCGAGTGTCTTCAAGGGTATCTAATAGAGTACCTGAACGAATTCCGCCACGATGCGGAAACGATCTTCCTCGGGGCTGAGTTCCCAAGCGTCGAAATCGGGGTTCAGCGGCTTCAGGAGGACGTTCTTGTGCTTCCAGGTCCCATCCGGCAGCTGCTTCTTGACACTGTGATAGACCTTGACGGTGTGGCGGTCGTTGGTGCCTCCGCCGTCATATTCCACCAACACCAGTCGTCCTTCGCGCGATCCCGTCACGCCC
Source organism: Terriglobia bacterium (assembly GCA_020073345.1). GTDB lineage: Bacteria > Acidobacteriota > Terriglobia > Bryobacterales > Bryobacteraceae > Palsa-187. The sequence goes on from JAIQFI010000044.1 coordinate 42,790, forward strand.
GCACGGAACACACACAGGCTGCCGTCGGGGATGCGAGGCTCCATGGAACGCCCCGCGATCCTCGCCACAAACATGGCCGGTGTCGGATGGAGCCCGGGGGGGACCTCCACCCAGCCCTCGTCACCTTCTTCTTGGGCGACTTCCTGGTTCTCGAGGAATTTGCCCGCCGCGACGGATAGCGAATACCGCGGCAAATGTGTCACGAAGGGGCGCACGGTAGTGTGCACGTGCTCGCGATACAAACGCAGTATGGCGCGATCGAAATCCTCGACCATCACTTCGCGAGGCTCGGAGATCGTCAGCGTGTTTGAAAGCGTATCTTGGAGCTGATCCAGAACTCGCGTGGCGCCCAACTCCTCGGCCTTCGCCGCCAGGTCGGATTCCAGTTCGGAAAGGATCGAGGCTTCCGACGGTGCGATCACGTCCCAATCGTGGCGCAGGCACAGATAAAGGCGGTTATGGGCGGGGTCTTCCAGCAACACTCCGGCACTCACCGGCGGGCTTCCAGGCAGCTCCAGCTGCAGGAGGGACAGACGCGCGGGCTGGGTGAGGATCGCCATGCTCCCCAAGGAATCATGGCATACTCCGAAGAGCTAAGTGTAGGAGGGTTTCTACGGACTAAACGGGTAGTAGTATGTGCGCGCTCGGACGAGTACGTTGGGTATGGCGACCTTCACCTCGATCGTGCGTTTCAGTCGCGTCTCGTCCGTCTCGTTGGGCACATACCGGAGAACGTATTGCACGGTAATTTCGCCGGCAATGTTGGCGATCGATTTGTAGATCGATCCCAGGATGGCTGCGGTATACCCGCCTGTCCCCACCTTTAACTGGTAATTCCCTTCGTCGGAAGGCTGCGACAGGAATCCGGAGACATCCTTGTAGACGTTCAGGAGCGGGTACTCCACGCGGCCGCCGGTTTCCTGGGCCATGCGCTCCAGGTTCTTGCTGGAATCGCTGGTGAAGCCGTAAGCGTCCGTGCTCATGGCGTTGATGGTGACCTGGTAGCGCTGGGCCAGCTCGATCACCTGATCGAGCGTCTTGCTGCTGGCGTTGTCGTGGCCGTCGCCGATCACCACGATCACCCGGCGGGGATCCACCGGCTCGCCTTCCACCAGCTTGCGGCTGGTGCAAGCCATATAGACGGCATCATAGAAAGCTGACCCGCCGCTGGGCGAGATTTTCCGCAGTTTCGTGACAATCGGATCGGGGTCCGAGGTGGTGTTGACCATCAACTCAGCCTCGTTACCGTAGCCGATCAGGTAGCCGGCATATTTCTTGTCACCGGGCAGCAGATTCAGCACCAGCTCGATGGTGGCTTCCTGCAGGCTCTTCCACTGGCCGCGGCTTTGGTTGCTCAGATCCACCAGGAAACCGACCACCACGCGCTGGTTGCGCTCGCGGTTGAAGTAGCGGATGGTCTGTTCCTTGCCTTGGTCGAAGATCTTGAAATCGCTTTGTTCCAGATCGGATACGAAGCGACCCTTCTCGTCGGTGACCGTTACGGGGACCACCACTTCGTTCACCTGGACGCGAATGGCTGGCTGTGGTTGCTGGGCGAGGGCAAGTGCCAGCACTGTGGAAAACAACACAAAGCTTCGCAACGCAGTGCCGAGTCGCATAGGACCTAATCGATTATACCCGAGACCGGCGAAAAGGAAGCCCCATCGTCCAGGCTTCAGGAACCACGGCTGTGAGGGGTTTCAGGGGGTTAGGGGCAGGGTTCAGTGGGTGACTTGTGAGGTACTGCTTGGAGGGACAGCCGGGTTCCTTGAGCCTGCGACATCTGCATACGCCGCTGTGCGAGTGCAATCCGGCTGCCGATCTCGAATTTCGCGTTTATCTTGTTGATGAAAAGCGACAAAACCGCACAGCCGCTGCGCACACCTCGGATTCCCGCATGGAAAGAGTTACCGTGTACGCGCCGGGATGAACTACCGATTTGCCGCCACCGGGGGTGGAGTCGCCGCGGCGGCCCGGCCGTTCGGATTCGGCGTCACGTCGGGGATCGGACTGGGAGTTTTCGACATGCGCCCGTTCTTAACTTCGTCGATGACGATGTTGTTGTTCTCTAGAATCGTGCCGGTGGCCTGATCGAGCTGCAGCTTGGCCTGCGCGTACGTGGTCAGGGCGGCGACCTCGGATTGCCGGGCATTGGCCAAGTCGGTCTGGTGCTGGACGACTGCGTAGGAGGTGGAGGCGCCCAGCTCGTACTTCTTCTGCTCGGCGTCCACGACCTGCTCCTGGAGCACGCGCGTCTGTTGCGCCGACTGATAACGCGCCCTAGCGTTGGTGACCGCGATCAGCGCATTCTGAACGTCCATGCGGACGTTGTTTATTTCCTTTTGCACGTTTAATTCTGCCTGGCGCAGCTGCAAACTCTGCTGGATGTAAGTCTCCTGCGCCGCGCGGTTACGCAGGGGAACATTTAACGTGAAACCGATGGCATAGTTCACCGTTGGCACGCCGAACACTTGACGCAGGATGTTGCCGTAGCCTCCGACCAAATCGGGATTCGGCGAAATGCGGGGGATGACCTGGCCGGTGAGGGGGTTAATCTGGGGCGTCGGATTAACGATTCCTCCCGCCCCAGGATTCTGAACGTTACCCTGCAGGTTCAGCTGCGGGAGCATGGAATTGCGTGTACCGGTGAGATTGATCTTCGAATTCTCGACCTGGATACGCTGCTGCGCCAGTTCGGGCCGGTGATCGAGCGCCTTCGCCACCAGGTCCTGAACCGGAGTAATCGGTTCGACATCCGGAATCGTGATCCGGTCGGTGGGGATAATATGCGTGTCGGCAATCGCAGGATTGACCAGTCCATTGCGGCTTAACAGGTTCTTAAGGGTCACCTCCAACTGCTGCACGGCGGTTTGGGCGATCAGCAGATTGGTCTGGTTGGTCGCGACCTGCGCTTGGGCCGTGGTGACATCGAGGGGCGCCATGGTTCCAATCTCCAACTGCTTCTTGTTATCATCCAGCAGCTTTTGGGACAGGCCCAGCGTTTGTTGCGCCACGTCCACGGCCAGATTGGCGCTGACCAGGTTCCAGTAGGTCGAAATTACGGTGTTGAGGGTTGTGTCCAGCTGTAATTCGAACTGAGAGTCGTTTAGCCGGAGGTTATTCTTGGCAACCCGGATGTTGCGGGTGTTGAACGCCAGGCCGAAACCTTGCAGCAGGGGCTGGGTAGCCTGGAGACTCAAGCCGGTCGTGTAGGAAGGATAGAAGATGGCGTTGGTATTGTTCGTGGTCGTGGAGTTGTTGTTAAACCCCAGCGTGGCGGTTCCGCCGGTCATGAACCCTTGCTGAATGCCGAAGTTTTTAGTCTGCGTGTCTCCGACATTGACCGACTGTCCGCCGGCGGTGACCGTGTTGGTCTGGATCTGGGCGGAGTGGTTCCAATTGATGGTGCTGGTGAAGGCGGGATCGTAGCTCACGCCCGCGCCGTTGCTCGCCCGGGAAGCGCGCAAGGCGGACTCGTTAATCCCGTATCCGTAGCGCGAGACCTCGATATCGACGTTGTTCTCCAGCGCCAGTGCGATCGCGTCGGAGAGCGACAAATACAGATTGCCGGCGCGGATCAAAGAGTCGGCGCGCCCGCTGTTCGAGATATTGATGGGCGGAACATACCTGGGGCTGTAATCGTGCGTGAACCCCGAATACCAGTGCTGCCGTTCGGTACTCAGGCTGGGGCCGCGATCGTTGAGCTGTTGTGCATACATGCCGGGCGCCGCCATCAGCAGCACGCACAGCAACGCGATGAAGGGTTTCGATTGTTTCATGGCTTAGGTTTACCTCGAAGTTATACGATTCTTACGGGATATTCGTTCCAGCGTTGCATCTCGAACGCCACCGCTAAAGTGCTGAAAAGAAGTCCTGTCAATATGTCCGTGGTGTCCGATATTGGAACTACGGCGTGCGAAAACGCCGCTACTCATACCTGAGAGCTTCGATCGGATCCAGCAAGGCTGCCTTCCGTGCAGGGTAGAAACCGAAGAACACCCCCACCAGCGCCGAGAAAAAGAACGCCGCCAGGATCGAAGGCAGACTCACCAGCGTATTCCATCCGGCGAAGTAGGAGATCGCAAAGCTGGCTAATACTCCCATGGCAATCCCCATGCAGCCCCCCAATAACGAAAGCGAAACCGCCTCCACCAGGAACTGCGACAGAATGTCGTTCGTTTTCGCCCCCACTGCCTGGCGGAGGCCGATTTCCTTGGTGCGCTCGGTCACCGACACCAGCATGATGTTCATGATGCCGATGCCACCCACGATCAGCGATACGGACGCGATGGAGGCCAGCAGCAGACCCATGATCTGTGTGGCCTGCTCCTGCGCGGCGGCCATTTCCTCGAGACTCCGGACCTGGAAATCATTGTCCTCGGTCGCTTGCAGGCGGTGGCGCTGGCGCAGAAGCGCCTCGATCTCGTCCATGGCGTTCTGATTCCGTCCATCGCGGGCCTGCACCAGGACCTGGCCGATTTGCTGCCAGCTATTCTGCCGTCCGCCGCCCATTACCTTCTTTTTGGCGGTGGTGATCGGCATGATGATCATGTCGTCCTGATCCTGCCCGTTGGCGTTCTGGCCCTTGGGCACCAGCGTTCCGATCACGGTAAAGGGCACCTTGCGGACGCGGATGGTTTTGCCGATCGGATCCTCACCGCCGAAGATGTTATCGACAACGGTCTTGCCGAGCAGCGCAACTTTGTTGGTGGACTTGACATCTTCAGTGGTGAACGGCTCGCCTTCTTCGAGGCGCAGGTCGCGAATGGTCAGATACTCGGGAGCCACGCCGTAAATCCGGGTACCCCAGTTATTGCTCCCGTAGACCACCTGCTGCTGGTTTTGCTGAAGCGGGGAGGAATACATCACATCCGGACATTCCTCCTGAATGGCCCGGGCGTCCTCTTCCGTCAGCGTCTGCGCGTTGCCATTGCCGCTCTTGACTCCGCCGGTGTTCTGGCTGCCCGGCTGGACAATAATCACGTTGCTGCCGATGGACGCGATCTGCTGATGGATGCGATCGGTGGCGCCGCTGCCCACCGAGACCATGGCGATGACGGCGCCCACGCCGATAATGATGCCGAGCATGGTCAGCGCCGAGCGCAGCTTGTTCACGCGTAGCGCGCGGAACGCGATTCTCATGCTTTGGAAGACCTTATTCATGCGACTGGTTCCTCTTCTTCCTCTACCTCGGGCAATTCCGACAGCTCCCGCTCGGCGTTCCGCGGGTTGGGGACACGCTCATCGAGCATGATGTGACCGTCTTTGAACTGGATGATGCGGTCGGAATAGTGTGCGATATCGGGCTCGTGAGTGACCACCACGATACTGATGCCTTTTTCCCGGTTCAACTTCTGAAAGATGCCCATGATTTCGACGCTGGTCCGCGAATCGAGCGCGCCCGTCGGCTCGTCCGCCAGGATGAGCTGGGGATTGTTGATCAAGCTTCGGGCGATCGCTACGCGCTGCTGCTGGCCGCCGGAAAGCTGGCTGGGGTGGTGATCGTAACGTTCCGCCAGACCGACCGAAGTGAGCGCCGCCATGGCGCGCTCCTTAAACTTGCTCTTGTCGTTGTCGCTATACAGCAGGGGCAGTTCGACATTCTCGAGGGCCGATGTCCTGGCCAGCAAGTTAAACTGCTGAAACACGAAGCCCACCTTACGGTTGCGAATGTCGGCGAGCTCGTCACGTTCCAGAGCGCCGACATCCACGCCGTCCAGATAATACTTGCCGCTGCTGGGCTTATCCAGACAGCCCACGATGTTCATTAACGTTGACTTGCCGGAACCGGATGCACCCATGATCGATACGAAACTGCCGCGGGGGATTTCGAGCGATATACCGCGCAGGGCGTGCACATGGTTGTCGCCCATGTGATAGGTCTTATGAAGGTTCTCGATGCGGATGAGAGCAGAGTCCACGGCTAGTCCTCGCGGGCGCCCTAGAAGGGGAGCCCGCCCCTGCCTTGCTTGAAGTTATTCTGGTTGCCGCCCGGGAATCCCGGCGCGTTCTTGTTCTGGTTGCCGCCGGCTCGCACACCCTCGATACCGGTGACTAACTCCTGGCCCTCTTTGAGATTGCCGCCGAGCATTGCTACAAAGTTTCCGTCGCTGATGCCGGTGCGGATGCGCTCGGCCTTGAGCTGGCCCTTTTCATCCAGCGTGTAGACCGTCTGGAACTGGCTCGCGGCCCGGACGCCGCCCTGGTTGGCGTTGATCTGGCCGCCACCACCACCGCCGCCGTTGCCGCCGCGGCGGCCACCACCGCCACCACCGCCGAAGCCGCCGCCACCACGGCCCTTGAACTGGCTGGGATCAAACTTGCCGTCGCCGCCCTTGAACTGGCTGGGATCGAATTTACCGTCACCCTTGACGACCTTTTTGTCGGTGTTCTTGGCGTCGGGCGGCAGGAGGTCTTCGGGCGGGCGGAACCGCAGTGCCGCTGCCGGAATCTTTATGGCCGCCGATAGCCGGTCGGTAACCAGGCGAACGTTCGCCGTCATGCCTGGGAACAGCTTCAAATCGGGGTTATCCACGTTGATCACCACCGTGTAGGTAATGACGTTTTGCACGTTCGTGGGTGCGTGGCGGACTTGCATTACGGTGCCGCGGAAGGTTTGCCCCGGATACGCGTCCACTGTGAACGTGGCAAGCTGGTCCTCCTGAACGCGGCTGATGTCGGACTCGTCAATATTCGTCTCCACGTGCATCTTGGTGAGGTCCTGAGCGATGGTAAACAGAGTAGCCACCGAATAGGATGCCTGTACCGTCTGACCGACGTCCGTGTTCCGCGCAATCACCACGCCGTCGACCGGAGAAGTGATCCGGGTATGCTCGAGATCCAACTGAGCGTTTTGCAGGTTCGCATCCGCGGTGGCAACCTGGGCTGCCGCCGTGATCTTCTGGGTTTCTGCCACCTGCCGCTGCGCCTTGACCGATTCGAGACTGGCCTGCGCGGACTTCACCTGCGCCTGCGCCGACTCCAGGCTCGCCACGGCCTGGTCGTAGACTGCCTGAGCGCTGTCGACAGAGTCCTTGGTGGTCACACCGGCGGCCAACATCTTGTCCTGGAGATCTTTTTTACGCTTGGCGTCGTTAACCTGGGACTGGGACCGGACCACGGCCGCTTTCTGGTTGGTAATGTTCAGTTCTGCATTAGCGATATCGAGATCCGCCTTTCTCAGGCCGACCTCGGCATTGGTTATCTGTGCCTTGGCGTTATCCAGATTGGCCTTAGCCTGGTCCACCTTGGTCTGGAACGGCGCCGGGTCGATCTGCGCGACCAGCTGGTTCTTCTTGACCACGGAATTGAAATCCACATACACGGCCGCCACGTTGCCGGATACCTGGCTGCCCACGGGCACGGAAATAACGGCCGCCAGCGAGCCTGTCGCGGAAATGGCCGATTCCAGATCGCCGCGCGTCACTTTGGCCTTCAGAAACTCGGCTTTTTTCGAACGAGTGTAATAGGTGAAGCCGCCCAGGGCCAATGCCGCAATCAGCAGTGTAAAACCCAGGAGCCACTTAAGCTTCTTCATCGTAGTAGAGTACTCCCCAAACTTTCTTATCCTGCACTAGAGATGACGACGGGAGACGGTCCCGTTGTTACAGGGGCGTCCCGTCAAGAATGTTAAGTCGAACTCGGACTATTATATATGAAGAAACCGTGCCCGACCCCATTCTGCAGACATTTCTTGAGACGGGAGCCTACCTCAAGGGTCACTTTCGCCTCACCAGCGGCCTCCATTCCAGTGAATATCTTCAGAGCGCCCTGGTCCTCCAGCATCCCGATTTGGCCCAGCGCCTCGGCGAGGGCTTAGCGGCGGATATGCCAAAAGGCCAGGTAGTGGTTTCCCCCGCTTTAGGAGGCCTGATCATCGGTCACGAAGTCGCCCGGGCGATGGGCGCGCGGTTCCTGTTCACCGAACGGGACGCTTCCGGCAAGATGACCCTCCGGAGGGGGTTCTTTCTGACTCCGGGAGAGACCGCCGTCGTGGTGGAGGATGTGGTCACTACCGGCGGCAGCACCCGCGAAGTCATCGAATTGTTACGGACTGCCGGAGTCCAGGTGCTGGGCGTCGGTTCGATCATCGATCGCAGCGGCGGGCGCGTCGATCTCGGGGTTCCCCGAGTGGCTCTGGCGACTCTGGACGCGGTCGCCTGGACGCCGGAGGAATGCCCGCTGTGCAAGCAAGGGCTTCCGGTCGAGAAGCCCGGCTCGCGCGCGGCGGCCTAAGCTTGTTTTAAAAGAAAGCATGCGTCGCATTCGCGTCACCGTCAGCTACGACGGCACGGATTACCACGGCTGGCAGGTGCAGCCGGGGTTGGCTACGATTCAGGGCGTGCTCGAAGGCGCGTTGTCCCAAATTGAGGGGAAAGCGGTGCACGTCGACGGGTCGGGGCGCACCGACGCCGGGGTTCACTCCCTAGCACAGGTGGCGGCCTTCACGCTGGCCAATCCCATCCCGTTGCCAAACCTTAAGAAGGCGATGAATCGCCTGCTGCCGCGCGATATCCGTGTCATGGAAACGGCCGAGGCGCACGAGAGCTTTCACCCGCGCTACGATGCCATAGCCAAGACCTACGAGTATCGAATTCTGAGGGCTGAGATCTGTCCGCCATTCGATCGCCGTTTTGTTTATCACTACCCTTATCCGCTGGATGAAGTCCGGATGATCGAGGCGGCGCGTCTGCTCGAGGGCGAGCATGATTTTTCCGCGTTTGCGGCCGCGGATCCGGTCGATGGGCTGGGCCGTTCGAAAGTTCGGCGGATTTTCTCGTCATGTTTGGTGCGAGACGGGGTTCGCCTGATCTACCGCGTCCGCGGCAGCGGATTCCTCAAGCACATGGTCCGGAACATCGTGGGCGTACTGCTGGAGGCCGGGAAGGGAAACGTGGCGTGCTCCGGTATCGAGGCTCGCCTTGAGCCCGGCTGCACGATTCCAGCGGGACCGTCGGCGCCGCCGCGGGGGTTGTTTCTGATTAGTGTCGAATACAGCGACGGATCGTGCTTGAAACCTGCATCAGACTGTCCCGAGGGCTAGACATCCCTCGAAAAATCGTAGAAAACGCGGAACAGATTGCCATCCAGGTCCGCGGCCGTGAATTCGTGCAACTTCCAAGGCTTCTCTTCTGGCTCGGAAACGATTCTTGCCTGGCGGCCCTTCCACAGCTTGTGCAGGTCGTTCACCTCGTTTCTGCTGCTGAGATTCAGCCAGATCAGGACGGGGCCGGCATTTCCAAGCGGCTTTCTGAAGGCCGGATTGGTCAGAAACATTCTGCAGGACCCTTGGGAAATGCCCGCAATCCCGCCATCCTCACCACCCCAATCTATGCTGAAGCCAAGATGGTTCTTGTAGTAATCAGCAGCCTTCTTGATATCCCTCACGGGTATTTCTGGTACGGCAGCAGGGAAATCGGAATTCATTCTAAGTTCCTCAATCAGTTTCTGAGTGTTGCCCCCGGATCCATGTTCGCTGCGCGCATTCCCGGCAACGCCGAAGCGATCGCTGCTACCGCGATCAGCACCAGCGCCGCCAGCAGGAACGTGATTGGATCGGCGGGCGGCACGCCATAGAGCATGGTCCGCAAAAGCCGGGTCACTCCTAACGCCGCGATCAGCCCGATGGCGGCGCCCGTGGCGGCCAGATACACACCTTCGCGCGTAACATCGCCAAAAATCGCGCGCGGCGTTGCCCCCAGGGCGGCGCGGATCCCGATCTCGGTGCGGCGAAGAGCCACGCTATAGGCCATGACGCCATAGAGCCCCACCGCGGCCAGCAGCAGGGTTGTGGCAGCGAAGCCCGCCAGCACGAATCCCCAGGAACGCTGTTGCCACAGCGTCGCATTCATCAGCGCATCCATGGTCTTCATCTCGTCGATGCCGGTCTCGGCATCCACCGATGCCACCGCCTG